>DKUJ01000029.1 GCA_002490635.1 Porphyromonadaceae bacterium UBA7207
ATTAACTGAGTATCCCTACATTATGTCCGACAAAACGGCAGATATGGTAAACAGCATGCAGATAACTGTGTACCCTTGCCGGAAAGTTTATGTCGACTTCTACGGCGAGCTATACAGCAACGGAATGCTCGCCGGCACGCGCACCAATGTGCCCATGCTCGATGCGAAAATAACATATAAACTCAGCAGTGTCCTGGAGCTGAAGGCTACTGCAACCAATCTGCTTAACCGCGATGCGTACACCGCCACTTCCTATGGCCTTCTGAGCACTACCACCATAACAACGGCCATACGCGGGCGCGAGTTCATGCTGTCGCTGACTTTCAAGAAATGAGCAGAAAGTTTCTCAGAGCAGGATGGGGCGTTCGGTTATCTCGGCGTCGGTCATGGTGTATGCTCCGAGGCTGTTTTCCAGAGCCTGGATGCAGATGTATGTCATGGGCTCTCCGGAGGTGCATCTGAGGTTGCGGTCGCAACCGGTAGCCACGCGCACCACCGAGCCTTCGGCGACATCGAACACCTGGTCGTCGACCTGGAAACGCCCTGCGCCGGACAGGATTATGTAGTTTTCTTCGTTCTCCTTATGGCTGTGGAAGAACGGTATAGCCTCACCGGAAGGCAATGTTCCGAACGATATTTCACACGAGGAGGCACCGGTGGCATCCTTTACGAACTTCTTGCCTTCGAATCCATGGATATTTCCCACAGTGGCATGGCTGAAGCCATCGCCTTCGGTAACTGTTTTCACTTCGTTCATTTTTGGGTCTATTAAGAGTGATTATTAACTTTGCAGCAGCAAGCCGCTATCTTTTCGATAGCGCAAAATTAAACCACATCTACATAACAAACAACAAGTTACCAAAATGTGCAACACTTACCCTCCGGTAACTTTTTTTGAAAATGAAGAAGTTGGAACTGAAAGAAAATTTAGAAAAATTCACCTGCGTGGATTCATGCCCCATCAGAAATGTGATTTCCCGCTTTTCCGGCAAATGGTCCATGCTTGTTCTGTGTGTCCTCTCCGAGAACGAAGCCACACGCTTCAATGCTATCGGAAAGGCCATCCCCGACATCTCTCCTAAGGTATTGACCGACACGCTGCGCAATCTCGAAAATTCCGGCCTGGTTTCCCGCCGGCTTTATGCCGAAATTCCGCCTCGCACGGAATATTCCCTCACCGGCCTTGGCCGCAGCCTTATGCCGCACATCACCGGACTTGTGGCATGGGCACTCGAAAACTACGGAAACATGAAAAACCGTGAATGCCGCGAAAAGCCATCCTTTTAACTGTCGGAAAACAGACAAGGCCGTGCAGCGGATATGCAATCGCTGCGCGGCCTCAGTTTTTATCTTACGGCTACTATCAGTTATTGATTGAACCGCCGGTGGAAGCGCTCCTCCTGAGCGTATTACCCGAAACATTAATCACACCACCGGTAGTGGCTGATGCCTTGCCGCCGCCAAAGGTAACACCCTGTGCGTTGATTACACCGCCTGTGGTGGCTTCCAGATCGCCGTAGTTGATATTGCCCTGGTGGATATTCACCACACCTCCGGTAGTGATATCGGCTTCCAGTTTGGCAGCTTTAAGTGTGTTCAGAGTAACCACTCCACCGGTCGAGACTTCCGTCTCGACATCTTCCGAAACCATGGCATTGTTCACCGTGACAACACCGGCAGTGGAGGCTTCGAAGGAAGCATCGGCGGCCGTGAGCGACGGCACCAGAATCTGGGCCGCGGTGTTCGCTTCAGCGGAAAAGTCGTGAACATTCAAGTTGCCGTCCACCTGGATGATACCCGACACGGATGCCTCGAAATCGTCGACAGCAGGGGCGCTTACAGTAACAGTGACTACCGGACCGGACGACATCTCGATCTGGATATCGCGGTCGATGCGGCACTCAAGGTCGCCGTCGTGAACCCGCACCTTCACATACGGCATTATGTTGTCGGGAGCGCTTATAGTCACCGGGCCTGCGGCTCCGGGGGTGTACACCACCTTCACACGCGAAGCTTCAATGCCGTCGAAGTTTCCCACGTTCATCGTCTTGGTGACCATGTTCGACGACGGGCGCAGATGGTTGTTCGTCATGGCGCATGACGGCATTACCGACAGAGCCAGCACAGAGAATGCAATTGCAAAATGTTTCATTACATCAATCGTTTTGGTGATTCCTTATATATAAGACACCGGCAATGCCGGAAAGTTACACTCCCCGGCATGCCGGTTGAAAATAAAATCCTAAATTTGCATACAGGCGCCGCACCACAGCATCCGCGGCGCAAGCACCGCAATGAAGAAAAAAACAATCTGGGACATGGGACGCGCCACGATAGGCCAGTTCCGGCAGGCCGACAAAGCCCCGCTGGCTCTGGTGGTGGACAATGTCCGCTCCCTCAACAATATAGGTTCGATGTTCCGCACCGCCGACGGATTCGCCGCCAGCGCTGTCGTGCTATGCGGAATAAGCGCCTGCCCACCGTCGCCTGAAATCCACAAAACGGCACTCGGCGCCGAAGAATCGATGGCATGGCAGTACTTCGCTTCCACCGCCGACGCCATCGCCGCCCTGCGCGAACAGGGCTGGACCATCGTGTGCCTCGAACAGGTTGTCGGCAGCCTGTCGCTGACCGATTTCGTCCCGGAAGCCGGCAAACGCTACGCCATTGTGGTGGGCAACGAGGTCGACGGCGTCGATTCTGCCGTTGTCGATTCCGCCGACATATGGCTCGAGATTCCACAGAGCGGCACCAAGCATTCCCTCAACGTAGCCGTATCTGCGGCACTGGCCATGTGGCCGGTGTACCGCACATGGCTGAGCAACACATCCATGCAATGACACTCACCACCGCACCGGTAAAATTCCCCGCACCCATCGAAAAGGGCGACACAATAGCGATATGCTCACCCGCCGGCCCTGTCGACCCCGCTAAAGTGGCAGGAGCCGTGGCTGTGCTCGAACAGCAGGGATGGCGCACCAAAGTGATGCCGCATGCACTTGGCTCGCACGGCAACTTCAGCGGCACCGCCGACGAACGGTATGCCGACATGGCCGCCGCCCTCACCGACCCCGAGGTGCGCGCCGTGCTGTGCTCGCGCGGCGGCTACGGCGTGGTACACATCATGGACCGCCTTGCCCGCCTGCCGCTTGCCGACGACCCCAAATGGGTGATAGGTTTCTCCGACATCTCCGCCATGCATGCACTCATGGCCAGCAAAGGTGTGGCAAGTATCCATTCGCCCATGGCAGCACAGATTATGAAAGGGACATCCGATGCCGACACCGCATCGCTCTTCGGCATCCTGCGCGGCGAACGGCCTGCCTACGTTTTCCCATCCCATGAATTCGACCGACGCGGCATAGCGTCGGGACGACTTTTCGGCGGCAATCTTGCCGTGCTGGCCGAACTGATATCGACACCCTACGACATAATCGTCCCCGACAGCATACTTTTCCTTGAGGATGTGGCAGAACCCATCTACAAAATCGAGCGCATCTTCTACCAGCTGAGGCTCTCGGGAGTGCTCGGACGCCTTCGCGGCCTTATTGTAGGGCAGTTCACCGAATACCGGCCCGACCGCAACTACACCGACATGGAATCCATGATCCGGGATGCCACCGCCGGCTGCAACTATCCCATCGCTTTCGGTGTGCCCATAGGACATGTCGACCACAACCTGCCGGTGATAGAATCGGCGGAAGTAACCCTCAAGGTAAGCCCCTCCGGCACCAATTCGCTGATTTTCCACCGCAGCTGACCACTATGAGCCATGCGTGGCACATCGCCGTATTATTGCTGACAGCCTGCCTTTTCACCGGCTGCAGTCCTTCGGATGAGCCAGCACCCGGGCCTCGACCCGGCGATGACCCGCAACAGCCTGCCATACCGGCAACATTGCGTTTTGTTCCGGCATCAACGGAAATCACAACCTCAGGCGCACCATGCGACACCCGGCTGACACTCTCGCTGGTGCGCGAAGGCGCCAACCTGCCCGACACCTCCTATGTGCTCGGCGCCGACGACCGGTGGAATATCATAAGCCACCTGCCTGCGGCCGTTTTCCGACGCGGACAGACAAGCGTTAATCTCGACATCGGCATCGCCGCCAGCCCCGGAGCCGGACAGACACTGCAAGCAAGAATTCTGGCATACCCGGCACCAGGTTTCGCCCCTGCCGAAGCCTCCGTGAGCATAACCGGAATAGACTCCTGGACCGCCGCCGGCACCGCCCTGCTCGTAAGCGGAAGCCTCGTCCGGCGACTGGACATGCACCGACAGACCATCGCCGGCAGAAGCCATATCCGCGCGACGGATTCCGAAGGCGAAGTGCTGCGGCAGTTCATCGTCGAGGCCGACGGCACCCTGAGCATCGCCGGCATCCGCGGGCTTCCTGCCGGATACATCTCGGCCACCACAGCCGAAAACGCCGACGAAAACATGCGCCGCAGATTCCCGGTTCTGGCTCTTCCATCCGTCGGAAACCGGACAGAGGGATGGTACGGACTGAACATGGTCTATACCGACCAATCCGGCAACAACATACCACATTACGAAATCATCGTCGCCGACAACACTCCCGGCTGGAGCGAGGCCTTCGCATGCACATTCGTAGATGGCTGGCTCGCTCCCGTGGTAAGCTTTGAGGCCCGCCCGCCGATGGTCGCATCCGAAAACCCGTGGGCTGTGCCCATGCAACGCAGCACTGCCTGTCCCTCGCGGTTCCGGCTCATCGGCATCTACCGCGGCGGCTCACCGCTATCGCCGCTCAACAGCGCCGCTGCTCCCGGCATCGTGTCGCTGACAGTCGGCGACGGCATAGTGGAAATTCCGCCGCAGGAAGCCGGCTTCGCCAGCACCACTCTCTTCTCGGCGCCATTTGTCATCGGCGGCTCCGGAACGGCAACTGCCGACGGAAACACAGCGACCGCCACTGTGCCGCTGCCGATGCACAACGCTTATGGCGCCTACGGAACCACCTGGGCACAACCCGTTCCGGCGGTACTGCGCTGGAACATGAAATAGATACTCCGACTTATACTATATCCTCGCACACATGAACCATATCGACGTAAATATTATCCGCGGCCTGCTCGACAAGGCCAATATTTCCTCGCGCATCGACGAAGACGGCGACATTGTAGTAGTACAGGCCGCCGACGCCGATTTCAAACACGACGTCGTAATCTACATAATAGTGCACAACAACCGGCTGAGCTTCGCCGCCGGCGCCCCTGAATACGAACCCTCGCGCGACCCTTACCGACTGGCTAACCGCAACAACTGCCGACACAGCATGCCCACAGCCGTGGTACGCGCCAACCAGATAAGGATGGAATGCTCATTCCTGCTCGACGAGGAAGTATCCACCGAATATGTGATTCAGAACTGCATACGCATGCCATTGGGCGCGATATGGAACGCCTTCATAAACCTCGAACGCGACGACGAGGAGAATCCGCTCTGACATCGCAAGCGTGGATGAAAGCGGAAGCCTCCGACACGGCATAGCCGAACGCCGCCGCCTGCCCCGGAACGGTTATGAACAGATGCACCGAACCGGGCACCAGCCGGTACTCCACTTTGTTGCCAAGCCGCCGCAGGCGGTCGGCAAAATCTGCGCCCTGGTCTCTCAGAATATCGCGGTCCGCAGCCACCATCAATGTGGGCGGCAGTGTTTTCAGCACATCGTCGGAAGCCTCGGCCGGCGACACCAGAGGATTGTGTATGTCTGATGTGTAAGCCTCGTTAAAGGCTTCCATAAGGCCGCTGTCGAGTCCGAAACCGTCTCCGAACTCTTTCCAGCTCGAAGAATTATCGGCATAGGCTTTGGTGACAGGATAAAATGCCACCATGCTTTTGAATGTATCCCGCGGAAAACTCATTGCTGTGGCAATCGCCAGGTTGCCGCCGGAGCTGTCGCCCCCCAAAGAAATGCTGCTACACTTCCACCGGTCGAGATTGGCTGCCGCCGTATCCACAGCGGCCATACAGTCGTCCAGTCCCTCCGGATAGCCATGCTCGGGAGCAAGGCGGTAGTCCACCGCAAGAACGGCAATGCCATTGCCGGCCATAGCCGCACAGAATCGCGAGCAGCTGTTTATGCTTCCTATGGTCCATCCGCCGCCATGTAAATATATCAGTAGAGGGATGGTGTCGTTGTCATACCTGATGTCTCTGAAAAGCGCGAGATTGCCGCCCACATTCATCCGCCTTATTCCCGCCGGCAGTTCGGGGATGCTGTTACGCGAATTTCTTACGCCATCAAGCGACTCAGTGTCACCGGCAATGGCCATGCGTATTGCACCGGCCTGGTTTTCCTGGAGTTTTGCCGGCATGTCCGACAGAAACGAATCGGCTTCCCTGCGATATGTATCGTCGGAACCATGCGCCTCTGTTGCCGTTATCAGCAATGCGGCCGCTGCCATTGCCAGAATGATGTATCTGTTTATGTATTTCATCCGGAAATTTTGATAACGGAACAAATATACATTATTCCCGGCATTCAATCATACTCTATGTTCACATATCAAAAAAGATGCTGCGCCCGGTTGGGACACAGCATCTTTTGATATATCGGGAAAAGTGCGGACTTATTTCACGAGCACCTTGCGGCCGGCAACAATGTAGAGGCCGGCGGGCAGGGTGTCGATACCCTGGCCGGGAGCAAGAGTGGTCACATGGCGGCCGCTGAAGTTATAAACGGCACGGTAGCCGTTGTCGGCGGGTACGCTTTCGATTTCCTCTACTGACGACTGTGACGCCTTTACGATGTTGAAGCTTTTCCAAGTGTCGGCAGTGCTGAACGAATCGAAGGCAGCATCGGGCACCACGATGGTGAGTTCTTTGCCTCGCAGAGGAATGGAATTGGTCTTGAAAGCGGGAGCCTCGGTTCCTTCGAATGCCGACCAGTCGATTTTTGCCAGCACCTCGCAACGGTCGAAAGTTTCTGTAGCGAATGTGAAATTGGATGGCAGAACCACATTCTCGAGTGTGGAGCATGCGTAGAATGCAGCGGCGGTCTGGTTGAGGCCTGTGCAGCCGCGAAGGTCGATTTCGGTAAGCGCAGCGCATCCGTAGAATGCCTGCTCGAACGAACGGAAATTAGCCGCCTGTTCGGCAACCGGCATCACTACTTCGGACAATGCCTTGCAGTTCTGGAAAATACCTTTGGTAATGGTTCCGAAGATACCGGGGAACTGTGCCTCCAGGTTTGTTCCTATTGCTATTTCGGCCATGCTCATATCCACTTTTTCAAGCACGGAATTGCCGGTTGTGGCTGCGTTGTTGCCCAAGGCATCGCAAAGAGCCTTGAAATTGGTGGTTTCCCAGTAGCCGGTCAATGTCAGTTTCCTTGCGTCCTTGAGGTCGGAAGGAATGGTATTGGCATCGACGGTGTACACGCCTTCTTCGGGCTGTCCAACCGCCTGAAGAGTGATGTATTTCCATACTGGCGATGCCTTGAACGATTCGAACACGGCTTCCGGCACCATCATAGTAATCTGCGCCTGCTGTTCCTCGGTGAGATTCTCGAAAACCATCGCCTCTTCAGAAATGACAGGGGCTTCCTCGCCGGCAAACAGACTCCAGTCGATAAGCTTCAGTGCGCTGCAACTGTTGAACAGGAATTTACCGATGGTGAAACTGGCAGGAAGGACAACGCTTGCAAGCTGTGAGCACTTGCCGAAAGCATCCTCGCTCTTGGTCACATTGGCCCATTTCGACATATCGGCCATTGTGATGGCAGTGCCATAGAACGCGTCGTTGATATTTGTGACACCGGTCAATGCCGATACATCGCATGCCGTAAGTTTCTCGCAGTTCCAGAAAGCGCCCTGGAGGCTTGTTATATTGGCAGTGGTGGCGTTGGCAGGGAATTTGACAGATTTCAAAGCCTTGCACATCTTGAACACTCCGGCGTTCTGCATGCCGGCGGATACATAGAACGATGTGTTCTCGGCGAATGTCACTTCCGACATGTCAACCGTTTCGAGTTTGCTGTTGCCTACGGGTGGGAAGCCGAGGTTGGCTCCGATGGCCGAGCATAATTTCTGCAACGCTGCGGTGTCCCATTCCCCTGTCATCCTTATCGACACGGCGTCGTCAAGAGAGGTGGGGATGTTCTCGGCATCGAATGTGTATTCACCCGGCTTGGGAGGCGCGGGCACACCCATCATAATGGGCGTATTTTCGAATGTGAGGTTGGAATCGTCCACGAAATTGCCCATCTGTCCCCAGCGGTTGGAACCCCATCCATAGAGCACACCTTCGCTGGTGAGAACCGACGAGAATCGCTGGCCCGACGACAGCTGCACGGATGTTGTGTTTTCAGGCAGGAGAACCTCGACGGGCGTGTAGCTGAACTGATTCATACCCACTTCGTAGGACTCGCCTTTGCCGTCGCCCAAAGCACCGTTGGCATTTGCGCCCCATGCGAGCACCTTGCCTCCGGCAATAACAACACGCACATACTGGCATCCGCTCAACGCGGTCACCGGCGCGGAAATAGCGGTCACCTGTGTGGGAACATCCACGTTGGGCAGGGTCGCACCTTCTTCCAGACCGCTCATATCGGAATTGAGTCCGAGTATATTCTCCTGGTTGTCGCCCCAGGCCCACAGAGTGCCGTCCTCTTTCACGCCATATGATGCATTGTTGATGGCATATACTGCCTGCCACTTGTCATTGCTGATGCGGGTGGGCACTTTTACACTTGTCTGTTCGTTGATGAGCTGTTTATAGGGAGCGAATCCCCAGCCCCAGAGTGAGCCGTCGTCCTTAAGGGCAAGGACATGTGTGGAACCTATCGACACCTGTTTCCAGTCGTTGTCGGTGCCGACCCTGATAGGTACGGAGCTGTTTCGGGTATCGCCTTGTCCAAGGCAGAAATCCTCTCCGCTACCCCATGCCCAGAGTGAGCCGTCGGTCTTTATGCCCATCACGGTGAAGCACCATGTAATGGATGTGCCGAGCGATTCCCAGTCGGAATCGGTACCGACCTGCACCAGTGAGGTGTGTTTGGTTACTCCGTCACCGACGCCGGACATCTGTTTCTCATTGGAACCCACAGTCCATAGTGTTCCGTCTTCCTTTATAAAGAATCCGCAACCCCTGGCTCCGTAGGCCGCTTTCCAGTCGTTGTCGGTGCCTATCTGAAGCGGTGTGGACGACTGCTTCTGGTCTACCGATCCCTGTCCGAGCTCGCCCAGTTCATTGTCACCCCAGCCCCAGAGGGTTCCGTCGGCCTTTATGGCGTACACCGTGTTGTCACTCGCCGATACCGTTTTCCATACCGGGTTATCGGCTGCGAAAGCCGATGTTGCCAGGCTGAGTGCTGCCGCGGCAAACAAGCATTTAGAAATAACGTTCATGTTGAATATCTGATTGAATAGTGTAATCTGTTTATTTTACCACGAATTTCACCGTCTGGCCAAATGCGTTGCGGGCAACATAAATGCCTGGAACCAGAGTGGATGCAGGAATTTCCGCTGTGCCGCCGGCTATTTCCCCGCTGAGGCAAAGCATACCTCCGATATTGAACACCTCGAACCTTCCGTCGGCACCGGAGAGCACTACCGCGCCGCCTTCCATGCGATAGCGCATGGCCGGAATATCGGCTACGTCAATCTGGGATACGGAACCTACGGGGGTCTCTCCGCCACGTACCACGGGGCATATCATGAAGCTTCCGTAGTTGCCACCGAAGTAGCTCACCGGGCGCAGATAGTCGCTTTCGCCGCTCAGACGAACAAACGAGTTATGTGCAAGCTTGTTGGAAGCATCTTCCGGAGCCATTGTCCTGTTGGGCATCACGTCCATGAGCATATGGAAATCCTCTGTGGCGGGGTCGTTGCTCCATCCGTCCACGTCGATGAAAATAAGCTGTTTGCCGTATAATTCCACAGGATTGTCGAATCTCATCTGGATTACCGCACCGTTCTTTACCGGCACCCATACGCCGTCGTCGGCAGTCTTTATGTCCTCGAAATCCACATATCCGCCTTCGAGGGGATATCCGGTGAACTGTATGTCGTTTTCGCCGAGCAGCGACATCCATGCCCTGATACGGATTTTCGCACCCTCTTTCCAGCGGGTGGGCTTGGTGTTCAGATACACATTCACACCGTCGAGAAAACCTTCTTCGAGCGACATCATGTAGAAATTGCCCACACCAGCGATGTCGAGCTTGTTTGTACCTCCCAGACAGCCGTTAGTGGCGCCGAAGTCCTGGTCGTAGAAGTTTGTTCCCAGGCCATAGGTCACCGCCCATTCGCGGCAATCCGCCAGGCACAGCTCGGCCACGCCGCCGACTTTGAGTTTCAGATCGGGCTGGTATTCCGAAGTTCCCGAAGGGTAATCCACCGTCAGTTTAGGGAAATCGTAGGTTCCCACACTATTGTATCTTACTATAGCGTTCCGCGAAGATGCGTCTTCGATGACACCACCATCTGCCGACCAGTTCCATGCCGAAGGCACGCCCGTGGAGGAATCGATGTATTTCACCGACTTTTCAGCCGGAATCCACATGAAGGCTCCGTTGTTTACAGGATTCTGTGTGGTGAAACTGGCAACCGGAGTAGGGTCGGTGTCAGTTATGGTTCCTACGTAACGCAGGGCAGTCGGATGCTCATAGGAAGCTTCCTGTGCAAGAATTCCCGAGAAACATAGCAAGAACGGGAGAGCGATGTAAAATTTCTTCATCTGAGTTGTTTTTTTACTTGTGATGTCGTTCGCAAAATTGATGCAACAGGAAGTTAAAAGCAAATTATTGCAGTCTACTGAAGGTCTACCGGGCGTGTATTTGGCGGAATTTACTATCTTTGGAGCATGAAATGCCTCCTGCCCATCGTTTTTTTATCAGTATTGCTTATTTCCTGCAGCGAGAACATCAATAGACTTGAACCGTTCCGTTGGGAATCGACAGATCCGGATTTCGATGCTGTGACATTGGAATTGGAGCAGGATTTCATGGACTATCTGCCGGTCGACAGCCTAAGCGAGAAGGTGGAGTTGCTCGAACATCTCTCGGAAAGTTGCGACTCCGGCGACGTCAGGCATATACGCAGCCATTACTGGAGAGCCCGACTGCTGTCGCGCGCGGGATATAAGGACTCGGCACTGATGCTTATAACAACAAGCATGGCAATGATTGATTCCGTTCGATATACCTACGATTTTTTCAGGTTCAGGTCGCTTCTGCGCCAGATGTCGAAAACGAGGGGTGTGCGGTCGTATCATGAGATCGACGAAGAAATGAGATTCTACAGTTCGGTAGGCGACGCCCCGATGACAGCAGCCATCTATATCAACTTCGGAACGAATCTATATCACATCGGGGAACACGACAAAAGCCTTGAATATATGCGCAAGGCAGATGAGATAAACCGTGAATTGGGATACCACAAAACCGTGGCGAAAAATGCCATAAACATCGCCAACATCCAGTTCAGGCGTGGCAATTCCGATGAAGGTGAAGCAATATTGCTCGGCCTTCTGGAAGACCCGGAAATCACTGGCGATGCCTATGCATACAATCTTGTGCTCCGGAACCTCTATGCGCACACCGACGATGTGAGCTGGCTGCTCATGGCATACCGTACTGTCGAGGACAGCGAGGCATACCGCGATATGCAAGGCGAGTACGAGGTGTTTCTCAGCAGCTATTACGACCATAAGGGGCAGGCCGATTCGGCCGTGATATTCAGCCGCCGGGCCATGAACAACATAGATTTCGTCGATGACTACGGATACAAAGGACTTATAATGTCGGCCTATGCGTCCACAATGGAGAGGGAAGGCAAAATCGACAGCGCCCTGCAATACCAGAAACTGTATGTCCTCTATTCCGATTCGGATTATGCCCGGAACCAGCCGGAAGAAGTACTGCGCCTGGCCAACATGCGCGAGGTATCGCTGGCAATGGCCCGCGAGAATGAACGCGCACAACGCACAAGATTCTACTTCACAGCAACTCTTTTTGTCGTGCTGCTGTTGGGCGGTGTTATTTACTTCATGCTTTACCGCAAGCAGAAAAAGCACCAGCTCGCAAGCCGCGACAGCCGGCTCGAGCTGGAAAAGAGCCGGCGCCAACTCCTTGCAACCATGCTTGCGATGGAAGACAAGAACAACATGCTCACCGCCCTTCGCGAGGAAATCGAAGGAATGCTCAAGGATGGCATCATAGGGGCCCAGGAAGCCGGAAGGCTGGAAACACAGATAAAGATGCACATTGCCGGCGGTGAGGAATGGGACACCTTCCAGCAATTGTTCGTGAAGGTGAATCCGGACTTCATTTCCCGCCTGCATGCGGCATATCCCGCGCTGTCCGATTCGTATGTGCGCCTGGCTACCTACATCTACATGGGCCTGGACAACAACAAGATTGCAAGACTGCTGGTGATACGTCCCGAATCGGTGAAGCAGGCACGCTGGAGATTGCGCCGCATGATGGGACTCGATAAGGATACGCCTCTCGACGATGCCATAAAGTCGTTGGGTGATGTAAAGACGGGATAGTGGTTGAGAAATTGTTCTTGTACGTGAGGAGGAATTTTTGTAATTTTGAATCTTGAATCGCCCTATCCCGGAGTCCCCGGCAATCGGCGGCAGCCAAACTATTGAATAACAACAACTCCGCTCCTCAATGGCAACACCTCCACCATTTGTCCACCTCCACGTACACACCCATTATTCGGTGCTGGACGGACTGTCGGCAATTCCGGCGCTTGTAAAAAAGGCCGCCTCCGACGGCATGGGTGCTCTGGCGATAACCGACCACGGCAACATGTTCGGAGCTATGGAGTTTGTGAATGCCATCGGCAAACACAACAAAGGAGTAAAGAGTGCTGTGGCTGAGGCGGAAAGCAAGCTCAAGGCAGCCGAAGAGGCCGGCGATAGCGCAGCCGCGGAAACAGCACGCACAGAACTGGAAGCGGCACGCAGCCGGAAGCTCAAGCCTATTATCGGCTGCGAAATGTACGTGGCGTCAGGCGACATGCGCGAGCGTTCCGACAAAAAAGATACAGGCAGGCACCTGGTGGTACTTGCCAAGAACGCCACCGGCTACCGCAACCTCATAAAGCTGGTTTCCAAGGCATGGACCGAAGGCTTCTATTTCCGTCCGCGCATCGACAAGGCACACCTTGCCGAACACCGCGAGGGACTGATTATATGCTCGGCATGCCTCGGCGGCGAAATTCCGCGCCTGCTGCTGGCCGGCGACACAGCCGGTGCCGAAGAGGCCGTGAAGTGGTGGAAAAGTGTATTCGGCGACGATTACTACATCGAACTGCAGCGCCACAAGGCCACAGTGCCACGCGCCAACCACGAGACATACCGCCTGCAGCAGAGCATAGAGCCGCAGCTTATCGACATCGCCAACCGGAATGGTGTCAAGATTATATGCAGCAACGACTGCCATTTTGTCGACGAGGCCGATGCCGAGGCACACGACCGCCTCATATGCCTGTCGACAAACAAATTCCTCAACGACGAAACCCGCATGCTCTACAGCAAGCAGGAATGGTTCAAGACACGTGCCGAGATGGAGGCCATCTTCTCCGATCTGCCGCAGGCGCTGGCGAACACTACGGAAATTGCCGCCAAGGTGGAGGAATACAGCATCGAGCATGCTCCCATCATGCCCTTCTACGCCATACCCGCCGAGTTCGGCACCGAGGAGGAATACCGCAGCCGCATAACCGAAGAGGAGCTTTTTGCCGAGTTCACCGGCGATGAGCACGGAAACACGGTGCTTTCGCGCGAGGCCGCCGAGAAAAAAATAAAGGCTCTCGGTGGCTACGACAAACTGTACCGCATAAAATTCGAGGCCGACTACCTTGCCAAGATAGCATTCGAGGGCGCGCACCGCCGCTACGGCGAAGTACTGTCGCCGGAAGTGGAGGAACGCATACGCTTCGAGCTGCACATAATGAAGACCATGGGCTTCCCCGGCTACTTCCTCATCGTGGAAGACTTCATACGCCAGGGACGGGCCATGGGCGTGAGCATCGGCCCGGGGCGTGGGTCCGCGGCCGGCTCCGTAGTGGCATACTGCCTGGGAATAACACAGATCGACCCGCTGAAATACGATCTTCTGTTCGAACGCTTCCTCAACCCCGACCGCATATCGCTCCCTGACATCGACATCGACTTCGACGACGACGGCCGCGAGGACGTGCTCAACTACGTGACCGAGCGCTACGGCGCACCCAATGTGGCGCACATCATCACATACGGCACCATGGCAGCCAAAACGTCCATCAAGGACGTGGCGCGCGTGATGAACTACCCCATCGACAAGAGCAACGCCCTCACCAGGCTTGTGCCCGACCACATGCCCATCGACCCGCGCGACCCAAAGAAGGAAAAGGAGCTGAAACAGACGGTGGGCAACCTCATCGACTATGTCGACGACTTCAAGAAGGCCATGGCCGACCCCGAAGTGGCGCAGATTATGGAATATGCCCGCAAACTCGAGGGTACAGTGCGCAACACCGGTGTGCACGCATGCGGTGTGATTATCTGCCGCGACGACATCACCGACTGGGTGCCCGTGAGCACCGCCCAGGACAAGAACGGCGACCGCATTCTGGTGACACAGTACGAAGGCAGCGTTATCGAGAGCACCGGCCTCATAAAAATGGACTTCCTCGGGCTGAAAACGCTGTCGATCATCCGCGACGCAGTGGCCAATATCAAGGCACACCGCGGCATCGACATCGACATGGACACCATTCCGCTCGACGACAAAGCCACCTACGAACTCTACAGCCGCGGCGCCACCGTGGGCACATTCCAGTTCGAAAGTGCCGGCATGCAACGCTACCTGCGCGAGCTCAAACCCACCGTGTTCGAGGATCTCATCGCCATGAACGCCCTCTACCGCCCGGGGCCGATGGAGAACATACCCGAGTTCATCGAGCGCAAACACGGCCGACATCCCATAACCTACGACATCCCCGAGATGGAGAAATACCTCTCGGACACCTACGGCATCACTGTGTACCAGGAACAGGTGATGCTTCTGTCGCGACTGCTCGGCGGCCTTACCCGCGGCCAGAGCGACACCCTGCGCAAGGCAATGGGTAAAAAGCAGATCGAGAAAATGAACGAGCTCAAGGATATTTTCATGGACGGCGGCCGAGAGCGAGGACACAACCCCGCCATCCTTGAAAAAATCTGGAAAGAATGGGAGAAATTCGCCTCCTACGCTTTCAACAAGAGCCACGCCACCTGCTACAGCTGGGTAGCTTTCCAGACCGGATTCCTGAAAGCCAACTACCCTGCCGAGTTCATGGCCGCGGTGCTGAGCCGCAACATCAACGACACCAACAAGCTCACCACCTACATGGACGAGTGCAAAGCCATGGGAATAAGCGTGAAAGGCCCCGACATCAACGAGAGCGGCATGTCGTTCAGCGTAACCTCCGCCGGCGACATACGCTTCGGCCTCAGCGCCATCAAGGGAGTCGGGTCCGATGTGGTGAACAAAATAATATCGGCACGCGCCGACGGACCGTTCAAGGACATCTACGACTTCGTGGAACGGGTGCCTTCGGGGGCCCTCAACCGCCGAGTCTTCGACGGCCTTACACTGGCCGGAGCCTTCGACTGCTTCCATGGCATAAAGCGCGAGGACCTGGTGGCCGAAATAGGAAAACGCGGCGAGACCGCAAGTGAAATACTGCTACGCTATGGCGGCCAGTACCAGAACGCGCGCACCACGCAGTCGGCCTCGCTCTTCGGATTCGACGACGACAGTCTTGTGGAAGCCAGCCGCCCGCCATTGCCCCACGCTCCGGAATGGAGCGACCTGGCGCGCCTGAACCGCGAGCGCGAACTCGTGGGCATGTACCTCTCGGCACATCCGCTGGATCCGTTCCGCGTGGAAGTGGAATACGGCGCCGACTGCTCCATTGCCGAAAAGAACGAAATAACACAGCCCATGCAGTCGCTGGCAATAGCGGGAATGATCATGGAGGTGAACGAACGCACCACCCGCGCCGGAGGCAGCATGACAATTGTGAAAATAGAGGACTTCAGCGGCTCCACCGACTTTGCCGTGTTCGAGCGCCAGATGGCCGGGCTCGGAGGACTGCTCGTGCCGGGAACACCTGTTATGGTGTACGGACAGCTGAAAACCGACCGCAACGGCGCCCTGCGCTTCAATGTGGAGAAAGTGAGGCGCCTCGCCGAACTGCACGGCCGCCTGTTCCGCACACTGAACATAATCCTGGAGCCCTCGCAGGCCGACACCGTGGCCGCGCTGCTGGAAACGCCCGTAAAGGACGGTTCCGAGGTGGAACCGGTCGATGTGGTCATAACAGTCCACGACCCCGGGCTTCAGCGGAAGCTCACCTTCAACACCACTGCCAAGGTGCATCCCACGGCCGAATTCGTCCGCAACCTCAGACACGCCGAGGTGGCTTTCCGGCTCGAACGAAGCCGCCAGGCAATGTGACATCAAAAAATTCAACAGAAAACCAACAACACAAATACAATATGGCACTGACATTCACCGACGAAAACGTAGAACAGATAATCGAGAGCGGCAAACCCGTGATGGTAGACTTCTGGGCGACATGGTGCGGACCCTGCGTGGCCATGGGCCCCATGGTCGACAAACTGGCCGAAGAATACGAAGGACGTGTGGAGATAGGCAAGTACAACACCGACGACGGCAACGACTTCTGCATGGCCAACCGCGTGATGAGCGTCCCCACCTTCATATTCTTCAAAGACGGCAAAGCCGTGGCACGGCTCGCCGGCGCACAGAAAGAGGAAACCGTGCGCGCCAAGCTCGACGAACTCCTTAAAGCGTAACGCAAACGGCAGGATGAAGAATATCTATTCTCCTGCCGACATCGAGCGACTGCTCGAGTCGATTCTCGGTCGCCCCGCCGACATTGCCCGCCTGCCCGAGCAGGAACGGGCACTGGCAACGGAGCGGCGCAACGTGTTTGTCGACGCCGTCGGCGCCGCCGTGGCCGCCGAAGTGCTCACACTGCGCTCCGGCTCCATACCCCCCGTGGTGGTGTTCGCCGGCGACGACCTCAACGGCGCCTATGCCTTCGCCGCGGCAACCGCCCTGCACGACGCAGGATGTCCGGCGAGCGTCTACTTCATCAATGTGGCGAACACACGTTGCGCCGACGTGGTGAGAGCCCGCACAATCTTTCTTGAAACCGCCGGCCAGGGTTTCCTTTTCGAAACCGTGGATATGGACCTCCAGATGCCGGAGTTCGTGCCCGGCATGATTGTGGTCGACGGACTCTTCGGCCGCGAATACAAAAAGCCGCTGCGAGGCGGCTATCAGGTGCTGGCGCGCAAAATCAACGCCTCGGAAGGTTTTGTGGTATCCATCGACCTGCCCTCCGGCATGACTCCCGACCTCTCGGTGGGCATGATCAACAACAACATCGTGCATGCCAGTCTCACCCTCACTCTCGTGGGGCCGTCGCTGGCGTTCTACATGCCCGAGAACGCCGACCTGCTCGGCCGCTGGAAAGCGCTTCCCCTGCCATATCCCCGCGACCTGCTGCACGGCATCCGTTGCCGCGCCCGCCTGGTCGATGCCGCCGGAGTGCGTAAAATCATGCCCCGACGCAACCCCTTTGCCAGCAAAGCCGACCTCGGCACCGCTCTGGTGTGTGCCGGCAGTTACGGCATGCTCGGCGCAGCCGTTCTGGCAACCCGAGGCGCACTGCGCTCCGGCTGCGGAAAAGTGGTGTGCCGCGCGCCGAGATGCGCGTTCTATGTAATGCAGACGGCAGTCCCGGCAGCCATGTTCGAAACCGACGGCGAGCCTCTGGATATCCACAGTTTCGACAGCGACATCGAGGCCGACGCCGTGGCCATCGGCCCCGGAATAGGACGCTCGGAGGCCACAGTACTGGCTCTGGACAGTTTTCTGAAATACATGCGCGCCAAGCGACGTCCGGTGATTCTCGATGCCGACGCCCTCAACTGCATCTCCCGACGCCCATCCATGCTGGACTATCTGCCGCCGCGCAGCATCCTCACGCCCCACGCCGGCGAGTTCGACCGCATATTCGGCTCCCACCCAACAGCCTCCACACGCCTGCTCAAAGCCATCGAGGCCGCGGCACACTACAATGTGGTGATTGTCCTCAAAGGCCATTACACCCAGACGGTGTGGCCCGACGGCTCCGTGCTGGTGAATTCCTCGGGCACGGAAGCGCTGGCCACAGCAGGCTCGGGCGATGTGCTCACCGGACTTATGGCGGGGCTTATGGCGCAGAAGATGCCGCCGGAATATGCCGCCGTGGCAGCGGTGTACATCCATGGGCTGGCCGGCAAAATAGCCGCCGCCTCCAACGGCATCGCCGGCACCACATCCGAAGACATCGCCGATGCCCTGGGACCGGCAATACAGTCTCTCACCGAACAACAGCAAAAAAGATGAAACACAGCCTCAGAACACTCCGTCCGCGCCGTTCTATCCTCATTCTGGCTATGCTTCTATGCATGGCTACGGCTCCTGCGCAGACTTCGCAACGCCTCAATGCCGGCAAGGCTTCCGACTATGGCATGGTGTACAGTCTGCCGCTGACAGCGGTCGACATCTACCTCCAGGCCGAACTCACCGAGTCTCAGCCCGGCGAATTCCACAACTACGCCCGCCGGCACATGGATATCGACAACGCCATAACCGCCGGAAGCCGCACCGCACGCCTGGTAGATGCCGTGATTGTTCCACGCGGCATTCCCGACCCCGCGCAGCAGTGGCTGGCACAGTTCAAGAATGGCTCCAATGTGTTCATGACGCTCACCTCCGACAACATACCACTGGCCATCAACAGCGACACCGAAGCCCACATCGAGATGCCCGAAATTCCGCAGAGCACCGAGTTCGGAGCCACCCCCCTCGACGGCGACATCGCCCGCCAGGCCGTGACACAGGACATGGCTCGCAGCTCGTCGGTGTCGAAAAAAGCCGAGCTGGCCGCACAACGCATCTTTGAAATCCGCGAGATGCGTTCCGACATCCTTTCGGGGCAGGCCGACAACATGCCGTCGGACGGCGCGGCCATGCAGCTGGTGCTCGACAATCTCGCGGCGCAGGAAGCGGCGCTCACTGCCATGTTCGCCGGCACCACACGCTCACGCACCGTAACCTCGAAAATAACACTCACACCCGACAGCACCGGGCTGAGCGCACGCACCGCCGCACGCCTCTCGGCTGTCGACGGCCTTCTCACACCCGACGACCTTTCCGGGGAACCGATAGAGGTGGAGATAACCGTTCTGGAACAAGGCTCTCTGCCGGTTAACGACAAAGGCGAGATAAAATCCTTCCCGCGCGGAGGCGTCGCCTACCGCATTCCCGGGCGTGCGAGAGTGGATGTGCGCTTCCGAGGCAACACCATCGCATCGCGCGAAGTGGCTATCGCGCAGCTCGGAGTGGTATTCGGTCTGAATCCATCGCTGTTCTCCGACAAACGCGAGCCATGGCAGGTGATATTCAACCCCGACAACGGCGCCGTACTCGAACTCGGCCCTGCCCAACTGCAATAAGTTCAAAAAAATACACTATTATGAAAAAGTTTCTCACAGAATTCAAGGAGTTTGCCATGAAAGGCAACGTGGTCGACATGGCCGTGGGCGTGATCATCGGCGCCGCATTCGGCAAAATAGTCACCTCGCTTGTCAACGACATCATAATGCCTGTGGTAGGTGTGCTGACCGGCGGCACCAACTTCAGCGACTACAAATGGGTGATCAAACCCGAAGTCAGCGGAGGCGAGGAAATAATTCCCGAAGTGGCTGTGACATGGGGCGCTTTCGTACAGACTGTGGTGGATTTCCTGATTATCGCTTTCTGCATATTCATGGCCATAAAGTTCATCAACAAGCTCCGCAAACCCGCACCGGAGCCTGAGACTGCCAAACCCGTCGCTCCGGCTCCCCCAACCCAGGAAGAACTGCTCACCGAAATCCGCGACCTGCTGCGCCGCGACCTCGAGTCCAAGAAATAAACAAATCTTGCGGCCACTCTTCCTCATAGGCTTCATGGCCAGCGGCAAAAGCACTCTTGGCAGGGCTCTGGCAGCCATGCTGCCCGGACGCCGCTTCATCGACCTCGACTGCGAGACCGAAGCCATCCTCGGCTGCAGCGCCGCGGAAGCCGCAGCCGAAGGACGCTTCGAGGCATTCCGCAGCGCCGAAAGCGAGGCATTGCGCCGTGTGGCCTCGTGTGAAGGCGCCATCGTGGCCTGCGGAGGCGGCACTCCGTGCTACCACGACAATATGGACATAATGCTCGCCGCAGGCACAGTGGTGTGCCTGCGGGCATCGACCGACCGCCTGCTCAAACGCATAGCCGAAGCCCCCGCCGGGAGCCGCCCGCTGCTGGCGGGACTAAGCGGCGACGCCCTCGCCGCTAAAGTGGACGAACTGCAAGCCGCACGCGAGACCGCCTATAGCCAAGCGCATGCATTTTTCGACTCCTCGTTCCTGGACACAGTGGAGGAACTCGAAAGCAGCTGCCGCCGTTTCATAGCCGAGTCAGGACTTACCGACAACAGCAAACCCCACACCGAACCATGATGGAAGCTCCCGTACCTCTCGAAGAGCCTCTGTGCACTTCCACTGCGGCCCACATAGCCACCGTAGGGCTGCCCGCCACCCGCGGTAACGACGCCGGCAGTTTTCCGCTCACACCGGAAGGTGCCGCCAGGCTGATTGCCCGCGGCTTCGCGGTTACAATGGAAAGCGGAGCCGCCGACTGCATACACTACACCGATGCCGACTATGCCGCCTGCGGTGTGGAAATAGGAGGCCGCGCCAAGGCTCTTGGCTGCGACATCGTGGTATATCTGCCCACACCCACAGCCTCCGACGCGGCGTTGCTCAAGGCGGGTGCATTGCTGTTCACCAACATGAACCTGGACAACAGCGCCGTGCCCGCTCTGCGTGCCCTGCTGCAGCGCCACGCTATCTGTGTACGCCTGGACAACATCGCCGACCACAGAGGAAGGCGGCCTTTCGCCGATATCCTCAGCGAAGTGGGAGGCTGCGCCGCGATAACCGCTGCTGCTGCCATGCTTGCCGACAGCGTCGGCGGCAAAGGCATACTCATGGGCGGAGTGGCAGGCATAGTCCCCTGTGAGGTGCTGGTCACGGGCTCTTCCATTGCAGCCATAGCCGCCGCACGGACAGCCCTGGGGCTGGGAGCCACCGTGCGCATGTTCGACAACGACACCTACAGCCTCCGCCATGCCTCCGGACAGCTCGGACACGGAGTGGCAGGCAGCACCTTCCACCCCAGGGTGTTCGAAAACGCCCTGCGCAGCGCCGACATTATTGTGGCCACCGCCACCGACCATGCTCCGGCAATCGACGCCGACCTCACTGCCATGCTCAAACGCGGCGCCATATGCTTCGACCTCACCGGAGGCAAAACATTCACAGCCCTGCAGGCCGTGCCGCTGAACTACAACTGGCAGTCGATGCCACGCCAGCCGCAACAACGGCTCTGCATAACCGACTGCGCCATGGCCGTGCCGCGCACGGTGGCAATGGCCATGAGCAACGCCTTCGCCGCCCTGTTCGACGACATCGCCGTGTGCGACGGTGCCATTACCAACGCCCTGCGCCTGAATTGCTGCCTGCGCACCGGCGCACTCACCTTCCTTGGAAAATGTGTCAACGCCCGCGCCGCGGCTCTGCTGGGAGTTCGCACCGTCGACATCAACCTGTTTCTCCAATTCTCATGAGCAAAGCCCGCCGAAAATTCTACGTTGTGTGGCAGGGATATTCCCCGGGAATATACGACTCCTGGACCGAATGCCAGCAACAGACCGTAAACTACCCCGGAGCGAAGTTCAAAAGCTTCGACAGCCTCGAGGAAGCCACCGCGGCATACCGTGGCAATCCCGAAGGCCAGCTCGACCTGGTGCGCGCCATAGCATCGGCCCTACCCGGAATGGAGGCTTTCACCGGCCGACTTTCACGCCCCAAGAGCGGAATCGCCGTCGACGGCGCATGCGCCGGCAATCCCGGAGTGATGGAATACCGCGGCGTCGACATAGCCTCCGGCAGGGAACTTTTCAGAATAGGTTCCGCCGGCAATCTCATAGGCACCAACAACATCGCCGAGTACCTTGCCATCGTGCATGTGGCGGCATTGCTGAAAAAAGCCGGCGACACCACCACGACAATCTACAGCGACTCCCGCACCGCCCAGAGCTGGGTGCGCAAAGGCGCCGCCCGCTCAACCCTGGAATACGCTCCGGCCACAGCAGCTACAAAAGCGCTTATCGACCGTGCCGACCTGTGGCTGCACAACAACAGAATAATGAATCCCATCGTTAAATGGGACACCGAGGCATGGGGGGAAATACCCGCCGACTTCGGCAGAAAATGAATCCCTACATAACCACATCCAACAAATGGCTAAGAAACTCAACATACTCAAGAACGACAGCTGGCTCGAACCCTACGCCGCAGCCATAGAAGGCCGACATGCCGATGCCGTGCGCAAGGAGCAACAACTTACAGGCGACGCCGGCTCGCTCTCCGACTTCGCCAACGCCCACCGCTACTTCGGCCTGCACCGCCATGGCCGCTACGGCTGGACCTTCCGCGAATGGGCCCCCAACGCCACCGCCATATACCTCATTGGCGATTTCAACGGCTGGCAGCAGACTCCCGAGTATGCCCTGCACCGCATCGACGACGGCCCCGGCGGTGTCTGGGAAGCCACGTTCCCGCCCAAAGCCATCCGCAACGGGCAGCGGTATAAAATGATGGTGCACTGGCACGGCGGATGCGGCGAACGCATTCCCGCCTATGCCAACCGTGTGGTGCAGGACCCCGACACACACATATTCTCCGCCGAAGTGGATGCCCCGCACCGCCATTTCACATGGACCGACGCCGATTTCCGCCCCGACACCGCTCCGCTGCTGATCTATGAATGCCACATAGGCATGGCACAGCAGAAAGAGGATGTAGGCAGCTACGAGGAGTTCCGCACCAACGTGTTGCCGCGCATCGCCGCCGACGGCTACAACGCCATCCAGATCATGGCCATCCAGGAACATCCCTACTACGGCAGCTTCGGATATCATGTGAGCAGTTTCTTCGCGCCTTCCAGCCGCTTCGGCACCGCCGCCGAACTCAAGGCGCTGGTCGACGACGCCCACAGCCGGGGCATTGCCGTGATTATGGACATTGTCCACAGCCACGCCGTAAAGAACGAGAACGAAGGTCTCGGACGCCTCGACGGCACTCCCGACCAGTATTTCCACCACGACCCAGCGCGGCGCAACCACCCCGCATGGGACTCGCTGTGTTTCGACTACGGAAAGAATGAAGTGCTGCATTTCCTGCTCTCCAACTGCAAATACTGGCTCGAGGAATTCCATTTCGACGGCTTCCGCTTCGACGGTGTCACATCGATGCTGTACTACGACCACGGCCTGGGAAAAGCCTTCGGCGGATATGCCGACTACTACGACGGAGGCCAGGACACCGACGCCATAGTCTACCTCACGCTGGCCAACAAGCTCATACACCAGGTCAGGCCGCACGCCATAACCATAGCCGAGGAAATGAGCGGCATGCCGGGTCTGGCTCTGCCCTTCCGCGACGGCGGCATCGGCTTCGACTACCGCATGGCCATGGGCGTGCCCGACTTCTGGATAAAGACTCTCAAGGAGAAACGCGACGACGACTGGCATCCCACATCCATTTTCTGGGAACTGACCAACCGCCGAGCCGACGAGAAGACGATATCCTATGTCGAAAGCCACGACCAGGCTCTTGTGGGCGATAAAACGGTGATTTTCCGCCTCATCGACGCCAAGATGTACTGGCACATGTGCGTCGACGACAACGACTTCGACGTATCGCGCGGCATTGCCCTGCACAAGATGATACGCCTTGTAACACTGGCCACCATCAACGGCGGCTACCTCAACTTTATGGGCAACGAGTTCGGCCATCCCGAATGGATCGACTTCCCGCGCGAAGGCAACGGCTGGAGCTACAAATACGCACGCCGCCAGTGGGACCTGGTGGATCGCCAGGACCTCAAGTACCGCTATCTCAACGCGTTCGACAACGCCATGATAGGTCTCGTGAGCCATGTGCACAACTTCCAGGCAAAACCCGTGCGCAAACTATGGGAGAAGGACGACGACCAGGTGCTGGCTTTCATGCGCGGCGACCTGCTGTTCGTGTTCAACTTCAGCCCCGTGAACAGCTACAACGGCTACGGAATCCTCGCGCCCGCGGGATGCTACGTGCCCGTGTTATCCACCGACGACCCCGCTTTCGGAGGCTTCGGCAACATCGACCTCACCGTAAAACACCTCACCCAACCCGACCCGCTGTTCGAACCTGCCGGTGTGGAGCGACTCCCCCTGTACCTGCCGGCACGCACAGCCCTGGTGCTCAAGAAAAAACGCTGACTATGAAAGTCCTTCTCCTTAACGGCAGCCCCAGAAAAGAGGGCAACACCTCCATGGCGCTCGGCCAGGTGGCCGAAATACTCGAAGCCGAAGGCATCGAAACCGTGAACATGTGGATAGGCAACGAACCTGTGCGCGGATGCATCGGTTGCGGCGCCTGCGCACAGAAAGGACGCTGCGTGTTCCACGACAGCCTCTACGAAGAAATCCTCGCGGTGCTCGATGCCGGAGTCGACGCCCTTGTGGTGGGCACGCCGGTGTACTTCGCCGGTCCCAACGGCTCGCTGTGCGCCATCCTTGACCGTATATTCTATTCCGCCGGCGACCGTCTGGCCTGGAAACCCGCCGCCGGCATCTCCGTGTGCCGGCGTGGCGGCGCATCGGCAAGCTTCGACCGCCTGAACAAATACTTCGCCATCAACAACATGCCCATCGCCGGCTCGCAATACTGGACCATAGCATATGGCCGCGCACCAGGCGAAGTGGCCTCCGACGGCGAAGGCATGCAGACACTCCGCGCCATGGCACGCAACCTCGCATGGATGATGCGAACCGCAGCCACCGAGCAACATCCCGCCGCCGAAGAACCCCGCCAGCGCACCAACTTCGTGCGATAGCACCGGACAACGCGTGGTCTTTGGTAATTAGTTCATATATTCGCAGCCATAGGCCGATTTGATGGAGCTTAGCTGTGGTTACGTGACAGAGAAGGAAGGGTGGAGATTGCGGCTAAGGGCAAGAAGATGGAATAAACTAATTTTCAAAGACTGCTTAGTATCCATAAATGCAATATTAGCGGAAATATTTGAAGAACTCTACCTTATTTGGGCTTCGATTGATTTTGCGCTTGCTTGCTCCGCATAGTTATGGCGATTTGTGTTTGCATCATCGGGAAATAATGCTTATCTTTGCAGCGCTTTAGCCCCCGCGCGGGGGTTGGGCCGACGATAGTCTTATGGTGTAATGGTAACACATCAGTTTTTGGAGCTGAGTTTCCAGGTTCGAGTCCTGGTAAGACTACAACTTTCCAATCCGGGCGCATCCTCAGCGACAGCGCCCGGATTTCTTTTTACGCATCCTGCATGAACAACTATAACAGCGCAAACGCCCACAGACTCGACAGCAGAATTTTCTTCGAGCCGGAAAGCCACACCTATTCCGTGCGCGACGACAACGGATACATGGTTGAATGCCAGAGTGTGACTACCGTGGTCGACAATCTTTTCGCACAGTTCGACGCCGCATACTGGGCCGCGCGCAAAGCCACTCCAACCCACACCGCCGAGCAGATAATCAAGGAATGGGAACTGAAAGGCGAGCGTGCGCGCGAACTCGGCACCTTGCTCCACGAGCGTATCGAAGGCCACTACCTGGGACTCGAGCCCGAAGCTGAAGCACTCGCCGACAAGGCGTTCTCGCATTTTCTCACCTTCGCCAAAGAAAATCCGCTCAAGCCTTTCCGCAGCGAATGGCGCATTTTCGACATCCGCCACCGCCTGGCAGGCACTCTCGACTTCCTGGCCTGCGACAACGGACGCTACGAGATATACGACTGGAAGCGCTCTGCCAACCTGATCGACTGCAACGGAAAAGAACAGACCGTCGACCGCTTCGGCAAACGCGCCTTCGCACCTCTGGAGCACCTGCACGACACCTCCTACTGGCACTACGCACTGCAGCAGAGCCTCTACCGCCACATCCTGGAAAGCGAATACGGCATATTGGTGAGCGCATGCCGCCTTGGCGTGTTCCATCCCGACTACGACCGCCCCTATGTGATAACCCTGCCCTACCTCCGCAATGAGGTGGAGCTTATACTCCGATGCCGATGAGCCTGCGCGAGCTGCCTGCGGGATTCGTGGAGTCGCTGGCCTTTGCCGGCGATGCCGCCTCCGTCCTCGCCGAGGCCCTTGCCAGCGGCACTCCCCCTGTTTCGGTACGCGTGAACCCCGGCAAGGGCACCGAAGTACCTCACGGAGCTGAGCGTGTGGCCTGGTGCGACACCGGCTTCTACCTCGGGCAGCGTCCGCTGTTCGCCGCCGACCCAATGTGGCATCAGGGACGGTACTACGTGCAGGAAGCCTCGTCGATGGCCGCACGCCGTGCCATGGCACACCTGGCCACGCTCCACGGCGGCACTGCTCTGCGCGTGCTCGACGCATGTGCGGCTCCCGGAGGCAAAACCACGGCCTATGCCGAAGTGCTCCCTGAAGGCTCTCTGCTTGTGGCCAACGAATTCGACCCGGCACGCAGCAACGCGCTTCTGGAAAACACCGCCCGCCACGGCGCACCTGATGTGGTGGTGACACGCGCCGCAGCCCAGAGTTTCGCCGCTCTCCCCGGCAGTTTCGACATCATCGCCGCCGACATGCCCTGCTCGGGCGAAGGAATGATGCGGAAGGAGCCACAGGCCCTGCTGCAATGGTCGCCGGCGCTGGTGCGGCAGTGCGCGGCCCTGCAGGCCGAAATAGCCGACGCCCTATGGAGCGCTCTGCGCCCCGGCGGATATATGCTGGTGAGCACCTGCACCTTCAACCGCAGCGAGAACGAAGACAATATAATACGCCTCATCGAACGATACGGCGCCGAAAGCGTCGACCTGGATATCACGGACTATCCCGGCGCCATGCCTTCCGTCGACAGCCGTGTGTCAGCCCTGCGTTTCATGCCCGGCAATATCGCCGGAGAAGGATTCTTCATGGCTGCCCTGCGCAAGCCCGGCAACGGTACCACAGAAACCATTGCCCGCATCCGCAGGAACCGCACCGACCAGGTGCCGGCTGCCGCCGAGGCATTTGCCGCGGCACATCTTGATTTTCCGGGACATTACCGCCTGATTGCCGGAGACACAGTGCATGCCCTCGCCGAAAACCATGCCGATTTTGTGGATATGCTCGGCGGCCATGTGCGGATTCTTCGCCCCGGTGTTCCGTTGTGTACCCTGAAAGGCCGGCTGGCGGTTCCAAGCAGCGAACTGCTTCTGAACACAGCCTACCGGCAGCACTCTCTTCCGCAGATCGACCTCGACTACAGTACCGCCTGCGCCTACCTGCGCGGCGAGGCTCTGCCGGCAACGCCGGGAATGCCCTCCAAAGGCTTTCTGGCCGTCGCCTACCGCGGCCTTCCAGCAGGCCCGGCAAAGAGCGTGGGAAACCGCGCCAACAATCTGTATTCCCCGGCTCTGCGCCTGCGCCTCACACAGGCACAGCTGCCGCCAACAGCCCCCGCCATCATACCTTGAGATGAAAGATTTCGTAAAGATACTTCTGCGCTTCGTACCGCCCTACCGCAAGTACCTGCTGCTGAACATTGTGTTCAACCTGCTTGCCGCAGTGCTCACACTGTTCTCCTTCGCGCTCATAATTCCCATTCTGGAAATGCTTTTCCAGATCAACACCGCCACATACAGCTTCATGCCCCTCGGCACCGCCTCGCTGAAAGAAGTGGCCGTGAACAACTTCTACTACTACACCCAGGAGTCGATAGCATCCATGGGCGCCGCCTCCACCCTGGCGCTGCTGGCTGCTGCGCTGGTGGTGATGACAGCCCTCAAGACCGGCGCCACCTTCCTGAGCTCCTATTTCATAGTGCCGCTGCGCTCGGGCATCGTGCGCGACCTGCGCAACTTCATGTACCGCAAAATCACCACCCTGCCCATAGGCTTCTTCACCGCCGAGCGCAAGGGCGATGTGATGGCACGTATCAGCGGCGACGTGGCAGAGATAGAGAACTCCGTGATGGCCTCGCTGGACATGCTGTTCAAAAACCCTGTGCTCATTGTGGTGTATCTGGGCACGATGCTGGCCATTTCGTGGCAGCTCACGCTGTTTGTGTTCGTGCTGCTGCCGATAGCCGGCTACGTGATGGGCAAGGTGGGCAAGCGCCTCAAACGCACTTCCTATGAAACCCAGACACAGTGGGGAACCATCATGGCCATAATAGAGGAGACACTCGGCGGCCTGCGCGTGATAAAGGCGTTCACAGCCGAAGACAAGGTACGCCGCCGCTTCATCGATGAAAACCAGCGCTTCTTCAACCTCTCCAACCGTGTGGCACGCCGCCAGGCTCTGGCGCATCCCATGAGCGAGCTGCTGGGAACCACGGCAATAGCGATAATACTGTGGTTCGGCGGCAGCCTCATCATAGGCGGCCACAGCGGACTGAGCGCGGCATCGTTCATATACTACATGGTGATTTTCTACTCCATCATCAACCCGGCCAAGGAACTTTCAAAAGCGGCATACTCAATCCAGAAAGGCCTGGCCAGCATGGAGCGTGTCGACATGATACTAAATGCCGACAACCCGGTGAAAACACCCGACATTCCCGCCCCCATGCCGGCGCCGGATAGCGACATCGATCTCGAAAATCTGTCGTTCAGCTACGACGGCACCAACGAGGTGCTTTCCGACATCGACCTGCACATTCCCGCCGGAGCCACCGTGGCGCTTGTGGGACAGTCAGGATCGGGAAAATCCACCATGGCCGACCTTATCCCGCGCTTCTACGACCCAACAGCAGGCCGGGTGACCATAGGTGGCACCGACATCCGCAACCTCGACATCGCCGCGCTGCGCTCGCTCACCGGCATAGTAAGCCAGGAACCCATCCTCTTCAACGACACCGTTGCCGCAAACATCGCCTTCGGCGTGGACGACGCCACCCGCGAGCAGATAGTCGAAGCCGCCAGGGTTGCCAACGCCCACGAGTTCATATCGGAAATGGAGGCAGGCTACGACACTCCGGTCGGCGACCGTGGCTGCCGTCTCTCCGGCGGACAGCGCCAACGCATATCCATTGCCCGCGCCATACTCAAGAATCCGCCCATTCTCATCCTCGACGAGGCCACATCGGCCCTCGACAGCCAGAGCGAGGCCCTGGTACAGCAGGCGCTCGAACGGCTCATGCAAAGGCGCACCACACTGGTGATAGCCCACCGCCTGTCCACAATCCGCAATGCCGACCTCATATGTGTGCTCCATCAGGGACGCATAGTCGAGCGGGGCACACATGCAAGCCTCATGGCGCCCGAGGCAAAAGGATTCTACCGCCGCCTGGTGGAAATGCAAAGCGCCGAATAGCCCCGCCGCGCATTCTTTTTAAAACAAAATGTTAACTTTGCAGTAGCTGCAATTGTTGAAAGGGAAGCGGACAACCTTCCCCGCAACATTTAAAAAACTATGGAATCGACCCGTCAAGCAAAAATCAGCCGACTTCTTCAGAAAGAACTCAGCGAAATATTCCGTCAGCAGACAGCCAAGACCCACGGCATTATCGTGAGCGTAAGCGGTGTGCGCACCTCCCCCGACCTTTCGGTGGCGAAAGTGTACCTGTCCATCTTCCCTTCGGAACAGTCCGCAGCCATGATGGCGAACATCAAGGACTCGGCAAAGACCATACGCTACGAGCTGGCACAGCGCGTGCGCTTCCAGCTGCGCAAAGTGCCCGAACTGCAGTTCTATGCCGACGACACTCTGGACTATCTGGAAAACATCGATAACCTGCTGAAACAGTAACCCCCGATGCTGGCTCTGCGGATAGCGTTGCGATATCTGGCGGCTCCGAAGTCGCACAGAGCCGTGAATGTGATTTCCGCCATTGCCGTGGCCGGTGTGGCCGTGGCCACGGCGGCCATTGTGGTGGTACTGTCGGTATTCAACGGTTTCAGCGAACTCTCGCGGCGCCACCTCTCGTTTGTCGATCCCGACCTGAGCATCAGCGCGGCTACCGGCAAGACCGTCGATGCCTCTGCCGTGGCACGTGTGCTGGACGCACGCAACGATGTGGCTGCACATACTCCGGTTCTTGTCGAGCGCGGCCTCATGGTGACCGCAAACGGGCAGATGCCGGTGGTGGCCGTAGGCATCGACGACGACAGCTACCGCCGTGTGGCAGCCGCCGACTCCATAGTGCTCGACGGAATATTCACCACCGGCGAGCTGATGCCAGACATGCCGCCTGCCGCGGTGGCCTCGGTGGGTGTTGCCATGCAGACAGGCATCCGCCCCTCGCCCGAGAGCACTTTCGACATATACTTTCCCCGGCGCCGCGGACGCATCAACCCCGCGAATCCATCGGGAGCATATGTCAACGGCGCACTCACTCTCGCCGGCGTGTTCCGCGTGGACCAGCCGGAATACGACACCGACCGGCTCTACATACCATTGGCCGTCATGCGCACGCTGCTCGAGCGCGACTCCTCCGCAGCAACCACAGTCGACGTCCGCCTGCATAGCGGCGCCGACGTGGCCGCCACCGCCGACGAAGTGTCCAAGGCTCTCGGCAGCGACTATGTGGTGACCGAACGCGAGCGCCTGCACCCCGAGACTTTCCGAATGATCGCCGTGGAAAAATGGATAACCTTCCTGATGCTGGTGTTCATTCTGCTGATAGCGTCCTTCAATATCGTGACCACCATATCGCTGCTGGTAATCGAAAAGCGCGACAATATGGCCACCCTGCGCGCCCTCGGCACACCGCGCCACACCATCGCAGCCGTCTTTGCCTGGGACGGCGCCCTTATCACTACCGCCGGCGGCATGGCCGGTCTGGCCGTAGGCGTGCTGCTGGCATGGCTTCAGCAGCATTTCGGCCTTATAAAGCTCGCCGCCGACCCTTCGCAGCTCACCATATCCGTATATCCCGTGAAAATAGAAACCGCCGATGTGGCTCTCACCGCTGCGGCTGTAGTGCTGTTAGGCATCGGCATAGGCCAGATATCCAGGCTCTTCACACGTAAAATAGCATAAGCGATGCAGACTGTCCTTTTCCATTCCACCATCTTCGGCCCTATCCACTCGCGGCGTCTGGGTTCGTCGCTGGGCATAAACCTCATGCCCGACGACGGCAAAATATGCTCGTTCGACTGCATCTATTGCGAGGCCGGATACAACGCCCAGGGCCACGGCACCACAGGGCTTCCTGCCCGCGCGCAAGTGGCCGCCATGCTCGAACAGAAGCTCGGAACAATGAAAACCGAAGGCACTCCGCTCGACGTAATCACCTTCTCGGGCAACGGCGAGCCCACACTGCACCCCGAGTTCGAAGGCGTGATCGACGACACCATAGCCCTGCGCGACCGCTATTTCCCCAACGTGAAAATAAGCGTGCTGTCCAACGCCACCCGCCTCGGGTCGGAGTCGGTATGCCGCGCACTTGCCAGAGTCGACAACAATATCCTCAAACTCGACAGCACCGTACCATCCACTGTAGCGCTGCTTGACAGACCCGTCGATCCGTCGTTCGACATCGGCGAAGTCATCGACCGCATCGCCACCTTCGGCAGCAACGCCATTGTGCAGACCATGCTCACCCGTGGCACACACGAAGGCATCACTGTCGACAACACCACCGACGCCGAAATCGATGCTCTCATCGAGGCATATGGCCGCATAAAGCCGCGGGAAATAATGCTCTACACCATCGACCGCCCAACCCCGGAGATATCGCTGAAACGAGTGAGCCGCGAAGAACTCGCCGCTGCAGGCGCACGCATAACGCGCCGCACCGGCATCCCCGTGCAGATTTCAGGATAAACCATCCGGTGAAGGTCCGGGAATGCGCAAAAAATATCCTTGTGCTTCCTGTCGGCGGAAAATAATAAAGCTGTACCAGAATCCGGAACAGCCGTTTGCCTCGTCTACCCTCACGTAACGGCATGCCATAGGCATGCAGCTACGTGAGGGGGGGATGGATTTTGCCAGCAACCTCGCAAAACATTATCACGGCTCAGCGCCGCAGCACAACCCCATTATTTGTCGCCGTAATGACCTTTGAGCGATACCACGGTAACAATTACCTTTTCATCCTCAATGCTGTAGATTATCCGTGCGCCTTTGGTTATTCTTCTACTCCATAATCCGGATAAATCGCCTTTGAGCTGTTCAACCTGACCAGTCCCGGTTGTTGGATGATGTCGCAATTCCTCAAATAAATCGCTTATCTTCTTTAGCGTTTTCTTTTGACCAGATCTCTTCCACTCCTTCAAGTGTTGTTCAGCTTCGAATGTCAGAACCAATTCGTATGTCATACGCCTAACAATTCCCTAATTTCCTCCATGGAATAGGCTCTGCTTTTTCCGGATTTCATGTCAGCGATACCACGCTTTACAGATGCGATGTTTCCAGGGTCATCAAACCACGTGTCACCGGAGGGTGAGGGATTTTCACGTACTTCAACTTCCACAGCGTTGGCTTTTGAAATAAGGATTGTTTCTATGAATTTCTTCAAGCTCTTGCCCTGGGACGCCGCCATAATGGAAAGCTTTTGCAGTGTATCGACGGGGAGGTCGATGTTTTTACGCTTGATGTTCAATGCAGTTGCCATAGTATTTCGGTTTTGAGGCGTAAAGATATATAATATACATTATATACACAAGAACAACGGGGTGTATGTTCAATAACATGGCAAATAATTTTGTCGCCGACCTGCATTCCGCATAGCGGAAAAGACAATTTCCAAACATGAAATGCCAGCGACCTCTTCCGTTGCTGCCTGAGGCAGGGTGGAAGAGGTCGCTGTTGTTATATCTGGCGCAATCAATGGTGGTGGCCTTCGTGGCCGGAATCACCGTAGCCGCCGGTATCGATTTCGTTGTGCGGACCGTGCTTGTGGTTGTGGGTTTTGCCGAAGGTGTAGCTCACAGCCAGGCGCAGATTACGGCCGCCGGACCATTTGCTGATATCCTGCATGTATCCGTTGCCATAGAGTATGTTGTGCGACTTCTTGGAGTTGAAAATGTCCTTGCACATAATGGAAACGCCCCAGGCGCCGAAATTCTTTCGCAGACCTGCCTCCACATCCCAGTCGGCTTCGAGAGTGCCCTGAGCGGTTATGCGGCGCGAATTATAGCGTCCTGTGGCCTGGAAAGTCATCTCCCACGGCAGACGCACCGATGCCATCAGGCGGAAGTCCCACACGAAGCGGTTCTGGCGCCGGCCTTCGATAGGATACATGCCGCCGTGCAGAGGATAGTCGGTACTCCAGGCCTTGAGATGGCTGTTGTAGAGGTTGAACGTTGTGGTGAGGGTGAGACGGTTCCAGAGGGTGTTGCGCGATATGATTTCCATACCTGCATCGAGCATGTTGCCCACATTGGCATGGCCGTAGTACATGGTGTTCACATCCGGATTGGAGGCCATGGGTGCCAGAAAGCTTACATGGCTGATCATGTCGGTGTTGGAACGCATGTAGCCGCTGACCGACAGCGTATGTGCAGCCCAGTTGTGAACATAGGTGAGTTCCGCGGCGTTGCTGTACTCGGGCAGTATCTCGGGGTTGCCGAGGTGCACTTCGGAAGGGTCTGCGATATTTTCGAAGGTGTTGAGCTGCGGGCCGAACGGACGGCGGATACGCCGTGAGTACGTGAGTTTGAGCTCACTGTTCTCTTTGAAGTTCCATCCCAGCGACGCCGACGGGAAAAGCGCGAAGCTGTTGCGCCTGAATGGCGCCACATCGGCATCGGTCTGGCCGTAGGCCAGCGAGCGGGTGCTTATCTGCCAGGCCTCGCCGCGAAGGCCGGCCGAATAGGACAGCTGTTTCCAGCTGCCGGAGAAGCTCAGATAGAGCGCCGAGATGTCGGTGTCGTACTTGAAGCGGTTGTAGAGGTTGTCCAGCGGAATATATTCGCCGGCGGCGTTGCCGGAGAAATAGGAAGCCGGGCTGTTCTCGTGGTTGTAGTTGCCTTTGTATCCTGCCTCGAGACGGATCCAGGATGCAAGCTGCTTCGTGTAGTCGACGGCAGCCTCCCAGTTGCTGATTTTCACATCCTGATGCTGGCTGTGGTATATGTCGGCGGAGGTTCCGTCGGGCATTGTCTCGGTTTCCTGCGAACGGCTGTCGTTGGGACCCTGCCATATGTTATAGCTCACATTCATCTCCAGGGAGTGCCCCTCGGCAAACGAGTGCTTGTAGCCGAGCAACACATTGGCGCCGCGGGTATCGCCGCTCTCGCGGGTGGTGTTGGCACTTGTGGCCCATATTCCGGGAAGATTGGTGCGGTGTATGGTATTCACACGCCCCCATTTGTGGCCGAGCGTACCCACTGCACTGACGTAGAACGTGTTTTTATCGTCGGGTTTATAATTTGTACCCAGCCGGAGAAAAACACTGTTGTCGTGGCGGGTGCTGCGACCGTCGGAGTTGAGGTACGCCCCGTCATCGTAGCTGCGGCGCGATTCCGAGCCACCCGGAGTGCGGGCGGCTTTAAGTCCGAGGGCGGCGAAGCTTTCGAAATGCCCTTCGTTGTAATTTATGTTCGCATTGGCGTTCACATTGCCACGGGTGTCGCCAGTAACCTCGGCACTGCCGAAGTATCCATGGCGATGATCTTCCTTGAGCCTGATGTTTATTATGCCGGCAGTACCTTCTGTGCTGTGTTTCGACGAGGGGTTGGTCATCACCTCGATGCTCTCGATGTTCTCGGCCGGAATCTGGCGCAGGAACTGGGAACGGTTATCGGCGTTCATGCCCATGGCCTTGCCGTTGATCCACACCAGCACATCGTCGTTGCCACGCAGGGATATGTCGCCGTCGGCGCTTACATCCACCGAGGGCACCGACGCCAGCAGCTCCTCGGCGGAAGCTCCGGCAGCGGTGATGTTGGAGCTCACGTTGAACACCCGTCGCCGGGCATTCACAGACATCTGGCCGCGCTGCCCTTTCACAACCACTTCCTTCAGCAGTTCGGCATCGTCGGCAAGGAGAATGCGGCCAAGGTCTATGGCATTTTCGGCCACCTCGACAGGGCGCTCCTGGGCTACCGTGCCAACACTGCTCACTCTCACCACATAATTTCCCGAAGGAACACCTGCGAGAATAAAGGAGCCATCGGCTCCACTCATAGTGGTTATGGGGAGGGTATTGCCAGTGGCGGCATCTACCAGCACCACGCTTACAAAGTCGAGAGGCTCAGAGCTGCTTCTGCTGAATACCGTGCCGGAAATATCGGCATCGGCAAAAGCATGGAAGCCCATGAGAGAGGCCATAGCGAGGGCCGTAAGGGTTCTTCTGTTCATCTATAATCGGTGTTGTTATTTTCTTTCACGATGCAAAGTTAGCAACATTAAAACTCAAATCCATTGCACGATTCCGTGGCTGTTTTGCATATTTAAACCTTAAACCCTGCCATTTCATCCAGAATACGCCATAATATTTGCACCTGAAACGACTAAAATTCTAACTTTGCAATACATCCAGGGAACATAAGAGTCCAGGGAAACAGTACCGAAATCAACAATCACGCCATATGGAAACCAAACCCATCACCCCTCCTCCATTCTCTACCGAATCTGGCAAAAACAAAACCCGACTGTACGGAATGCCGGCAGAGCAGAAGCCCGCACCGACCGACAAAAGTGCCCGCAACGCCGCTATCGCCGGTGCCGCCGGAGGCCTTGCCGGTGCCGCCGCAGGATTCGCCGCCGGCTCTTTCTCGGCAGCTGCCGGCACAACCGACGCTCCAGAGGTTCCGGAAATTGAAATCGATGAAATCGATGAAAACGACAACATCGACGTGCCCGGAACAGACCATGAGACATACAACGACAACTTCAACAATACCACAACATCGCCCTCCAATCCATCGTCGGCTCCAACCGCTGCAACCGACCAACGCGACCAACCTGAAGAGGAAACAATAGAAGAGCATATCGACACTATATCGCCGGAACAGGATATCCACAATCCCGAGGACGACCTGGTGATAATTCCCGACGAACCCGTGGACACCGACGAAATCGCCGACGCAATAATAGCCGAAGATCTCATCGACCCATACGACTACGAACCCGTGGACATGCTCGGCTCCATGGAAGTGCTCGACATCGGCGAAATGACCCTCGAGGACGGCAGCGATGTCACCGTGGCCAGCTTCACCATCGACGGCGACCTCTACGGAATGGTCGATCTTAACAACGATGGCGAAATGGATCTCGTAATCGACTCCCAGGGCGAATCACAATGGGTTGCCGGTATCATGACATCCGATCTCGAGGAACAGATGGCAAACCCCGACGAATACCTCGCCTACGACGAAACCATCGAAAACGACCTTTCCATAGGTCTGGATATCGATCAGGACATAATAAACGGATAAATTATTGAACACGCCCCAGATATAAAGCGCCCATAGCCTTCCGCCGCTCTACCTCCAAAGAGCGGCGGAAGGCGACACCCCATCTATAGCCCCCGTAAGCCATGGCAAATCCCCCGACACTCAAATACACCTGCAAAGCCTGCGGCACCCCCATAAGAATCAAGGTTCCGCAGCAACCACGCACCATCACTTTCCCCTGCCCCCACTGCCAGACCGCAGCAACCGTGAAACTTCCCGGAATCGAACAGGTGCGGGCGCAGATGGCCGCACGTGCCGCCTCCCAGGCACAGAGCACGCCACCGGCGGCACCGGCAGTCAACAGCCCGCGGCCGACATATGTTGTCAACACACCCGGAAACACCCCTGCGGCAGCCAGTCCCACGCCGCCTCCCCAGCCGGCTCCCGGATTCAGCCCAGCTCCGCCTCCCGCACCCCGGGCATTCGCCGGCAGCGCGCCCACTCAGCCATGGAAGCCTGTGGCAGTACACTGTGCGCGTCTGGTGAAGATAGGAAAGTTAATGAACAAGGACTACCCCCTGAGCGAGGGCACCGTTGTGATAGGCCGCCAGGATGCCAATGTTCCCAGCGACATATCCATCAAGGACGACCCCTATATCAGCCGACGCAGCGTAAGCATCGAAACCATGCGCGAGCCGTCTGGCAACTGCGCTTTCCGCTTGCGTGTGCTCAAGACCACAAACCCGGTGAAGCTTAACGATATGTCTCTCGTCGCCGGATCCGATACTTTCCTCAACTTCGGCGACATCATCACCCTGGGGCACACCAAATTCCGCCTCGAACCCGGCAAGTAAGAAACTCTCCCCACAAAAAAAGCATCACAATATGGAATTCGAACTCGCTCCGGCAATATCGTTCTACCAGATAGGACAACGCCAGAACCAGGAAGACGCCCGCTATCCCGACACCGACAATCCATGGCCCGAATGCACCACCTTCGTGGTATGCGACGGCGTCGGCGGTCTCGACAAAGGCGAGGTGGCATCGGCCACAGTGGCATCGGCAATAGGCAAAGCCATGGAGCCTTTCGACGGAAAGGAAACTTTCGGCGCCGACGACTTCGCCCGCGTGCTCGGAATCGCCTACCGCGACCTGGCACGGCGCAACAGCGGAGAGAGCGCCGGCATGGCCACCACTCTCACGTTCCTGCACTTCCATCGCGGAGGCGTATTCACCGCTCATATCGGTGACAGCCGCATTTACCAGTTCCGGCCACGACAAGGCATAGTATTCCGCAGCTACGACCACTCGCTCGTGAACGCTCTCGTACGCACCGGAAACCTCACGCCCGAAGAGGCTGTGGACCATCCGCAGGGAAACATAATAACCCGCTGCATGGGCGGCGCCGACAACGAGAACCCGGCAGCGGCCACCACTGTGAACATAACGGATGTGCTGCCCGGCGATGTGTTCCTGCTTTGTTCCGACGGAGTGCTACACTGCGCCACCGACAGCGAACTGGCCGACCTTTTCGACTCCGAGCTTTCCGATGCCGAACGCATGAAGCGCCTGGCTGCCGCATCGGAATCGAGTGTGGACAACAACACCGCCATCGCCGTGCGCGTGCTTGATATATCCCGCCGCTCCGAAAACCTTCCCGAGCCTCCTGCCCCCGACGACGATTTCGAAGCCGAACATGAAAGCGATCCATCGGCTACACGCATCATCACCGTTGCTGAAGATATCGCCGAAGAGGTAAAGCCGGAAGAACCGTCGACCGGCAAAGGCTTCTTCTCGCGATTGTTCGGCAGATAATCCTCCCGGCGATATTCACACATAGACAACCTTTGCAGCAAACCACGATATACTCCAATCATGAACGAAACTAAAGATTTTAATAACAACACCGCACCGAAAGCCAATACAGGCAAACGCCCCGGTGCCGCAGGTGTTGCCGCCGCAGGTCTCGGAGCCGTGGCGGGTGCTGGCGCAACGGGCGTTTCCATGGCCTTTGAAAACGGCCTGGAAGCCCCGGACGGCCTGGACCAGGACGCCATCGATTCAGGAACCATGGCCTACAATGACAACTACTCCGCCCCCTATGAACCGGAAGAAGATGAGCTGGACATAGAGGATTTCGACCCCAACGAAATCGTTATCGACCCAAGCGAATTCACGGATATGGAGGACACGACCATAGAAACCGACGACCGCCATATGGCGTTCGCGCCCATTACCGCCGAAGACCTCATCCTCGACCCCGAAAGCCTCGACATAGAGGTGATAGACAACGATGTGCTTTTTGCCGACGAACCGGTTATCGATGTCGACGATTTCCTGCTGGCCGATACAGAAGCTACTGACTTATGCGGCCTTGCCGATGAATCGACCTACGGCTTTGCCGACAACGATGCCGACAACGCCTTCGGCAACGACATTATCGACGATTTAATGGCATAACATCATGATGCGCAAAACACTACTACTTTTGGCAGCCCTTGGCATAGCATGGGGCGCGACAGCCAGGCAGACCCTCGAGGAAGCCACCGACAGCATACGCCAGATCTACGCCCGGGCACAAGCCGGCAATCCGGCCGACCAGAACGAGGTGGGCGGATGGTACTACCGCGGACGCCATGTACCTCAGAATTTCCAGACCGCCGCACAATACTGGGCCAAGGCCGCCCAGAGCGGCAACGCACTGGCAATAGGCAACCTGGCATTGTGCTACCAGACAGGCAACGGAGTGAATGCCCCCGACAGCCTCAGAGCCGCCGGCCTGTACCTGCGCTCCATACGCGAGGGCAACAATGCACTGTTCGATGTGCAGAAACGCGCTGCCCGCGAAGGCAACGTGTTCTCGGCAGCACTCGTGGCTCAGTGCTATGCCGACGGCATAGGAACAGCCAAAAACCTCGACAGCGCCATCGAATACTACACCATCGCCGCCGAGAAAGGGTCCGTGCTGTCGCAGCGCCGCCTCGGTCTGGCTCTGTTCAACCGCCGCCAGAACGAACGTGCCTTCGAATGGTTCGAACGCGCAGCCGACGCCGGAGATGTGAATTCGGTGTTCATGGTGGGACGCATGTACCTCCAGGGACGCGGCACTGCACGCAACGCATCAAGAGGTGTCGATTTTCTGCTGCGTGCCGCACGCGAAGGCCATGCCAACGCAATGCTCATGCTCGCCGGCTGCTATATCGATGGCGACGGCGTTACCCGCAATCCATCCCAGGGTATCGACTGGCTGCGCCGCGCCGCCGGCAAAGGACTTGCAAAGGCCGACTGGCAACTGGCCAAGTGTGAGATGAACGGTACCGGAACTCCCGTAAACTATGCCCTGGCCACCTACTATTTCTCGCAGGCCATTCCACAGAACTACAGCGGCACCTTCACCAGGCTGATAACCGACACCATCGCCGACAGCCCTTATGTGAAATATCTGCGCGGCCGCAAGGCATACTCACGGCACGATTTCGACCAGGCTATGGAACTCTTCAAGGAAGTGGAGCGCACCAACCGCGCCGAAGGCCAGCTCATGCAGGGTGTGATTCTCGCCAACAGCAACTATAGCCGCCACAACCTCGACAAAGGCATCAAGCTAATCCGCAAAGCAGCCGAAAGCGACCCGCAGGCAATGTATATTCTGGCCTCGCTCCACGAGCAGGGACGCGGCGTCGACCAGAACATGCCCCGCACAGTCGAACTGTACACAGCCTCCGCCAACGCCGGCTACGGTCCGGCAATGTGCGCCCTGGCCGACATGTACTTCGAAGGACGCGGCGTCGACCAGGACTACACGTTAGCGGTAAAATACTACACCGAAGCCCGCGACAGCGGCCAGCTCACACCTTCGGCGGCACACCGTCTGGCCGACTGCTACCAGCACGGCTGGGGCGGCCTGCAGCCTGATGCCGACGAAGCCAAAGCTCTCAACGAAGCCGATTTCAGCTCTCATATCGACACTCTCATGCAGCTCATCTGACAGCATAGCGGAATAAAACGGAGACTTTTCCACGGCATCCTGAACAAGGAGCCGTGGAAAGGTCTCCGTTTTTTATCGTTCCGACAATCAGAGCAGAGAAGCTGCGAGTGCCCTCGCACAGGCCATGCCGTCGAGAGCCGCCGACACTATTCCTCCTGCATATCCGGCACCTTCGCCGCAGGGGTAAAGGCCGGCTGTGGCTATATGGCACATCGAATCGGCATCGCGGGGTATGCGCACCGGTGCTGAGGTACGGGTTTCGTCGCCCACCACCGTTGCCTCGCTGCTAAGGAATCCCCGTTGCTTGCGGTCGAACACCGTGAATGCCTCCTGCAGGCGCTTTGCCACGGACTGAGGCAACAGGCGGTCCACTCTGGCGCTCATGAGTCCCGGGGGATACGACGAGCGCGGAAGGCTGTCGCTGAGTCGGCCGGCCACGAAGTCGGTCATGCGCTGTGCCGGCGCCTTCTGGGTTTTCGATGCCGCCTCGAAGAATGTGGTTTCTATCTCCTGCTGCAGATACATCATCCGCAGTTCGGGACGCTGGCCTGGCTGCGGCTCTATGTCCTCGGGAAGAATCTCTACCACCATTCCCGAATTTGCCCACTGAGTGCCGCGGTTTGCCGGCGACATGCCGTTCACTACCATCTGGCCGGGAGCGCTGGCCGCAGGAATGATGTAGCCCCCGGGGCACATACAGAAGGAGTATACGGCGCGCCCGTCCACCCTCGTGAGCATCGAATATTCGGCGGCCGGCAGATATTTTCCACGGCCTTGCGGAGAATGGTACTGCAGACAGTCGATAAGGTGCTGCGGATGCTCCAGACGCACTCCCACGGCAATGCCTTTGGGCTGCAGGGCAATGCCACTGTCCAGAAGCATGGCATAGACGTCTCGCGCCGAATGCCCCGTGGCGAGAATCACCGGTCCCTGCACCTCGGCGCCGTCGGCACAGGTCACTCCTGTGCAACGTTGGCCGTCGGTGATAAGTCCGGCAACACGTGTTCCGAAACGAATCTCTCCGCCGCAGCGCTCTATGGTGCCGCGGATGGCCTTGATAACACCCGGCAGGCGGTCGGTGCCTATGTGCGGATGGGCGTCGACAAGTATTTCCCGCTGCGCGCCGTGGGCATGGAAAATGCGCAGAACCTTCTCTACTGGTCCGCGCTTGTGGCTTCGGGTATAGAGTTTGCCGTCGCTGTAGGCTCCGGCTCCTCCCTCTCCGAAGCAGTAGTTGGAATCGGGGTCGACAGTGCCGGTGCGGTTCACAGCCACAAGGTCGGCTCGCCGGCTGTCGACGTCCTTTCCCCGCTCCAGCACGATAGGCCGTACGCCGCATTCAATAAGTTCCAGAGCCGCGAAAAGGCCTGCCGGACCGGCGCCCACGACTATAGCCGAAGGCGCATCGGTGACATCGGGCCATTGCGGCGGAGCGTATTCGGCATCGGCAGAGACATCGACGGAATCGATGTGCGCTCTCACTTTCAGATTCACCATCACACGGCGCTGGCGGGCGTCGATGGAGCGGCGGAGAATATCGGCACGCACCACCCTTGCGGCGGCTATATGGAGGGCGGCGGCGGCAGCGGCGGCCACCGATGCCGGGGTGGCGGCATCACGGGGGGTAAGACGTAGGTCGACTGTCTGTGTCATAATCGGGCACGTTGTTGTAGCTCCCGCCCTATGCGCCTGTTGATTACAAGCATCGTGACAAGGGCGAGCGCGAAAGCTATGATATCGGACGAACACATGGCCATCCAAACTCCGTCCACGCCGTAGCGCCCCGGAAGGATGGCAAGCAGCGGAATCAGGAATATGAGCTGGCGCGTGAGCGACAGGAAAATCGACCAAGCAGGCCGTCCTATGCTCTGGAAATAATTCTGAATCACTATCTGCGCTCCCACACAAGGATAGAAGAGAAAGAAAATCCTGAAGCCACGGCGTGCGATGGCAATCATGCCGTCGTCGGTGGTGAACATGGAGCTGATGACATTCGGCATCAGCTCGGTAAGGGCGAAGCCTATCACCGACACAGCCGTGGCAATGAATATGCCGCGGTTCAGAGTGGCGCGCACGCGAAACCAGTCGGCAGCTCCGTAATTATAACCCAGAATAGGCTGCATGCCCTGTGTGACACCGAAAATAATCATCACAAAGAACATCGATGTGCGGTTTATTATGCCGTAGGCGCCAACGGCGAGGTTGCCGTCGTCACCGGCGCTGCCGAGCAGGGCTTTGTTCACGAACACCACCACCATACACGCACAGCAGTTCATGAGAAAAGGCGAGAGGCCTATGGCATACACATGGCGCAGCACATCAGGCGACAGCTTCCAGCAACGGCGAGTGAAGTGCACGGTGCTTTTCCGGGAGCAGAAATGGAACAGCACCCACACGAACGCCGAAACCTGCCCGAAAACCGTTGCCAGCGCGGCTCCGCGTATTCCCATGTCCAACACGAAAATGAACAGTGGAGCCACAACTATATTCACCCCCACCGACAGCAAAGCCGAAACCATGGCCTTGCGCGGATAGCCGGTGGCGCGCATGAGGTTGTTGAGTCCCAGAAACACATAAGTCATGGGCGTGGCCAGCAGTATCACCTGCATGAACTCCCGGGCATAGACAATGGTGGCATCGGTGGCCCCGAAGAAACAGAGTATCGGATCGAGCCACACAAGCCCCGCCACCGTTATCACAATAGCGTGGACAAGGCACAGCAAGGTTATGTTGCCCACCACGTCGGCAGCCTTGTCGAGCGATTTCTGCCCCAGAAAAATCGAAGAGATGGTTGCTCCGCCCACAGCTACCAGCACGCAGAAAGCCACTACAAGATTCATCAGCGGAAAAGTGATGGCCAGGCCGGTTATAGCCATGGAGCCTACGCCTCGGCCTATGAAGACGCTGTCTACGATATTGTACAGCGAGGTAGCCAGCGAAGCTATGATGGCGGGCAGAGAGTACTGCATCAGCAGTTTGCCGATGGAACTCCTGCCAAGGGCGAGAGCGGAATCCGTGGATGACTGTGTACTCAAGATGGAAACGGGATATAAAAAAGGCCGCTACGAAAAGAATCGAAGCGGCCAATGCTTGGTGGCGGGGACAGGACTCGAACCTGTGACCTTTGGGTTATGAGCCCAACGAGCTACCACTGCTCCACCCCGCGATGTTTTGACAGTGCAAAATTACTACATTTCGGGCCGGATGTCAAGACCCTTAACTAAGATTAACCATTCAGCCACGCTTCCAGGAAGCGTCGGGCCACAACGGAAGCACTGTTGTGGCGTTCCACAAACTCACGACCCTGCTGCCGTACCTGGCGCAAAGCCTCCGGCTCGGATATCATTTTACGCAGTATGCCGTAGTTGGCCTCGGGGTTGTCGGGAATCACGTTGAGCACAGGCCTGAGCGTGTCCTCGCCTATGAAGCGGTAGTATTCCGGCTCTCCGCCACTGAGAACGGCAGCACCCATGGCCATGGAAAGAAGCGCCGTTGTGGCCGGGGTGAAGGAATAGATCTGGTCGGCCACGATATCGCTTTCCGCAAGCACTTTGAGGAAGCGGGCATAGGGCATGTTCTGCGGTTTAAGGAGACGCACCCGGCCTGGAAACTCCCTGCATGCCGTTTCCAGAATTTCGAGCAGCTGGAGACTGCCTTTCTCTCCTTCCCTGCCCTTGTGCGCTGCATAGAGCATGGCAAGAGGCTCGCCGGCGATTCTCTCTGCCGGCTGCGGAAGAAGATCAAGAGCCACCGGGATGCCACCGTAGACCGTCCGCAGCTGCGGATGGGTATGGGCAAGAACAGCATGGTACTCATAGAGAGCGGTGACAATGCCGTCGACGCTGCCATAGAGGGCTTCGGTGTAGTCGGCCAGCTCCGGTGCCAGCCATTGCTCCATTTTTGCCTGCGGCGAATGTGCCCATGGGCGCAGACCGTCCCGGCCATGCCATTCGGAATACCTCAACGGAGGATTGGCGCCTGTAAGCGCGGCCACATAGTTGCTGTCGGTACCCAGGGCGGTGAGCCACACCGCACCGTTGCCCCGGCGGAGACTACGAAGAATTCTTTCCAGCCTCGCCGGCCTCAGCTCGGCGAAAGTGGGGCTTACCAGCTGCACCACATCGAAGCCTTTCAGTCTAGTTTCCGCCAGTGCCAGCATACGGGCAAACAGCACGGCACCCGACAGCAGCGAAGTGCCCCTACGGCTTATGTCGATGTCGCGGCTGGTATCCATCCACGCGCTTCCGGCCGAGGCAAGTGTTACGCTGTGCCCCAGGCTTCGCAGTCCGTGTGCAAGAGCAGCATGGTAGTTGCTGGCATCGCCAAGCAGCAGAATCTTCATAGGTAGCGGCGGTTTGCAATGGAATATACGTAGCCCTGGAAGATGTACAGCAAGGCCCTGAGTGTAGGACACGGAGCACGGAACGCCTCCACAGGTATGCGTGTCAGCCCAGTGGCCCAGCCACGGATAATCCTCAGGCAGGCACCTTTGGCACGTAGTGTTCCCGGCGTGCCGCCGGAATGGCCGCTTGTTGTCTCTCCGGGATGTGATGCCACCGCAATGTCGGCGAAGCGGCATTTGGCTCCGGAGCGCACGGCGTTGTGCAGAAAAATGTTCTCCTCACCTGCTGCAAGATACGGAGCGCCTATTCCTGCAAGGGGCGAGAAACGCCATCGCCGCCTGCGGACAGCCTCCATGCGCAAGGCTATTTCGATGGATATGGGCCAGTAGCGTTTGAACGGCCTGGCGAGGTCGTGGCCGTCGGGAGGGTACTGGCTGCCGCAATCGTGTATGCTGCGCACTGTAATAAGTTCGAGTGCCGGGTCGGCATCGAAACGGGCGATTATGCCTCTGAGGCCATCGGCATCGAAGCTTGTGTCGTCGTCGGCTATGAGCGCCAGCGGCGCCGTGGCGGCATCGAGAGCGGCGTTGCGGTTGTTGCTCAGTCCTTTTCCGTCGACAAAGCGTATTTCCACGTCCTTCCTCTGCGACAACTGCCGGCACGCAGCCATGGCCTGCCCTGGAGTGATATCCTCCGGGAGCTGGCAGCTGACCAGATATCTTACACCGCCGACCTGCGGAAGCCCTCCGGAGTCGATTCCGGCGAGCCTGCGGCCATAGGTGCAGATGAGCACTTCGAGTATGGTCATTGCGTTTTGCGCTTGCTGCGTGCGGGATTCGCCGGGAACCACCCTTTGCGCACTCGCTCTTCCTGCTCGAAAACTTCCTTTATGGTCCAGAACGACGAGAAGGCAACAACGCCTGCGAGGATGGACAGCACCATGTCGGATAGCCACAGCGAAAGGCCGCACATGGCCACGCCCAGCAGCAGGAACCACCACCAGCAGCGGGTGCCGAACCGGTAGTGGCATTTGATTACCACCGGATGAAACAGACCTATGATAAGAAATGTGGCCAGACCAACAGTGAGGCCCTGGAGATGATATTGGGCAAGGAATGCCGAAAGCGAAAAGTCAATCATTTGGCAAATATAGCTTTTTCTGATAAAAAAAGCGTGCGCTCCACGATGGGGCGCACGCTTTTTGATGTATATTTCTACGGGAGTCTACTGTTGACTCCCACATTAATTATACGTGGGGACCTGCGGCAACGAGTTCCTTGCCGGCGGCGTTGTTCTCGTATTTCTTGAAGTTCTTGATGAAGCGTTCTGCGAGATCCTTGGCTTTGACAGTCCATTCCTCGGCGTTGGCATAGGTGTCGCGGGGGTCGAGGATTTTGGAATCCACACCGGGAAGTTCGGTAGGAATCTGGAAGTCGAAGATGGGGAGAACCTTGGTGGGAGCGCTCAGGATGGCACCGTCGAGGATAGCGTCGATGATACCGCGGGTATCCTTGATGGAGATGCGCTTGCCGGTTCCGTTCCAGCCGGTGTTCACCAGATATGCCTTTGCTCCGGAAACCTTCATACGCTTAACGAGTTCTTCGGCGTATTTGGTGGGGTGGAGTTCGAGGAATGCCTGGCCGAAGCATGCCGAGAAAGTGGGGGTGGGCTCGGTGATGCCGCGTTCGGTGCCGGCGAGCTTGGCGGTGAAGCCGCTCAGGAAGTAGTATTTTGTCTGTTCGAACGAGAGGATGCTCACGGGAGGCAGCACACCGAAGGCATCGGCGCTCAGGAAGATCACGTTCTTTGCTGCGGGACCTGCCGAGATGGGGCGTACGATATTCTTGATGTGTTCGATGGGGTAGCTCACACGGGTGTTCTCGGTAACGGACTTGTCGGCGAAGTCGATTTTGCCGTCGGCTTCCACAGTCACGTTCTCAAGAAGAGCGTCGCGGACGATTGCGTTGTAGATATCGGGTTCGGACTCCTTGTCGAGGTTGATAACCTTTGCATAGCAGCCGCCTTCGAAGTTGAACAC
>DKUJ01000022.1 GCA_002490635.1 Porphyromonadaceae bacterium UBA7207
GTGTTGATGATCACCTGCTCGCGGGTGGTGATGTTGAACACCACTGCTGTCTCGCTGTTGAGGCCGAGTTCCTTGTAGTTGGTGAGTTTGGCCTTGGAAGCGTTGTAGACAATGAAGTCGGGGGTGAAGTCGGCAAGTTCCTCAGCGGTGGGGCGGATGAACATGTTGGTCACGAAGTGAGCCTGCCATGCCACTTCCATGATGAAGCGCACTGCCATGCGGGTGTCCTTGTTGGCGCCGCAGAAACCGTCGACAACGAAGAGCTTCTTGTTGGAGAGTTCGTCGATGGCGAGTTTTTTGCAGGCTTTCCAGGCTTCTTCGCTGGCGGGTTTGTTATCGTTCTTGTATTCTTCGGTTGTCCACCATACAGTGTCCTTGCTCTTTTCGTCCAGAACAATGAATTTGTCTTTGGGCGAGCGGCCGGTGTAAACGCCGGTCATCACGTTCACTGCGCCGAGTTCGGTTTCAACACCGCGTTCGAAGCCTTCGAGGGTGGGAAGGGTTTCGAGTTTGAAGAGTTCGTCGTAGGAGGGGTTGTAGAGCACTTCGGTGGTGCCTTCGATGCCGTATTTCTTGAGATCGGCCTCTACACCTGCCAGGCGTGCTTTCTTGATTTCTTCAATCTTGCTCATCTGAATGCTTGATTAAGTATTTATTGTTAATTGTTTTTGTCAGTTATCCGGAACAATGCCTCATACGGCATTTTCAACACTGCAAAGGTACGCAATTTTTTATTGGCGGGGCTGAATAAAGAAAAATTTCTGTATTAATAAAATTTAATCGGGCGTGCCTTCTCTTTGTTTTCTGATTTATTGAACATTGGCATGTACTCTATTGTTTGTCGCGCCAGGTTAACGCATCGTTAAAAAAAACGGGCAGGCGCACCTTCTGTGGAGCGTCTGCCGCGGATTCCGGAGATTATGGCCGTTACTTGAGCAGTTCTGGGCGCAGGCGGGCTGTGCGCTCGAGCGACTGCTCATGCTTCCAGGCATCGATTCTGGCCTGGTGCCCGCTAAGGAGTATCTCGGGCACACTCCAGCCGTTGTACACCGCCGGACGGGTGTAAACCGGAGGTTCGAGAAGATTATCCTGGAAAGAATCGGAGAGGGCGCTCTGCTCGTCGCCGATAGCACCGGGCAGCAGACGCACGATGGCATCGGTGATTATCGCCGCGGGCATCTCTCCGCCGGTAAGCACATAATCCCCCACCGAAATCTCGCGGGTGATGAGGTGTTCGCGTATTCGGTAGTCGATGCCCTTGTAGTGTCCGCATAGAATCACGATATTCTTCAGCATCGACAGGCTGTTGGCAATTTTTTGGTTAAACACCTCTCCGTCGGGTGCGGTGAAGATCACTTCGTCGTAGTCTCTCTGTGCCTTGAGGGCGTTCAGGCAGCGGTCGACAGGCTCTATCTGTATAACCATGCCGGCGTCGCCTCCGAAGGGATAGTCGTCTACCTTCCGGTAGCGGCCGGTGCTGTAGTCGCGTAGGTTGTGCACATGAATCTCGGCCAGACCCTTGTCGCAGGCACGGCGCACTATCGAGCATCCCAGGGGCGACTCGAGCATTTCGGGAAGTACTGTTATTATGTCGATTCTCATCTGTGGCGGTGATTGGGAATGCAAATATAGTTAATTCGCGGTGAAATGTAAAAACGAAGGCGCGACAGTGTTAAATCATAGCGTTAAACCTTAATAATTGCAAAAAGAATTAGGCCGTTATATAGCTGGTCGGTAAAAAAATAGTAAGTTTGTGCCAATATTGCGGAGCCTTATCCGCGGTCACGAATCTGATCTTTTGCTATAATCTTGCAACCCAATACACAAGCAATCTAAAAAAACTCTAAATAGACCAATGAAACAACCATGAAAAAACAGCTATTCTTACTGTTCTTTTCGCTACTTGCACTGGTTAGCCAGGCGCGTACCGTTACAGGTACCGTGATTCAGGCTTCCGACGGCGAGCCCGTTACGGGCGCTTCCGTCGCAGTGAAGGGCGTGCCCGGAGGTGCCGTTACAGACATCGACGGACATTACACCATCAACGTTCCCGACGGCAAGGACGTGCTCGCATTCTCCTTCGTTGGCATGAAACCTCTGGAAGTACGCATCGGCGGACGCAGCGTCGTCGACGTGGCAATGGAGGAAAACTCCGAAGTGCTCTCCGAAGTGGTGGTAACCGCCATGGGTCAGAGCCAGGAAAAATCGCGACTGAACTTCTCGGTGCAGGAACTCCGCAGCGACGACGTCACTGCCGGACAGAGCGCCAACTTCGTCAACTCCCTTCAGGGCAAGGTTGCCGGTCTTCAGGTATCTACCGCCGGCGGCTCCCCCAACTCGGCTTCGCAGATCATTATCCGCGCCATCTCCTCGGTTAACCCCAGCCAGAGCAACGAACCTCTGTTCGTTGTCGACGGCATGCCCATCCGCGGCGGCGGTTCGTCGATGGCCGACCTCAACCCCGCCGACATCGAAAGCATGAGCGTGCTCAAGGGCGCCGCCGCTTCGGCACTCTACGGCCAGGAAGGCGCCAACGGTGTTATTCTCATCACCACAAAAGGTGGCAAGGACGGCAAAGTGACCGTGGTTGCCAACGGTGGCTGGGAATTCTCCAACGTGCTGCGCACTCCCCCGCTGCAGGACACCTATCTGGCTGGCTCCAACGGCTTCTACACCACCAACGCAACCGGTGGCTGGGGTCCCCGCCGCCAGGATTCCGACCCGTTCTACGACAACCTCGGCGACTTCCTCGGAACAGGCTTCATGCAGAAATACGACCTCAGCGTTTCCGGCGGTAACGAAAAATACTCTGCATACGCCTCGGCTTCGTTCATGGACAACAAAGGTGTTGTTCCCCAGGACTTCAAGAAAAAACTCACCGTGTTCGTGAAAGGCGAATTCAACCCCTCCGAACAGGTGAAGATTATGCTGAGCACCAACTTCGTGAACACCAACTCCCGCGGTTTCGGCAACAGCATGAGCACCGTCTACGGCTGGGCAATCGACAAGGACATGAGCGACTACGCCCTGCCCAACGGCCTCCCCAACTGGAGCAACCGCTACGACGCATGGGACGAGCTCACCAACCGCCAGCGCCTCGACGCAACCCTCTCGCCCTACTACGGACGCTACATGGACAAGAGCTCCACATCCGGCAGCCGTATTATCGTGAACGGCAGCATCCAGTACACCCCCATCCGCAACCTCTCCTTCACCGCCAAGGTGAACTACGACCTTTCCAACAGCGCCTACGAAAGCTCCACACGTCCGCGCTACAACCTCACCGACTTCATCCTCGACGAAACCGGCAACCTGCCCTCCGACCTGCTCGAAGACTACCACGGCCGCATGGGTACATACGTATATCAGCCCTCCAAAGGCGAGCGCGTAACAGCCCAGCTCCTCGGTAACTACTACTGGGAAATCAACGACGACTTCAACCTCAACTTCTTCCTCGGCGGTGAATACTCCGACACCAAGGGAACTTCCGGCAACTTCGGCGGCAAGCACTTCATGCTCGACGGCGACTTCTACTCCTTCAACAACCTCGACAAGCAGTACTTCGGCATCGGCACAGGTGACTACAACCTCACCCTCAACCACAGCAACCGCAACAAGTACGGCTACTTCGGCGAAATCCGCTTCGACTGGAACAAGATTATCCAGCTTTCTGCAACAGGACGTCTCGACGGTTCCTCCACCCTCAAGCAGGTAAAGAGCCACTACTGGTATCCTTCTGTTACCGGCGGTATCATCTTCACCGAACTGCTGGGCATGCACTCCCAGGTGTTCAACTTCGGTAAAATCCGCGGTAACTGGGCAAAAGTTGGTAAGGACGCTCCCGCATGCGTGTTCTCCGACAACTACAAACAGTGGACAAACTTCCCCGACGGCGGCTTCGGTGTGAACCCCACACTCTCAAAAGCAATATGGCTCGAACCTGAAATGACAGGCTCCTGGGAAATCGGTGCCGACCTGCGCTTCTTCAACAACCGCACCCGACTTGACATAGCATACTACAACACAACAGTCGACAACCAGATTGTTACAGTACGTGTATCTCCCTCGGCAGGCACCATCCTGCAGACCCGCAACGAAGGTACCATCGAGAACTCCGGTATCGAAGCCACCTTCGTGCAGGAAATCCTTCGCAGCAAAGACTTCCAGTGGACCGCTACCCTCAACGTATCGCACAACCGCGGCCGACTGAAGAAACTCCCCGAGGACGTTTCCGAAATCACCAACGGACAGTACGGCGACATCTTCGCCAGCGCCTACGTAGGCCAGGCCACCACATCGCTCTCCGGTATCGACTACAAACGCAACGAGGCTGGCCAGGTGCTCATCGACGCCAACGGATATCCCATCATCTCGCCCAAGAAAGACACCTTCATCGGCAACCGCGAACCCGACTGCCTTATCGGTCTGGGCTCTAACTTCGTGTGGAAAGACCTCTCAGTAGGCTTCCTCTTCGACGGACGCGTGGGCGGCGACGTGGCCAACATCACCGGCCGCGGCCTCCTCAGCAACGGCATGGACGCACGTTCGGCCAAATACCGCAACCACAAGGTAATATTCAACGGCGTGGTTGAAAATCCCGACGGCACATACAGCCCCAACACAACCCCCGTTATCCTCGACCAGAGCACCATCAGCAACTACATACACTCTGTTTCTTCGAACTTCATCGAAGACGGCTCATACATCCGTCTGAGCTACGTTACCGTGGGCTACGACTTCTCCAACCTGATGCGCCGCCTGGGCAGCCGCAACCCCGTGAAGGGTCTTAAACTCTCCTTCACCGGCCGCAACCTCTTCCTGGCCACCCGCTACTCCGGCGCCGACCCGCAGGTTATGCCTGCCGCCACCGGTGGTACAGGCGCCATGGGCATCGACAACTACTCCGTGCCCTCGATGCGCTCCTACAACATCAACCTCAACGTCTCCTTCTAACATCTCCGACAACCCATGAAGTTCAATATAACCAAGATACTGGCAGCCGGAGCCCTCGCTCTCGCAGCAGTTTCCTGCGACGACGTTCTGGTCGACAACGTCAACCCGGACGCCGCCCACGCCAACACCGCCGAACGCGGTCTGCCCGTGGTGGTGTTCTACGCCTCGCAGATCAACTACGACCACGCCGAATACTACGTGTACCTCTCGCAGTGTCTCACCACTATGAACAAGGCCACGAAAGGCACATTCCCCTACAAAGAAGGATGGGAATTCCTGAGCACCAACCGTCACCCCCAGTGGCGCCGCCACTTCTACGACATCGGCGTGAACGTGAACGAGCTCATCAAGAACAGCCAGGAACTGGGTTCGCCCAACTATGAGCTTATCGGCCGCACAATCCGCCTGCTCTCCACCCAGCTCACCACCGACGCCTGGGGCGACATGCCCCGCAGCGAGGCATACCAGAGCAACTCGCCCCACTACGACACCCAGGCCTCCATCTACGCATGGATGCTCCAGGAAGCCGACGAACTCATTGCAATGTACAACGACCCCGCAATCGTGGAATCCGAAGGCAACCACAACATCACCGCTGCCATGGACCGCGTTTATGCCGGCGACCTCAACAAATGGAAAGGTCTCGTGCAGGCTCTCAAGGCACGCATCCTGCTGCGCAACATCCCCAACGTGGACCGCAGCCCCGCCATGTGCCAGAAAATCAGCCAGGCCGCACAGGACGCTATCGACACATGGCGTTCCGGCGACCTCCTCTACGGCTCCTGGTTCGGCAACGAACCCCGCTACAACTACGTGCAGGGCGGCGTGGGCGAAAGCGCATGTCCCTGGAGCGCAGCCCAGCCTGTGATCAACTCCTGGGAAAGCCGTGCAAACCTGCTCACTACCGCTGTGCCCTCCAAGTTCTTCATCCAGGACTGCATGGGTGTGATCGAACCCGGCGTGGAAGGCAAACAGGGCTACTGGAACATCGAGAACGGCTACGGCTGCGACCCCCGTCTGATGCTCCTGCTCAAACCCAACGACGGCCCCTCGTCGCCCTCGAGCACATCCAAGCAGGTGATGATCCGCTACCTCGAGAACAACATCGGCGCAGGAACCACATACAAACAGACCAACTTCCCCGACATGTACTGCGGCGCCTACGCAGCATCCACCGGTGCCTACAACCCCATTTTCACAATGGAGGAACTCTACTTCATCAAAGCTGAGGCTCAGTACTGGCTGGGTAACAAAGTGGAAGCATGCGCTCTCGCCAAGGAAGCAACACAGTGGAACGTTCAGCGCCACCTCGACCGCTATCTGGCCGACAACAACGGCCAGTATCCCGCCAGCGGCAACAAACCCGGCGGTGAAAAAGCTACCGAGCGCTACGAACGCCAGCTCGTGGCATTCTTCGAGAACGAAGGTGTGAAGCGTTGCAAACCCGTGAGCGAAATCGGCAACAAGCACTACTTCTTCGACGAATCCAACTACACACTCTCGGATCTGATGATTCAGAAGTATATCTCCATGTATATGCTCCCCGAGCAGTGGACCGACATGCGCCGCTACCACTACTCCAACAACCGCAACGGCTACGGAATCGGCGATGCACAGGAAATCATCTACCCCACCCTGCGCCGACCCTACAACCTCTATGCCGCATACTGGATCGACGGTATGAGCAACGCCGAACAGGAGAACGCATGGGTATACCGTCTCAACTACGACCCCGAGACCGAAGAAAAATACAATGCGGCCGAACTCGACCGCCTCGGTGCCTCCAAGAACCCCGCATGGCTGCGCAAACCCATGATCTGGTCGGAGGACTACGGTGTACGCACATCCCTCACCGCTGAATAATCTCTCTCCAACGTGTACAACAAGCACAAAAACGGTAATTCGAAAATGAAACTTAATATCACCAAAGTCCTGCTCCCGGCCATGGCAGCCGCAGCCATGACCGGCTGCGCCAACCACGACCTGATACCCGACATCACCGAGGTGGGTCAGGCTGTGCCCACAGTCTACTGGGAAGTGGGTTCCACAGTCTGCAAGGCAGGCGAATCCTTCTCCTTCAAGGGCAAATACAACAACCTTCCCGGCCGCACACCCCTGCGCTCGGAAGTGTGGTACCAGATTGTCCGCAACGACAACGCACAGGTAAGCGCCTCTCTCGCGGGCAAAGCCCTGAGCTACACACAGACCGTTGCCAACGTGGACACCATGCGCTCTTTCCAGTGCCATGCCGTGTATCCACACCAGGAAGAATACTGGGACGGCCACCAGAACATCGTGAATGGCGTTGTGCCCGTGAGCCGCACCCTCTCGCCCGTGCGCTGGGTAGAACCCGAGGAATGGGATCAGGAACGCTTCAACACATACTATCCCGAAGGTTTCGCTGCCGAATTCCTCGCCAAGGTGTACGAATACCTCACCTCCGAGGAAAGCGCTCCGTCCTACTATGCGGCACTGCGTAACGTATATCTGAACTACAACTTCACCAACGAGCAGTTCACAGCTGTAGGTCTTCCCCAAATCGATCTCTCCGGCGACGATGGCGGCGCCGGCAACAAGAGCGAAGCATGGTTCACCACAACAGAGCAGGAGCCCGAAAACGTGATCGGCGTGTACTTCATCACCTACGATGAGAACGGCAAAACAATCTACAACGAACGTCCTGCCGACTACACCCCCTCCGAAGGCCAGGTGGTATATCCCGTCTACAAAGCTGCCGAATGGGTTTTCTGCCGCTACGACGACAACACCGGCACCATTGTCAACTCCGTACGCAACGAGTGGCTGCCCAAATTCCGCACTCTGCTGGAGAACATCCCCTTCCAGGACTGGATTTATGATTCCTCCAACGGCGTATACAAAGTCGAGTTCTCCCGCGCCTACGACGTTCTGGCTCAGTTCCGCTCCTACGACAAGGAGACTTCGCGCCTCAACGACCCCGACGCACCCGAATATGAAGGCGTGACCTCGCCCACCGATCTCAAGACAATTGCCATCAACTAATACTTCCAAAACCACGCAAGCATGAAAATCTATAGCAAAATAGCCGTGGCACTGGCAGCAGGTGCGATGGCAGCAGGCTGCGTCGACAAGGAAATCGACGAACAGTTCTTCCCCAACCCCGACGTTGACTTCACTTACGCTGTCGACGGCGACGAATACCAGTACGACTTCTATGTGGTGTCCACCATCAAGTTCAACAACACTTCGTCGGCTTCGGGCAACTTCACATGGGACTTCGGCGACGGCACAACCTCCACCGAGGTAAGCCCAACCCACAAGTATGAACGTGCTGGCCTCTACCAGGTAAAGCTCACCCACGACACCAAAGGCTCCTGCACATATCCTCTGATGGTGTACGATATCACACCGGTGCTCACCATGGCTTCGTCGTCCACCGAAATCGTGGAGTTCAACAACACCACCGTCACCTTCAACCTCGAGCTCCCCAACCCCGATAACCTGCCCGTGCGCTACGAATGGACATTCCCCGAAGGCACAACCTACGAGGACGGTACCGAAGTACGCACATTCACCGGCTTCTCCGATGCCGAAGGCAATATTTCCTATCCCGCTCCTGTGAAATTCCGCAACATCGGTTCGCAGCGCGTCGATATCCGCACATTCTTTGACACCGAAGGTGAGAACCGCCGCCTCGAAGACGCCTACCTCAACGTGCAGGTAGGCCTCAGCGAACCGGCTCCCACACTGTACTACGCTCAGCGCGGCGGCAACATCAAGGCCCTCAAACTGCTCGAGTCCATTCCCGAAGGCACGAAAGTGCTTCCCTACGACATGGGTGTGCAGTCCGGCGCAACTGTGTTCAACCTCTGCTACTCCGACGTTACAGCTGCCATTGACGACGAGGGCAACACCGAAACCCAGGGCTGGGTTTACATTCTCGACGCCGGCAAGCAGTACTACTTCATAAACGATGAGGACGGCGTGCTCGGCGACGGCAAAATCACCGCCATGCGCACCGACGGCACCAACGTGAACACCATGATTACCAACGTCGGCGGTGCTGCGTTCCTCGATCCATTCATCGGCTGCGTACATAACGGCCAGCTCTACTACACCGACCGTAACACCGGTACTTCCGCCATCGACGTCACTACCCGCGGCGCCGTGCAAGGCAAGATATCCAACTCGCAGCGCGACACCTACGCATGGCAGAACAACCTCATTCCCTACTACGGCCGCGGCATCTCCTACGGTGCCATCTCCAACGGTCTGTTCCGCGATTCCGCCGGTTACTGGTGGTGGGGCAAGAAGTACAACGGTGAAGGTATCTTCCGCTTCCGCGACTCCGACATCTACACCACCCAGAAAGATGCCGAAGCTGCCGGCCTCCCCGGTCCTGTTGTCCTCAACGGTATCCGTGCGAGCTGCTTCGCAATCGACGAGACACACCAGGCTCTCTATGTATGGCGCCGCTCTCCCGATCCCGGTCTGCTGGTTTACCGTCTGCCCAAAATCAACGAAACCATCACCATCGAAGAGAACCCCGAAGTATTCATAGCCATGGAAGCCGATCCCGTGAATACCACTGATGCGGAAGGTCTCTACACAACCCAGATGGCTGTCGATGCCACAAACGGTCGCGTATACTTCTGCTACCGTCCCGCAAACGGCGACGAATCGGGAGTGGCTGCAGGTATCAACTACTACGATCCCAACGACAAGAAAGTGCACAAATACGGCGACACTTCCGACCTCGGAACCGGCATCGTGATCAATCCCAATCCGACAAAACTTTTCTAATCCTTCCCTACGGCCTCTTCGGCCGGAAAAACCGAATGAAGGGGCGCGGCAACAGCCGCCGCCCCTTCATTCTTTCTCTATTACAACAACAATCCGATTCTAAACCTCACCATGAAAAAACTCTACACCGCCGTTCTCTTCCTGGCCTGCACGCTCAGTGCCATCGCTGCCGGTGAGAACGTAGTGCGCGAGCACAGGGCCATATGGATGAGCCCAATGCTTTCGTCCACATGGCCTTCGGGAGAAATCACCGAATCCAACGCGCAGGCACGTCGCGAATCGCTGCGGCAGCGTTTCGCCACCCTGCGTTCGCAAGGCATCAACACCATCTATTTCCACACCCGCGCACACTGCGACGCCACATATGCTTCTTCCTACGAACCATATGCTTCTTCCGTAGCCGGAAGCCGCGGCGGAACACCTGCTTTCGACCCGTTCGGCTTCGTGGTGCAGACCGCCCACGAACAGGGCATGGAAGTGTATGCATGGGTAAACCCTCTGCGATATTCCGCCGGAGGAACCTACGGCAACGGCGACCCGCGGAACTATGAGGTGTCGCATCCCGAATGGCTGCTTCGCTCCCCGGAGCAGATCATTCTCAATCCTGCCATCCCGGAAGTGCGCCAGAGGGTGGTGGACATCTGCCGCGAAATCGCCGCCAACTACGACATCGACGGCATGATTTTCGACGACTATTTCTACCACAGCTCCATAAAACTGGAAATGGACGCCGATTATTACCAGGAATACTGCAATTCAGTGCCGAAAGACCAAAAAGCCATGAGCCAGGAGGAATGGCGCCGCGAGAATGTGAATAACGTTGTGCGCTCCGTCCGCCAGGCTGTGATCGAGGAGCGCCCTTATGCTGTGTTCGCCATCGGCCCGGCAGGCCGCATCTCCCCCGACGATATCACCGACTACGGCCTCACTCCAGGCCCACACGGCGACATGAACTACACAGGACTGTTCGCCGACCCTATCAAATGGCTGTCCGAAGGCCTGCTGGATTTCCTCTCGCCACAGATCTACTGGCCGGAATGGTTCGACGATCTCCAGAAATGGTATTCCATAGCCCTTCCCCACTTCAACAGACACCTCTACACCTCGCTGGACTGCAATAAACTCAAGAATGTGAAGAGCGAGGAATTCCTGCGCGAGATAGATTTCATGCGCTCCCATGTGCGCCCCAACGAAAGCGGTGTGGTCTTCTTCGACCTCGGCGCCTTCCTGAACTACGGCGAACGCTACCAGGGCTCAAAACGCCTCACATGGGGCGAAATCCTCCACCAGTATACTTTCCCCTACACTGCCCTCGCTCCGCTCCAGGGATGGCGCGGAATACGCACTGAACACCACACAGGCATGCCGGCACGCAACGGCGATAATCTTGTATGGGATGCACCGGCCTCGGCAGGCCAGGAAGCCTTACGATATGCCGTGTATGCGCTGCCGGAAGCCATGGATCGCGCCGACTTCGCCTTCCAGCCCGAATATCTCGCCGGAGTGGCATACACAGAGAGCTTCGACATCTCCGCCAACCCGTCGGCTGTGTACGGTGTGGCTGTCTATGACCGCTACGGACGTATGGGCGCCATCCGCTTCGAAGGCTGCGCCAACCTTGCCGACGGAGCTGTTCCCACGGGCCTCGCACCTGCCGGAGGCAATGCCGCCGACCTCACAGACCTGTCGTGGAACTATTCCGGAAACGCCCGTTTCGTTGTGGAATTCGCCACCGACGCCTCATTTACCAGCATTGTGGCTACCGGAGAGACAACGGAGAAACGTATTCCTCTGAACCACCTGGCGTCGCTTGAGCCGGGAACCGAACACCACTGGCGCGTTATCGCCTATGCCGCCGACTGCAAAGCCGCCACAAGTGCCCCCGCTGTTTTCACTCCCTCGCGAGTGGCCATAACAGCACCCGTGGCCGGAGCAAACGATGTTCCTTTCAATCCCGTTGTCGCCTGGACTCCCTGCGAGAACGGCACAGAATACACACTCGAGATAAGCACTACCGAAAACTTCAGCAACGTGGTGTTCACCGCCACTACCGACAAGGCATCGCTCCAGGTGCCCCAGCGCACTCTCATAAGCGGCATGAAGTACTTCGCACGTGTCACGGCCTCACGTTCCGGCGCCGAATCCAAATCGGCTACCACCATGTTCCTCACTGCCGACCGTAGCGACTACACGGCTCCGGCCTTCGCCAATCCCGCAGAAACCGGCACAACATTGAACACCAACAGCATCGTGCGTCTGCAGCAATGGGAGGGCATGACCAACGTAACCATCGAGATTGCCGCTAACCAGGATTTCCCCTCGCGTTCCATCTACCGAAAGACACTCACCGACTTCGCCACCGAACTGCCCGAACTATCGACCGTGCGAATTTCATCGAAATCACTCGAAGCCGGCAAGACCTATTATATGCGTAACCGTGGCGGATACCGACTCCAGAATGCCTCGGCGGTGAAATACACACCCTACAGCGATGTGATAACCTTCGTGTATTCCGGTGTGGCAGGCGTGGACCAGGCAGAGACCGCAAAAGCTTTTGTCGACGGCAACAATATTCTCCATCTGCCTCTCGAGGCCGCCGTAGAGGTATTCGACCTCGCAGGACGGCTCGTGCTGGCCTGCGACCCTGCCAACGAGCATTCCCTGCAGGCCATTCCCGCTGGATGCTACATTATCCGCGTGGCGGCACACAACATTTCACCCATCAAATGGGTTAGATAATAGAAGCGTTTCAACCCGCCAACCGCAACCCTGAATCAAAACTCGCGGCCACCCGGGACAACGGGGTGGCCGCGCTTTGTATGATATGCAATGAAATCAGTAGCAGCAATCTTAGCAGTGCTGGCCGTAGCGTCCGTGTCATGCTCCGGCCGACACGGCTACGACCCGGCGACCTGCGAGGAGCTGTCGATAAAGATAGAACGTCACGACAGCCTCACCCAGACCGACTATTCGGCCATGATAGACCAGAACGAACAGATTCTACGCTACCTCATCGAGGAAAGCGAACGACTGCAGGACACTCCCGACGACGAACGGTATGCCGCCTTTCGCGAACTGCTTGCCGAGCCTGTATACCGCGAGCGTTTCAGCTATCTGTTCACGCTCGGATCGGCCCTATACCAGGCCGACGAACTCGGACTTCTCGACAGAAGCAATGCCAGAGCATACCGGCGCCTCGACGAATACAACGCACGTTTTGCAGCCATTTCCGACCGCATGTAAGTTATTACCCTCGGCCTGCCGTAGCTGCGAAATCCGCGGCGATATAGCGCGCAACAGCATCGGTGTAGTTGGCATCTATGACTTCGTGGGCCGCAGCCTTCACCTGCGGCATGGCATTGCCCACAGCTACCGCAATGTCGGCCACTGCAAACATGGGCAGGTCGTTCAGATTGTCGCCGAACACCACAATGCGTTCCGCACCCTCGGCCTTGGCGACACGCCGTATGGCGCTGGCTTTCGACACTCCGGGAGCGAGCACTTCAAGATTGTAGATATCGCTGTTGAAAATGTCGGGATAGCACGAAACCGAGCATTCCGTGCTATCGCGAACCATTTGTGCAAGGGCTTCGACGGGGCCGCGTTCGCCCATGGCGAAAAATAGCATGGCGCGGCCTGTGGAACGTTCCGGCACGGGAGTGCCGAGATGGAAGCGTTTCAGCGCCACATGGCGGCGTTCGAGCCAGAAACTTTCCTCGGCGCGGTTGAGTGTCTTTCCGGAATGGTAGACATCGAGAGTGCGCCCCTCGGGCGACTGGATGTAGACAAACGGATGCACACCGTGCATGGCTCCCATATCCAGCAGCAGCCGGCTGTCATCGGCTCCTATGAAACATGAATCGACAAATTCGCCGCGGGTGCGGTTCCAACCGGCGGCACCTGTCATCACTATATAATCGACTCCTGTTGCCGCATGTGCCATCAACGGAACCACGGTGGCCGGAGTGCGCGCCGTAGCCACGGTTATCAGGGCACCTCGGGCGCTGAGTTCTGTAATCAGTTCAGCGCTGCGCTGGCTCACCCGGCTGTCGCTGCCGAGCAGCGTGCCGTCGAGGTCGCTTACATAGAGTGTTTTCATTGTTCTGTGGGCAACCACCGGTAAAGCCTGTCGGCAGGGCGTATTTTCGCCGGCACGGCAATTGAGAACGCATCGCCTTTAACGGCTTTTTCCACACTCTTTCCTCCCACACGGATATCGTCGGCACGTACAATCAGAGCTCCAGTGGTGGGGCCTGTTATCACCACCTCATCGCCTCGGACAAGCTCGCCGGCTTCCATGAGGAATTCTCCCACACCGAGTTTCGAGAAGTATTTCACACCTTTGGCCGCGTACTGTTTCACACGCGTTGCCGAAGAGCCGTATCTGGCGCTCCATTCACCCAGGCGCTGCCCGAGATAATATCCGTTCCAGAATCCGCGGTTGAATATCTTTTCAAGCCTGCTGTTCCACTGCTCCACCTTCTCCTGGCCATAAGTGCCATCGCACAGCGCCTCGAGAGCCTCGGAATAGCATTCCACGGCTGTGGCAACATATTCAGGACCACGCGCACGACCCTCGATTTTGAACACTCTGACTCCCGCATCTGCCATGCGGTCGATAAAATGGATGGTCTTGAGGTCTTTGGGAGACATTATGTATTTGTTCTCCACGGCAAGGCTTTCGCCGGTTTCCAGGTCGGTGACCTCGTAGCCGCGGCGGCATATCTGTGTGCATGCCCCGCGGTTGGCGCTGGAGTTCATCTGGTGAAGCGATAGATAGCATTTTCCCGACACGGCCATGCACAAGGCACCGTGGCAGAACATTTCTATTCTCACAAGTTCGCCACGCGGTCCGCGGATATCTTCGGCTGTAATGGCGTCGGAAATAGCCTTCACCTGGTCGAGACTCAGCTCGCGGGCAAGCACCACCACGTCGGCAAAAGCGGCATAGAACCGCACTGCCTCGATATTGGAAACATTGCATTGTGTGGATATGTGCACTTCCACGCCCTGCCGGCGGCATTCCGATATAACGGCTATATCCGAGGCTATCACCGCTGTGATTCCTGCGGCGGCAGCAGCGGCTATCGTTTCCCGCACAGCCTGCAGGTCGTTGTCGTAGACTATGGTATTTACGGTAAGATACGTTTTCACTCCCGCTCCGGCGGCTATGGATGCTATGTTCCGCAGGTCGTCGAGGGTGAAATTGGCACTCGAGCGCGAACGCATGTTCAGCCCCTGCACACCGAAATAAACGGCATCGGCACCGGCGGCAATGGCAGCCGACAACGAATCGTAGCTGCCAACGGGGGCCATTATTTCAAAATCACTTCTTTGCATTTGGGTAGATAAAAAAGTGTATCCCGCACCTGTCGGTTTGCATGGACAGGCTGCGGGATACTTTTCTATTATTTCTTTTCCTTATTGCTGGGCGGGTGTTTCCACTTCTTCGGCTTCCACTACTGTGGCCTCGGTTTCAGGAACGGTAACGGGTACCACATCCATCTGGCCGGGAGCCGGAAGCGCGGGAGCGGCTGCCGCCGGAGCCTGGGGAACGGCACGGAGCTCGGAAGCGTTGTTGACACGGGGAGCGGTCCATACGGATACTATGGACAACACCACCAGCAGAGACACCAGCACCCATGTGCCTTTTTCGAGGAAACTGTTGGTCTGGCGTACGCCCATCACGTTTCCGGCGCCACCGAACTGGCTGGAGAGACCGCCGCCTTTGCTTTTCTGTATCAATACTATTCCTATGAGCAGAATCGATACCACTACAATAAGGGCTATTATTACGATGTGCATGTCTTATAATGTTATTTTTCTAATTATCAATTATTTGGCAACAGCAAAGCTATTCTTCGGCCTTTTTGCCGGCTTTGTCTATCAATATCAGTTTCCGCAGAAACCGCAATTGGTCTGCAAAGTAAGCACTTTTTTTCGGAAATTTCAAGTTTAGCGACGAAATAATATCGTAGGCACGCTGATATTTACCTTGCCTGATATAGATTTTCGCCAGCGATTCGCTGAGCAGGGAATCGGCCGGTTCGTCAGCCGGTTTTTTCAGTGGCTTCGCCTTCGGTGCAGGCTGTGGCGCAGGCTCGGGCCGGTGATGCTGCGCCGCCGGATGCCGACTGAGAATAAAGGCATCTATACGCCCTTCGGGACTGTCGGCATCGACCGGTTCGGAAGGCAGATGTTCCTGTTCCTCGCGGGCGAGCACTTCGCCGTAGTCGGGAGTGGGATTGAATATCATGCGTTCGAGCATCGCGTCCTCCGCAGGGCTGCTGTGGCCGTAAGTCTGCAAAAAAAGGTCTATCACATTCTCTGTTGCCGGCGATTCGTTTTCCTCAGGCGGATAGAAGCCCGCAAAGTCGCCGCCTCTGGCGCTTTCTATGGCATCGGCATTGTCGGAAGCGAGCATGATTTTCATCTCCAGACTGCTGCGCTGTTCCCTGTCCAGCGACGGGCTTCGCAGCATGAGCATATCTATCGCCGTGCAGTATGGAAAAGCCTTGGATGCGCGGGCGAGGACCGCCATGTCGTCGGCCGACGGTGCCGACACGCTGCCGGCATATCTGCGCAGGATAGCGCCTGTAGTCTGTAATAATTCTTCCATTATCACCAGTCGCCCAGGGTGGAGTTGAAAATAAGATCTACAAGCTCCTTGCATATCTCCTGACAGAGACCGTCCTGCACGTCGGTGAGCATCTCGCTGCTGGTGAAGTCCCGGTAGGCGCTGAATGTCTGGTCGAAGTCCTTGCCGTCGACTTTGGTATCTGTGTATTTCACGCGCACCGATATGGTGAGACGTGTCATGGAGCCGTAGCCGTCTTCTGTCACCGCCTGCGGTGTGAGGTTGTAGCCGGTGATTTCGCCTTCAAGCCGGAGGTCGGAAAGGCCGTCGACAGTCTGCAGGCGTGTGTTGCGGGTTATGTAGTTCTGCAGCTCGTTCTCGAACATAGGCTGCAGGGGCGGATACACCAGTGCCGCACGAATCGGGAACTCGCTCACGGATATCGTGCGATATACATTGTAGTCGATGGATGTGCCGTTCGGCGTAAACCTTATCTTGCAGGCTCCCGCAACAACGAGAACACACAGCATTACAAGCGCCGGCAACGTCCGGGAGTATTTATTCGAGTCCATATTCTTTTATTTTGCGGTATAGAGTGCGTTCCGATATCTGGAGTTCCGCGGCTGCCGCCTTACGCTTTCCTTCGTTGCGCCGCAGAGAATCCTCTATTGCCTGTTTCTCCGTCTGCTGCATTGTGGCCGGAACGCTGCTTTCTATAGTCTCCACTTCCTCGCACACCACATCGGCACAGCTGTTGCCTATATCCTTCTCTTTTTTGTCCAATACAATGAGAGCCTTGGCCGTGTTTCCTTTTTTGTCTTCAGGGGCTACCGACTGTTCGCTGAGCATGCGGTTGGCGGTCTCGGCATGCGGATGGCTGTCGCTGCGGCGCTGAAGCTCATCGACACGCCGCTGGAGATTCAGAATCATTCCCAGAAGCATGTCGCGCTCGCGGCTGTAGCTGTGTATGCTGTCGTCGTCGCGTGTGGCCGGCATGTATGTCTGCGATGCCGCCGGCAACGCCTCTTCCACGGTATCGGCCTCTACACGGCTTCCGGCATGGAAAAGGGCAATCTGGTCGATGATATTCTTAAGCTGTCGCACATTTCCCGGCCAGCGGTAGCGGCGCAGTAAAGCCATTGCCTCCGGCGAATAGCTCACAGGGTCCACGCGGTAGCGTTCGGCAAAATCGCTGCTGAACTTGTAGGCAAGCAGGTCTATGTCGGCACCGCGTTCGCGAAGCGGAGGCACAACTATCATCACTGTCGATAACCTGTAGAAAAGGTCTTCGCGGAACCGGCCCTCGGATATGGCTTTCGGAAGATCCACATTCGTTGCCGCCACAATCCTTACGTTTGTGCGTCGCACCTCAGAAGAGCCTACTCTGAGATACTGGCCGCTTTCGAGCACACGAAGCAGTCGGGCCTGCGTGGTAAGCGGCAACTCTGCAACCTCGTCGAGAAAGATTGTGCCACCGTCGGCTTCCTCGAAATATCCCTTGCGGGAATCGACAGCACCGGTGAAAGCGCCCTTCTCATGGCCGAAAAGTTCGGAGTCGATGGTGCCCTCTGGAATGGCACCACAGTTCACTGCTATATATTTTCCATGCTTGCGCGAACTGAAGGCATGGATGATTTGCGGAAAGAATTCCTTGCCGGTGCCACTTTCGCCGCACACAAGCACCGACAGGTCGATTGGCGCCACCCTCACAGCCCTCTCCAGAGCTGCTGTGAGAGCCGGAGCATTGCCGACAATTCCGAAGCGCTGGCGGGCCTGCTGCACCGCAGCCGACGGACGGTTGGTTTTCTCTGTCATCATAGTGCAAAGATACTATTTTTTCGCCGTTCGCTGCTGTTGTTCCAGCCTGGACCTTGTGGTTCTGAACATGCTTTTATTCCTGTTATCTCTCCAATCATAGAAAATATAATACAAAGGAATAATAATAATAGCTGTCGATATGTATGAAATCCCGTAGGATACGATATCCGCTCATTGCTTATAAAAGACCTGTTTATTATTTTACACACTTTATCTACATTATATATTGCAGATATATAATAGATTAAGCATGTTATAAACACTATGTTGATAACGCAGATATCCTGTTGTTTGATAACGTCAAGCGTTGACAGTCCGTCTGATTGTGGTCTATAAGCAGGAAAATAACATTGATATCCATACAATAAAAAGACGACCGGAAACCTTGACTTTACAGAAACAGTGCGGCTTAATAAATGACGGCGGGATTCCAAAGTATATCTACCGAGAATTTGTCGCGTCCTTATTGACACCGGTATCATAGCCGGCCATAGCTTATGGTACGATTAGAAACCGGCGGAGATTTCTTTTCTATTCTTCCTTCATCGGGTTTCTGTCGACAGTTCCGGGTTTTCAACATGCCTTTATTATTATAGTCTTCTTTGTTTAAAAAAAATTATTTTGAAAGAAAGACACAGGAAGAATAATAATGGCTGTTGATATGTGCGATAACTTTTTTGCTGTTTCCTTGACTTTATGGGTTATTGATGTCCGGGTTATGAATTTGCACACTTTATTGACATGCTATATTGCAGATATAATGTGTGTTGGATGTGTTATCTACATAGTGTTGATAATGTTGTGTTTTGATAATTTGATAACTTCAGGCGTTGATAAACCTATAGATTACGGTCTGTTCCGGTAGATAACCGCATTGATATCTATGTGAGAAAAAGAACAGCCATAGACTTGACTTTTCCGAAATTGTACGGCTTAGCACATAATTGTGCAATTTCAAAATATAGTTTTCAGTAACTTATTCCGGCATTATCAACAGCGGTTGTCAATAAGTGTCAGTGAGATTTTCTCCGTTTAAAACGGACAAGATCTGTCTCACTCGGTGGTATGTAAATAAAAAAGGCTGCACCGTGAATATACGGCACAGCCTTTGATGTATCAGCGGAGGTATAGCTTAGCGAACGTAAACTTTGGTAACGTTGCTGCCCTGGCGGCGGATATAGATGCCGGCTTCGGGGTTGGCTACGCGCACGCCCTGGAGATTGTAGAATTCAACGGGAGCTTCATTGTCGACAGCTACGGATTCGAGGCCGCTGCCTTTTTTCACGAAGAGTGTGGGCAGGAGAACTTCAGCGGCATTTACGCTGGGAGCGATGTTGTTGTACCATGTACCTTCAGCACCTTTGGTAACGCCTACCAGACCGGTGTTGCCTTCGGCGGTGAGGGAGATGGAAGCTTTGCCGGCGGTGAAGCTGATTGTCCAGATGCAAAGGGGGCTTACTTCGGTGTAGAGCTGGAAGGAAGTGGTGTGGGTGCCGTCGAAGCCGAGATAGCGGCCATAGGAGTCCTTCATGGTGTATCCTTCGCCTTCGGCTTTGATGGTGATGGCGTTCTTGACATCGCTGGTGAGTTCGCCGTTGGTGATGGTAACGTCGGTGAGGCTGAGGCGGCCGAATGTGGAGCTTTCGGAGATAACGGTGCCGAGCTTGTCGTTGGCTACCATTACATATTCGGCACCGGAAGCGATGGCGGCGGTTTCAACGAAGATAGCTTCGTTTACCGGAGGAATAACCACTTCGCCCTGGAGTTTGAAGAGCTCGGGTTTGGCGGCATTCTCGGGGAGCTCTTCGGGCAGGTAGCATCCGAAGGAACCGAAAGCGGGATCCTGATAGATGGAATGGCCGGTAGCGATGTTGGTGATGGTGGCCACGCCGGCATCGAAGCTTACAGTCCATACGCGGTTGTCCGCGCTGTCGTCGGTGGTGTCGAATGTCTTGTATCCGGTTTTGGCACCAAGCATTTTTCCCTGTGCGGTCTCGATGGTGTAGCCACCCTGTACGGCAGTGAATTTAAGGGCATAGGAAGCGTCGCCTGCAAAAGAGGTGGCTGTTGCGCCGGCGGGGAGATTGGTGGAGCTCATGTAGCCGTAGTTTTTCTCAAAGAGCATGTTGTACATGCCACCTGCTACGAATACATAGCTCTGGCCGCTTTCAACGGCTGTTGCCTTGAAGTAGTTGGGTTCGGCAGGCTCGGGGGGAGTGATTCCGCCAAGTTCGCCGCCGCCAACGATATTCATGCTGGTGAAGCAGAACTGGCCGGCTTTGGATTCACCATCGGTACCGTATGTTGCCTTTTCGCCCACGGTGAAGGTAACTTCAGCGGCGTTGCCGGTCCAGGTAACAGTCCAGTCGCCTTCGGCAGGATTGCTGATGGTAACGTTGCCGTTGCTGGCGGTAATGTCGGTGAGGCGTTTCTTGCCCTGCTTGGAAATGTTGAACACCATGGATGTGATGTCGGCACCGCTGGTAACGGTGAGGGTGTTCTTGGCATAGAGGCGCAGGTCCTTGTTGTTTGCGTTGTATGCAGGCTTTGTGGTGCCGCCATTCTGGTCGGCAACGAACTTGAAGTCGGTACCTGCGGTGAACTCGGTAGGATTGGCACCCAGCTCGAGGTCGGCGAATGTCACTGTGGTGTCGGCCAGTGCGGAACCTGCACACAGCAGGCCGGCAGCCATGCTTAGTAAAAGTTTTTTCATAAGCTGAAAAATATTAATGATTGGTGATATATATGGTTTCAGACGTTAAGCCGGTTATCGGGCACGGTTCTCGACATATCGGCGAAGGAAAATTTCGGTAGGGAAGTGGTCGGAATATCCTCCGAGAAAGCTTCCTGCGGAGAACGTGCGTCTGGGATATCCTTGCCGGTTGCCTTCGGTGTCTTTCAGGAAGTCGAAGTTGAGCACGCGTGCCTCGAAGAAGTTCCAGCGGTTGTCGGGTGCGTTTACAAGGTTTCCGGAAACGATAATCTGGTCGAAGAGGTTCCAGCTGCTTTTGTATGCCAGAGTGCCTATTCCGCGGTCGAGTATGCGCCACCAGGGATTGTAGAAACCGTGCTCCCCTACTCCTTCTTTATCTTTTCCGGCGCCGATAACCTTTGCGCAGCTGCGATCCATGGGGTCGTCGTTGAGGTCGCCCATTATGATAACGCCCATCTGCGGGTTCACGCGCCACAGCGAGTCGGCAATCTGCATGCACAATTCGGCGGCTGCCACGCGGTTAGGCTCGGATTGTTCCTGGCCGCCTATGCGCGATGGCCAGTGGTTCACTATTACTGCTATCTGCTGTCCGAGCAGGCTGCCCACCACGCACATCTGGTCGCGGGTGCGGAAAGGAACGGCGTTGAGGCGGTGGTTTGTCACATTATGTACGCGGAAATAGCGGGGGTTGTAGATCAGTCCCACGTCGACGCCGCGGGCGTCGGGCGAATCATGATGGACGATGCGCAGGTTCAGGTCGCGTAGTTCTGGCTGGTTTATCACATCCTCCATCACCGAACGGTTTTCGATTTCGCTCACGCCCAGCAATGCCGGGCCGTAGGGGGTGGTCGGAGTCTTGAACTGGGAGATGGCGTAGGCCAGGTTGTGGATTTTCTGCCGGTATTTTCGGCCATCCCATTGTCGCTGTCCGGCGGGAGTGAATTCCTCGTCGCGTCCCTCGGCATTGTTGGGGATGGTGTCGAAAAGGTTTTCGAAGTTGTAGAAAGCTATTCCGGCCACCTGTACGCGGCGACCATTGTCGGCAGCGCCGACAGTAGGGCTTCCCAGCAAGCAGGCAACTGCTGCAAGGAGCAAAGAAATAGTGAATTGTCTCATGAGTATGAATTCAGGCAGTATGAACCGTTGCAAAAATACGCTTTTTTTTTGTTACAACAAAAAATAGTGCTGGAGTTGAGCGCCGTAACTGTCAGTTTCAAAAAAAAATGCTATATTTGCCCGCTGAAACCGTCATATCGCGAAATTTAATTAATAATCTAAACCATATTATTACATGCAAAGCAAAGGAAACTTAGGCAGCATCGTTGCCGGCGTTATCGCTGTGTTCCTGGTGCTGGTATGTTTGTTCTATCTCTCGTTTACCTATATCTCAAGTAGTTACGAGAGCAAGGCCGAACAGTACGCACGTGTGGAGAGCGGCAACAACGACGACGAAGCCTACAACCAGGCTTACAAACACTACATGGACTCGCTGGGCGAGCGCAAAGTGTATCTGGGCTACTACACCCTCAACGATGTACGCAAGTGGGGAGTCGGACTCGGTCTTGACCTCAAGGGCGGTATGAACGTGATTCTCCAGGTGGACATGCCCGACATGCTCCGCTCCATGAAAGCCGGCGCCACCGACAGCGTGTTCGAGCGCGCTCTCGCCGGTGCCCAGGCTGCCGTGACCAGCCACAGAAGCGACGACTTCGTCAGTTCCTTTATAGAATCCTATCGTGAACAGCGTCCGCAGGCCGATTTCGGCGTGGTATTCCAGGGAATAGTTCCTTCGGGAGCTTCCGACGATGCCGTGCGCACCGCACTCAAGAGCCAGGTGAAGGACCGTGTGGACAATTCCGCAACCAACGTGCTCCGCAACCGTATCGACCAGTTCGGCGTGGTTTCTCCCAACATCCAGGTGCTCCAGGGCAAGGACGGTCAGATTCTGCTCGAGCTTCCCGGTGTGAAAGACCACTCGCGTGTGCGTGACCTGCTGCAGCGTTCGGCCAACCTCGAGTTCTACGAGACTTTCACCGCCGACCAGGTGACTCCTTCGCTCAACCGTCTGGCTCAGGCAGCCGCCGGCGACACCGCGCTTAATGTGGCAGCGCTCTACACCATGCTCCAGCAGCCCGGTTATGGCGCTACCGTAGGCTATGTGCCCGACGCCCGTGCGATGGCTCAGATCGATGCCGTGCTGGCAAGTCCTGCTGCACGTACTATCCTCAACCCCGACCTGCGTCTGCGCTGGAGCGTAAAACCCAGCATCCATGTCGATGCCAACGGCAACGAGGTGAATCTCGGCTATGCTCTCTATGCACTCAAGGCCAACGGCGGACGTCCTGCCCTCGACGGCAAGGCCGTTTCCGACGCTTCTTCCAACTACGACCCTCTGCGCGGCAATGAGGTTTCGATGCGCATGACAAGTGAGGGCGCACGCAACTGGGCACGCATCACCGGCCAGAACATCGGTCATCAGGTGGCAATCGTGCTCGACGGCAAAGTGTACTCCGCGCCTAACGTGAACGACAAAATCGAAGGCGGACAGTCTTCGATCACCGGCGACTTCACCATCGAGGAAGCCCGCGACCTTGCCAACGTGCTCAAGAGCGGCAAGATGGATGCCAAGGTAACCATCATCTCCGACATGGTTGTAGGTCCCTCGCTCGGCAAGGCAGCCATCAAGGCAGGTATTGTGTCCTTCGTTGTGGCTCTTGTGCTCCTCATGGTGTTCATGATTGCCTTCTACGGCCTTATCCCCGGTCTTGTAGCCAATCTGTGCCTCATCTTCAACCTGTTCTTCACAATAGGTATTCTCGCATCCTTCCAGGCCGTGCTTACCATGAGCGGTATCGCCGGTATCGTGCTCGCACTGGGTATGGCTGTCGATGCCAACGTGCTCATCTTCGAGCGCACCAAGGAAGAGCTGCGTGCAGGTAAGAACGTGCGCAACGCACTTGCCGACGGCTACAGCAACGCCTTCTCCGCAATCTTCGACTCCAACCTCACCTCCATCATCACAGGTGTTATCCTGCTGCTCTTCGGCACAGGTCCTATCAAAGGCTTCGCCACAACGCTGATTATCGGCCTCATCTGCTCGTTCTTCACAGCAGTATATCTGAGCCGTCTTGTGTTCAACTGGATCAGCCGCAGCAAGACCTTCGCCAGCCTCACCTTCACAACCGCACTCGGCCGCAAGCTGTTTGTAAACTCCAAAATCAACTTCCTTGGCCAGCGCAAGGCCAGCTTCACCATCGTGGGTGTGCTCATCGCCATTGTGGTCTGCTCGCTGTTCGTGCGCAAGCTCAACCAGGGTATCGATTTCTCCGGTGGCCGCAACTACATCGTGCGTTTCGAGCAGCCTGTGAACACCCAGGAGCTCCAGCAGGTTCTCTCTGCCGAGTTCCCCGGAGCATCCACCTCGGTGATCACCATCGAAAGCTCCAACCAGGTGCGCATCTCCACCAACTACAACATCGACAGCGAAGATGCAGGCACCGAGGAAGAGATTGTAGGCAAACTCTTCAACGCCCTCACTCCCTACCTCCACGAAGGTATCACACCCGAGCAGTTCTCGACTTCCGACGTTAACTACGGCATTGTTTCCAGCCAGAAGGTAGGTCCCAGCGTGGCCGACGACATGAAGAAGGACGCCGTTATTGCCGTTGTGATTTCGCTGATTGCGATGTTCCTCTACATTCTTCTGCGATTCCGCAATGTAGCCTTCTCGGTAGGCGCGCTTGCCGCCGTGGCCTTCACCGCATTCATGATCATAGGCTTCTACAGCCTCTTCTATGGCGTGTTCCCCTTCGCCATGGAAATCGACCAGAGCTTTATCGCGGCGATTCTGACAGTCATCGGCTATCAGATCAACGATACCGTGGTGGTGTTCGACCGTGTGCGTGAAAACACAGCACTGTATCCCAAACAAGACTTCTTCAGCACAATCAACAACTCCATCAACACCACACTGAGCCGTACCATCATGACATCGGCCTCTACCCTGCTGGTGCTTCTGTGCATCTTCATCCTCGGTGGCGATGCTATCCGCAGCTTCACCTTCGCAATGCTCTTCGGTGTAATCATCGGTACCCTGGCAACCATCTATGTGGCTTGCCCCGTTGCCTACCTCACCGACAGCCGTCGCAAGGCAGCTCCCAAGAATGCCTGATAAGGACATCACATAAAAAGTACGCCCGGGACCGAAATCCCGGGCGTACTTTTTATGTTACGGTTATGTTGTGTGTGCGGTTCAGGCGTTTAGGATTGCCCGAAGGAGTATGTTCTGGCCTCGTCCGCCGAGGCGGCGGAAATGATAGAGGAATCTCAGTATCGCGCGCTCGCGCATTGTCTTTCCGCTGCATATCTGCCCGAGGCGTTGGCGGCATAGTGATGAAATACCGGTGTCGGCGCCACGTGCGGTATTGCCCAGATTGATGGCGCGCACGCAGTCGGTCCACAGATGTGCCTGCGGAGGCAGGCTGCGGGATATGAGCCGGAGAGGCAGTTCCATGCGTTCTATATAGTCTCCGTTGATATTCGCGCTTATGGATGCGGCCTGCTCTACCGTGGTTACTGTTGCGCGACCGTTAAGCTTCACAGCTTTGGCTCCGCCGGCTACCATGCGCACTCCAAGCTCGATGTCGTCCCATAGTCTTACCTGCGGGTTCCACATTCCGGCGTTTCTCACAGTGTCGGTGCGGGCGCACCATCGTTGTGTGGCGTAGCCGCCGTCGAAGAGCGAGTGCCAATGGGCGTTGTCGGCGTAGAAACGGTGTATGGAGCGCTTTCCTGAGATATTCCGGTGAATTGTATCCCAGCCGAGTATGTCGGCCTCAGGATGGCTTTCTATGCCGTTCAGAACGCGTTCTATATGTCCGGGGTGCATCAGGTCGTCGGAATCGAAGAAGAGCACCCATGGCGACTCCACGGCGTCCAGGCCGCGGTTGCGTGCGGCACAGGCTCCGGGTGTGCTTTCGGAGAGAACAGTTACCGGACGTTCGGGGGAGTTGTTTTCGGCCTGCCACTTGCGCAGCACTTCGATGCTGCCGTCGGTGCTGGCGTTGTCGACCAGCACGGTGGCGAAACGCGGGGCGGTCTGTTGCCTCAGGCTCCCGAGGGTGTGCTCTACCAGATTCCGGCGGTTGTGCACCGGAATCACTATTGTGAGCATATGGGCGCCGGACATCGGCTGTCAGCGTTCTATCGCGGCGAGGTAGCCGGCCATGCGTTCGGCCATCTCGCGGGCAGCGGCAGCGGCGGCTTCCGCGAAGTCGTCGCCGGAAGAGGCATGGATAATGCCTCTTGAGCTGTTCACCAGAAGGCCGCATTCGTCGATCATGCCGTTTTCCACCACCTGTTCGAGATTGCCGCCCTGGGCGCCCACACCGGGCACCAGAAAGAAGTGACGGGGCACGAGCTTGCGCAGTTCCACAAGGCTTTCGGGACGTGTGGCGCCTACAACATACATTGTGTTCACCGGCGAGCCCCAGTGGCGGCTGAGGCGCACCACGCGCTGGTAGAGGGGCATGCCTTCGGCATCGGCGATTGTTTCGAAGTTTCCGGCCGAAGGGTTAGAGGTCAGAGCCAGCACAATGCTCCAGCGGTCGGCATGGTCGAGGAAAGGCCGCACCGAATCCTCGCCCATGTAGGGAGCGAGAGTAACGGCATGGCAGTCCATTGTGTCGAAGAACGTGCGGGCATAGCGTGCGGCGGTGTTGCCTATGTCGCCGCGTTTTGCGTCGGCGATAACGAACTGGTCGGGGTAGTTTTTGCGTATATAGGCCACGGTATCCGCCAGCGCCTGCCATCCTTCCGCGCCGTGGCATTCGTAGAAAGCTGTATTGGGCTTGTATGCCACGCAATAGGGGGCTGTGGCATCGATTATGGCTTTGTTGAAGGCCAGGATTGCTGCCGCAGGATTTGCGTCGGCACCAAGCGAAGCGGGCATGCGTGCGGGATCGGGGTCGAGGCCTACGCACAGGAAGCTGCCTTTGCGGAAAATGTTTTCTACTAATTCGGTGCGTTTCATATCGTGTTGATGGCTTTTGTTTGTAATTGTTTCAGAGTTGCGCGGCCTTGAGTTTTTCGGCGTTTTCGGCTACGGCGAGGGCATCGAGGAGTTCCTGGATGTCGCCGTCGACAAATGCCGCCAGATTATAGGCCGTGAAGTTTATGCGGTGGTCGGTAATGCGTCCCTGAGGATAGTTGTAGGTGCGTATTTTGGCCGAGCGGTCGCCGGTGGAAACCATTGTCTTGCGGCGCGAGGCAATGTCGTCGACGTATTTCTGGTGTTCTTTATCGTATATGAAAGTGCGAAGGCGGCTCAGGGCGCGTTCCTTGTTTTTGGGCTGGTCGCGGGTTTCGGTGCACTCTATGAGTATTTCCTCGCTCACTCCGGTGTTCGGGTTGCGCCACATGTAGCGCAGGCGCACACCGCTTTCCACCTTGTTCACGTTCTGGCCGCCGGCGCCGCCGCTACGGAAGGTGTCCCATTTTATTTCGCCCTCGTTTATCTGCACGTCGAACGGTTCTGCCTCCGGCAGCACTGCCACGGTGGCGGCGGATGTGTGCACACGGCCCTGTGTTTCGGTGGCAGGCACGCGCTGCACGCGGTGCACGCCGCTTTCGTATTTCAGCACTCCGTACACACCCTCGCCGCTTATGGCCAAAACGACTTCCTTGAAGCCTCCGGCGGCACCTTCGCTGGCCGATGTCACGGCCACGTTCCATCCGCGGCTTTCGCAGAAGCGGATATACATCTTGCACAGGTCGCCGGCGAAGAGTGCGGCCTCGTCGCCGCCAGTGCCTCCGCGGATTTCCAGGATGGCGTTCTTGGAGTCTTCGGGGTCGGCAGGGATAAGCAGCAGACGGATTTCGTCCTCAGTGCCGGGCAAAGCCTCATTGGCGCTGTCGAGCTGTTCCTGGGCCATCTGACGCATCTCCGGGTCGCTTTCGTCGGCAAGGATGGCGCGAGCCTCGTCGGCGCGGTCGAGCAGTGTCCGGTAGCGGCGTGTGGCCTCGGTAAGGCGTTCGAGTTCCTTGTATTCCTTTGTGAGGCGCACATAGCGTTGCATGTCGGCTATTACGGCAGGGTCGGTAATCAGTGTGGCCACTTCGCGGAAGCGGCTTTCGATGCCTTCGAGTTGTTGGAGAAGCTTGTTGTCAGCCATTAGTAGTTTCCGGTTGATTGGCGGGAAGCTGTGTAGCGAAACTTTTTTTAATCTTCATTTTCACCTTCAGCTCGTCGAAGCCTTTGCCGTACACGCCGTTCACATGAGCCTGCGCGCAGAACGCGTTGGGGTCGATGCTCTTTATTATCCTGCTAATGGTCACGGCTTCGATTTTGCGGCACATTACCAGAAGCACTTTCACTTCTTTCTTGGAATACCATCCCATGCCTGTCAGGACAGTGCATCCGCGGTGCGCCTCGTTGTTGATGGCTGTGGCTATCTCTTCCCACTTGGAGGAAAAGACGGTGAACTGCACCGCCTGGCGGTCGGTGTTGATTACCATGTCGGCCACGTAGGAGCAGAGAAAGAGCACTATGAGGCCGAACACCACTTTGTCGATCTGCAAGGTAACGAAGTACGACGAGGATATGATGAACAGGTCGGTATAGAGCATCGTGCGCCCTACGGTAACGTTGGAGTGCTTGCTCACCATGGCGGCAACAATGTCGGTTCCGCCCGAGGAGCCGTTGTGGGTGAATGCCAGCCCCACGCCAAGACCTGCGGCAACGCCGCCGATTACTATGTTGAGGAAGCTTTCGTCGGTGAATCCCGAGGCCAGCAGCGGCTGGAAGATGCCCAGGAAAACGCTCATCATGGTGCATCCGAAGATGGTGCCGAGCACAAACTGTTTGCCCACAATCTTGTATGCTATGGCCAGCAGGGTTAGATTGAGGGCATAGTTGGTGATTGCCACCGGAATGCCGGTGAGGAAGTAGACAATGGTGCTAAGACCTGCGGCACCACCGATTACCACCCTTTCGGGAAGAATGAAACCGCAGAATCCGAAGGCATAGATGGCCATGCCCAGCGAGATGAAGACATAGTCGCGGGCCGAGCGCCACAGGTTGATTTTTTTAGTCACTATTGTAACGGCTTTGATGATGCGATAATTCGCGGCAAAGATAATACATTTTACAACAGTTTTCCGGCGGAAGCCAAAAAAACCGTTAAAGCAGCGATTTGTCGAGCGATGTCTGGCAGGATGAGAGTGCCTCGCATATGGCGTGGCGGTCCATGTCCTTGCCTATGAATACGAGTTTCACCATCCTGTCGCCGTAGACGGGATCCCAGTCGAGGGCTATGGCTGGGTCGGCGGCCATGATGTCGCGGAGTTCCTCTTCAGGTGCGGTGGCGAACCACAGTCCGGCTTCGGTGAGCTTCTTCTGCCGGCCGGCGGTCTCGAACAGATAGCTCATGTCGGGGTTGTGCCTGAAGTAGACCACACCTTTGCAGCGGATTACCGATTCTGGCCAGCTGCCGGCGATGAAATGGTCGAAGCGGTTGATATCCAGAGGCCGGCGGTCGGAATACACGAACGTGCCTATGCCGTATTCTTCGGTGTGGCCGTTTTCGCCGTGGTGGCAGTGGCCGCAGTGGCAGTCGGCGCCATGTTCATGGTGGTGCTCCTGGTGGTTGTGTTCGTGATGGTCGTGGTCTTCGTGGTTATGCCGGTTTTCTATTTCCTGCACCCATGTGGCGGAGGTGGCCACGTCCTCGAAGTCGAACAGGCTGGTATTCAGAAGGCAGTCAAGATCCACGTTGCAGTAGTCGCACTCGATTATGCGTGCCTTGGGCTGTATGGCACGTATCACGGCACGCACGCGGGCCGCTTCCCCGGCGGATATCTCGCTGATTTTGTTCAGCAGTATGATGTTGCAGAATTCTATCTGTTCTATTACCAGATTCTCGATGTCGTCGCTGTGGTGGTGTTCGCGCAGGCTTTCACCGCAGCCGAATTCGTCGCGCATGCGCAAGGCGTCCACAACAGTGGCTATGGCGTCGAGCCGCGGGATGCCCGCTTTGCGGTATTTACTCTCCATGTTCGGGATGGAACAGATGGTCTGGGCTATCGGCGCCGGCTCACATATGCCGCTGGCCTCGATAACGATATAATCGAATGAGCGGCTTTCCACAAGCGATGCCAGCTGTTCCACAAGGTCCATTTTGAGGCTGCAGCATATGCATCCGTTCTGCAGAGCCACCAAATCTGTATTGTCGGCGGCTTTGTCCTGTCCCACCACACCTCCTTTGGCAATGAGGGACGCATCGATGTTCACTTCGCCGATATCGTTCACAATCACTGCAAAGCGGATTCCGCGACGGTTGGTGAGTATGTTGTTCAGCAGTGTCGTTTTGCCGCTGCCAAGATAGCCGGTGAGCAGAAGCACCGGCACTTGTGTGTTGCTGGTCATAGTTTTATGCTCTTATTGTAGAATTCCCTTAGGGAAAGTTGTTGTAGGTCTATAATTTTTTCGATGGATAGCGACGACTCGTCGGTTTCGGCGAAGCGGTGTTCCGCAGGGGTGACTCTAAGAGCCTCGGGGTCGAAATGCTCGCCGAAGCTCAGCGAGTAGCCTGCATCGAGCAGCTGGCGGGCCAGAGCGGCGTTTCGCCGGAAACCGTGAATAATCCGCGGGCAATCGCCGGGCAGCTTTCTTGCAAGTGCCAGCAGGCGGTGCCATGCGCCCGTGCAGTGCACTATTATCGGTTTTCCGGCATCGGAGGCAATGGCGGCCTGGCGCAGAAATATCTGTTCCTGGATTTCGAGTGTGGCGCCGCGGCGGCTGTCGAGCCCGCATTCGCCCACAGCGACGACTTCAGGCCGTGCTATGGTAGCTTTCAGGCGTTGCCACAACTCTTCGGGAAGTGGTGCTGCTGTGTCCCAGGGGTGTATGCCTGCGCTGAAAAGGCGGCCTTCGGAGGCAGCGGGGGCGGAAGTATAGGACGGGAGGTTGAAGATGGCATGAGCCGACGGCCACTTGTGGGTGTGTATGTCGACAATTTCCGGTGGAAACGGATTCATGGCACGGGGTCGTAGCCGCAGCCTCCCCACGGATGGCAGCGCAGAATGCGCTTCAATGCAAGCCAGGAGCCTTTCATGGGGCCGTGGCGGCGCAGGGCTTCAAGTGCATAGGCACTGCAGGTGGGTGTGTAGCGGCAGCTTGGTGGAAACAGTGGCGAGATGCACAGGCGGTAGATGTGCACAGGCAACGACAGAAGCCATACTGCGGCTTCAGCAATCGGATTGCGGGCTTTCATTGTAGTATGTGCTCAGAGAGGAGAGTATTCTGCGCATGGCCTCGGCCACGGAAGCATAGCTTTTGAGCGAGTCGGCCACGTAGACGAATGCCAAGTCGAGCCGCAGACCGGGAGCAACGGGATAGGCTCCTTTCTGCAGGCGATATGCTTCGCGAATGAGCCTTCGCATGCGCACACGGTCCACGGCGTGGCGCAGACGCTTTTTGGGTACGCTGATCAGGAAGGCCACGGGGGCATCGCTCTTGCGCCGCGGATTGTTGCGGGCCACAGCGCGGAGGGGATAGGCAAGCCGTGAAAAATCGGCTCCGCCACGGCCGAACAATTGCTCGATGGCCACGACGGAGCACAGTTTCTCTTTTTTGTAGAGAGGGAATTCTTTCACTTTACCTGCCGGATCATGAGTTGACAATCAAGCGGAAGTCTTGTCTTTCTCGGTGGTAAGCCAGCGGTCGATGGCGGCGGGCATCGAGGGTGCCTCGGGTGCCGGAGCCTGGATATCGAGCCGGAGGCCGGCATCGGTCACACTCTTGGCAGTGGAAGGGCCGAGAGCGGCAATGGCGATTTTGTCCTGTTTGAAATCAGGGAAATTCTTCAGCAGGCTGTCGATTCCCTGCGGGCTGAAGAACACAAGCATGTCGTAATCGAATGCTTCGTCGGGAGCGAAGTCGTTGCTTACGGTGCGGTAGAGGGCGGCACGCGTGAAGTTGATTTTCGCCGATTCCAGCAGCGAGGATTCGGAGCCGTTGTTGACATCGCTCACGGCCCAGAGGAATTTCTCGGTCTTGTGTTTTGCCAGATATGGCACAAGATCGGAGAGGCGTCCGGTGTTGGAGGCGAAAATTTTACGTTTGCGGTACACTATGTATTTCTGCAGGTAGTTGGCTATGGTTTCGCTGGTGCAGAAATACTTCATGGTTATGGGAATGGTGATTCTCATCTCCTCACAGAGACGGAAGAAACTGTCGACGGCTATTTTCGCAGTGAAAATCACGGCGGTGAAGTCGGCGATATTGATTTTTTGCTGGCGGAACTCGCGGGAGCTCAATCCTTCTACCTTGATGAACGGGCGGAAAACGATTTCCACACCGTGTTTCTGAGCGATATCAAAGTAAGGGCTCTTTTCCGATTCGGGGCGGGGCTGGGATACTAATATTTTTTTAATGCTCACTCTTTCAGGTGCTTAGTTGGGGTCTCTGCTATACGACAACTGTAAGAAAGCACAGCAGTCGGTATATTAAAAGTACCGGTATGATTTCCAGGGTGCAAAGGTACAAAATAAAGTAAAGCAAAGAGCGCAGTTTGTGGTAAAAAATTTTAAAGCCCTTGACCACGAAAACTGCTCTTGAAGCGGCATATATGGCCGCGGAAAGCCAAAGCATGGGTGTGGTCCATTCCGGGCGGCACACTATGAGCAGGGCGGGAGCGGCAAGCGCCAGGCCGGCTATTGCCGAGGATGCGGCAAAGCCCTGCACCCACTGGCGGCGCCCTTCGGGGCTGGAAAAGGAATAGCCTATCAGTGAATACACGGCAATCTGGAAAAGATAGTACAGACCGAGTATTCCCATGGCGGCAGTGGTGCCGGAAAATGATGCTGTGGCGGGGCGACCGTTGATATTGTAGAGCACCACGCCACCGAAGACAATGAACGCCAGAGCCAGAAGGAAAGCGGTGGGCAGGTGCACGCGGGTGTTGTCGTCGAAGGCGTTGTTGCGCCGGCGGTAGCCGGTGAGTTCGTTGCAGTAGGCACGCAGTGCGCGCAGCACCGACTGGCCGTTGAGCGCCGTAGCGGCGAGGGTGAGCATGAGTATGGCGGTGAGAATGCCTCCGCCGGAAGGGAAATCGGGTCGGCTCTCGCCTACGATGCCGCGCGTGAATCCGGAATCGACACCTACGACAGTGTGCGCGGCTATGGTGTCGGCAAGTAGATCGACGGCCACGCTGTCGCGGTAGGTCTCGGTGGCGAAGTGTGGTATCCGGCCTGTCACGGTGTCGGCGAGAACGGAGTCGAATATGGCTGTGCACACTCCGTTGTCGACGAACTGTGCAGGCGGATTTAGGCTCCGTGGCGCCGGCGTTGGAGCAGGAATGCCAAACGGTGTCAGTGGCTGTGTGTGCAGGCTGTCGGCGGCCATCAGAACTTGGCGGAGAATTCACGGTGTTCCACAGGTGCCAGAGCCATTTCCACGGCTTCGGCTGCGGTGGAGGCCACGCTGAACAGGCGCAGGTGGTCGGTGTTCATGAATCCGTGGTCAACGGCATTGTGGAGCATTGAAAGGAAAGCGTCGTAGTAGCCGGCGGTGTTGAAAATCACTATATTTGCATTCAGAAGCCCCAGCTGGCGCCATGTTATGGCCTCAGTTAGCTCCTCGAAAGTGCCTATTCCGCCGGGAAGAGCTATGATGCCTGTGGCTGTTGCGGCCATTTTCTCCTTGCGGGTGTGCATAGTGTCGGTGACTACGAGGTCTGTGAGTCCTCTGTGGTGCCAGCCGCGCTCGACCATGAAGCCGGGGATTATGCCGGTTACTTTTCCGCCGGCGGCAAGGGCTGCGTCGGCGGCCGCTCCCATCAGGCCGGTGCGTCCTGCACCGTACACAAGAGTGGCGCCGGCGGCGGCAATACGCCTACCGAGGGCGCTTGCGGCTTCGATGAACTCCGGCGCCAGATTCGCCGAGGATCCGCAGTATATTGTGATATTGCTCATTGTTGTTTGCTGATTTTTTGCAGAGTCTGTTCCAGATACGGCGTGGGGCGTATTGTGTAGGCACGGCGGAGCAGGGCGGCGGCTTCGTCGCTGTCGGTCTGTAGCAGCCAGTAACCCAGAGCGAGCAGCACATTATGGTTGTCCGGCTCTATGGCCAGGGCCTCGCGGAGCGCGGCTTCACCTGTGGTGTCGTCGCCTGCGGCGATGGATGCTTTGCCGAGAATCTCAAGCAGCGAGGTGTCGCCGGGCGATGCCAGCAGAAGCAGACGGGCATAGCATGCCGCTGAGGCGTTGTCGCCGCGGCGCATGCTGTGGTCGAGCAGCCGCAGTCTCAACGGGCGCAGCAGCCACGGCATTTTCTCTCCAAGAGTGGCGAGCAGCTGAGGATAGTATGGTGCTATGGAGCATGAATAGCAGTCGCGGCGCACGGCCTCGAGCAGAGTGTCGAGATTCACGGCATTGGAAAGGGCGCGTTCCACGGTTTTCGACGCCATGGCCGAGTCGCCGCGGATGGCTCCGGCCACAATCATGCGTGCAGTGGCTCCGGCATCGGAGGGATTACGGTCGGCCACAAGGGTGTACAGCGCCTGCGCCGCGGCATATTCGCCGCTGTCCCAGGCGCGTTCGGCCTGCCGTACGAGTGTGCTGTCTGGAGTGCCGGCCAATGCGGCGGCAGCGACAGCAGTTGCCATTATTACAGACAGCAGGCGCATCAGTATTTGAAAGAACTGCCGCCGAGAAATTCGCGTAGCAGGCTGGTGGAAGGTATCAGGTGCATGCCTATGGGCATGAAATAGCTCAGGAACTTGCGCAGGCGGTATGCCTCGGCATATTCGGGCACGTCGTTGGGGACGGTGCGGAGGATTTCGTCGGCATAGTCCTTCATTACGCCGAGTTCGAAGATAAGCGATGAGTTGAACATGGCGTCGGCGTTCTCCTGATAGGGGAATATCCATTTCTCTTCGCCACGGCGCACGCTGGGCCAGCGGCGGATGGTGTCGGCGGCACTCGTTCCGCGGTATTTGTAGTCGCGGACAATACGGCGCAGCAGCCTGTTGTCGGTTGTCGGCACCCAGTTGTGGTCGTCGATGCTCAGGGTGGTGAGAGCCGATACATACACGCGGTATTTGGCTTTTTCGGGTATATGGGCCGTAAGTTCGGGGTTGAGTCCGTGGATGCCTTCTATCAGCAGCACGGAGCCTTCTTCGAGACGTATGCGGTTGCCTTTGTACTGCCGTTTGCCGAGTTCGAAGGAATAGGAGGGGAGTTCCACTTCCTTTCCGGCGAGAATGGCGTTGAGGTCGGCGTTGAACTGTTCCAGGTCGAGGGCGTAGAGCGATTCATAATCGTAGTCGCCGTCGGCGTCGCGCGGTGTGCGCACCCTGTCCACGAAGTAATCGTCGAGAGAAATCAGCTGAGGTTTCAGCAGATTGGTCATGAGCTGTATGGCCAGTCGCTTGGTAGTGGTGGTCTTTCCCGACGACGACGGGCCTGCGATGAGCACAATCCTCGCTCCTCCTTCGGCGTAGCGTGCGGCGATGTCTTCGCTGATGCGTGCTATGCTTTTCTCGTGCAGGGCTTCGGCGACGTTGATAATGTCGGCGGCGCGACGCCGTTCAACCTGCTCGTTGAGCTGCCCCACGTCATGCACGCCGATGATGCGGTTGAAGTCGAGGTAGGCAGTGAAGGCGCCGAACATTTTTTCCTGCACAATCGGCGTGGCCGGTACTGCGTGGTTGTCGGCATCGGGGCCGAGCAGCAGAAGCCCGTCGTGGTATGGCAGCAGATCGAACACCTTCAGATAGCCCGTGGACGGAACCAGGGCGCCGTAGTAGCTGTCGGCGATTCCGTCGATGGTGTAGAATGTGGTATATAGCGGATGGGTGGTTGTGAGCAGTTTTACTTTGTCGTCGAGTCCCTGGGACCGGAAGATTTCTATCACGTCGGCTGTGAGCATCTGCTTGCGCTCGAAAGGAATGTCGGCATCGGCCAGGCGTTTCATTTCGGCTTTCAGCGCCAGAGCGTCGGCTTCGTTGCACGGGCGGTCGAGTTTGCAGAAATACCCTTTGGCTATGGAGTGCTCGATGCGCAGTTTTGCACCGGGCATCAGTGCGCACACGGCGCGGTAGAGCATCATGCACAGCGAGCGCACGCACACACGGGGCCCGGAGCCGGCGGTGGCATCCTGGAACTCGACCATCTTTGGCTGGTACACGGCGAAGTCCAGTGGCTCGGTCTTGTTGTTCACGCGGGCGCATACCGGCGGTGCCGGAAGCCTGTCGGACAGTGTGGCTGCGATTTCGGCCAGAGTGGCGCCGCCTTCCACATCGACGTATTCCGAGGTGTTGACGCAGTAAATCTTTATGGTTCTGCTCATTTTTTCTGTGATTGTTCTATGGCTCGCCTGTCGCGGCAGATGTCGCTGTCGGTGGTTGCTGAATGTCGTTTTTCTTCAATTTTGGCGAGTGTCGCGAAACGGTACACTGCGTCGTGGACAGCATGTATGAATCCTGGCCATCCGTCGCGGAAACCGCCTTTGAGCACAAATGCCTTGAAGAAGCGGAAAGGAGGGTCGGTAAAGAGTTTTATCCTGCTGTAGCCAGGTGCGCGGCGTTCGGCCTCGCGGTCGGTGTAGGCGTTGAGTTTGGCTATGCTCTCGGCCATGCTTTCGTTGGCAAGGTGCACGAAAGCCAGGTCGGTGCGGCTTGCTGGAATGGTAACCACCGGCCCGAGGTGGTTCGGGCGTGAATGCACCTGATATGGCCATGTCGCGCCATCACGGTTGAAGAAGCGCAGGATATAGGCAGGGTAGTAGCATTTCATCCAGCGCCCCATGAAATAGTTCTTTATGGGTATTTGGAAGCCTCGCGGCGAGGGGTCGGCGTCGATCTGCGCGCGCAGATAGTCGATGAGCGCCTGCGGCACCAGTTCGTCGGCATCGACCACCAGCACCCAGGGGTGTGTGGCGGCATGGATGGCGAAATCGCGGTATGCCTCGGCTATGCGGTGCTCTCCGCGGGGCTTTACAATCACCCTGGCGCCATGTCGTCGGGCTATTTCCACGGTATCGTCGGTGCTCTCCATATCCACAACTAGAATCTCGTCGACATCGGCGAGGCAGCTCAGGCAGGCATCGAGATACCGGCCGGCATTGTAGGTGTGTACGATGCCGGATATGGGTGTGCGTTTGCTCATTTTTTCTTTCGGGAGAACATGTTTTTGAAGCGTCGGCGGCTTATGAGCTTGTGCTGGTGGGCGCTGTAGATTTTGCGTGCGTAGCTTTCGAAATCGGCGGCGGGGAGCTCGATGTCGTTCTTTTTAAGAATGGCTGCGTAGTATGCGGCCACAGTTGCTGTGGCGTCCTCGGTGTCGAGGAGGGCGCGGAAGTTCTTGCTGAGTTCCTTCCAGCTGTTGCAGTCGAAGGTCATGCGGTTGATGTCCACCAGGGCGAACTCATAGCCATCTTCGCCGGTACGGAACAGAACGTTGCCCGGGGTGAGGTCGGACATGAACACTCCTTTTATGTGCATGCTGAAAATGAACGCTGCGAAGGCGCGTGCTATGGCATCGAAATCGGGGTTGTTCTGCACTCCTCTCATCTCTTTCCATCCTTTGAGGAGCTCGCAGGCATAGAAACTGTTGGCAAGGGCGCCGTAGCGGTTGTAGATTTCCACGGCGAAAAACGGCTCGGGAGTGCGGATGCCCATCTCCCGCAGCCGCATTCCGTTGCTGAAGGCACGGCGGCACTTCGGTTTGCGCAGCCAGTGGTACACCAGCCCTTTGGCGAGTCTGGGGCGTTTGTAGCTCTTGATCATCAGACCGGCGTTTTCGAGTTTCGCCAGTACGTTGCGGCCACGGTAAACCACAACAGAAGCATCGGGGATTCCCTGTTCCACTGTGGCGCGGGCAAGGATGGAGATGTTGCTGTGGGCGTAGCGGGGATTGATGGTGATGTATTTCTTCATGATCGGGTGTCGGGGGACAGGCAGCGTCGGTATATGCCGGTGATGTTTTTATAGAAATTGTCGTAGCCGAAAACGGCCAGTGCCTTGCGGCGTGCGGAGGCGCCGAGCTGCGCGGCGAGTTGCCGGTCGGCAATGAGGTCGCCGATTGCGGCAGCGAGAGCTTTGGAGTCGGAGGGTGGAACGAGGATGCCGTTCTCACCTGCGGTAATGAGTTCGGGCTGGGCGCCGTTGTCGGTGGTGACCACGGCCATTCCAGCCTGCATGAATTCGAGAATCGACAGGCCGAAGGCTTCGGGCGCCACTGTGGGGACAATGCCGGCGTCGGCTGCTGCGAGCAGTGGGGCGATGTCGTCGACGGGACCTGCCCAGTCCACTTTTCCATCGATTCCTGCCTGGCGGCAGCGGCGCATCAGAGGCAGCACATAGGTGCCCTTTCCTTCGCCGGCGACGGTCAGTTGCCAGGATGCCGCCGGCATCTGTTCGAGCGCTTCTATGAGCGTGTGCAGACCTTTTTCCGCGCACAGGCGCCCGCAGTAGAGCAGTCGCAGTGGTGCGTCCGCGTTTGCCGGCTCATGCTCTGCGGCGGTGTCCAGCAATGAGTTGTGAATCACATGCAGCCTCCCGTGGTCCACGGCTGGCGAACTGCTGAGAAACGTGCGGCGGGCTGTCTCGCTCACAAAAACAATGGCGTCCAGGCCGGCATATGTGGCCTTTGCAGTGGCGCCGGTGTCGGCGGGTCGTGCCAGATGGCGTGTCGTGACAACGTGTATCTGCCGAGGGCGGCGGCTCAGGCGGCGTGCCGCCAGTGCGGTGCGGGCGTCCTTGAAGTTGTGGGTATGCACTATCACGGGAGCGTCCAGGCGGTTCAGAATCCTTGCCAGCTGCAGGGGGCTGACAAGGTCGAGAGGTCCGCCCAGCGGTAGGTGTCCGGGTTTGAATCCCGCTGCGGCGAAGCGGCTGTCGACGGCCTCGATGCCGCGGGTGACAACGGCTATGCTGTGGCCGTCGGCGGCGCAGCGTCGGCATAGGTCGAGGGCATAGCGCTCGCCGCCGCCCCAGGTGCGGTTGCTTATCAGATGGATAATGTTCAGAGGTTCTTCTGTCATTATTTCTCTTCGTCGATAATGCGCCTTGCGGCGCGGTATGCCGCCAGTGTGGAGCGGAAGCGTGTTGCGGCTATGCGCCGTCCGGCCTCGCCGTCGAGCCATGCGCCCTGGCTGAGGTGGCAGCGCACGAAAGCACTGGCAGCCCGTAGCCAGCACATGGGTTCGGCGGCGCTGATGCCTGCCGCGGCCATCAGGCGTGCGCGCATGGCCGCATGGCGCATCTCTTTGGCTTCGTACTCGGTGTAGCGGTTGCAGCGGTAGTGGTGCATTTCGCCGTCGATGGCGGCAGGCATTATGCCCGCCGGGTAGCTGAGGCGCTCGCCCACGTCGAGCATGTCCCAGTTGGCATAGCGTTTGTCGAAGAGGCGTATCTGCACCTCGGGTTCGAGTCCGCTGTGGCGCACCGGCTTTCCGCATATGTAGTTGATTACCCTGAAACGGTACATGCGGTGTGTGAATCCGGCCTCCTTCAATGCCGAGAGGTTCTGCCTGAGTTCCTCGGTGAGCACTTCGTCGGCATCGATGCTCAGCACATAGTTGCCGGAGGCCAGTGTGGCTGCGTATTGCCTTTGCGGGCCGTAGCCTGCAAATGGGCGCACGGTAACTTTTGCGCCATAGCGGCGGCAGATGTCGACGGTGGAGTCGTCGCTGCCGGAGTCCACCACCACGATTTCGTCGGCGACGCCTATGAGCGAGTTGAGGCATCGCTCGATATTGGCAGCCTCGTTGCGGGTGATAACAGTTGCTGACAGGAAGTGGGAAGCCATTTAGCCGGTGGTTGCTGGGTTGGTGTCGGGGTGTTTTCAGTCCATCTCAAGGTCGCCGTCGACCACGGTGTGCCATGGCAGACCGTCTTTGGCGAGCTGTTCCAGGAATGGATCGGGATTGAATTCCTCTACGTTGCGCACGCCTTTGAGGTTCCATTTTCCGGTGAGGAACATCATGGCGCCCACCATGGCGGGTACGCCGGTGGTGTAGCTCACGGCCTGCATGCCGGTTTCGCGGTAGGCGGCTTCGTGCGAGCAGTTGTTGTATATGTAGTAGGTTGTGGGCTTGCCTTCCTTGTCGAGGCCGGCGATGCGGCAGCCGATGGAGGTTTCGCCATGGTAGTTGCTGCCGAGGTCCTGGGGGTCGGGGAGCACGGCCTTGAGGAACTGCAGGGGCACGATTTTGGTGCCGTTGTATTCCACTTCGTCAATCCGGGCCATGCCTATGTTCTGAATCACTCGCAGGTGGGTGAGGTATTCCTGGCCGAATGTCATCCAGAAGCGGGCGCGCTTTATGCTGGGGAAGTTCTTCACCAAGCTTTCGAGTTCTTCGTGATAGAGCAGGTAGCTTTCGCGCGGGCCTATGTTGGGGTAGTTGAGGCTGCGGTGGTATTCCAGAGGTTTTGTCACCACCCAGTTGCCTTCGCTGTAGTAGCGTCCGTTCTGGGTTATTTCGCGTATGTTGATTTCAGGGTTGAAATTTGTCGCGAAAGCCTTGCCGTGGTCGCCGGCGTTGCAGTCCACGATGTCGAGGGTGTCCATGCGGCTGAAATGGTGCTTGGCGGCATATGCTGTGAACACGCCGCTGACTCCGGGGTCGAAGCCGCAGCCCAGGATGGCCGTGAGGCCGGCTTTCTCGAAACGTTCGGCGAAAGCCCACTGCCAGGAGTATTCGAAGTGTGCCACGTCGCGGGGTTCGTAGTTGGCGGTGTCGAGGTAGTTTACGCCGCACTGCAGGCAGGCTTCCATTATTGTGAGGTCCTGGTAGGGCAGTGCGAGGTTGATAACCAGGTCGGGGTTGTGGCGGCGCAGCAGGGCTACCACCTGGTCGAGGTGGTCGGCGTCGACGCTGTCGGCGCTCACATATTCCTTGCCTATTTCTTCTGCCAGTTTCTGGCATTTGGAGAGTGTGCGGGAAGCTATGACTATGGAGGAGAACACTTCGGGGTGCTGGGCGCATTTGTGGGCAGCTACAGTGCCCACGCCGCCGCATCCTATGATAACTACTTTTGCCATTTTCGGAACTTGGAGTGTATGTTGTGTTATGTTATTGATTCTTTGGAGTATGCCTCTGCTGTTCAGCCGTTGTTACAAGGCGTTTGCGGTCCAGGGCTATAGCCGTGAAGGTAACGATTCCCAGCACGATAAGCATCAGGGTCTGGCTGCCGAGCACAAGGTTGGCGAAGGCTGCGGCCTGCGCTTTGCCAACGCCGTAGATGCCAAGGCCGAAGATTACAGCCCACTGCCAGGGGCCTATGCCGCCGTTGGACGGAACGCCCATCGACAGGCTTGCGATTACGAATGTAACCAGTACCGCGGGTAGGCCGTGCACGGCAATCGCCTCGCGGGTGAAGGGGAAGGCCATAAAGCAGATGTACATCTGTGAGGCGAAGCAGCCCCAGATGCCAAGGGTCCACAGCAGCCACTGGACTTTCGATTTCATATGTGCTATTCCGGCGAAACCGTTCCACAACTCGCGGATTATGTTCTGCACTTTCGCTGCCAGAGGGTTGGATGTGTGTCGGGTCATGAATATCCACAACGCTGCGATGATAGCCAGCGCCGTGCCCCATACCCACGGCGAAGTGAGAAGCGCGCCTATGGCGCGGTAGCTTTCCATATTGGCATGCAGGAAGCGCATGATTGCCCGGGAAGCCATTAGAAATGTGGCGATTGCCAGAATGAACACTGTCACCGTGTCGGCGAGGCGGTCGGCGACCATGGAACCGAACACCGATGTGAACTGGGCGTTCTGCCGCTGGGCGATGTAGCCCGTGCGCCAAACTTCGCCGAGGCGTGGAAAGACAAGATTTACCGAATATGTGCCGAATATGCTGTATATCAGCGCATGCATGGGTGGATTCACACCGATGGCCCGCAGCTGCAGACGCCAGCGGTAGGCACGGCACACGAATGAGACAATGCTTATTGCCATGGCCAGGGCAATCCATCGGAAGTCGCACTGGTCGCGGATTATAGAGAGTATAAGCCCGAAGTCCACGCCGGTGAACAGGAGGTAGCACAGGCTCACGCTGACAATCAAGGGAATCGCGTACTTCACGAGATTCCCCAGCAGCTTCTTCCGTTTTCCGGTATGTGTGGCGTCGGTTGTGGGCATTATGCAAACTGTATGAGCGGATTCCCGCGGTGCAAAGATACGTATAAGTCGAGGGCAAAGCCAAATTTATTTGGGCTTTGCCGAGCGGGAGTATCTAAGACGAAGTCAAAGATAATAAAAAATCGTTGCTTGTCGCCATAATTACAACACTGTGCGCATACCCCGGGTTTGTAAGCGGGCATGATCTTAAATAAAATAAGGAGACCTTTCCGCGCCGTTAGTCGCACTTGGCTGTCGGAAAGGTCGTCGCTTATTTTGGCGGCGAGGTGTGGTGTCGCTTATTTCTTGCCTCCTGTGAGGTCGTCGTTCGATATGGATGCTTTGGTTTTCTTCACCGAAGCGGTAAGTGAGCCGAAGCGGTAGCGTATCGAGATGCCTACATCGCGTCGGTAGTTGTAGGTAGTGGTGGAGCGGCTCACGTAGTCGGTGTTGAATGTTTCGGAGGTATAATCAAGTGTGTTCGGACCGAAGGGATTGTTGATGAATATCGACACTGACAGTCGGTCTTCCTTCAGGAAGTTGCGTTGCACGCCGATGCTGTGCCATATGGAGGATGCGTTGTTTTTCGAGCGGGTGTACAGGCTGCCGTATCCGCCGAAGAAACCTGCATTTGCCCGCAGGATGATTTTCCAGGGTATTGTCTGCTGGATGTTAAGGTATATGTGGGATTGCCATACGGTCTCCGAGAGCTTTGCCGAGGGGCGGTGGTAGCGCACGGGGCCGCCGCTGGCGTTGACGACAATGCGTGTCTTGTCCCATGGTGTCCATTGTGCATAGGCAGAGAGCCTTAGCTGGCGATAGTGGTCCACATTGTCATAGGTGTAGTAGGTGTGCTGGTTCTCAACTGTTTTCACCTGGGCGATGGCGTTGTTGGAGATGGTGCCTGAAATCGAGGCGTCGAGGGTGATGCGTGGGCGGATCAGGGTGTAGTTCAGTGTAACTGCGTTGTATGCCGATGAGCCGAGGTCGGGATTGCCGCTGCTTGTCACCAGCGGGCTTACGCTCACCGTGGGGTCGAGGTAGCTGATGCCTGGGCGGTTGATGCGGCGGTTGTAGCTTAGCTTAAGTGTATTGGCATCGTTTATGTTCCAGTTCACGGCTGCGTTGGGTGCGAAGTCGTTCAGGTTGCTGCCGAAGTGCCGCATGTCGCCGGTGCGGAATTTCGCCGACAGGTGCGAATATTCGTAGCGGATTCCGGCACGCAGGCTCACGCGGCCGAATGTTGCCCGCCAGTCGGCATACACGGCGCCTATCGAGGTGCGGTGAGTGAAGTCGTCGTAGGTGTTTCCGGCTCCGGTGTAGTAGCGCGTGTTCCGGGAGTCGTTGTTGCGCTGGATGAATTTGGCGCCGAGATCCAGTTTGTGGATTCGGCCGTAGGGGCGGCTCCAGTCGAGCTGGAAGGTCTGCTCGAGAAAGTTCAGGTCGAAATGGCTGTTGATGCCGGTGTAGTCCATCGGCGCGTTCACCATATTGGAATATTCCGTGGCCATGACCTGCCTCTGGTTCGTGTGGGCTATGCGGTACGATGCCGTTATGCTTTCGTCCTTGCGGCGGGTGGAGCGCTGGTAGTTGATGGCTCCGCCAAGGTCGGTATATCGGTGTGTAGGGTAGTGGGAGAAGGTGGAGAATGAGTAAACGGGATTTCCGTCGGCCTGTGTGAGCAATGTGTTCTCGTTTTTTCGCGTCTCGAAATTATAGCTGTACATGTCGAAATTCATGGTCACCAGATTCATTGTGTCGGGTTCCCAGGAACCTTCGGCGCTTCCCCAGCCGCCTTCGCTGTCGTTTCGGGAGATTGCGTTTGTGTAGAGCTTGTCGCCGGTCGATATATATGTGCCATCGGAAACCATATTGCTCCGTTCGCGGCGTCCTCCCTGTTGCCACTAGGACCCCATCACACTGAATGTGACCTTGTCGATCTGGGTTGTGAGGTATGCGTTGGCTTGTGGCACGGGATTGTTGATGTCTGCATACAGTCCTACCGAGCCTGTGACACCTTTGAGCGATGTGCCGCTTGCCGTGACTATATTGAGAATGGCGCCGACACCTTCGGCGTCCTCGCGGGCACCTGGGTCGGTGATTACCTCTATTTTCTTTATGGTAGATGCCGGTAGGGCGCGGAATATGTCTTTGGCGTTTTTGCTGAAAGAGTTGTTGGGGCGGCCGTTTTTGTATATGGTGAAATTGTCGCTGCCGTTCACTTTTATATTGCCTTCGGCGTCCACCGATACCAGCGGGACTTTCCGGAGAATGTCGAGCAGAGGTGCTGTCTGTGATTCGGTATCGGAAAGGACGTCGTAGCTCAGGCGGTCGATTTCTTTTATCACAAGCGGGCGCTGGGCGGTAACGGTGATTTCGGCGAGTTCGGTGGCGACGGCCGGCATCACGATTGCGCCGAGGTTGGCCACCGGCGATTCGTCGCTGACGCTGAACTGCCGTTCGGCTACGGCCGAGTTCATGCCCACGACAACGAGCCGGTAGTCGCCGCGGTGGGGTAGGGGAGTGCTGATTAGTCCGTCGTCGCCGGAAACGGCGCCCTTGACAGGGCGGACCGAGTCGGCTGCGGAAAAGACTCGCCATGTCACAAAGACATCGGGTTGTCCGAGTGTATCCACCGCTGCGGCTGTCATCTTGAAATCGGCGGCGGCAGCGGGTGGATTGTTAAAGAGGAAAAAAAGGAGAATGAAGAGAATTGATGCGACGGTTTGTTTTTTCATTGGATTTGGACGTTTGCGAGTCTTTGTACAATAGACACAAAAATTGGCGGAAAGTTACTGTTTCGGTTATGAAAAATGCCTGCCGTAGCGATTTAATTTCGTACGACAGGCAGAACTTTGTGCGAATTTTGAAATCTCAGAGGCTTAAAAATCGATTAATATCCAGTATGTCAAACGCTTCTGAGATAATTTAAGGTGCGTGTCCGGCGGTGGAATAGAATCAGTACTTGATCAGGGAGGTCACATCGGCGTCGGCGGGCAGTGCGGCGCGGCCGTTGAGCGATGTAAGCTCGATGATGAAGTTTATGTAGATTTTTTTGGGGTTCATGCTTTTCACCAGAGCATATGCCGCGGCCATTGTTCCGCCGGTGGCCAGAACGTCGTCGTGGAGCACCACGATGTCGTCCTCGGTGATTGCATCGGAATGCATCTCGATGGTGTCGGTGCCGTATTCTTTCTGGTAGGACATTTTAATTGTGTCGGCGGGCAGTTTGCCCGGTTTGCGCACTGGAACGAATCCTGCTCCGAGTTCGAAGGCGAGAATGGAGCCCCCGATGAATCCGCGGCTTTCGATTCCCACCACTTTTGTAACGCCTTTGTCGCGATAGAGCTGAGAGAGATCCCAGCCAATCACATGCAGGGCGCGCGGGTCTTTGAAAGCCGTGGTAAGGTCCTTGAACAGGATGCCTTTGGAGGGGAAGTCCTGCACGTCGCGGATGTGTCGCTTGATGTATTCCATGTTGTTTATATTACTTAAGTGTTTGATATTCTATTTGATAGGTTGTCAATTGTTTCACGTGGAACAATTGGCCGTTCATTTGTCGAGAATTAGCAGCAGTATGTTTATGTCGCTGGGTGATACGCCGGGGATGCGGCTGGCCGCTCCTATTGTCGCGGGCTTCTGTTCGGTGAGTTTCTGCCGGGCTTCTGTGGAAAGCGACTGCAGCGCCGAATAGTCGAAGTCGGGTCGCAGCCTTATTTCGTCGAGTCGCCGCAGCTTTTCGGCCACCGCCCGTTCGCGTTCGATGTAGCCGCTGTATTTTATAAGCACTTCGGCGGCTTCCACGGTTTCCTGACGGCGGTCGTCGGGCAGTTCCTCGATAAGAGCGTTCAGCTCGGGTATTGCCGTGGCCAGAATCCCGAGGCCGAGCTGCGGGCGCTGCACAAGGTCGGCGAGTTTCACTCCTTGTGTGAGAGGGCTTGTCTGTTGTTGTTCCAGCAGGTGGTTCACTTCAGATGGCCGCACGGTTCGGCTGGCGCACAATGCGAGAATGTTGTCGCGCATGCGTTGCTTTTCCAGCATCAGCTCGTAGCGGCGGCGCGATGCAAGCCCTATCTCGTAGCCCAGGGGCGTAAGGCGCATGTCGGCATCGTCCTGCCGCAGCAGGATGCGGTATTCGGCTCTCGAGGTGAACATTCGGTAAGGTTCGTCGACGCCTTTGTTTATCAGGTCGTCGATAAGTACTCCGATGTATGCTCTGTCGCGACCGAGCACCAGAGGGCTTTTCCCGGATTTGGCAAGTGCGGCGTTGGCTCCGGCGACGAGTCCCTGGCCGGCTGCCTCCTCATATCCGGTGGTGCCGTTCACCTGCCCGGCCAGGTAAAGACCCGGCACGACCTTGCTCTCCAGTGTGGGGTGAAGCTGTGTGGGGTCGAAGAAGTCGTATTCTATTGCGTATCCGGCACGGTACAGCTGGGCATTTTCGAGTCCGGGCACTGTTCTCAGAGCTTCCACCTGTATGTCGAGTGGCATCGACGATGAGAAGCCGTTGAGGTAGTACTCCTGGGTTTCCTCACCTTCGGGTTCGAGAAACAGCTGATGCTGTGTGCGGTCGGCAAAGGTTACTATCTTTGTCTCGATCGAGGGGCAATAGCGTGGGCCTATGCTTTGTATCTGCCCGTTGTATAACGGCGAGTCCGGAAGACCGCGGCGAAGCACCTCGCAAGTGTTTTCATTGGTATATGTGATGTTGCAGGGTCGCTGGCGCAGTTCGGAGCGAACCTCCGGAAGGTAGCTGAACAGCTTGTGGCAAGGGTCGCCTTCCTGGACCGTTGTCCTGGCGAAGTCGATTGTGCGGCCGTCGATACGCACCGGCGTGCCGGTTTTCATGCGGTCGGTTCGTATGCCCAGGTCGCTGAGCTGTTCTGTCACACCATGGGCTGCGGGTTCGGATATGCGTCCGCCTTCGAAACTCTGGCGGCCGATGTGCATGAGTCCGTTGAGGAATGTTCCTGCCGTGAGCACCACGCGCGGGGCGTGGAACTCGGCGCCTTCTGAGGTGGCAACGCCGCACAGAGTGCCGTCGCCGTCGAAAAGCAGGCGGCACACATTTCCTTGCCACATGCTCAGGCCGGGAGTGTTCTCAAGCACCGAGCGCCACATGCGGGAGAATTTTTCGCGGTCCTCCTGCGCCCTGGGGCTCCACATCGCCGGACCTTTGCTGCGGTTGAGCATGCGGAACTGGATGGAACAGCGGTCGGCGATAATTCCTGTCATACCGCCGAGTGCATCAATCTCGCGGACAATCTGTCCCTTGGCGATTCCGCCGACGGCCGGATTGCAGCTCATCTGTGCAATCTTTCCCATGTCCATGGTAACAAGCAGCGTGGCTGCGCCCATTGTGGCAGCGGCATGTGCGGCCTCGCAGCCGGCATGGCCGGCGCCGACTACTATTATGTCAAAATCGAAATTCATCGTCTAATGTCAGTTTCCTTCCCCCATGTTATCGAGGAGTGCGAGGGCGTTGTTTTCGGCCTGCTCCATTATTTCCCTCTCTCCGGGGCCTTTGTCGTTTATTCCGCACAGGTGCAGTATGCCGTGGATAATCACTCTGAGCAATTCGGTTCCGGCATCCACGCCGAGTCCTTCGGCATTGCTGGACACGGTGTCGATGCTGATGAACATGTCGCCGCGCAGCAACTTCCCGGAGCAGTCGTCGAAAGTTATAATGTCGGTGTAGTAATCGTGGTTGAGAAAGCGGCGGTTGACCTCAAGAATTGTCTCGTCGTCGCAGAATACATAGCTCAGTGTGCGTGCAATGCGTCCATGGCTTTCCGCAACACGGGCTATCCATAGTTCAAGTTGTTGATAATCAAGGCATGGCAATGCTACGCCCTGAGAAGTCCATTCAATGGCGGGTTTCATAGGCGACAAAGTGAAGCACAAAGTTAATAAAATCTTTTCTATATATTACGCCTTTGGCTTTAATTCCGGCGCCGCCTCGATTACAGCGTAATTGCTGAAAAATTACTACCTTTGCATGCGAATAGCAAACAACGGCCAGTAAGCTCACGCAATGATTGAACGCATTGTAATCATCGACAAAGTCGACCCTGTACAATTCTACGGCGTAAACAACGCCAATATGCACCTGCTCAAGAACTTATTCCCCAAACTGCGGATTTCGGCCCGTGGTTCGGTTGTGCGGGTCGTAGGCGAAGAGAGCGAGACCGCCGAATTCGAGGCACATATCAGGGAGCTCTGCGACTATGCCGAGCAGTACAACGCACTGCCCGAGGATGTGATTATCGACATCGTAAAGGGCGAAGCTCCACGCGAGCGCAAGACCGACGGCGCCATAATCTACGGAGTCAACGGCAAGCCCATCAGCGCACGCACTCCCAACCAGGCCAAGCTTATCGAGACTTTCGACACACACGACCTCACTTTCGCCCTGGGGCCGGCCGGTACCGGCAAAACCTATATCGCCATAGCCCTGGCCGTGCGCGCACTCAAGAACCGCCAGGCGCGGAAGATAATCCTCTCGCGCCCTGCCGTGGAGGCCGGAGAAAAACTCGGCTTCCTCCCCGGCGACATGAAGGACAAGATCGATCCATACCTTCAGCCCCTTTACGATGCCCTGGAGGATATGATTCCCGCTGTAAAGCTCAAGGAATACATGGAAACCAAGGTGATACAGATAGCGCCACTGGCTTTCATGCGCGGCCGCACGCTCAACGACGCCATAATATTGCTCGACGAGGCGCAGAACACCACCACACACCAGATCAAGATGTTCCTCACCCGTCTTGGCATGAACGCCAAGATGATAGTCACCGGCGATGTGACTCAGATCGACCTGCCGAGAGCGACCGCTTCCGGCCTGGTGCAGGCTTTGAAAATCCTCGAAGGCGTGCATGGTGTAGGCCGCATCGAATTCGGAAAAAAGGACATCGTGCGCCACCACCTGGTGCAGCGCATTGTCGAAGCGTATGAAAAATACGACCGCGAAACCGAAGCCGCACGCGAGATAGAACGTGCCGCCTCGCAGCTCGACAGCCAATAAAAACCTCACACACGATAACTCTCATATGACCATCACCAAAACCGACTTCCATTTTCCCGGCCAGACCGGAGTGTACAAAGGCAAAGTCCGCGATGTCTATTCTCTCGGCAACGACCTGCTGCTGATGATTGCCACCGACCGAATTTCGGCCTTCGACGTTATTCTTCCCGAAGGCATTCCCTTCAAAGGTCAGGTTCTGAACCAGATTGCAAACTACTTCCTGGATGCCACCGCCGACATCGTTCCCAACTGGAAAATCGCCGAAGTCGATCCTATGGTCACCGCAGGACTGCGCTGCGAGCCGCTGCGCGTGGAAATGATTATCCGCGGATACCTCGCGGGCAGCGCATGGCGCGACTATGCCGCCGGCTGTCGCGAAATCTGCGGAGTAAAACTCCCCGAAGGTCTACGGCAGAACCAGAAGCTCCCCGATCCGATAATAACACCCACCACCAAGGCCGATGCCGGCCACGACCTCAACATCTCCGCCGATGAAATCGTGGCCCAGGGACTCATGTCGCGCAGCGAGCTCGACATCGTATGCGACTACACCCGCCAGCTCTTCGCCCGCGGAACGGAAATGGCTGCCGACAAAGGCCTCGTGCTCGTGGACACCAAATACGAGTTCGGCATGCACGACGGACGCGTGACTCTCATCGACGAAATCCACACACCCGACTCATCGCGCTATTTCTATGCCGACACCTACGACGAACTGTTCGCCAAAGACCTGCCGCAGCGCCAGCTGTCGAAGGAATTCGTGCGCGAATGGCTCATGGCAAACGGTTTCATGGGACAGCCCGGACAGAAACTTCCCGAAATGACCGAACAGGTGTGCCGCGAAATCTCCGACCGCTACATCGAGCTGTACACCCGCGTTACAGGGCGTGAGTTCGTGCCGGCTTCCGAAGAGCATGCCGAGGAACGCATCGCCACATCTGTCCTCGATTTTCTCGACAACGTCAACCGCTGATGTCGGCCGTAGAGGACATAAAACCCTACGGCGACGACGGTCGCGAAAAGGCGCCGCAGGTGGAGTCGATGTTCGACTCCATCGCTCCCGCCTACGACTTCATGAACCACGCCATGACCGCAGGCCTCGACCGCCTGTGGTTGCGGCGCCTGGTTGGAGAGGCCGCCAATGGAAATCCTGCCAGGATTCTCGACATGGCCACCGGCACCGGCGATGTGGCACTCGCACTTGCCCGCCGTATTCCCGAGGCCGACATAACCGGCATGGACCTCTCCGACGGAATGCTCTCCAAGGCAAGGGCGAAGAAAGGTGCGGCAGGCATAAAATTCGTACAGGCCGACTGCTGTGCCACCGGTCTGCCCGACGGCAGCTTCGACCTCATCACCATTGCCTACGGCCTGCGCAATTTTGCCGACATCAGCGCCGGCCTTGCCGAAATGCTCCGCCTGCTGCGTCCCGGAGGCAAGCTGCTGGTGCTGGAGTTGTCGCGGCCCACTTCGCCCATCCCCGCCGCCTTCTACAATATCTACACCGCCACGGTGATACCGGTGGCCGGAAAGCTTGTGAGCGGCGACAGCAATGCCTATTCCTATCTTCCACGAAGCATTGCCGCCTGTCCGGCACGGGGGCAGATGACAGCCTTGATGGATGCTGCCGGTTTTGTCGACAGCTCCTTCAGAAGTCTTACAATGGGCGTATGCACCCTTTATAAAGCTTTCAAACCATAGAAACGCAACAGCAGCAACACAAGCGCCAATGATTCATCACATAAGCCTCCGCAACACCGCGGCAGTCGCAATAGTTCTGGCTGCACTGGTTCTGCCGGCAAGTGCCGGAGCACAGGCCATGTACTTCGACAGCGCACGAATGGCCGATACAACAACTACCACGAACGCACAGCCCGTGCCGACCTCCGTTATGGCATTGCCGGTGCGTGGCGCCGCCCAGGCCGATACAACCGATATCGTATGGCCTCTGCTTACCGACTTCGACAATGTGGACACCTACATGCTGGCCACGGCTCTGTACCCATATAAAAAGCTTGTGGCCTCGCGACCCCTTCCTTCCACGGCGTTCATGCCCTCGGTTTTCACCGGATACACTTTCAGCGAAAACCGCGATGTATTCATATCCGACTTCAGCGGAGAGCCTGCCTTGCGCTGGCTCGAGGAGGAAGCTGCCGGAGCTCGCGCCCTGGAGCGTATGCAGCGATATCTCTTCTATCAGCATCCCGAAAAGGTGGTGTACGACATCAACCTGCTGCCGGAGGCTCCCAAGCGCTACCATGCCGTAGTGAATCCCCAGGACCACACCATCGAGATAAAGGAACTTGCCACTCCCGACAAGGTGGAGGCAACTGTGGAGGCTGAAGTGAAGCAACGCCACTGGATACGCGCGTTCTCGGCGTCGCTGCAGTTCTCGCAGGCATATGTGTCGCCCAACTGGTACCAGGGCGGCAACAGCAATATAAACGGCCTTGCCAACATATACTACAATGTAAAGCTCAACCAGGCCTTCCACCCCAATCTGCTGTTCGAGTCCACGATGCAATACAAACTCGGCATCAACAACGCCCCCGAGGACAAGGTGCATTCCTACAACATCAGCGACGACCTCCTGCAACTCACCTCCACATTCGGTGTCAAGGCTGCCCGCAGATGGTACTACTCGGTGTCAGGTATGTTCAAGACGCAGCTGTTGAATTCATACAAACCCAACTCCAACGATGTGCAGTCGGCATTCCTGTCGCCCGGCGAGCTCAACCTCGGTGTCGGTATGACATACAATTTCACCAACACCAAGAAAACCATCAGTTTCGACGCCTCGATATCACCGCTGTCGTACAACCTGAAGACCTGCACCTACTGGCGTGTCGACCCCACGGCCTATGAAATCGCCGAAGGCCGCAAATGCCGCCATAAATTCGGTTCCAGCGCCGAACTGAAATTCCAGTGGAAGATAAGCTACAACATCACATACAGCACACGTATGTTCGCTTTCACCGACTATTCCGATGCCTACGCCGACTGGGAGAACACCATTGTTTTCGACATAAACCGTTTTCTCACCACGCAAATCTACGCACACCTGCGCTACGATTCCGCCACACAGCCCTGCGACGACCCGCAGTGGCATAAGCTGCAGATAAAGGAAATATTGTCGATAGGCTTCGCCTACAAGTTCAACAGCATCTGATGTGGCGCCTAATGGCGGCATTGGCCGTTGTCGTTGCCGGCACGTTTGCCGCGTTTGCCCAGTGGACGCGCCTCGACAGCATCGCTCCGGCGGCCGCTGCCAGTCCCTGCTGCGGAGTGTGGCAGATTGTGCCGGATGGCGCGCTGGTGAGAATCGAGCCGCAGGCCTTGTCAGGGCAGTTCACGATATCGGTGGTCGACTCTCCCGACTATGCGATAGCTCCGGGCACAGTCATGGGAACCATGAGCGAGATTGCCGGAAACGGTCGCTATCATGCATCGCTGCTCACACACCCCATGCGCGGAAACGGATCGTCGAGGCGCGACTGCATTGTAGAGGTGCAGGACAACAATCTCGTTTTCCGGCCCTACCGCGCGCGGACAAGACTCTCGCTGCGCCGCTGGGTTTCGTATCTCTTCCGCATTGCCATCGACCACGCCGAAAGTCCCGAAGGACTCGAAGGCGCGGTAAGGATAGCTCCCGGATCCGGTAATATGCCGATTACGCTATGAAGACAAAAGCCCTTGCCGTCCTGCTCCTTTCGGTTTCAGCCCTGAGCACCGTGGCTCAGCGCACCACGCGCCCGCGGTTGCGCCCACAGCCACAGGAACCGTCCATGGAGTTTCCTGCCGCTGCTCCCTGTATCGTAGTGCCCGACAGCGGCGCCGTGGTGCTGCGAGGCTACGACAAGCCTTTGCGTGCGCGCCGTGAGACTGTTCTTGCCGTGAACAACAGTTCCGATACCATAGAGGCGCTGTACGTGACATTCAGCTATTTCGACATGAACGGCCGCATGCTCCACCGGCGTTCGCTGCGCCTGCCTGAGGTGTTGCCGCCACAGCAGACGCGTATGCTCACCTTCCCCTCCTGGGACACACAGAACACCTACCGCTACCACCTGTCCGCTCCGGCACCACGTTCGGCTGCTGTGCCGTATAAAGTCACTGTAAAGGTCGATTCCGTGCAGCTGTACAATAAAACTGAATGAAACATCTCCTTCTCTTTCTTGCCGCTCTTGTGGCCATGCCTCCGGCTGTCGCAGGCGATTACATGTCTCTGCGGCTTATGACATACAACGTGCACAACTGCATAGGAACCGACCGGCAGACCGACATCGAGCGTATCGCCGCCATTGTGCGCCGCCAGGCTCCTGATGTGGTGGCCGTGCAGGAAGTCGACAGTGCCACACAACGCAGCGGCGGACGCTATGTGCTCGGCGAACTGGCATCCCTTACAGGCATGCACGCTAATTTTGCCCGAGCTATCGATTTCCAGGGCGGAGCATACGGTATCGGAGTGCTCTCGAAGCGGAAGCCACTGTCCTGCACCATGTGCCCGCTGCCTGGGCGCGAGGAGGAGAGGGCGCTGCTTGTGGTGGAATTCCCAGAGTTTTTCTTCGCCTGCACGCATCTGTCGCTCACCGAGACCGACCGTATGGGCGCCCTCGCCACAATCGAACGTATGGCATCCGGAAGCGGCAAACCCTTCTTCATCGCCGGCGATCTCAACGCAAATCCTGCCGATGGGTTCATGAGCGCTTTCGGCCAGTCGTTCAATGTCCTTTCAGACCAGACAGAGCACACCTTTCCAGCAACCGAACCGGAAGTGACCATCGACTACATAGCCGTCGACAGGCGGCATGCAGCCGCGGCAAAAACCGTGAAACAGCAGGTACTTCCGGAGCGTCTCGCCTCCGACCACCGCCCCATAGTGGTGGATATCCTTATCCGTTGAATTCGGCAAGAAAGTGCAAAATCAACCGGTGCTTCAAACATTTACTATTACACCCTAAAGGGTATAATAGCTGCAATTTAAGGATGGTTTATACCCTTCAGGGTGTAATTTACTTTGTTCGGCGGTATGCCGGTGCGGAGGTTGACAAGTTTGGCGACGCGCATCAGATGGCGTTTTTTTAATCCCGGATATCTTTTCAAGGCAAGTTATCCGGGATGATTTTTATTATATTTTATACTATACGAGCCAACCAAGTCGATTCCGGAGTGTTCATTAATTGGATGGACTTCCCATCCGGGTTAATAGAGTGGCGCCATCGGGTCACGGATTGTTGAACACAATAGCGTTAGTTCTCATTAGCCGCATTTGTCACCAACAATTTAATCCATATAGTTATGTTTGACCCTGATTATCGTAAAGGAGACAGCAACAGCACTCCATTCGGACAAGACGCGATGCTCAATCCCGCTCCGGAACAGAAAATACCCGACGGTCCCACCACACCGCAGGTAGCGTACCAGATGGTGAAAGACGAGACCTACGCCCAGACTCAGCCCCGGCTGAATCTCGCCACCTTCGTGACAACCTACATGGACGAGTACGCCACAAAGCTGATGAACGAGGCCATCAACATCAACTATATCGACGAGACCGAGTATCCCCGTGTGGCAGTGATGTGCCAGAAGTGCATCAACATCGTGGCCAACATGTGGAATACCCCCGAACAGAACCGCTGGAAGACCGGCGCCCTTGCCATAGGCTCGTCGGAAGCATGTATGCTGGGCGGTATCGCCGCGTGGAAACGCTGGATCGAACGCCGCAAAAAAGCAGGAAAACCCTACGACAAGCCCAACTTCGTTATTTCCGCCGGCTACCAGGTTGTGTGGGAGAAATTCGCCACTCTGTGGAATATCGAGATGCGGCAGGTGCCTCTCACCCGGGAGCACACAACACTGGATATCGACCAGGCCATAAAAATGTGCGATGAGAACACTATCTGCGTGGTGGGCATTGAGGGCGTGACCTGGACAGGCCTTAACGACGATGTGGAAGCCCTCGACGCTGCAATCGACAAATACAATGCCGAGACCGGCAACGAGGTGTGCATACACATCGACGCGGCAACCGGCGGCTTCATTCTTCCCTTCATCAATCCCGACAAGAAATGGGACTTCCGTCTCAAATGGGTGCTCTCCATCAGCACTTCGGGCCACAAGTTCGGTCTGGTATATCCCGGTCTGGGCTGGGTGGTATGGAAGGACAAACAGTATCTGCCGGCCGATATGTCGTTTACCGTGGACTACCTCGGCGCCGAAGTCACGCAGGTGGGCCTCAACTACTCACGTCCGGCCGCTCAGATTCTCGGACAGTACTACAACTTCATCCGTCTTGGATTCGAGGGCTACAGGAACGTGCAGTACAACTCCATGCAGATTGCAAAATACCTGCATGCACAGCTCTCGGCCATGCCCGAATTCGTGCCCTATTCCACAGAGGTGCCCAACCCCATCGTTACCTGGCTTATGAAGCCCGAAGTGCAGAACAGCGCCAAATGGACACTCTACGACCTGCAGGACAAGCTCGCCCAGCACGGATGGATGGTGCCCGCATACGCAATGCCCATAGACATCCAGGACATGGTTGTGATGCGTGTTCTCTGCAAGCAGGGCTTCAGCCGCGACATGTGCGACGAACTTCTCCACGACATCACGGCAGCGGTAGCCGAGCTTAACGCGCTCGAATACCCCACACCCACGCGCATAGCCATGGAGAAAAACATACCTTTGGCCACCAAGGCGTTCAACCACACCGGCAAATGACCATAATGTAAAAAGGCCATCAATATACTGATACACGGAACAGGCGGCAGACAGAATACCACACAAGGCAATCTTCCTGCCGCCTGTCTCGGTATTACCTTCAACCATTTCTATTACCCATACGCTCCCGACCATGGAAAGAACGATTACAGTATCGGATATACGAAAGGCTGCCCAGGAGGCCTACAACGAAGCCAAGGGCGTAAAGGGCGGCGCCAATGCCGACTACATACCCTATCTGGCAAATATCGACCCGGAGCTGTTCGGGCTGAGTATCACACTTACCGACGGCACCTCGTTCAATTTCGGCGACACTGAATACAGGTTCGGCATCGAATCGGTGTCGAAGGTTCCCACCGCCATCCTGGCGATGATACAGCACACCCCCGATGGTGTGCTCGAGCGCATCGGCGCTGATGCCACAGGCCTGCCGTTCAATTCTATATTCGCAATCCTGCTGGAGAACGACCACCCGTCGACACCTCTTGTCAACGCAGGCGCCATAGCCGCATGTTCGATGATAGCTCCGCAGGGCGCCACGGATGATAAATGGAAAGCGATTACCGACAATATAACTGCTCTTTGCGGCTCGGCACCCGAGCTTATCGACGAACTGTATGAGAGCGAAACGGCCACCAACTTCAACAATCGAGCCATTTCGTGGCTGCTGAAAAACTATGGCCGCATCTACGATGACGTGGACATAAGCCTCGACCTCTACACCCGCCAGTGTTCGCTCGGCATCACATCGGCACAGCTGGCGGTGATGGGTGCCACCATCGCCAACAGGGGTCTGAATCCCGTTACGGCGAAGCAGGTGTTCGATCCCGCCATATCTGCAAAGATAACCACCATGATGGCCTCGGTGGGCTTCTACCAGCACACCGGCGACTGGCTGTATACCTCCGGAATCCCCGCCAAGACCGGTGTGGGCGGCGGTGTGATGGGCGTTATGCCAGGCCTGTTCGGCATTGCGGCTTTCGCTCCGCCTCTCGATGGAGCAGGCAACTCCGTAAAGGCGCAGACCGCCATAAGGCTTCTTATGAGCAAACTCGACCTGGGCATCTTCAGCGGCGACAAGGTTTCTGTAGTTTCCTGATACTATCGCAGCCATATATAAATAACCGTACGAACGTACGACCTCTAAATACTTAACATTATGTCAAATTCACCCGGACAAACAAAAGCGACAGTCAGGCAGGCTGCCAAAATGGGGGTGTTCACGCTCATAATAATGAACATCGTGGCGGTTGTCTCGCTGCGAGGACTGCCAGCGGAAGCCGAATATGGAGTAAGCTCCGCATTCTATTATATACTTGCAGCACTTGTTTTCCTGATACCTGTATCTCTTGTGGCCGCCGAACTCGCGGCCATGTTTCCCTACCAGCAGGGCGGTATGTTCCGCTGGATAGGCGAGGCCTTCGGCGACAAGGCCGGATTCCTGGGCATATGGCTGCAGTGGATAGAGAGCACCATCTGGTATCCTACGGTGCTGACGTTCGGTGCCGTGTCGCTTGCCTTCATAGGCATGGACCATGTGTTCGACATGCATCTTGCAGCCAACAAGTACTACACCATCGTAGTGGTGCTGGCCATCTACTGGCTCGCTACGCTGATATCACTCAAGGGCATGGGCTGGGTCGGAAAGGTGTCCAAGATAGGCGGTCTTGTGGGCACAATCATGCCCGCCGGACTGCTGGTGGTGTGCGCTGTGATATATCTCGCCTCCGGAGGCCAGTCGCAGATGGACTGGCATGGCAACTTCATTCCCGACTTTTCCAACTTCGATAATGTTGTTCTGGCGGTATCCATTTTCTTGTTCTATGCCGGCATGGAAATGAGCGGCGTGCACGTAAGGGAAATCAAGAACCCGACAGTCAACTACCCCAAGGCAGTGATTATCGGCGCCCTCGCCACGGTTGCCATCTTCATTCTGGGCACCTATGCCCTGGGCGTAATCATTCCGGCCAAGGATATCAACCTTGTGCAGAGTCTGCTTGTGGGCTTCGACAACTATTTCACCGGGCTTCACATAAAATGGCTCTCTCCTGTTATCGCCATTGCTCTGGCATTCGGTGTGCTCGCCGGCGTGCTCACATGGGTTGCGGGACCTTCCAAAGGTGTGTTCGCTGTGGGTCAGGCAGGCTATTTGCCGAAGTTCTTCCAGCGGACCAACAAGAACGGTGTGCAGAAAAACATACTCTATGTGCAGGGCGCTATAGTCACAGTCCTTGCGTTCCTCATGGTGCTTATGCCCTCGGTGCAGAGCTTTTACCAGATACTCTCGCAGCTTACCTGCATACTCTACCTGATAGCCTATCTGCTCATGTTCGCCGCGGCCTTGCGCCTGCGCTACAAAATGAAGGGCGCACCTCGGCCATACAGGCTCGGCAAGCGCGGCAACGGTGTGATGTGGCTCATAGCAGGTGTGGGATTCGTGGGTTCGCTTGTGGCGTTCATATTCAGCTTCTTCCCCCCGAGTCAGGTGAATATGGGATCCGATGCGGTATGGTTCACCGTACTGATTGCCGGCACCCTTGTGTTCGTTGTGCTTCCATTTATAATACTGAAGTTCAGGAAACCGTCCTGGGACTCCATGGGCAACAACTTCGTGCCTTTCAGCTGGGACAAGACCCCCGGTGCGGCCGATCTCCGCTTGAGGGCTGCCGAAGAATTCGCCACTGAAAACGCCGACACAACCCCGGACCACGCCCAGGCATTCCTGACATACGCCAAATCAATAGAAAAACCAGAAACGCCCGCCGGGAATAAGTAAGGCCACTCCGCATATCTGAAATCATTTTATTCCTGCCGGATTAAAGTCTTGACCAGACAAACCGGACACAGAAAACCTCAGAACTGCGTGGCAGTCTGAGGTTTTTTGTGTCCGAAAAAATGTTTCAAGTGGAGCTGGAGGGATTCGAACCCTCGTCCAAACGCGGAATCAATGAGCTTTCTACGTGCGTAGTTTCAAGTTGATTTTCGAGCTGCGCCAGGCCTGAAACTACCAAACGCAGCCTTATCCTCTAAGATTTCGGCTTCCTCCCGAGGCTTCCGGAAGCCTATTTCCGATATTCCTGCACCGCCTTGTCGATTAGTCTCGGAAAAAGGACAATCGGGCGATGTCTTGTCGCTGCAACTGTTGCGGCGATTAAGCTGATCTACTGTACTTCAATCAAGCAGCAAGAGCGTAGTTATTTTCGCCATTTAGAATTGCTGAAAGCCTGATATTAAAGAGCATAGACTTCAAAGCTCTGCACGCTTACCCACCGCTTCTACACGCTGTCAAAACCGGTCAGCCCCGTTTTTTTGCGCCATAATCGATGGTTGTAGTCTGCAAATATATGGATTATCCGCCAAAGAACGTGCATTTTATTGATTTTTAACTACCGGATAAATCAGCTGACATACTACTGTGAATATTAAATCTGTTATTCCATTCAGTCGGTGATCATCACCTTAGCGACTTTACCTCTGTTATTGATTATGTATAATCCGGAACGGAGAGAACCGCGCGATATCTCCATACCTGACAGATTATATATTTTGCAGTCCGGTGGCAGCAAGTGGATTGAGGTCAGAGAAAGTGTATCCGTATCGCGGATAGTGGTTATTCCACCGGTCTGCCCTTTATGGAAGGCATGAGCCACGGTCTGCACCACATCATTTCCCGCCGAATCCTTGCATATGAATCTAAGGTCATACCATTTGTCGGCATCAAGCTTGTCATGAGGCACTGAAACTTTGCCATATCCATCATTGATGTACTGGTTGTATTCCAGCGGCGTCCACAAATCTTTTTCATGCTCGGAAATCTGAACCAGCGGAGTGGTTCCAGGCGAATGCTCTATAATAATATGTGAATTTCGAGTTGCGTCTTGCGTCAAATTGCCCGAAGCATCCCTGAGTTGCCATCTGTAGACCTGTGAATACACGTTATCCAATGAAGTATTGTCGATCATGACCCGGAGGCTGGAAGAATAGCTGTCGGAATATGGCATTTCCACATATATGTCGTAAAGTCCGGAGACTGCATTATCATTAGATGTCCACGCTATAAAATCGAAGCTGTCGGCTCCCTCTGCTATCGTTTCTCCATTGAATCTGACAGTTATTTTAGCAGGCAACAACAGATTGCCCAGACACGGAAACAGACACGAAGTATCGAAATAGATTAGATTTTTATCCTGCCATTCATCATAGGAAAGGCTATATGAGAAACCTACAAGCGGAGCCTCGTTATAAAACTCCATATCTTCCCTGTATTCAAGGCATAGAGGATAATCCGCGGGGAAGAAGAGTTCATAGTCATTTTCGTCGCTTCGTGTATATGCCGGAGGTATGCACCACATGTGCCCATCGGTATCGGTATATATCCATGGCGAAGTCATTGTGCTGTACTGCCGGTCGTATTGGATGTTCCCTTCAGAATCTGTCCACTCATTGTCGGTATACGAGTAACCGCCTATGCCTGCAAATACAAAATTCCATCCGTCATCCGGGCTGCTCTGTTCCTTGAGAACCGGAGCGTTGATATACACGGGAAGGTTCCTGCTTTCGGCTTTCATGTCGAATGAATATGCCGATACAGGCATAGTCATGGTAGGTGTGCCGTTCCATACTGTCTGCGCCGTTATCCCCCCGACACTGGCATCATCTTTCTGGCCGGCAAGATTGCCGGCGAACCTCATATGAACAGGCTCATTGTATAGTTCAGCTCCGTTGTACATGCATCGTGAGTCATCAAAAGGACCATCCGATGTAATGAAATTGATGTATGTGGCCTTTGAATCGGCTGCCACATTATTTACCGATAAAGTCCATTTGTCGGAAAGATTGTTGACAAAAAACTCTTCATAGCAGATATTAATCATCATCCGTACCAGAGGATAGCTTCCGTCCTTGCGTTTCAGTTCCCGGTAGTACATCATGCTGAGTTCGCCGGTTTCATCTTTAAGATTGTCGTACGGAATCTGACTGCCGTCGGGATAGAAAAACTTGCAGCTCAACTTGTTTTTGGCATCCGACTGTGTGAACACGTAAGTCATGTCTTCCGATATTTCGATGTCTTCCGCAATCACATAGCTGTCATAGAGAAAGGTATGTTCATCGTCGGGGTCAATATTGTCGGGACGTATGTCGGAGCGCAGTATAAGGTCATATCTCCCTTTGGGCACCATCAGTTCCCAGCCGAGTCCTTCCTCAATCATGTATTCATCGGGATATGTGGCCCAGTCGCAAAAGCCGCAATAGTATTTTCCGTCGGGCTGATATACTATCACTTCTTTAGGTTCATATGTGAACCCGGCGGTAGCTTCCTCTTTTACCTCAAATTTTATTTTCACCCAGTCGGAAGAATCCTCTTCATCATCCACCCGTCCCGCCACGTTAAGATTTGCTGCAACGGGATGGATTACGCTCGTCTGCTTGCCCGAAGTAGAACCCGTGGCTTGCGTGGAACCTGTGGCCGAAGCCACAACCACAACAAATAAAAAGAACCAGAATCTCATCATACATATTTTTTATGTTCAACGGCGGCAAATTTATCGGGAGGGACGCGGACTTCAAAATTTACATGGGGCATAATAGGGGTACAAGGGGTGACACATGGCGTACAGGCCTGTGTGTATGCCTGAAGCGTGTTGTCCGTTGTGGTAAAGTTGAATATATTTGTGTGTATGAAAACTATAAAATTTCTGCTGTGTGTTTCGATTATGATTATTTCCGGCTGTGGCGTGCGGCCGGAATCGGATTCGCTGTATCGATGGAGGCGGATTCATCCGGCAGCAGATTCGATTGTCTTTGCGCTGGAAGATGGTTTCGTGAATTCTGTTCCGGATTCTCTCCTTTGGCCGTTGCTCGACAGTCTGAAGAATACGACGGTAGAAAGAGATGCCGAAAATCAGCATAGAAGCAGGGTGTTGTTCTGGAAGGCGAGAATTGCCAACCGAAGAAATATAACAGGGAGGGATAGCGTGATAAGAGACCTGACAGATGCGTTGTCGCTATGCGATACGGCTACATATGAATACGACTGTTCGCGCATTCGCTATCTGCTTGCTCTTGTGGCCGAGTGCGATCCTCTGGTAAGATTCAGGAGTCTAAAAAAACTTGACAGATATTATTATTCTTCGGGCGATGACATGATGACAGCTTCCGTGAGAGTGGATATAGGCCATATCATGGGCGAAATAGGTTATTACGACCGCGCATTACAGTATTATAGAGAGGCTGACAGCATCTATCGACGTATAGGCATGGAACCGTATGTCAGAAAAAACACATTGAATATGGCCAACGCCTTGGTAGCTATGGGGGATAAGAATGCGGCACTGGCAATTGTCGATTCTCTTATGAATGACAAAAGTCTGTCGCTGTCGCCATCGTTTCATACCAACCTCCTGCGTGTGGCATATATGGCTTCGGACAATGCTGATTATCTGTATGAAGCCGAACGGTATATCGACAGTATTAATCCCCGGTCGCTCGACCGGCTGCCAGTCGAGTTTTATCTGTCGCGATATTGTGCGGACACCGATGATTCCGCAGGAATGAGAACACATACACAAAGGATGGAGGAATGTTTCGATTCTGCGGCGCATGGCTTCTATTATCCGGAAATGCTTAAAATCATGGCTCTGACACACGACATATATGGCGGGCGGGACACGGCCCTGTCGTTATACAGGCAATATATTGCGGCAAATGATTCGGCCCGTCTGGTGGAAAGAGTGAAAGAAATAGCCAATGCGGAAGCCCGGAGTTCCATCCTTAAATACGAATCGGAAATGCGCCACGCGCATAAAATCAAAAGTCTGCGGTTATGGATAATCATATTGCTGCTTTTAATACTCATTCTGGCGGTAGTGTGCATTTACATCTATAGGCAGCGCCAGCACAGGCTCACAATTGTGAGGTACGATACCGAACTGGCGCATAACAGACGCCGCGTGGTAGCCCAGGAACTTGCCATGACAGAAAAGAACAATGTATTACAGGAGGTATTGGACAATCTGGACAGTCTTAAGGACAAAGGAATTATATCGGACAATATTTGTCATGAACTTGAGAACAGCATAAAGCTCCATCTGAGCGGACGTCAGAACTGGGATTATTTCATAACGGTGTTCAATAAGGTGTGTCCTGCATTCGTGAACACGCTGATGCTTAATCATCCTGCGTTGACAGAAGGCGACGTGCGGCTTGCGGTATATATTCGCGCGGGACTTACATCGAAACAGATTGCACAGATGCTTCTGCTGCAGCCCGACTCTGTAAAGAAAAACCGTCAGCGCCTGCGCAGGAGAATGAACCTTACATCCTCGGAGTCTCTTGAAGAAGTGTTGTACTCGATTTCCCCGACATAGATCTGGAGTGATACATGAGCATCTCTATAGATTGGTTTTCGCCGACAATCGCGCACAATTTCCTTATAAAATTTTGGCATTGGCAAAAATTGCTTATTTTTGCTGATGGAAGTGCCGGCGAGGCATTTCAGCAATCTAATACTAACCCGCAATCAAGGAAAAGAATCTATGGCTAAGGTCCACGGAGCCGTTGTGATCGACGGCAAACGCTGCAAAGGCTGCGACTTGTGCGTGGTGGCTTGCCCCACCGACGTGTTGCTGCTTCAGCCAAAGGAAGTGAACGACCGCGGCTACCACTATGCGTATGCCGCCAATCCCGACAAGTGCATAGGGTGTGCCGCCTGTGCCACCGTGTGCCCCGATGCATGCATCGAGGTGTACCGCGTGGTTGAGCGTCCCGCCTGAGGCGGCACAGAACATGTGCCCGCAGGCACCACCAACCAATCCCCATCCTACCCCCTCACCCTACCCCTAAAAATGGAAGCAGAAGAAGTAAGATTAATGAAGGGCAACGAAGCCATAGCCCATGCCGCAATCCGCTACGGCGTCGACGGCTACTTCGGTTATCCCATCACCCCCCAGAGCGAAGTTCTCGAGACTCTTGCCGAGCTCAAGCCCTGGGAAACCACCGGCATGGTCGTGCTCCAGGCCGAAAGCGAAGTGGCGGCCATAAACATGGTATACGGCGGTGCCGCCACGGGCAAAGCCGTGATGACATCGTCGTCGTCGCCGGGAGTGAGCCTCAAGCAGGAAGGCATTTCCTATATCGCCGCCTCCGAGCTGCCGGCACTGATTGTCAATGTAATGCGTGGCGGTCCCGGACTTGGAACCATCCAGCCTTCGCAGGCCGACTATTTCCAGGCTGTCAAAGGCGGCGGACATGGCGACTACCACCTGATTGTGCTGGCTCCCGCTACCGTGCAGGAGATGACCGACTTCGTGGCCCTCGGCTTCGACCTGGCCTTCAAATACCGTAATCCGGCAATGATTCTGGCCGACGGCGTCGTGGGGCAGATGATGGAGAAGGTCGTGCTGCCTCCGCAGCGTCCGCGCCGCACCGAGGAAGAGCTGCGCGCTCAATGTCCCTGGGCTGCATGCGGCAAAGGCGACCGCAAGAACCGCAATGTGATCACTTCCCTGGAGCTGGACTCCGCCAGGATGGAAGAGAACAACCACCGCTTCCAGGCCACATACAAGCTCATTGAACAGAACGAGGTGCGCTACCAGACCTACTACGCCGACGATGCCGACTATCTCATCGTGGCATTCGGATCGGTGGCCCGCATATGTCTTAAGGCTATCGAGGAGGCGCGCGAGGCCGGAATCAAAGTGGGCATGCTGCGTCCAATCACCCTATGGCCTTTCCCAAAGACACAGATTGCCGAACTCGCCAAGAGCGTACGCGGCATCCTCACCGTGGAACTCAACGCCGGCCAGATGGTGGAGGACGTGCGCCTGGCCGCTCCTACCACCCCCGTGTACCATTTCGGCCGCATGGGCGGCATAGTGCCTAACCCCGGCGAAGTGCTTCAGGCACTGAAGGAACACTTCCCGGAACTTGCCTAACCTCTATGTTCGTTCACCAATGACTACTGAAGAAATTATCCAACCTCAGAATAAGGTTTACTCGCGCCCGAGGCTTCTCGACGAGCGCGACACCCACTACTGCCCGGGCTGCAGCCACGGCGTGGTGCACAAAATCATCGCCGAGCTGCTCGACGAAATGGGACTCGAGAACAAGACCGTGGGCGTTGCTCCGGTCGGTTGCGCCGTGTTCGCCTACAACTACATCGACGTCGACTGGGTCGAGGCAGCCCACGGACGCGCTCCCGCCGTTGCCACCGCCGCCAGCCGCCTGAATCCGCAGAACCTGGTGTTCACCTATCAGGGCGACGGCGACCTCGCAGCCATCGGCACTGCCGAAACCATCCATGCGGCGAACCGCGGCGAGAACATCGCCATGATATTCATAAACAACGGAATCTACGGCATGACCGGTGGCCAGATGGCACCCACCACACTGCTGGGCATGAAAACGGCCACCACACCATATGGCCGCACCGCCGAGCTAAACGGCTATCCGCTGCCTATCTCCAATATTCTGGCGACACTCGACGGCACCTGCTATGTGACACGCCAGGCCGTGCACACACCCGCAGCAGTGCGCAAAACAAAGGCCGCCATCAAAAAAGCATTCGAGAACGCTCTGGCAAAACGGGGAACCTCGGTGGTGGAAGTGGTTTCCACCTGCAACTCCGGATGGAAACTCAGCCCCGCCAAGAGCAACGAATGGATGGTGGAGCACATGTTCGAGAAATATCCTCTGGGCGACCTCAAGACTCCCTCCGAAGAACCTAAAAACTGAACACCATGAAAGAAGAAATAGTAATCGCAGGCTTCGGCGGGCAGGGTGTGCTCTCCATGGGTAAGATTCTGGCATACGCCGGCCTTATGGATGGCAAGGAAGTGACCTGGATGCCATCCTATGGCCCCGAGCAGCGAGGCGGAACGGCCAACGTGACAGTTATCGTATCCGACAATGCCATCAGCAGCCCCGTACTCGACACTTTCGACACCGCCGTGGTGCTGAACCAGCAGAGCCTCGACAAATTCGAGAGCAAGGTGAAACCCGGCGGCACTCTCATCTACGACCCCTCGGGCATTCATCGCCTGCCTTCGCGCACCGACATCCGCGTGATTCCTGTCGATGCAATCACCGCATCCATCGAACTCAAGAACTCCAAGACCTACAATATGGTCCTTCTCGGTGCTCTTCTCAAGTGCCGGCCGATTGTAGGCATCGACGCCGTAATCCGCGGCTTGCGCAAAACCCTTCCCGAACGCCATCACCATCTCATCCCTCTCAACGAAGAAGCTCTAAGGAAGGGTATGTCGCTGGTCGACTGAGATATTCCTGACCACGCGTATCGATGACCGACCGCACGGCACGGCGACTCGCAATATGCATAGTGGCAGCCACGGGATTGTTCGTGGCTGCCTTTGCTGTATTCAGACTTGCCAGCCGGCGTGAGCCGCATGTCGAGGTGGACCGGACTCTCTATCCCGTGGCGGGGCTGGACATCTCGGCTCACAACGGGTTTGTGGACTTCGACAGCGCCGCCGCCGCAGGCATTGATTTCGTGTATCTGAAAGCCAGCGAAGGCAACACATTCCGCGACACCACTTTCCGAAGCAATTGCCGGCGTGCCCGACAGGCCGGCATGGCCGTGGGCGCCTATCACTTCTTCCGCTTCGACTGCGACGGGCGCCGCCAGGCCATGAACCTGCTTGCCGCCACAGACTCGTGCCGGCTTACATTGCCGCTGGTAATCGACATCGAAGAGTGGGGAAACCCTGTGGAGGTGGCCACCGACGTTGTCATCGGCCGCCTGCAGACCATGGAAGCCATGCTCCGCGGCGCCGGCCACCGCGTGATGTTCTACACCAATAAGAACGGCTACTGGCGCTTCGTGCGTCCGGCGTTCCCCGAGCCTCCACATCCTCTGTTGTGGATATGCTCCTTCACCGACCCTCCTCTGGCAGGAGGAAACTGGGCGCTGTGGCAGCACAGCCATCGGGGACGCGTGCCGGGGGTGCCGTCCGCTGCCGATCTGAACACCTTCAACGGTTCCTATGCCGAATTCCTCGAATTCCTGAATCACTGAACCTGACAACCCGCAATTTCATAAAACTTCTAAACAACAACTGATTCCATGAAAAAACTTATTCTGAGCACCCTGGCTGTGCTCGCCGCAATGGGCTTGCATGCCCAGCTGCTGAAGGTGGAATCGATGGAACGCGTCCGCCTGCCGCAAGGCGTCCGCGCCGAGCAGGCAATACTCAGCCCCGACGGTAATTCCATCGCCCTCTCCGACCTCGACGGCAGTCTCAAGGTTGTGGACCGCCGCAGCGGCACAGCCCGCACAATTTCCCGCACAGGCTCTATGATGGATCTCGCCTTCACCGCCGACGGCATCGTATTCCGCGAAGCCTCCACCGACGGGCAGCGCCGCCGCCATGTGGCCGTGAAATCCTACCGCCTTTCCGACGGCCGCACCACCGAACTGGTGGCTCCCTCGCGAAATCTCCAGACCGTGGCCGTAGGCTCCGATGGCTCCGTACTGGCTGTGGAATCCGGCCGCATGTATGCCGCCGGCAACGCAGTGTCGGCTGAAGCCGTACGCCCGGTTCCGAGCATCGATCACGGACTTCTGTATCTCAACTACGGCAGCACGCGCACAGCTGTGTGCCCGCTCGGCACCGACGGCATGAGCTATCTGTGGCCATCGGTTTCGCCGGACGGCAACAGCCTGCTGTTCTTCGCCGCCGGATACGGAACCTATACCTGCAGTCTCGACGGCAGCAACCTCAGGCATCTGGGATGGCTTTACGCCCCCGTATGGTACGACAACAGCACTGTGGTGGGCATGCGCACCGCCAACAACGGCGTTGTCACCACCGAGGGCCACATCATCGCCACGGCAGCCGACGGTTCCGCCAGCCAGACACTTACCGAAGACAATCTCATCGCCGTGCTGCCATCGGCCACTCCCGGGCAGATTTCCTTCACCACGACAGAGGGCGAAATGTATATCATGAACGTTAAAAGCATAGCCCGATGAAAACACTCCGACTCTTTCTTGCGGGCGCTGCAGCCCTGATGTGCGCCGCCACAGCATCTTCCGCACCCATCAATCCCGCCGAGACCGACATCGAGACCCTGCGCATCTACATCAATCCCGGCCACGGATCGTGGACCGGCGGCGACCGCGCTCTGCCTACCATCAAGCACGGCCCGTATAATTCGACTGCGCCCGACACCACCGGATTCTTCGAAAGCAACACGAATCTCTGGAAATGCCTCAGTATGGTAGACAAACTGCGCGAATACGGACTCAAATTCGACGGCACCCTCAACCAGGTCAATCCCAACCCGGCACGTCGCGGCCCGGCGCTCGACATGCGCAACAACATCGTGATGAGCCACGTGAAACTCGGCCCGTATCCCGTAGGTTCGGGCGATGCCCACGCCTACAACCGCGACCTTTACGAGATTGCCTGCGAGGTGGAACGCAACAACTTCGACTTCTTCATTTCTGTGCACTCCAACGCCCACACCGACGGCTCCAACACCAACTACCCCGCACTGTTCGTGCGCGGTGAGAACCGTACGGCTTCGGTCGAAGGTTCCGACGATGCCTGCCGCGTGTTCTGGCCGTTCGCATTCCAGGACGAACACCAGACTTGGAGCACCTACTCCATGACCAATCCTGCCCTCTACTACGACATCGACTTCCAGCATGGCGACTACGCCATAAACAACATCGACGGCAAGCAGTACAAGGGCTACTACGGTGTTCTGCGCCACGGCGTAATCGGCTTCCTGTGCGAAGGATACTTCCACACCTACCAGCCGGCACGCCACCGCGCCATGAACATGGACGTGTGCCGCCACGAAGGCATCGGCTATGCCCATGGCCTGGCGGCAATCTTCGGCATTCCCACCGAAAGCTACGGCGAGCTGTACGGTATCGTGCGCGACCGCCACGAACGCTTCCGCCATACCTATTACAACTGCTCGGCTTCGTCGTATGACGCCATGAAGCCCATCAACAACGCCGAGGTCGTTCTCTACAAGGGTGGGCAGGAAATCAGCCGATACACCACCGACGACGAGTTCAACGGCGCTTTCGTGTTCACCGGTCTCGAACCAGGCAACGACTACACCGTGGCCGTGACTGCTCCGGGCTACAAACCCGCCCACGAGGATTTCTGCGGTCCTTTCACTGTGGAAGCGTCCAAGACCACCTATCCGCGCGTGTATCTCGAAAGCGAGGACTATGTGCCGCCGGCTGTCAGCTACTCCGACTATCCCGATGAGGCCGCCGGTGCCGATGGCATCCTGGCCGCACCTTCCTATGCTTTCAAGCGCGTGTTCACCGACAAGACCATAACCGCACTCAAGGACAAGACCGTGCGCCGCCTCATCGTGCGCGACCGCTACATCTACGTTCTGGCTCTCGATGCAGAGAACAACCCCACCGTAGTGGTGCTCAACTCCGACAACCTCTCGCAGATAGCCCAGGTATCGACCGAAGGCTGCGAAGGCACCGAATATGCCCTCAGCGACATCCAGGTGACCAGCGACGGCCAGCTGATAGGCTGCTCCATGGAGCTCTGCCACCTCACCGATGAGGAAGTAGAGGAGGGCGAGGAACGCGGCGTATGCAACATCTACCGCTGGACCAACGACGACAACGGCGTTCCCTCCGGTGCTCCGCGCATCTGGTTCACCACAATGATGACCGGCAACCTCTTCAAGGCATGGACCGGCCAGAGCATGGCCTACACTGGCACCCTCCAGGAAGGACGCATGCTGCTGTCATCAGCCTCGTGTTACTACAACCGCAAGATATTCTTCACTATAATCGACATCGTCGACGGTGCCAAATCTTCCGAAGGCTACTCCAACAAGAGCGATGTCTGCGATTATTTCAACGTCGACGACCTGCAGGATTTCACCTTCACCATCTCGCCGCTTAGCTCGCAGAGCTTCATCGCCAACAGCACCCATGCCCTTGCCCGCCAGTACACCATCAACGACATGGCTCTGGAGACCGAACTCTCCGAAGCCATGAGCCCCAAGGCCTCCGGTCAGGCCGGATTCTTCCGCTTCGCCGGCCATTCCATGATGGTTGCCCCCGCTGTCGACGCCGACAGCAAGAACATCGGTCTGCGCCTGCTCGACATAACCGACGGCCTGGACAAAGCCCGTCTTGTGGAGACCACCAACACCGAGCTTAAGGCTTCCGAGGGAATCGCTGCCGCAGCGGGACGCACCGAGGTGGTACGCGACGAGGAAGACCGCGTCACAGCCGCCTACATGCATCTCTATATCCTGCGTCCGGGCGGCAAAATAACCCGCATGACCACCAAGGGTGTGGAACAGCCCGTGGAAATACCCGCCTATGCATACAATCCCTCAATCGGCGAATTGTCCGGAGCGAACGGCTATAATATTTCCTTCAGCCTCACCGATGCCGCCGACGTGTTCCTGCGCCTGCGCGACAAGACCGCCGGCACCGTGGTCGACCTTGATGCCGTTAGCCTCGAGAAGGGCGAAAACAGCCTGCCTGTATACTCCAACAATATCCCCGAAGGTGAATATGAAGTCGATATCGTTGTCGACAACAAGGCTGTTGCTGGTGTTAAGGAGCTGTTCCGTAACGAAATAGAAAGCTCTGGTGTGGCTGTGGACTGCAATCCCGCCTCACCGTTCTTCGGCAACGCATACTTCACCATCAAGGCCGGTGAACGCGGCGTGATGCAGTACGACCCCATGTTCACTCCCGCCACCGAAGCTCCCTACCAGAGCGGAGGATGGGACCTCAGCATCGGCGGCTCCTGCTTCCGTGCCAGCACATTGGCCGACGGCACACTGCTGGTATCCGACTTCGGCGACAAGCAGGGCGGCATATACGTAATCGACCCCGCCAACCCCTCCACACCCCGCTATTCGATGTTCGAAGGAACACAGAATCCTGCCAGCGGTGAATGGACCAACGCACAGGGGCAGGTTATCGGCGGCTCCACCTCCGACATGTGCGCCTTGGGTAGCGGAGAGAACCAGGTTCTCTACTCCTTCCAGGAGGACTATCCCTCCGACTACTCGCTCAGCATGGTAAGCTACAACATCGGCACCGCGCACACCATCTCCACAGTACCCGATGCCACGTATCCCGAGCTGAGCCGCTATCTGCTCAACGGCAACGTAAACGTCGTAGCCCGTCCGCAGGCATTGTTCCTGAGCCAGACCCGCGGCAGCGGCAACAACACCGCCAATGTTCCCGTGGTGCTCATCGCCGACTACGACCAGAACATTCTCTTCAACTCCGGTAACGACTGGGAGACCCTCGGCGGCGGCGACGGCGCTCTGGCTGTCAATGCCGACGCCACACTGATGGCCGTTACCGACGTGGCGCAGAATGTGCATATCATGCGACTGAACTGGGAGGCCGGTTTCAAAGCCGAACACATCTATTCCTTCCCACTGGGCTCCGACACCAACACCTACCAGATGGCATTCGACCCCGCCGGTCGTCTGTTCGTGGCCAACCGCGCCTTCACGGCAGCGTATGCCGTGCCTCAGCCCGAAAGCCAGGCCATAACCGAAACCGGACTCACTTTCAAAGCCGTATCTGGCGTCGAGGACATCACCGTTGATACCGACAACAGCGTTGTGGAATACTACAACCTCCAAGGCATCCGCATGGATAGCGACAACCTTGCCCCCGGCATATACATCCGCCGCCAGGGCGACACAGTCACCAAAGTGAGAATTTAACCCCGGCCACTCTTACATCTGGAAGAGATTCCATATTAATAACACCACCCCAAAAGTCGACCAGAACTTTTGGGGTGGTGTTTTATTTGGTGCCGCTATATTCGATATGGTTTTCAAATGGTTTTCTCCTAAACGGAAAACCATGTCTCAATCCTATCTGCCTTACAATCAAAATCATTAGTGTCCACTAAAAAATCAAAAGAATTCATTGAAATTCAATTTGTTATTATTACTGTCCGCTAAACTT
>DKUJ01000037.1:0-23573 GCA_002490635.1 Porphyromonadaceae bacterium UBA7207
TAAGTACTATCGGACGGCCGGAAGAGCTCAACGGCGCCGGCGGCGACAAGGGCGAAGATACCGCCGGTGCCGCTCTTCCACCTCCCGCACCAGTAGCGGAACCTCAGAGACCGGCGCGCAAGAAACTTTTCCGCAGCATGCAGAACAAGCTGCTCGGCGGCGTTTTCGGCGGCATCGCCCTCTATCTGGGCTGGAACGCCAACATCATGCGCCTGCTGTTCGCGCTGCTGGCATGCTTCACATATGTGTGGCCCTGCATCCTGTTATATCTGTTCGCATGGATGATTATTCCCCCGGCCACCACAGTAGCCGACCGCCTCAAGTCAGAAGGCCTGCCGGTGAATCCTCAGACTCTGGGACAAAACATGGCCGCACAACCGGCAGCCAACGACAATGAACCCGGATTCTGGACCACCCTTTTCGGCTTCGTGATAAAAGTGCTCATGTCGCTCGTAGGTCTGGTGGCGGTTATCTGCGCCATTGCGTCCCTTGTAGGATTCGCCGCCGTGGCAACAGGGCTGATAGCTTTCCTGTGTGTCGACTCTGCGGGTATTCTCGACGCCTTCGGATTCCCGCTGCACCCTTTCGCAGGGCTGGCCGTGGCCGCAGCACTGGTATGGCTGGCCTTTGCACTGGTAATTAGCATGGCACTGTGCTGGGTGTCGTCGACGGTGGTGTTCCGTACCAAGAGTGCCGGCCGCGGTGGAGCCATCACCATAGCTGTGCTGTCGCTTGTGCTACTCTGCGCAGGCGTGATTCTCAGTATCGCCGCATTCTGACAGCATATCCTCCACTGCAAGCCCCGTAGCCGGATGCCGCCATCCGGGCAGCAGCGAAACCATGGGCCTGAGCACGAAGTACCGCCCGCGCATCCTCGGATGCGGCAGCACAAGACGCTCCGAGGAATACACAACGTCGTCCACGGCAATTATGTCTATGTCGATTTCGCGATCGCGGTAGCTGCCGTCGGCATTGCGGTGAGGCATACTGGAGATGGAGCGCTCCACGGCCTGGGTGGCATCGAGCAGAGACTCGAGTTCGGCGGCTGTCCACGCATTAGACTTTCTCACCGAAAGAAGCACCCCTACATTCACAAACGGATTTTCCGACACAAAACCTACGGCCGGACCTGCAACGGGTTCGGCCACTTTTATTGTAGCGTCCATGTGCGCGAACGCCTCGGCCAGGCCACACACCGCACGCCCTATCATGGCATGGCGGTCGCCGCTGTTGGAGCCAAGCGAGATATAGATTTCCGAATACATATTAAAAAAAGCCGCGCGCACCCGACGACTGGACGCGCGCGACAAGTAAAGTCAGTTGTCAGTCTATGCTGGTACGTGCCACTTCTTTCTCCTCGAAGCCCTCGATGAGGTCGCCGATATGGAGATCGTTGTAACCGGCTATCGAGAGGCCGCACTCATAGCCCGAGAGCACCTCTTTCACATCGTCCTTGAAGCGCTTGAGGCTACCAAGGTCGCCGGTGTAGCGCACGATGCCATCGCGGATCAGGCGCACCTTGCAGTTGCGTTTGAGCTTGCCCTCGCGCACGATGGCGCCGGCAATGGTGCCCACTTTCGACACATGGAATGTCTCCAGCACTTCGGCGGTACCGATAACCTCTTCCTTGATTTCGGGAGCAAGCATGCCTGCCATGGCATCCTTCACCTCCTCGATGGCCTGGTAGATTACCGAATACAGGCGAATCTCGACACCGTCGCGCTCGGCGGCACGGCGTGCGGCCGAGCTGGGACGCACCTGGAAACCGATGATGATGGCATCCGAGGCTGCGGCCAGGGTAACGTCGCTTTCGGAAATCTCGCCCACGGCCTTGTGGAGCACATTCACCTGCACCTCCTCGGTGGAAAGCTTGATAAGCGAGTCGGAAAGAGCCTCGATAGAACCGTCCACGTCGCCTTTCACAATGATATTGAGCTCCTTGAAGTTGCCGATGGCCTTGCGGCGGGCAATATCGTCGAGAGTGAGAATCTTTGTTGTGCGCAGACCCTGCTCGCGGGCGAGCTGCTCGCGCTTGTTGGCAATCTCGCGGGCTTCCTGCTCTGTTTCCAGCACATTGAACATGTCGCCGGCGGTAGGAGCGCCGTTGAGACCCAGAATCAGCGCCGGAGTGGCGGGGCCGGCCTGGGTGATGCGCTGGTTGCGCTCGTTGAACATGGCCTTCACCTTGCCGAAGTTGTTGCCCGCGAGCACTACATCGCCCACATGGAGTGTGCCGTTCTGCACAAGAACGTTGGCCACATAGCCGCGTCCCTTGTCGAGCGACGATTCTATGATTGTGCCCACGGCGCGGCGGTCGGGGTTAGCCTTGAGGTCGAGCATCTCGGCTTCGAGAAGCACTTTCTCCATCAGTTCATCCACGCCTATGCCTTTCTTGGCGGAGATGTCCTGGCTCTGGTATTTGCCGCCCCACTCTTCCACCAGATAGTTCATGGCGGCGAGTTCTTCCTTGATTTTGTCGGGATTGGCATGGGGCTTGTCGATCTTATTGATGGCGAACACGATGGGCACGCCTGCTGCTGACGCGTGGTTGATGGCTTCCACAGTCTGGGGCATCACGGCGTCGTCGGCGGCCACGATGATAATCACAAGGTCGGTGACCTTGGCACCACGGGCACGCATGGCGGTGAACGCCTCATGACCGGGGGTGTCGAGGAAGGTGATATAGCGGCCATCGGCCAGGCGCACGCTGTACGACCCGATGTGCTGCGTAATGCCGCCGGCCTCGCCGGCAATCACATTGGCGCTGCGGATATAGTCCAGCAGCGAGGTCTTGCCGTGGTCCACATGGCCCATCACGGTAACCACCGGCGGACGGCTCTGCAGATCGGCCTCGTCGTCCTCTTCCTGATGGATAGCGTCGGCAACCTCGGCCGACACATATTCGGTCGTGAAGCCGAACTCTTCGGCCACGATATTGATTGTCTCTGCATCGAGGCGCTGGTTGATGCTCACCATAACACCCAGGTTCATGCAGGTGGCGATAACGTTGTTCACCGGCACGTCCATCATTATAGCAAGCTCGTTGGCGCTCACGAACTCGGTGATTTTGAGTACGCGGCTTTCGGCCTCCTCTGCACGCATGTGCTCGCGCTCACGCGAAGCCACGGCCTCGCGTTTTTCCTTGCGCCACTTGGCACCCTTGCGCAGAGCCTTGTCCTTGGAGGTGAGGCGTGCAAGGGTTTCTTTCACCTGCTTCTGTACATCCTCCTCGCTGACTTCGGGCACGGGAGCCGGACGACGGCCGGCATTGCGGTTGCCCTGGTTGCGATTGCCGGAGCCGGCATTGCGGTTGCCCTGGCCTACCTGGCTGCGGTTCTGACCACCCTGGTTGCGGCCACCCTGGCCTCCGCCCTGCTGGTTGCCTCCTTGCTGGTTGCCGGCGGTACGACCTACTTTTTCGATGTCGACTTTTTCTTTGCCTGTTATTCTGCGGCGTTTCTTGCGCTCGGCGTCATTGGCATTGCCGGCCTTGGCACCGGGCTGGCCGGGACGTCCGGCAGGGCCCTTCTTCTTGGGGCGCATGCTCTGGTTGAGGGCGTCGAGGTCGATTTTGCCCACGATATTGAGGGCTGGTGCTGGCGTGGAGCGTTCGATGGTGAAAATCTCCGGTTCGGCAGTCGCGTTTTTTTCCTCGGCTTTGGTTTCGGCCTTGGGTTGTGTGGTTGGCTCGGCTTTCACTTCCGGTTTGGACTCGTGTTTGGTTTTTTCTTCAGCCTTGGGTGCAGCTTTCGCTTCAACGGCGGGGGCTGTCTCGGGCTTGGGTTGGTTGTTGGTGTTTTCCTCGGCCTTGGGTGCGGGTTTCACTTCAGGCGCGGGTGCAGGGGCTGCCGCAGGAGCGGGAGCCGGCGCGGGGGCGGGCTTTGGTGCGGGAGAAGCCGCAGGAGCCTGAACCGGAGCAGCCTCGGGAGCCGGCTGCTGTGCAGGCGCTGCGGCTGCGGCAGGTGCCGGCTTGGCGGAAGGTTCCGCCGGAGCGGGTGCAGGCGCGGCTTTCTTCACAATGGGGCGGCCGTTGGCATCCAATTCGAGATGGCCCAGTATCCGGGGTCCTGCTTTGGTGGTGCCGGCAGCAGCCTCGGCCGGAGCGGCATCCTTGGGGGCACCTTCGCGGACGGGCTTTTCAGAGGCGCGGGCACGGCCGGCGCTGCGCTCGCTGCTTATTTCGGAGGAGGTTTTCTTGAGGTTTACGTCGCTTTTGAAGGCGTGCATCAGCATATCGACCACGTCCTGTTCCACGCGGGTGTTGGGACTCTCGTCGATATTGATGTCTCTCTTGCGCAGGAAGTCGAATACCGTTGCCAGAGAAACGTTGAGGTCGGTTGCTACTTTACTGATTTTTGTTTTCGCCATATATGGGTTTGGGGTTATTGCTGTCGGCTGCTGTCGGCGTCGGCCTCGGGCTGTTGCTGTGGTTCTTCGTCCTCGTATTCCTTGTTAAGGATTTCAATAACTTCGTCGATGGTGTTCTCTTCGAGGTCGGTTTTCTCGATGAGTACCTCGCGGGGGGTGTTCAGCACGCTCTTGGCAGTGACGCAGCCGCAGTTCTTGAGGGTGTCGATCACCCAGGCGTCGATTTCGTCGCGGAAGTCGTCAAGGAAGATATCGTCCTCGTAAATCATCTCCGTGTCGCGGTATACGTCGATTTCGTATCCCGTGAGCATGGTGGCCAGCTTGATGTTGTGGCCGTTCTTGCCGATGGCCAGCGACACCTCTTCGGGGCGCAGGAACACTTCGGCTTTCCGGTTCTCCTCATCCAGGCGGATTGTGGAAATGTGTGCCGGCGAAAGCGCACGCTGGATAAAGAGCGCCGTGTTGGAGGTATAATTTATAACATCGATGTTCTCGTTGCGCAACTCGCGCACGATGCCGTGGATACGCGAGCCTTTCACGCCCACGCATGCGCCCACGGGGTCGATGCGGTCGTCGTAGCTCTCCACGGCGATTTTGGCGCGTTCGCCCGGGATGCGCGCCACGGCGCGGATGCTTATAAGGCCGTCGTGGATTTCGGGCACTTCCAGCTCGAAGAGGCGACGCAGGAAGTTCTCGTTCACACGCGAAACGGTAATCTTGGGGTTGTTGTTCTTGTTGTCCACGCTCGCCACGACGGCGCGGATGGTCTCGCCCTTGCGGAAGTAGTCGCCGGGGATGCTTTCGCTCTTTGGCAGCAGAAGCTCATTCTTGTCGTCGTCGAGCAGCAGCGTCTCGCGCGACCAGGTCTGGTACACCTCGCCGGTGATGAGCTCTCCCTCAAGATCCTTGAACTTGTTGTAGACTGCTTCTTTCTGCAGGTCGAGGATGCGGCTCTGCAGTGTCTGGCGGAGATTGAGGATGGCGCGGCGTCCGAATTTCTCGAAAATGATTTCGCGCGAGTGCTCCTCGCCCACTTCGGCCTCGGGGTCGTCGTCGGCACGGGCGTCGCTCAGAGAAATCTGCAGGTTGGGGTCGCGGACTTCGCCGTCGGGCACCACTTCCAGATTCTGGAAAATCTGCACGTCGCCTTTGTCGGGGTTGAGGATTACGTCGAGGTTCTCGTCGGTGCCGAACATTTTGGCGAGCACGTTGCGGAACGATTCTTCCAGGACGCTGATCATGGTTGTCTTGTCGATGTTCTTAAGTTCTTTGAACTCGGCGAACTGCTCGACCATATTTGGTGTTTCCTCTTTCTTTGCCATTGCAGGAGTAAGGTGGGGGATGTGTGGTATTTTGCTGTGGATGATATTTTATCAGAATTTGAGATCGTAGCGCACCAGCTTGCACTCGGCGGGAGCGAGGCGGATGCTCTCCACTCCCATGCGGGGTTTCTTCTGGCCGGGCTCCTTAATTTTCACAGGCACCTCTATGGTGAATCCGAACGCGTCGCCTTCGCCATCGGTGGCGGCAAGCACTCCGTGGAGTTTGCGGCCGTCGGCGGTGAGCACCTCCAGATCCTTGCCTACATATTTCGCATACTGGCGGGGAAGGCGCAGCGGAGAGGTTATGCCTGCCGACCCCACTTCAAGCTCGTAATCCTCGACGTCGCGGTCGAAGGCGTCGCCGATGGCGCGGGTAATGGCGGCGCAGGCATCGATGTCCACGCTTTCGTCGCTATCGATTTCTACGCGTATGTTGTTGTCGGGACTTACGGCGATTTCGGTCACGAACATCGGCGTTCCCTCGAGGCAGCTCTCTACCACCTCGCTGAGTCTCTGCTTGTCAATCATTGTTTCGTAAATGAAGAGGAGGAAGCTTTAGGCCTCCTCCTCTGCGAAGATGTGGTGCAAAGATAGCAAAAAAAGAGCCCGCGGCCAAACCGCACGTCGCACGCTACATTTTGTTTAGTAATATAAAATGTTATTTAACTACAATTAACCTGGATTTCTACAGAACAGCACAGGGAAAACCATGCCGCATAGCATAGTTACCGGTTGCGGGCCACGCGGGCCATTTTCATTACAGTACGCTCCGCCTCCGAACCGTTGCCAAGGTAGCTTGCGATGCCGGAAGAAGCCGTCGACGACCAGTTTGATGACCATATGGCCTCTTTCACCCACATAATGCGAATCGAACCCAATCGCGGACACCTTCTTATATAATACAAGCCAGCCAGCCTCCACGGGCTGGAAGCTGGCTGGCTTGTATTATGTATGCAGATTCTGCGATGTCAGAGGTTGCGTGGATCGGGCATCTTGTCGTCGACGGGAATATCGGTGTTCACGTTGCGGCAGCCTATCCAGCCGTAGAAAAGCAGATAGGCAAGCATGGCGACAACGAGCCAGTAGGAGCCCATGTAGTTGTCGGAGCCTGCTATGGCGTTCTGGATAAGAGGCATCACGCCGCCGCCGACAACCATCATCATGAATATGCCCGATGCCTGCGCGGTGTATTTGCCGAGCCCTTCCACCGCCAGGTTGAATATGCCGCCCCACATCACCGATGTGCACAGGCCGCAGAGAACCAGAAGGAATGCGCTGTAGGGAATCACAGGCACCTTGCGGGCGTTCACGATTTCTTCGGCTTTGATTTCGGCACGGTCGAGATGTTCCTGATATACAGCCAGCGATTCGGCTGTGGGTTCTTCGAGAGCCACAATACCTGCGACCACCTCTTCAGGCACATCCGCTCCGGTGAGCATGCCGGTGGTGGATTCCACGGGGTCGTAAACGAAGCCGGGGGCTTTCATGCCGAGGTCCTTGGGCAGGAAGATAGCCACAACTATAAGCACTATGGCCATGGACGACACGAAGATGAGCTGAGCGCGGCTCGAAACCACACCGGAGATAAGCGACGAACCAAAGCGGCCGACAAGCATCAGCAGCCAGTAGAACGATGCCACGGCGGTGCCCACGGCCACGCTTCCGGTAAGGTCGGTGAGGTAGAATATAAGGATGCCGGGGATACCCACCTCGATACCTACATAGAAGAAGATACCCACCACTCCGAGAACCAGATGGCGGAAGCTCCAGGCGCTGTGGCTGTGTTTAGCCTTCTTGCCGCCTTTCTTGGCCATGTGAGGCTCGGGGATAGCCACGAAGGAAATCACCAGGAATGCCACCACGAAAATGGACATACCGAGCCAGAGCAGCGGAGCCACGTCGGCCACCGATGTCGATCTGGTAATCACACCCACCAGCGCGCCGACGGCGAACGGGGTGCAGGTGCCTGAAAGAGAGTTGAGGGTGCCACCCATCTGCACAAGCTGGTTGCCGCGGTTGCCGCCGCCGCCAAGGAGATTGAGCATGGGGTTGACAACTGTGTTGAGCATGCACGCACAGAAACCGCACAGGAAAGCGCCGAGCAGGTAGATAATGAAATTGAGGGTTACCGTCTGGCCGTCGACGGCGAACAGACCGGTCTCAGCGCCGAAAATACCGGAGAACCACTGTAACAGCAGGCCCACGAAGCCTACGGCCATAGCGATAAGCGCTGTTTTCTTATAGCCTATCTTCATGAGAAGATTGCCGGCGGGAATGCCCATGAACAGATAGGCAAGGAAGTTCATAAGGTTGCCGAGCATGCCCGACCATTCATAGTTGTTTTTCCAGATTGTGCCGAGCGGAGCTGCAAGATTGGTAACGAAAGATATCATTGCAAAGAGGAAGAACATGGCCAGAATAGCCACCCACGCGCCCTTTGCTTTGGAATTGTTTGTCATGTAAAATGATTTAAGATTATTAGGTTATGGGGATTTTAAACCAGTTGGAATGCCTCGGGCACACATGCGCCCTTCTTGCACGCTGCAAAAATAGGAAAAAAAAGCCAAAGGCGGCCTTTTCCGCAATGATAAGTGGTTTTCGGAAGGAAAGTCAGGACAAGTCAGGACATGTGCGGCAGGTCTACAACGAGACCGTCGATGAAATCCGTGTCGACATCCGCAGCAACTGATAGCGGAGGACAATGCCCGCGACAAGCCCGGACCTCCGGAGACACGCTCTGATGATAGCGCAGAATGTTACTGTCTGTCGGAAAGTATGTCGTTTTCGCGGTTGTATCGTTCTTCGTATTCGACAATAATTCGTTCAATGTCTTTTTTAAGTTCAGGAATATGGCGTACTACCAATCCCCACAGAAATTCAGTTTCCACGCTGTCATAACCATGAATTATGCGGTTGCGTGTATTGATAACTTACTTAGCGTTTGGAATCTCAAATGTAGGGTCTTTCTTCCTTATGCGGTTGATTGCTTCACCCATTATCTCTGTTTTGCGCTCCACAACACATCTTCGCATAAGGTCTTGTTCAAACAAATCAAATCTGTTTGGAAAGCCAACAAAGCAACTCTGCATTTCATTGATGGCATCCAAAACATCTTGAAGATGCTTCAAAATATATTCATCAGCCATAAATCATCTGTTTTGTACGATTGACATTGGCTATGAAGTACTTGTTTTTCAAACCTTTCTCTACTACCAAATCGACTTTCCTGCCGAAAAGCCGTTCTAATGCGTCCCTAAAATCGAAATAGTTTGTAACGTAATCCCATTTCTCATGGTCGGTGGTGTCGAAGTTTACAAGCAAGTCCACATCACTTTGGTCGTTGAACCTATCGGTGAGGATAGAGCCAAAGACCGCCAAGGTCTTGACCTTGTGCTTGAGACAAAGGTCGATGATTCGTTGCATGTTCAGTTCAATCAGCTTCATAAGCCAGTCATGTCTGAAATATCGCTGTATGCATCAAGGTATTGTGTCACCTCCTCATTGAGGAGTGGGATATGATTGATTACGATGCCCCATATTATTTCCTTATCAAGGCTGTCGTAGCTGTGAATTACAAAATTCACGGGTATTCACTATACTACGAGCAGAAGTAATTGGAATAGCGGCATCGAGTTTGAGAACCCTGTTCATCGCTTCTCCGATTATGCCAATGTTGCGCTCGACGAACTTTCAATATACCCGGTCTTCGACTAATACCTCAAAACGTTTTCCGCGAATCTCGGTTTCCTCGATAATCTCATTCGTGGCGGCAAGGATGTCAAACAGGTATTTCTCGATTCTGTTATCCATAAATCAGTCGTTTGGTCACATCAAGCTCCTTGAGGAAATAAGGATTCTTCACAGCATCCTCGCACACCATATCTATATCCCTGCCGAGCAAGACTTTCAGCTCGTCAATGAAATCAAAAAAATTATCGGCGTATTCGAGTAATTTGATTTCTCCCTTTTTGAAAAGGACCGAGAAATCCACATCGCTCTGGTCGTTGAAGCGGGGAGTGAGGATGGAACCGAACACCCACAATTTCTCCACCTTGTACTTCTTGCACAAGGCAATGATTTTATCCATGTTCAGTTCAATCAACTTCATAAGCGTTAAATTCGCGTTGGTTGCAGGTGTTTCGCAAAGATAGCGATTCTTTCTGATATAGAAACGCTTGAAGTCCGAAAATCGTTAGCGTTTATCCGCTGTGGGTTCAGTTGTGGGTTTGTGGGTTTGGAAATCTATCGGTGAACGATGATATTTCGGAATCATGTACTTTTTCTGATTCCACCTTATAAAATGGATTATTCCTGAAAAAAATGTACGTTGTCACTCCTTACTGTAATAGAGTGTGGAGCAATAGGCATAAGGGTGTCAACTATGCAGAAATCATCATTGCGCATGTCGCTGAATCTGATTCTTACTAAGCCGGGATGGCTGGTGCTTTCAACAACGTATCTCTGTGTTGTTCCAACGGGTCAGATTCTACGGATTTATGTTTGTAACCACACCCAAAGGAGCAGAGCAATATCAAACTGATTAGAAAGGATGGTAAGCGTTTATCTTACTATTCATAAAGGTATTCCCTGCCATTATGATATGAGGTAATTGTATCAACGTTCAATATTTGTCGTCTTGCAAGAAGCCAGCCTAAGCTGTCGTAATCCTCAATTCTATGCAAAATAATCTTTCCATTGATAGGTTTGTATATCCACTTTTTACTATCTGAATATCCCCCATAAGAGAATGTTGATATTTCCTGAGTTGTATAATCAATCTCTGAAAGGTCATCTAAACGGCAAACGGGGCTATTCCTCTTGTTGAATCATAAAGATAATCGTAGCCAGTGCTTTCCCCATCCCAATATTGTAATCCATAAGCGACATAGGCATTAGAATACCGTTGTCCTTGTCTTGCATAATTCATAATCAATTCATCTTCTCCGTCAAAATTGACATCAAGGAAGAAAAAAGGCAATGCGCTGAATTGGCTAAATTTTATAGGCTTAGACTTGTTAATTTGTGGATATTGATAGTCCAATTCCACCACATCAAAGTTCTCTATCTGCTTTCTATTCAAACTGTCAATTCTAAAAAACGAATTCGGCAAAGATATAAAGCAAGTGTCGTTCCGTAAAAATGCGATTTCAGCACTTCCAAACAATATAGAATCAATATAGGCGAAAGGGCGTACAGCAATTCTAACATCAAAGCCATTTATCTTATTGCTGTATTTGACAAAACAGATATTGTCTCCTTTGTCAAATATTTCAAAACCATCAGGAAAAGGCTTATGCGTAATTTCCAAAGTGTCATTCTCTAAATCACATGAATCCGTCTGTCCTGATTTTGAACAGCCAATCAAACAAAGCAAGACAATTAATAAAAAGAATGGTAAGTATTTCATCTGTCGGAGTGATTTTTGTAGTTTATAGAGTGATTTGATAATAGTTTATGATTTACAATGATTCGGTAATTTTTACCGAATCATTGTAGTGTCCAGAACAGTGTTAAATTGATTGATAACGTCTTTAATATCATTCGGAAGTTTGTTAAGGCATTCCTTTATAATAAATTGAGGGATTTCGCCGTAATAAGCTGCCGCGATTCCTCCTGCAATAGCTGCCATAGTATCTGCGTCACCACCAAACGCTACAGACTTACGCACAGCAGATTCATAGTCTGTACTTTCTAAGAATGCGATTAATGATTCTGGAACTGATTTCTGGCAACTTATCTCAAACTGATAAGAAGGTTGTATTTCCTCATATCGTCTGCTTAAATTATAAGCAAATTGATTTTCAATGTATTCTTTAATTCTATTTTTATTGTAGCCATGCAATGCAAGAAATATTGAGGATGCTACGGCCTGTGCTCCCTTGATGCCATCTGGATGATTATGTGTGATTTCAGCAGATTGTTTTGCCAATGATAAACAATCATCTAAGTTATCCGCAAAAGCTCCAATTGAACTAACACGCATTGCAGACCCATTACCCCAACTGTTGTATGGACCTTCTATGAATGAATATATCCAACTCCTGAACATTCGTCCATATCCAGCACGTGGATACCGTTTGCACCAATATTTAAGATGTATGTCAAATGGTATATTGCGGACTAATGCATCCGCCATAGCAACAGAACACACTGTATCATCCGTGAATCTACTATATTCAGATAATAACTTGAAATCATATCTTTTTGTAGATTGCCATTCATAGCACGACCCGATTATGTCTCCACAAATAGTTCCGATGAGAACAAGTTGAGACGCTTTGATTCTTTTACTTTGTAGATTATTCATTTAATATCACAAGTTTACGCATATCTGTCAGTCTGTGGGTTCTCAAAGCGCACCCAAACAATGGCATTCCCACTTCGTTCAGTTTGTATGCACTCATTGTATATAGTTTCCACCACATCATCAAGCTCTACACCGTTCCAATCCGTTTTACCAAGTTCTATTATCCCTACTGTCGGGCGTTTCATCACCACGCAGAGATTATTGTCTTGCCAATATGTTTGGTAAGAACGTTCTGTTAGCAAGAACTCATTATAATGAGTAATAAGATAGACAGCATCCACTTCATAGTGATAAACCTTTTTGGGGATTCATCTGCCCCAATAAAGTAATCAGTTGCTTATCGCAAGCACTTTTAGGGATAAAAAATCCACTTACTTTTGAGAGACACAACGCATATCCATATTTTGATGATTTTATGGAGTAGAGTATGCTGTATGGATAAGTGTTAGATCCAAACTTATCTGTTACGACAAAATGTTTTTCATAAAACTCATAAAACACCGTTAAATCCTCGTACATCTTATATGATTTGTATATTGCAGAGACGGAATATCCCTTATATCTATTCCAAATTATATAAATAGCGCATAGACATAGAACTAATCCGATGAAAACATTATAGACACCTCCGATTATAAACAATATCAGTGCCATTAGCATATACCACACAATGAAGAACCATTCGGAAGTCCGTCTGATTAAAGAATTGTTCAGGGTGTCAGCGAATTGACTGAAATATTCTTCAGACCATTCGTAGGAGAGGGTAGCAAATGGGGCTTTTGTTGTAGAATCCATATATGCATTCGTGTTCCTCAATCCTCTGCGGAACGGCTAAGTTATTGAACATAAAAAGGTGTGAGGATTGTATCTTGTCTTATCTCATTATCAGGTCTTGGCGTACCTTTGTAGCAGATAAAACAATAGCCCCACACCGATATTGCTATATAATCTGCCATTCACGGCAGGATATAAGCAACCGATGCAGGTGCTATTGCCAATCTTACCTTTGCTACAATTCAAACCGCCAAGTTCGATAATGAAAGATAAAATTTCAATAACACCTTTTTTGTAAAGTTGTTGATTTCGTCTGCCAACTCTATGGCTCAGAAATCAAGTGCAAGTTTACAAAAAAAATGTTATTGGCGGTGCTATATATGAGCATATATTTTTATATGTTCTACAACATAAGTCAGGACATTCTCGCCCGGCAAAGGCCAAATAATTTGGCTTTGTTCTCGACTTATCCGTATCTTTGCTCCCCGAACACAGCACCTTATAAATCGACATACTTACTTTTACATGAATTTTGGACGTTTTTTTGCTATTGCAGGCTGCTCGGCTCTTGTTGCAGCCTGCACGGGCTCTTCCCTTCTGCCGGAGAACGAGGGGGAGCTGAGCCGTATCAACGTTGACTCGATGGGGATATCCGTGCCTGCCGACTGCCAGCGCGAATATTCCTTTACCGACAAGAAGGCGGCGTTCTGGTACGGCATGACCCACACCGACAACTGGGACAACTGGCATGCCGGCTGGAACATAGCCAAGCGCCGGCTGCTGAGCGACTACACTCTCGGTGTGGACGGCGACACATTGTCGAGGAGTGAAGCCGACGTAACGGTGTATCCCTACAAGATAAGCCGCATATATCCCAAGGCGCGAGAGGAATTCTTCATGTTCGACTTCGAGGAGCTGCTCTTTGTGGAGCTTTCCGACGTGGAGGGCGATTCCGTATGGATAGAGCTGGCGCCCCGACTCCTTTCTCCCGGACATCCGGTGGCTGGAGGGATAGAGTTCGTGCCTGCCGAATCTGCCGGAGGGGTTATCACCCTCCAACCGTACAACGATGTGCAATACCGGTGGAACGGCACCAGACTCACCGCCCCGGCCGATGCCGGCGGCTTCATAATATCGTATAGCGAAGGGCAGCAGGCCGACTCGACAGCAGCTGTCTTCCGACGTGACAAGGATAAAATGCTCAAGGAACGCATCGACAGGCTCAACGGCTTTGTGGAGCATTCCAACCCCTTGTTGTCCGACAACGACACCCTGGATATGGCTATGGCCTGGATAGTGCTTACCACCGACGAACTTGTCACCTGCCAGCAGGGCAACGGCATTTATGCCGGATTGCCGTGGTTCAACGAATACTGGGGCCGCGACATGTTCATAACCATGCCCGGAGCGGTATTCTGTACCGGACAGTGGGACACGGCAAGGAGCATCTTCAGAGATTTTGCCGAATTCCAGGACAGGGATTCCACATCGGAAACTCTCGGGCGCATTCCCAACCGCGCCAATCCCGACGGCATTATCTATAATACCGCCGACGGAACACCCCGCTTCGTGACAGACGTATATGAATATATGCAGTACACCGGCGACACCACTTTCCTCGCTTCCATATACCCGGCGGTGGAGCTGAGCATAAACAGCGCCATCGAGCGTGGAACCGATTCCAACGGTTTTCTGCTTCACGCGGATGCCGACACCTGGATGGACGCCAAGCGACAGGGCAAGTATCCGTGTTCGCCCCGTGGCAACCGTGCCGTCGACATCCAGGCGCTGTGGTACGGGCAGTTGCGCGACGGAGCCGAGATGGCGCGTATGACAGGCCATCCCGAAGAAGCCAGCCGATGGGATGCAATGGCAGACACTCTTTGGTCGTCCTTCAACCGTATGTTTGTCGACAAGGCAGACATGGTGGTATATGACCATCTTGATGCCGACGGCACCCCGGACCGCCAATACCGCCCCAACATGCTGTATGCCCTCGGCATGGTGGCGGATTCCGCTTTGGTGATGAAGGAAACACGCGACGCCTGGCAGAGGCTCGTGTATCCGTGGGGAGTGGCTTCGCTCGACCAGAACGACGCTCAGTTCCATCCCTATCATGAAAACTGGCACCATTACCATAAAGACGACGCATACCACAACGGCACTGTCTGGCTGTGGAACAACGGCATGGCCATGCAGCGCATGATAGAGGCCGGACAGCAGGACATTGCGTGGACGTTGTTCGAGAACATGAACCGCCAGGCGCTGTTCCAGGGCGCCGTGGGCAGTCTTTCCGAGAACGCCGACGCATGGCCCCGCAAAGGCACATCGTGGGCCCGACGCTCCGGCACATTCCTTCAAGGGTGGAGCAACGCTGAACATATCAGGGTGTGGTATCAGGACTTCCTCGGCATCCGCCCACGGCTGCTCAGCGGAAGCATTGCCATAACTCCGCGCATTCCTTCGGCCATAGGCAGCCTGCGCTATAGCGAACGTCTTGGCGATGGCGCTCTTGAAGGCGCTTTCGAGCGGGAAAAGGATTGCCGCCGCTATGTGTACCGTTCTGTGGGCATTACCGCCGAACTGGTGCTCAATATCGAGAATTATTCAGAACTCACACTCCAGGTAGCACCGAAAACCACAGTCGAGCTTATGGCATGTGGCGACAGGCTCGATGTCACAGTCACCGATGCAAACGGCAAAAAAATCCATGAAACCACCGTAGGCACGGATCCGGTCAAAGTCGCCCGCCAGCAGGCCTCCGACGAATACTTCGAAGGCGTCGGCTTCGCTGTGCCCTCAATGCGGGAAAACCTGCCATCACTTTCCCGCTATTTCGAAATCCCGCTCGATTACTCCAGCGTGGAATAAGCATCACGGGATTTAGCTCCCGTATTCATTCAAAGAGCCCGGCAACCTTACCGGGCTCTTTGCTTATAATAATCGTCTTGGCGAAATGTAAATAAATTTGGCTGTACGCTCGACTTATCACTATCTTTGGCAACGCCTTAAAACTATGCCCTACGATGAACAAGCTTCAACGAACATTCATGCTTGCGGCAATTTCCCTGATTACCGCACACACACCATCGCATGCCGACGACCGTAACGCATCCTACACACCCTCGCAGGAAATAATCCAGGCCCAAAAGGAATTTTCCGATGCAAGGTTCGGCATATTCATCCACTGGGGCATATACAGCATGTTCGCACAGGGCGAATGGTATCTGCACAACGCAAATCTCGACCGCAACGAATATGCAAAAGCTGCCGCAGGTTTTTATCCTGCCGACTTCAATGCCGCCGAATGGGTATCGGCGATAAAACAGTCGGGAGCACGATACATATGCTTCACATCACGCCACCACGACAGCTTCTCCATGTGGCACACCGCACAGTCGCCATACAACATCGTGGATGCCACCCCCTACAAGAAAGACATCCTGAAAGAGCTGGCCGAAGAGTGCCATAAACAAGGCATAAAGCTCCATCTTTATTATTCGCACCTCGACTGGACGCGCGACGAATATCCATGGGGGCGCACGGGACACGGCACAGGTCGGGACAGCACCAAAACCGACTGGCCGGCGTACTACGACTTCATGAACCGGCAGATTACCGAACTGCTCACCGGCTACGGAAAAATCGGCGCCATATGGTTCGACGGATGGTGGGACCACGACTGCGACTCCATACCCTTCGACTGGGAACTGGAAAAGCAATACCGCATGATACACGACCTGCAACCGTGGTGCCTCATAGGAAACAACCATCATCAGACACCCTTTCCGGGTGAAGACATACAGATATTCGAGCGCGACCTGCCGGGCGAAAACAGCGCCGGACTTTCAGGACAGGCCATAAGCCGCCTGCCTCTCGAGACATGTCAGACAATGAACGGCATGTGGGGATACAAAATCGCCGACCAGAACTACAAAGACTCCAAAACACTCATCCACTATCTGATAAGAACCGCCGGAATGGGCGCGAACCTGCTCCTGAACATAGGGCCGCAACCCAACGGCCAGCTGCCAGCCGCAGCCGTAAGCCGGCTTGCCGAGATGGGCGAATGGCTCGGCACCTACGGGGAAACCGTCTACGGCACATCGTCTGCGGGAATCACTGCCGCCGAATGGGGCACAGCCACCGTGAAAGGCGACCGCATGTTCCTGCACATCCTCCAGCCGGGCGTCTCCGAGATATTGCTCCCCGCCGGGTTCGACGTGCGCGAAGCGTTTACCTATACCGGCAGGCGTCCCGTACAATTCCAAAAGGCCAGGAACGGAGAGACCTTAATCTCCCTGGAGCCATACGCCGAAACAACCGACCATATCATCGAGCTTAAGATACAAAGAAATGATACTTGAAATCTGTGCCGGAACACTCGAAAGCGCCATAGCGGCGGCACGCGGAGGCGCCCAGCGCGTGGAACTGTGCTCCGCCCTCGGCGAAGGCGGCCTGACGCCTTCAATAGGCATGATAAAGACAGTACGCGAGATACCCGGACTATCGCTACATGTACTCATCCGGCCGAGAGGAGGCGATTTCGTCTACTCGGCTTCGGATATCGAATGCATGACTGAAGACATCCATGCGGCAACGGCATGCGGATGCGACGGAATCGTAATCGGGGCTTTGACTCCCGACGGCGACATCGACACCGGCACCTGCCGCCGGCTGATCGAAGCCACCGGCGGAAGCGGTATAAACATCACGTTCCATCGCGCGTTCGACCTATGCCGCGATCCCCTTGGCGCACTTGAACAGATTATCGACCTGGGGTGCAACCGCATCCTCACCTCGGGGCAGGCGGCGACCGCCGAACAAGGTATCCCTATGTTGAAAAAGTTACATGAGCAGGCAGCCGGACGCCTCGGAATACTGCCCGGAAGCGGAGTAACGCCTGCCAACGCGGCCAGGATACTGAAGTTCACCGGCTGCCGCGAACTGCACGCCTCGGCACGCGCCGAAGTGGCAAGCCCCATGGAATACCGACGGCAGGGAGTATCGATGGGGGCACCCGCTGCCGACGAGTTCACACGCAAAGAGACATCGCCGCAAACAGTACGGGAACTGCTCGAGCAGATGAGTACCATATAGGGCGCCATTCACACCACACCGCAATCACCGTTAAAATCCAAGCCCATGAAAAGAAACATATTCACCGCACTGGTCCTGGCCTTTGCCATTATTGCCACATCGGCCTCGCAACGGCACGACGGCGTACACTCCGACTTCGAGAAGCGCAAAGCGCAGACCGCACACCGGAATCTCTATGATGTGTTCTCAACCGCGATGACCGACGCCGAGAGAAACGCCATGGAATTTCTCTACGCCTACATGCCGCTCCCCGACATGACCGACTACAGCGGAGAATTCTACCTTGACAATGTCAGGTGCTCGCTGCTTGCCCGCCAGGAAATGCCGTGGGGCGGCACTGTACCCGAAACCCTGTTCCGCCACTTTGTTCTTCCGGTGAGGGTGAACAACGAGAATCTCGACAGCTGCCGGACGGTTTTCTACCACGAACTCAAAGACCGCGTGAAAGGGCTGTCGATGTCCGAGGCCATACTCGAGATAAACCATTGGTGTCACGAAAAAGTGACCTACCGCCCATCGGACAGCCGTACCAGTTCGCCGCTGGCATCGGTCCGCACCGCATATGGCCGCTGTGGAGAAGAATCAACCTTCACTGTCGCCGCGCTACGCGCCATGGGCATACCCGCGCGGCAGGTGTACACTCCCCGCTGGGCCCACACCGACGACAACCACGCGTGGGTCGAGGCCTGGGCCGACGGCAGCTGGCACTTTATCGGCGCATGCGAGCCAGAGCCGGTGCTGAACCTGGGATGGTTCAACGCCCCGGCTTCGAGAGGAATGATGATGAACACTAAAGTGACAGGCGCATATCACGGACCCGAAGAGCAGCTGGGACGTAACGAATGTTATACGGAGATAAACGTGACATCCAACTATGCTCCTACCGCCACGACGGAAATATTGGTGGTGGATTCCGACGGCATTCCAGTGGCGGGAGCCAAAGCCGAATTCAAACTGTACAACTACGCCGAACTGTACACCATCGCGTCGAAACTCACCGACAGCGACGGCAAGGCCAGCCTAACCACCGGTCTCGGCGACATGATTGTGTGGGCTTCCGACGGAAACAGATTCGGGTTCGCGCCGGTATCAGTAACCGCCCAAGGCACCAGAGCCACAATAACGCTCGACAAAGACTCACACTCCGCAGGCTCATGGGAATGGAATCTGGTGCCCCCACGGCAGTCAGCCAGCATCCCACGGCTCAGCGATGCGCAGATAGCCGACAACGAACTGCGCAAATCGCACGAAGACTCCATCCGCAACGCCTACACCGCAACATTCTTTTCACAGCCTGAAAGCGTAAGATTCGCGTCGGATTCAGGAATCGCCGACGCTGACTCGGCCGACCGCATAGCACGTATCCTTGTGGCCTCACGAGGCAACCACAGAACGATTACCGACTTCTTATCAGAAAACATATCGAACCCCAACGCTCTGCCGCTCCTCGAAGCGGTTTCCGAAAAAGACCTCAGAGACATATCGCCCGAAACGCTCTCGGACCATGCGGCAACCCCTGCCATTGACTCTCCTCTTTACGCAGAGTACATACTGAATCCCCGCGTGGCCAATGAAATGCTCACGCCCTACAGGCATTATCTGCGCTCGGCAATTCCACTGGACGAACAGACACGGTTCCGGCACTCTCCTTCGGAATGGGTGAAATGGTGCGCCGACAGCATTGCCATTGACACCGTGTGGAATCCGCAGCGGCTTCGCATGCACCCGGCATCGGTGTACCGCACACGACTCACCGACACCGACTCCCGCAACATATTTTTCGTTGCCGGAGCAAGAAGCATGGGAATCCCCGCCCGCATCGACCCGGTGACAGGCAAACCACAGTATGCCGACAGCGACAACAACTGGACCGATGCCGATTTCTCCGCATCGACAGGTGTCCGGGACACGCCTACAGGAAAGGTGAGGCTGCAGTACACCCAGGCAGGACGCCTGGCCGACCCGCAGTACTACTACCAGTTCACCCTGTCAAAGATAGACAACGGAAGCCCTGCCCTGCTCAACTATCCTGAAGATGCCACCTTATCGACAACGTTCCTGCCTGAAACCACACTTGATTCCGGCCAGTACCTGCTGGTCACCGGGCAACGCATGGCCGACGGAACCGTTCTCACAAAAGCCGGAATATTCCCGGTGGAGGCAGATATGGCGGCAGATACCCGCATGGAAATAAGACAGGACACCGCCGGCGTGCAGGTCATAGGTACTTTCAATTCCGAAAACCTCTACCATAATATCGGAGAAAGTGCAGCACGCTCCATACTGTCGACCACAGGCCGGGGATACTACATTCTGGGGGTACTGTCGCCAAATCATGAACCGACTACCCACGCCTTGAACGACATATCCCAGTTCAAGGACGATTTCGAAGCCTGGGGCGGAAAAATACTGCTGCTTTTCGACGACATGCCATCGGCATCACGATTCAACGCCTCACAGTTCCCCGGACTTCCCGAAACCGTGACTTTCGGCACGGATATCGACGGCAACATAATCCGCGAGATATGCGCCAATATGGACCTGGACACAAAAGACCATCCGGTATTCATAATCGCCGACACGTTCAACCGCATAGTGTACATATCCCAGGGATACAACATCGGCCTCGGCGACCGCCTTATCGACATCCTGCATAAAATAGGCCGGTAACACCGCCCCGGACAATCCGGAATACACGTCTGCCATATCCCCCCCCCATCACGTAGCGGCACGCCCGGGGCTACGTGACGGGGGAATCCGTTCTGTCTCCGCCTATGCCGTTCTGCTTCAGTATGCGGTCTGCCGGCTCGCCGGCGCCGTTGCCGGCGCTGTTGTGAGTGCGGGGAAATTATTTTAACTTTGCGGCGAAAACCAAAGCGTTTATAATGGACTATACTTTTTTTGATTTTCTGGGCTTGCTCGGCGCTGTAGGTCTGTTCATGTACGGCATGAAAGTGATGAGCGAGGGGCTCCAGAAAGTGGCCGGCGACCGACTGCGCAACATCCTGTCGGCCATGACCCGCAACCGATTGACCGGACTGCTCACCGGATGCCTCATCACCGCCCTTATCCAGAGTTCGTCGGCATCGACGGTCATGGTGGTAAGTTTTGTCAACGCCGGCCTTATGTCGCTCGCCCAATCCATGGCGGTAATAATGGGTGCCAACGTGGGAACCACATTCACCGCGTGGATTATAGCACTTTTCGGCTTCAAGATGGACATTTCAGTTATGGTCCTCCCCCTGATGGCCCTGGCCGTTGTGCTACTGTTCATCAATAAAAGCAAGACCAAGAGCTTCGGCGAATTCCTCATAGGCTTCTGCTTCCTGTTCATGGGACTGAACATGATAAGCGACTATGTGCCGGACCTGCAGAGCAATCCCGAGATTTTCTCTTTTCTTCAGAACTACGCCACACCGAATCTCGGCGGCATACTGCTGTTCTCCACCGTCGGACTGGTGGTAACAGCCATCATACAGAGTTCGGCGGCCACTTTTGCCATCGTGCTGATTATGTGCAGCAAAGGCTGGATAACCTTCGAGCTGGCATGCGCCCTGGTGCTGGGCAGCAACATAGGCACCACCATAACCCCTATCCTGGCCTCCATGAGCGGAAATGTGGCAGCCAAACGCACTGCCATGGGGCACCTGCTGTTCAATCTTCTGGGCACTATATGGTGCCTTTGCGTGTTCATCCCCTTCGCCCAGTTCAACGTATGGCTCACCGAAGCCATCGGCCAGGGAAACCCCAATGAGCTGTACACCTTCGTCAACACCCTCCACAGCGAACAGCCCGACCTGTACAACCAGCTTTTCAGCAACTCGCTGCCGGCCGGCCATGAGGTGCTCACCAAAATAGCCTCCATGCAAATGAGCGTTTCGTTCGGCATGTCGCTGTTCCACACCACATTCAATCTGGTGAACGTATGCATTATGATATGGCTCACCGGACTCTATGTAAAGATTGTGGAATGGGTAGTGCCCGCCAAACGCCGCGACGACGAGGAATTCACCCTCAAGTTCATATCTCGCGGTCTTGTCGGCGCCGCCGAACTCAATATCGCCCAGGCAGAAAAAGAAATCAGCGTGTACAGCGAACGTGTCAGCCGCATGATCGATATGGCACAGGAGCTTATCCACACCAAACCCAAGACCGAGGAATACAACAAACGCTACTCGCGACTGGAAAAATACGAGGACATCTCCGACCGTATGGAACTTGAGATAGCCCACTACCTCAACAAAACCGCCGAAGGACGGCTATCCAACGAGGCAAAACTGCGCATCGCCGCCATGCTCAACATCATAAGCGAAATAGAAAGCATCGCCGACTGCTGCATGGGTATAGGCAAAATCCTCAACCGGAAAATCGAATCCGGAGTAGACTTCAACGACGAGATATACGCCAACATCGACGCCATGTACGACTACGTGCGCCAGGCAATGTCCATGATGGTGGCACGCGTCGCCGACATCGAGAACGTGAGCGGCAAAGACCTCATCGACTCCTACAACAAGGAACGCGAAATCAACAACCTGCGCAACCAGTTGCGCGGCGCCAACGTGAGCAACATCAACGAACGGCACTACGAATACCAGGCCGGCATTTACTACATGGACATCATCGGCGACCTCGAGAAGACCGGCGACTACATAATTAATGTAATCGACACCCTGAGGGACAACTTCCGCAAACATGCAGCATGAGGTTGAAATCCTCAACTGCAACAGACAAAATACATAACCCACCCCCACGCAGAACCTCCCTGCGCGGGGGTGCGTTTTAAAATTCGCAAACAAAGACAATACAATTCTGTTACCACTGCATAACTTTAGCACATTATTTCGATATTTGTACCCGCAAAGTACAAATTATGCCTACCGAACCATCCCTGGGGAACATTCTTATTGTCGATGCCGACGACAACATTTCCGAGCTGCTGAAAATAAATCTCGGCAGCGAAGGCTATGCCGTGCGGCGTGTGCTCCACGCCCGGGAAGTGGAGCATGATTCACTTGGCGACGTAAGCCTGATAATCGTGGACTCCATAGGCGAGGAATATTCCGGAATGGATCTCATATACGACCTCAAGGACAACCCTCTTACCGAACACGTAGGAATAATACTGTACTCGAACATCAAAGGCGAGCGAATGATTATTGACGCCCTCGATGCAGGAGCCGACGACTACATCGTAAAGCCCTTCTCGCTGCGCGAAATGGTAGCGCGTGTTAAAAGCCTGCTGCGCCGGCGGGTTTCGGTAAAATCCGCTGCCGGTACCGTTGTCACCATCGACAACATGTACATCGACCTTCAGAGCCAGACCGTGCGCGTCGACGGCAACACCGTGCCTCTCACCCGCACCGAATACGCTATTCTGGCACTGTTGGTAAAAAACATCAACACCTACGTGACGCGCATGGAAATACACCGCCGTGTCTGGGCCGAAGATTCAGCCGGCACGAACGAACGCATAGTCGACACAAACATATCGCGCCTGCGCAAGAAACTCGGCGAAGTGGGCAACCGCATCGTAAACCGCTCCGGCCACGGCTATCTGATAAGTTGACAGCCCTTTCCGAAGGCGCCAAGTGTGAAAAATAATTAAATAAACACACACAACGGCGCCAGCTTGCGTCCCACTCAAAAAAAAGTATCTATATTTGCACTCGCTAAAGCGCAAGGCCCATTCGTCTATCGGT
>DKUJ01000037.1:23903-24291 GCA_002490635.1 Porphyromonadaceae bacterium UBA7207
TTCGATTCTCCTATGGGCTACTATCAAAATAAAGACCGACTAAAGAACTATTTGCATACTCATGGCAAACCACAAATCATCTGAAAAGCGCATCCGCCAGACCGAAGCCCGCCGTCTGCGCAACCGCTACTATGCCAAGACAGCGCGCAACGCCGTTCGTAAGCTGCGTAAGCTCACCGACAAGGCCGAAGCTCTCGCTCTCTACCCCAAAGTGGTAGCTATCCTCGACCGTCTGGCCAGCAAAAAAGCTATCAGCAAAAACAAAGCCTCCAACCTCAAGAGCAAACTCGCAAAGCACATTGCCAAACTTGCCGCCTGAGCAAGTGAAGCATTGCCGATATAGTCTCGCCGCCTGAGCGGGGCACATGGCCCATTCGTCTATCGGTTA
>DKUJ01000037.1:24587-65060 GCA_002490635.1 Porphyromonadaceae bacterium UBA7207
TTCGATTCTCCTATGGGCTACAAAAGGTTCCGCACGCCAATGGCGATGCGGAACTTTCTTTTTTCCCCAGACAATGCAAAATCCCAAAATTAAAAATCTGCTTTTCGACCTCGGCGGAGTGATTGTGGACATCGAACGCGACAACTGCGTTGAAGCTTTCGCCCGCCTGGGACTGCCCGATGCGGAGTCGTACTTCGGTCTATATGCCCAAAACGGTATTTTCATGGGCATTGAGGACGGGTCGGTAAGCGTCGACGAGTTCCATAGCCACCTCCGCGAAAAACTGCCTCACGGCACCGGCGACAGCGAAATCGACCAGGCATTCCAGAAGTTCATAACCGGCATACCGACGCATCGCCTGCAAACGCTCGAACGCCTGCGCAGCCAAGGCTACAGGCTGTACCTGCTCAGCAATACAAACCCCATCATGTGGCACGGCATCCTCGCCTCGGAATTCGCCAAACTGGGGAAAAGACGAGAAGACTACTTCGACGGCATGGTAACATCTTTCGAGGCCAAGGCAGCGAAACCTGACGCGCAGATATTCCATTACACATGCCGCGCTCTGGGTATAGTTCCGGAAGAAACCCTTTTCTTCGACGACTCCGAAGCAAACACGTCGGCTGCCGCCGCCCTCGGATTCAATACCGCCCTTGTAGCTCCCGGCACCGAATTCACCGCCTACCTGCCATGAACGCGGCAAAAGCTGTGGCCGTGGGCATGTTCGACGGCATGCACCTGGGACACCGGCACATGATTCGCAGGCTGGCCGAAATTGCAGGACAACGCAATCTCCAGGCTACGGCAATCACTTTCGCCGAACATCCACTTGCCGCCATAACTCCCGGACATGAGCCTAAACGACTTTCCACAAACGCTCTACGCCAAGCGATACTGAAAGCGGAAGGAGCCAGGGAAGTAGTCGAAACCGATTTCGCATCGCTGCGACACCTCACCGGCCGCGAATTCCTGCAACACCTGGCCGGCGACGGCGTGTGCTGCCTTCTGATGGGCTTCAACAACCATATCGGCAGCGACAGGCTCGATGCCGCAGGCGCTGCCGCACTTGGCATTGTGGAAATAATACATGACACACCTCCCTGCGATATCGCCCACATAAGCAGCACCGCGGTGCGCAGCGCGTTGGGAAACGGGGAAATTGAAGCTGCCAACGCCATGCTCGGCCGCCCCTATCGCCTGACAGGCACCGTAGTGCACGGAAAACGGCTCGGACGCACCATTGGCTTCCCCACTGCCAACATAGCCACCGAGCCACATATGGCAATTCCCGCCCCTGGCGTATATGCCGTCGATGTGCGCATCGGCAACGAAAGCATCTGGCACTCAGCGATGGCCAACATCGGCCACCGCCCTACCGTCGACACCGCCCCCGGAGCCCCACTCAGCATCGAAATAAATATTTTCGATTTCGATGCCGACATCTACGGAAGCACCATCGAGGCGGCATTCCTGAGCCGGCTGCGCTCCGAACACACCTTCCCCGACCTCGATTCACTGGCCCGCGCTCTCGATGCCGACCGCAGGGCCGCTCTCTCTTTGCCCAAAACCAAACTATATGAATAGAACCTTACTATCGATACTCGCCATCTGCTGCGTGGCATTCACCTCCATGGCCGAAGGTAGCGTCCGGTGGCTGGAAACCACTCATAATTTCGGAGCTTTCGACGAAAGCGTAGGACCCGTTTCGTGCCGCTTCTCGTTTGTGAACACCGGAAACGAACCGGTGGCCGTGATTGCCGCCCGTCCCAACTGCGGCTGCACAGCGCCTAAATACAGCACAACGCCTATCGCTCCCGGCGACACAGGCTTCGTGGCGGTGAGCTACGACCCGGCAGGCCGGCCGGGTCGCTTCGACAAATTCGTGGCCGTAGACCTCAGCTACCCCTCTTCGCGAATAAAACTGCATGTGGCAGGCACTGTTATCGGCGCACCATCCAGCGTGTCGCAGCGCTTCCCTGCCGCATGCGGCTCCGGACTGTTGCTGGCAAAAGGAGCGCTTATGACAGGTGAAGTAGACAAAGGACAGCTGCGCACCGTATTCCTCGGAGGCTATAACAGCAGCCCCGACACATTGCAGCCATCGGTCGAAGGGCTCCCGCCATATCTGCAGGCGGCTGTCGAGCCGCAACGCGTGCCGCCGGGCGAACAGGTAAGCTTCGTATTCTATTTCAACAGCGCGGAATGCCCACTATACGGCCTTGTGACCGACAGCATCACAATCCGCCCCGGAGCCGGAGCCGAGGCTTGCGACATACCGTCAGTAGCCATTGTGCGCGAGAATTTCAGCCGCCTCACCCCCGGGCAGCTCGCAAAAGCACCGGTGGTGTACATTGCCGAACCCGTGGCCGATTTCGGCCGTATCTCACGCTCCGATGCCACACTCTCCCGAACCATAACAATCGGCAACCAGGGCAAAAACGCTCTTGAGATACGCCGCGTGTATACCACCGACCCCGGAGTCGGAGTGACTGTGAACACCACCAGGGTGAAGAAAGGCAAACAGGCCGAGGCAACCATAACTGTCGACCCCGGCGCTCTGCCCGGAGCCATGCTCAACGCCCGCATATCGGTTATCACCAACGACCCGGCCAATCCCGTGCAAACAATCCGCGTGGTAGGCGAATTCGTTAACAATTAAAAGGAAACCAGCGCACCGCACGGAGCCGAAAATTTTGTATCTTTGTAAGTTACAAAAATGAGAACAGACAAGGTTTCCAGCATTACCATAAAGGGCGCGCGGGTCAATAATCTCAAGAACATCGACGTAGAGATTCCGCGCAACAGATTCGTTGTAGTCACAGGGCTTTCCGGTTCGGGAAAATCATCGCTTGCCTTCGACACACTGTATGCCGAAGGCCGCAGGCGCTATGTCGAAAGCCTCTCGGCCTATGCCCGCCAGTTCATGGGCAAGATGCGCAAGCCCGAATGCGACTTCATCCGCGGGCTGCCTCCGGCCATTGCCGTGGAGCAGAAAGTGAACACACGCAATCCCCGGAGCACAGTGGGCACATCCACAGAAATCTACGACTACCTGCGCATGCTCTTCGGCCGTGTGGGCCACACATTCTCGCCGGTAAGCGGCCGCGAAGTGCGCCACCACACCGTGGAAGATGTTCTGGCTGCGGCCGCGGCATATCCCGAAGGAACACGCGTGGCTGTCGTGGCTCCTATTGTCCTCTCGGAGGAGCGCAACCTTTCTCAACAGCTCGAAATATTCGCCAAAGAAGGATACTCCAGGCTTGTGAACGCCAAAGGTGAGTTCGTCGACATCGAGGATTATCTGCAGGAACAGATCGGACACACACCAGAACTGCTGGTCGACCGCCTCACCACCGCTTCCGCCGGCGATGAGCTGTCGCGCCTGGCGGAATCGGCGGAGACAGCCTTCTTCGAAGGCCACGGACGCTGCATTCTGATGGTCTGGAACGAGAACGGCGATATCGACCGACACGAATTCTCCAACCTCTTCGAAGCCGACGGAATAGTTTTCACCGAACTCTCCGAGCAGATGTTCAACTTCAACAATCCCGTCGGAGCCTGCCCTGTCTGCGAAGGATTCGGAACCACCCTCGACATTGCCGAGAACCTCGTGGTTCCCGACCCGTCGCTGAGCCTCTACTCGGGCGCCGTAGCGCCCTGGCGAGGACCAAAATCGAAACTGTGGCAGCAGAAATTCCTCGAGGCCGCCGGCGACTTCCCCGTGCATACCCCTTACAGCGAGCTCGGCGACGAATGGAGGCAACTGCTATGGGCCGGCGACAGCACCCGCGGCATCGAAGGAATCGACGCATATTTCGCCTGGGTGGCCGGCCAGCGCCAGGCCATAGAGTTCCGCATGATCATGGCACGCTACCGCGGCCGCACACTGTGCAGGCACTGCCATGGCTCGCGCCTGCGCAAGGAAGCTTCCTATGTCAAAGTCGGCGGACGGGGTATTTCCGAACTGGTGCGCATGCCGGTGTCGGAACTGAGAGCATGGTTCGAAGCCCTCGAACTTCCAGGCAACGATGCCGCGGTCGCCTCCCGTCTGCTCACGGAAATACGCCGCCGCCTCGGATTCCTCTGCGAGGTGGGCCTGGGATATCTCACTCTCGACCGCCTGAGCAACACACTCTCCGGCGGCGAAAGCCAACGCATCAATCTTGCAACATCGCTGGGCAGCAGCCTGGTCGGGTCGCTGTATATCCTCGACGAGCCATCCATAGGCCTGCATCCCCGCGACACCGACCGCCTGATCGGCGTGCTGCGCAAGCTGCAGCAGCTTGGCAATACGGTTGTGGTGGTGGAACACGACGAGGAAATAATGCGCGCCGCCGACTGGCTTGTCGACGTAGGCCCCGCCGCCGGCCGTCTTGGAGGAACCATAGTTTTCCAGGGCAATCCCTCGCAGCTTGAATCCGCTCCGGAAAGCTACACAATGAAGTATCTCACCGGCGCCATGAACATAGCCGTGCCGTCGTCGCGCCGCAGCTGGCGGCACAGCCTGCGCGTGCACGGCGCCACTGAGCACAATCTGAAAAATATCGACGCCGAATTCCCTCTGGGCGTATTCACTGCCGTTACCGGCGTGAGCGGATCTGGAAAATCCACCCTTGTACGCGACATTCTTTACCGCGCCCTCAGACGCCACATCGAAAACGAGGGAGATGCTCCCGGCGCGCACCGCGCGCTCGACGGCGACCTTAAGCTGGTCTGCGGCGTAACATTCGTCGACCAGAACCCCATCGGCCGCAGTTCCCGCTCGAATCCTGCCACATATCTCAAGGCCTACGACGAAATCCGCAACCTCTTCGCCACCCAGCAGGCCGCACGACAAATGGATTTCACCCCGGCCTATTTCTCCTTCAATACCGAGGGCGGCCGCTGCGAAGCATGCAAAGGCGAAGGTGTGATTACCGTAGAGATGCAGTTCCTCGCCGACGTGACCATCGAATGCGAACACTGCCATGGCAAACGGTTCAAACGCGATGTCCTGGAAGTGGAATACCACGGACGCAACATATCCGATGTCCTCGACCTCACAGTCGACGAAGCCATAGACTTTTTCAGCCAGACAGAAGGCTCTTTTGAGCGACGCATCGTGGCGCGTCTCAAACCGTTGCAGGAAGTCGGTCTGGGCTATATCAAACTCGGACAATCGTCGTCGACGCTCTCCGGCGGAGAGAACCAGCGTGTGAAACTCGCCTACTTTCTGGCGCAGACCTCGGTGGAACCCACCGTATTCATTTTCGACGAACCCACCACCGGCCTGCATTTCCACGACATACGCCTGCTGCTGCACGCCTTCGACAGGCTCATTGAAATGGGACACACAGTAATTGTGGTGGAGCACAATCTCGACATGATCAAATGCGCCGACTGGATTCTCGACCTCGGCCCGGAAGGCGGCAACGCCGGAGGAAATATCGTGGCCTCCGGCACGCCAGAACACATAGCATCCTGCAAGCAATCCATCACCGGGCAATACCTGTCGTCCAAACTCGGCTGCCACGAAAAACCGAACGACAAATAATATAAAAACACAACCCGCGCCGGAAACCGATGCGGGTTGTGTTTTTATTCCGGGTACAGGCAATCAGTAATTCTGTGCCTTGCGCTGGAACCATCCCTGATCCATGCCGCATACCGGGCAACGCTTGGGCGCGGCCTTGGCATTGATGGTGAAACCGCAGCGGCGGCACATCCATTCGGTGGGTTCGTCCTGCTCGAACTCCGTACCGCTTTCGAGACGCTCCAGGAGTTTGAGATACCGTGCCTCGTGCATCTGCTCCACCTTGGCGATGAGCTTGTAGAGGTTGGCAACATGCGGGAAGCCCTCCTCGGTGGCAATCTTGGCGAAGTTCTCATAAAGGTCGCTCCATTCCTCGCGCTCTCCGCTGGCGGCCTCGGCAAGGTTCATACGGGTGTCGCCCACAATCCCGGCAGGATAGCCGGCGGTGATTTCCACGGTGCCGCCTTCCAGCAGCGAGAAGAACTGGCGCGCATGACTCAGTTCCTGCTCGGCGGTTTCGAGAAAGACAGCGGCAATCTGCTCATAGCCTTCTTCCTTGGCCTTTTCTGCAAAAAGTGAATAGCGGCTGCGGGCCTGGCTTTCGCCGGCGAACGATGCCAGCAGGTTATGTTCGGTGCGGGTTCCTTTGATACTCTTTGTTGTTTCCATATTAGGTTTGTATTATTCTTTACTTTAAAATGATAACAACAGAGCATCTGAATTGTTCAAAACACACAGAATATTTCCCGCCATAGACTGAAAATGTATTTTCATGTGTTAAATATTATATATAAAACATAGCAACCGCCCATGCAACTATTGCCATAACAAAAATCATGACTATATTTGCAGTGCGTAAGCAACGCCTTGCCTCAACCTTAGACCTGTTGTTATTTACATTCATTATCTACATGATCTAAGCGAAAGGCATACCTACGGTGCCAACGTCGCGACGACAGTCGGCTACCGGGGATTCAAGGTGTTGTCTGTAAGTAAGTATGATATAATCTCAACACTCAGTAAACAGTTTCTGTAAAGCAACTCAACTTGAATCACTCAATCTTAAATGCCTCTTGGCTTAGGTCCCAGTCCATTGTAGAAATGTATCGGGACTTTTTTTTGTACATATTGTTCAAATATGTTACATTTGCAGCGCAATACTTTTGCAAAAGTATTACAACCACACCGGCCAATTCATCACATCAATGCCTGCTTTGCTGAAAAAAAACATATCATACCTATTGCTTACTCTGCTGGCGATATCATGGCCGGGATTCAACGCACGTGCCGGCGTGGGATTCGACCGGCAACAAGCCGAAGCCGAACAGCTGCGACTGCTCTCCCAGGCTGCCAGCCGTGCCGACTCCCTGACAGTCACCTGGAATCTTTTCGACATAGCTCTCGGCACTGCCCGCCGCAAATATATCGACAGCGTGTGGAAGCTCGCAAGAGAGACAAACGACACCACCGCTATTCTTGAAGCCGCCCGACAGCGTGCCAACCAGTATATGACCAACGACAGCGTGCTGGACGGAATCCGGCACGAAATCGGGCAGTATCCCGAAAGCAACGACCGAAACGAGACACTTCTTTTCGTCGACATGCTGCGCATACGCCGCAACGTGACCAGCGGCAGCGACCGCCAGGTACGCGAACGCCTGTCGGCCCTTATGGAACACTACGATTCCGAGCCTCCTGTCGACACCGGCGAACGCGTGCGGCTGCTCTATGCCCTCTGCCTTTATCTGGAACGCACAACCCACGGCGAGCTCCTGGGAAAATACCTCGACCGCCTCGACGGCCTTCTGAGCCACATGCACCTGCCCAACCGCGCCGTCAGAAATCTATTCTACACCCATGCCGCCATTGCGTACGCGCGAAACGACAACTACGCCCGAGTTATCGACATCGACCGCAAGATGCTTGCCACCATGGACACCCTCAGGGAGTATTACCGCGCCAACGGACGTGTGTTCAAAAACTACCAGACCAACCGCTATTCCTGCTACAGACGCCTTTTAGGCTCCTATCCGCTTCTCACCCGCCGACAGATCGATAACTACTACGACTCCATCAAAGCCATCGCCTCCGAGAACAGGCAAGTGGCATACGATCTGCAGCAGTCGCCCCGAGCCACCATCTATTATCTCATGGCCACCGGGCGTCCCACCGAAGCTCTGCCGCTACTCAGACAGTACATCTCGCCCGAAGCCGGCGACCTCTACCGCCGCCAGCTCCTCGAAGCCGCAATCGAGGCCGCAGATGCCGCCGGCGACAACAACACTCAGCTGCAGGCCTCCATGGCCCTCAACAAGCTGCTCCGACAGAATGCTCATGCGCGCTCGCGGCAGAGCCACCGCGAACTGCAGCTCTTCAACGACCTGGCGGAACTCCGCGCCGAAAACTCACTGCTGGAAGCCGAGAACACAGCCGCCGCACAGAAATCATCGCGGCGTATCCTCATATGGGCGGGCATTTCCCTGCTGGTGCTCAGCGGCCTGCTTCTACTACTGTTCGGACAGTACCGCCGCGCCAGACAACTTACCGAAAAACTCGCCAACAGCAACAAGCGCCTGCGCCAGGAACGGGACAACCTGCGCCACGCACAGCAGGAACTGATTGTAGCCCGCGACCAGGCGGCCGCCGCCGACCGCATCAAGACAGACTTCGTCAACAGCGTAAGCCACGAAATATCGGCTCCATTGACAACTATAATGGAATATACACGCCTTATCGTGGACTGCATACCGCCGGAAAAGGCCAAATACCTCGAACGCTTCGCCAACACGGTGAACTTCAACGCCCGCATGGTACTCAGTCTCGTGAAAGAGGTACTGGACGTGGCTGCAATCGACAACGACAAGATAAGCATCGACCGCCAGCCGGTGAGTGTGCACCATCTGTGCTCGATGGCCGCCGACACTATCTTTGAAGGCGGACAGCCTTCCAACCCGAATATCAAGGCGATAGTCAATCCGGAGCATAAACCGGATACCCTGGTGCTCACCGACTGCCACCGTGCCGTGCAGGTGCTCATGAATCTTCTTGCCAATGCCGAGAAATTCACCGACAAAGGCACTGTCACACTCGACTACGAAACGGACAACGAACGCGGCGAAGTGCGCTTCAGCGTAACCGATACCGGCTCTGGCATTCCCGAAGGCATGGAGGACGTTATATTCCTGCGCTTCCGGCAGCTCGACACCAGCCGCGGCGGCATTGGCCTGGGGCTGCATATCGTACGGCGCCTCACCGGCATTCTCGGAGGCAAGGTGTGGGTCGACACCTCGTGGCGCCGCGGCGCCCGCTTCATATTGTCGCTGCCAATGGCACTCCCGACGCCACGGAATCAGAAAGGATAGCCTATGGCCAGGTGGAAGGCCAGCGAGGAGCCGAAGTTGCGCATATTATAGTAGCCTTTCTTGCCTGTATCGTAAGGTGCGTGGATGCCTATGCCGAGGTCGCCGCGTATCACAAGCATACTTATATCGAACCTCAGCCCGACTCCCGTGCCCAAGGCAAGATCTTTCAGGAACGAAGAAGCCCTGAGAGTTCCGCCGGGGCGCATGGGGTCGTCCTTGAGCAGCCACACATTGCCGGCATCGAGGAACACCGCGCCATGCAGCATGCCGGCGATTGGAAAACGGTATTCCACATTGGCCTCGAACTTGAAAGTGCCGGTACGGTCGAAATAGTCGTCGGGCTGTCCTGGAGGTGCCTTGTAGCTGCCTGGGCCTATGGAACGCACAGTGAAGGCACGCACGGAATTGGCACCGCCCACATAGAACTGCTCGGAATACGGCACCTGCGACGAATTGCCATAGGCATACGCCGCACCCACAGCCACGCGGCTCACCAGCCATGAGTCGGCCGGCCCCACCTTCGTGCCCCACACAAGCTGCGTCTGCCCCTTCACGAACTGCGAGAACGGAGTGCCGAAAAGCTTTTTCTCGCCCTTTTTGCCGAAGGCGCTGTACAAGCCCCAGAAAACGTTGCCGGCCTCCTGCACTGTGAACTGCCAGTTCAGTGTGTTCCGCGAACCGAAAGCGCGGTCGTAGGCATAGGTATATATCATCTGCGGGATAAACTGGCTCTTGAAGCTCTGCGCTACCGCAGGGTTGGCCTCCATTATGGAATCGAACTCGGCGGTGGTATTCATAAGATTAGTGTAGGTGAGCTTGAACAGAGTGAGTGTGTTCTGCACATAGCGTCTCAGCCGCCAGTCGTAGCTTATGGATGCGTTGAACTGCGCCATCTTGAAGTAATGCGGTCTGTTCAGCAGATCGGCGTTGAGCTGGAAGCGGGTCCAGTTGAGGTTGAACCGGCTGCGGGGAATGAACCGCGGCGCCAGCAGGCGCGGAAAGGCCAGCGAGCCCGTCAGTCCCAGTTCATAGGAGTTGAATATGTTGTTGTGGTTGCTGCGTCCTGTCTGCCACTCATAGCTGCCGGTGAGCTTCACCGAAAGCTGCTCTCCGCCGCCGAAGATATTCTTGTTGGTAACGCCGAAAGTCAGTCCGGGGCCTATATATGAGTTGCTCTTGGATGATGCGTTCACCTCGAGGGATGTCTCCAGAGGCGTGTCGAAGGTGGCATAGACATTCACATCAAGAATCCTTTCACCGGCAGGAGCGAGAGTGTCCGGCACTACTTCGATGTTGATGGCATTGAAAATTCCCAGACGTGCAAGCTGCGACTGCGTACGGTCCATGGTGCGCACCGAGAATGTGCGCCCCGGCCGGAAGGCCAATGCCTGGGCTATGGTGGAATGGCGCAGACGCGAAGGCTGCATCTGAATAAGCGTGGCCCTCGGCAAGGCTATGGTGTCGGGAGTGCCGCCGCCCTGGTTGCGTGCCACCAGCACCGTTACCTTGCCGGTACGGTATGGCTCGAGAGCGAAGGACGGAACGTTGCTGCCGAGAACCATCTTCAGAGCTATCGAGCCGGGGTTCTCGACACTGTCGGCAAGATACTCGATGAATTCCGGGCGGAAGAAATAGTATCCCCGGTTACGCAGGGCATTGGTTATTCTTGTGCGTGCCATACTCAGAGAATCGGTGCTGTAGCGCGGACTCCGCTGTCCCAGATAGCTGTCGGCACTGGCGATGGAATCAATCATGCGGCCGATGGCTGTTTTCTCCGGCAGGAGCATGATTGTGTCCACGGGGTATTCCGGTCCGGGATTCACACTGTAGCGTATCGACGCCTTCCGGGGATTCTTACCTTGCACCAGCTCGTAGGTGGCCGTGCCGGAAAAGAAGCCGTTGTTGTCGAGAATCTGCTCAATCATGTGGGTGCGTACCTGCGGGCGCACATCGCTCACCAGCACAGGCTCCTCTACCAGTTTGTCGTAGAGCCAGCCCTTGAGTCCGCCGGCCGAATCGTTCCAGTTGTTGTACACCCATAGCCCCACGGGAAAAGGCGAGCGCATGTTCAGCCACGCCCAGTAATTGTTTGGGTGCACGTCCACAGCACTTTTTATTGCGGATTCCACTCCCGGGGCGAAATGTATGCTGTCGCCCACCAAGGCGATTTTCTTGGTTCCGGTATACAGAAGCTCGCCCCCGGGGATTCTCCGGGTGGTCGAGCATGCTGCCAGGACAAGCAGCCCCAGCAGGCACATGGCAGTTCTGCGTAGTGTCGGTTTCATTACTGCTGAGATTTTTTTGCGGCCGGAGCCTGTTGGCGGTCCATATCCAGCTGCTGGCGTTTATGGCGTTTCTCCACCAGCCTTGGCGGCAGGAACATGTCGGAAAGGCGCGACAGTTTGCGCCGGTAGACGAAGCCCACGCCTGTCTGAGTGATTTCGCCCTCGAGGATACTTTCGTAGCCGGTGTGGCGGAACAGGCGGATATACATCGAGCGGGCACTGTTGAGGAAGTACTCGAACGAAATGTCGCTGATCAGATTCTGCGAGAAATTCTCGTCGGCATTGGCATCGGTAGAATAGTTTCCACCCACCACTATCTTGAAACGGTCGTTGAAAAGCGATTTGGACACCTGGTAGGAATAGCTTGTGGTCTGTGAGGTGGAACCGTTGACAGTGCGGTCGTACTGGTCGATACCGAAGGAGATATCCACACCCTTTATGGTGTTCGCCGCCCAGTTGTTGAGCTGGCCAGCCAGGAAAGAATACAACGGATTGGAAATTCCGGAGCCTTTGGTGCCGCCACCGGTATATGTGTGGTACAGCATCAGGTTTATCGCCTGGTTGGCGCGTTGCTCGGCGCTCATGCTCTCAAGCTCGTTGGCCACTGTCATGTCGTCGCGGGTGGAGAGGTCGAAGGCCACGTCCATGCGCTCGAGGGTTCCTGTGACCGACAGCCCGATATCGAAATTCACAAGGCGTGAGTTCTGCCCCTCCTGGGTGACATTGGACTTCACCGTGTTTGTGGCATGGATGTTGAGTGTCGGATTCATCATGTCGCCGCTGAACGCCACATAGCTTCCGCGGACAAACCTGAAGGTCTGTTCCCCGAGCACAGGAGGCATGCCGTAGCGTGCGAAACCCTTGTCGATGTTCAGACGGCCGGTCAGTCGCCCGCTGTTCATCGGAGTCATGGCGAAACTTAGATTGCCGTCGCTCTCGATCTGTATCTTGTTGTTCCCCTGCGGGTCGAGGTCGACATTGATAATGGAGCCTGTCTGTATGTCGAGGTCGGCATCCACCAGCAGCAACATGCCGGCATGCTGAATGGAATCGGCCTTTGCAACGGCAGTGCTGTCGGCGAAAGAAACGAACTTTACCATTTCACCGGACGAGCGGTTCACCAGTTCCGACGACGTTGTTTCCATAACATATGTAACATTGGTCTCGGGCAGCAGAGCCAGGTCGGCGTCGACAGTCAGCATCGATGCCATCGAGCCACGCACTTTCGCATCGAGATCGATATATGCCTTGCCATACACCACGGCATCGCGCGATGGCTTGCGTGAATTCACCAGCATCATATCGGATGCCTCAAGGCGCAGATCCAGTCCGAGGTCGGAAAGATTGGAGAGATCCACCGAGCCGTCGATAGTAAGCGGATTGGCGTTGCTGCCCGTTATCGCGAAGGTATCCAGCGTGGCCATGTTGTTCACCACCGGAATGCGCTTGTCGCTGAAAGTGAATGTAGTACCGAGCATGCCCACCGTAGCCGCCGCCTGGTCGAAGGCCAGGAAGCCGTCGAAAACGGGGGCATCGGGACTGCCGGAAATCTTCAGGGTGCCGTTGAGGGTGCCGCCGAGGCTGCCGGCACTGCGCGGCAGGAAAGGATTGGCGGTGGCGAGGGGGAACTTGATCATCGAGAAATCCAAAGCCAGAGGCGAAGTGGCGGTGCTGTCGGCCTGATTGATTATTCCTCTGACAGTGACAGTGCGTGTGCCGTCGACAAAAAGGTCGGCGTCGGCTGTAAGTTCGCCGCCGCGCGAGGCCGAAACATCGAATGTGGCCTTGAAGTCGGCCACCTTCCGGCGGTCGTAGACAAGATTCATCACTCCGGCACTGCCAGTACCCACAAGCCGTCCGTCGTTGCGACCGAGCCGCAGGTCGGCGCTGACGTCCCCGCTCATAGGCGGAGCGAAGGGATTGAAGGAAATCCAGTCCTGTATGTGGATGTCGGTAAGTTGCACTGCCAGTACCCGGCCCGAGCTTGTCAGCGATGTGCTGTCGGCGCTTTCCGGCGCATCTTCCATGAAAATCGCCAGTGAACTGTTTCCGCCTTCCATGCGGAGGTTGGCATCGAGTTTCCTGTCCGACATATTGTAGGAAATGTAGTTGTCCTCGTTCACGCTCCACCTCTGATAACCTATGGTCGGGGTGTAGGGGCGCACATTGAGCACTAAGGTGGAATCCGCCACATCGGCAGCGGCATGCAGACCGAATTCGAAACCAGTCTTACCCTTCAGGTTCTGCTGCTTCACTCCCAGATCGACAGTACTTCCCTGCAGGCGCCCGCTGAGGTCGACGCTATGCCACTGATCCATATTCCCCGGCCGGTTGCGCAGTCCGGCAAGCATATGGAAGTGTTCGTCATGGCCGCGGGCGTTTATGAATATGGAATCGAGAGTCATCGATTCAGTGGCCAGACGGTACACATAGCCGTTGAGGCAGAGATTGCTGTCGTTGGCTGCCGACAACTCGATATTGCGGATACTCATACCGCTGGCATCGAGAATGTCGTTTATCAGATTGCTGCGTCCGCCGGCCAGATGCAGGCGGAAAGGAGGCAACGCTCTGGCGAGGGTGTCGGCATCGATGAAGAACGATTTCATCTGCCCGGCGAGAATGTCGGAGGTATTCGCGAAGCGCTCTGCCAGAGTGTCGATTCCGCATGGGCTGTCGAAAGTCGCGGTAAGGTCGCGGTTGTCGAGCCGCAGGGTGGTGAGACTGTCGGCAGAGGAGAATACAGCATCCACATCGTTCAGCACAATAGTGCCGCTCAGCCGGCGATAGTATGCCTCATCGAGCCGCAGGGTGGCTCTGTAGCGACGTGCCGAGGGGTTCACAGTGGCACTGATTGCTCCGTTGGCCTCCACGGTGCAGGGCTCGGGGCTGAGCGCCAAGGCATGCAGGTCGATGTGGCGACCGTCGACAGTGGCGTTCCATGTGTAGGTGTCGCCATCGAGATTGCCGGCGGCATCCACGGTAAAGTCAGCATCGGGAGCTGTCGAGTTTATGTTAAGCTTCGCCTGCCCGGCATGTAGTTCGGCGCGTGCGTCGATACCGGAATATGTAGCCCCACGATAGTCCGCCGCAGCGAGTGTGGCGTGAACGTCGGCCTCGGTAGAAGCATCGAAGGGGTCATATCCATGGCCGTCGGCACTGACTGTCGCCGTCACGGAGCCGACGCCAAGTTCCGGCAGGAAGGCCTGGACAGGAAAACGGTCGGCATCCAGGCTCGCACGGTAGCTGCGCGCATCGCTGTTCCACCGGCCCGCCAGACGTATGTCTCCCCCTCGGGTGACAGCCGCAAGATTGCCGGAAACGGTTCCGGAATTCATGTCTACGCGTCCACGGAGAGTCATGGGCGGAATATTCAGCTGGTCGGCAGTCGCAGCGTCCAGAAACCGGTTCTTGAGCTTATCAACATTTATTATATTGCCTCTTAGCGCAATGCGACCACCTATAGCCTCAGGATTCATGCAGTTCTCCACGGTGCCATCAGCGCTCAGGCTCACACAGCGGTTGACCTGCAGATGCATTTTTTCGATTCCAAGCCGTCCGGTAGTGCCACGGGCATCGACGTCCAGTTCCACCGGCGAACCACTGGGCAGGCCTGCCAGCACGGGTGATGCCAGAGGGAACATCGCGGCAAGGTCGGCGGCGGCGAAGGCGCTTTCCAGCGAAAGAGCGAGCGGCAGAGAGGTGTCGGAAACCATGTCGCCCATGCCGAGAACGCCATGGAATGCGGCACGTGTGTTTTCGGGTGTCGACAGGTTGAAATCGCGGAAAGTGAGTGCGGCGGAGTCGATATCGAGAATGCCGGCGACATCGAGCCGTAGCCCGCAGCGCTCGCGGGCGCTGAGTCGCATAGGCACCCGCACGGTGGTGCCACGGTTAAGGAAGTCGCGCACATGCAGGTCGAGATTGTCTACGCTGATATATGCGAAATCGAGTCCAGGCGCCGGAACTGTTCCTGCGGTGGTGTAGAGTGCGGAGGAGGCATCGAATGCCAGGCTGTCGAGTGTAACCGTCCATGGCTGCGGAGCCGGGACTTCCTGCTGCGCTTCCGGATATGGACCGGCGGCGGCGATGGATGCGCTGTCGGGGACAATATATTCCGCCCGCAGGCCGCTTCCTGTGAATGCCGATATCGCTATTGTCTGGGCCTCCAGGTCGATATTGCCCTCACGGAGTTCCGCATCGGCAAATACGGCGCTCAGAGTGTCGATGGTCGGCATCATGTGCATTGTATAGCCGAAGTCGTCGAATCTGAGCCGCCGCACACTGATTCGCATCTTCTGCTGCTCCTGTGCCGGCGAGGAAGCGGTATCGGGATTGAGTGTCATGGCCAGCCGTCCGCCGCTTATGATGCCGTCGGAAAGGCTTATGTCCATGTCGGAAAGAGTCACTCCGGCATCGGACAAAGATATCGAGTCGGCGGCGATGGTCATGAACATAGTGCTGTCGGGTCCACCGAGACGGTAGCGGGCAGCAGTAGCCACTGCGGACGGAATATCCACCTTGCCTACAAAAAGCGGCAACAGGCTAACGCGCGCGCTCAATGTTCCGGCAGCTATCAATGTATCGGAATCCTGACATACCGAAAGTCCTCCCGCGTTCAGTTCCAGAGGGAAACGCAGCGAAAAACTGTCGAGGGCGATGTGTGTGCCGTCCGTGGTGTGACCGTATTTATTCACAAAAGCCTCGCGGAGCATACCTTGCGCCCATGGTGAGTAGAGAACCACAACAACAGCACAGAGCAACACAACGAGGCCAACGGTGACAAAAGCCACCACACGGGCAATATTTCGCAAAATCGACAGTACTTTCACAGAAAAAAAGTTCGGCGGTGTATGTGATGAATTATTTAAGAGGTCGTTTGACAACCACTGTTCACAACCTCTGAGTTTTTAACATTCGTGCCGTGGAATGGTTCATCCTTCCAGGCGGCTAACCCGCACTTTCTTTCCTTTGAGTTTGCACGGTTTCAGCTCCTCGACGGTCTGTCGCGCCTTTTGTGCCGGCACGGCGGCAAAAGCGCAGTTGTCGTCTATATCGATTCTGCCGAGCTCGTCCTTTCCAAGGCCGCTGTTCTTAAGAATGAAACCGGCGATGTCGCCTCTGGAAATTTTCTGGCGCCGTCCGGCATCGAAGTACAGGGTAGCCACACGTGGAAGACATTCCTGCGGCAGGATATTCCCGGCATCGCCCTCACTGTCCCAGTGCACATAGTCGGGAATCCGGTCGACCGGCGATGTTATCACAAACACCTCTCCCGGCGCTCCCTGGCGTGCGGTACGGCCATTGCGGTGTTTCCAGTTCTCCGCTGTCGGCGGCATATGATAGTGCACCACGGCGCCAACGCCGGCGATATCCAGCCCGCGGGCGGCGAGGTCTGTGGCTACGAGCACAGGAGCGGTTCCGTTGGCGAAAAGCACCAGCGCGTTCCGCCGTTCCGACTGATCGAGGGCTCCGTGATATAGTGCCACCGGCATGCCTGCGCGACAAAGACCCGCGGCCACACGTTCGGCGGCATCGCGGTGGTTAACAAACACTATGGCCTTTTCACCGCAACGTCTGGCAAGAAGGGCGGCCAGCGTGTCGAGCTTGTCGGCCGCCGGGCTGGCAATCCTCATGATTGCCGGATTGCCGCATGCCACGCTGCCTTCGGCGTCATAACCCTCGGCTGCGGCATTGCGGAAGTCGCAGACGGTCATTCCGAGCGGATCGATGAAATCCGGCAACTGCACCGACTCCGTGGCTGAAGTGAGAATAAGCGTCGACACCTTGCGCATGCCACTTGTGAGAGCCTTCATCTGCTCGTAGAAACCGGCGTCGAGACTCTTGTCGTACTCATCAAGCACCAGAGTCGACACCCGCTGAAGATTGAGGTGTCCGCGCTGCATATGGTCCAGCATACGCCCGGGCGTACCAACCACAATATCGGGATTTCCCTGCAGCGATGCCTGCTCCAGACGCACCGCATGGCCGCCATAGAGCACCGCGCACTTATATTCCGGAGCCGCAAGCACCCTCAGCACCTCGAACACCTGAGTCGCAAGCTCGCGCGTGGGCACAATCACCGCGGCCTGCACGCAGCAGCCGGGACGGCTCAGAGAGGCAAGCAACGGAATCGCGAAAGCCAGGGTCTTACCAGAACCTGTGGGAGCCAGCAACAAGGCACGCGCAGGCAAAGGCATCTCCGCCATGCTGTTCTGCATGGCATTGAGATGCTCTATACCCATTCGCCCGGCGATGCGTCGGCCTATCTCGCCGGAAGTCATCAAAGGTTGCTGTCGATTATGGCACGGAATTTTTCGGCAGGCAGCAGATCGCCGGTGCCTACATACTTCTGGGTGCTTCCGTCAGGACGGATAACGATCACCGCGGGAATACTCTGTCCCATATTGAAAGATTCGAAGAGGCTGCCGAATGTGTCCACGTCGATGCTTACGAAAGTGACACGTCCTTCATATTCCTTGGCGAGTTCCTCAAGCACGGGAGCGAGCTGCCGGCACGGACCGCACCATACGGCGTTGAAATCGAGAACGGTGAGATTGGAAACTTTTACTCCGGGAGTATAGAGTGTGGCATCGGTGAGTTCGTGAACGGTGCCATTGGCAGGCAGTCCGCCGGTTGCGGGTGCCTCAACCGCCTTTTCCACCGCAGCTTCTGTTTCTGTGGCTGCGTTTCCGTTGTCGGCTTTAGGTGCGCAGCCGCACAGCAGGGCGGCACATGCGAGAATAGCTATGGATTTTTTCATATTGAGATGGGTTTTCAGAAATAGGAGATTACAAAAAGCAGAACCCGGCAGCGCGCCGGATTCTGCCTTATGCATTAAACGTCGGTCTGGCGGCTATTGTTTCAGGCCAGAGCAGCGTTGGTTTTGTGCACTGCGGCTGCACTTGCGGCGAAGAGTGCTTTTTCTTCGTCGGTGAGGTCGAATTCCACCACTTTCTCGATGCCGTTGCGGCCAAGGATACAGGGAACGCCGATGCAGAGGTCTTTTTCGCCATATTCGCCTTCGAGAAGAGCGGAGCAGCTGATCATGCGCTTCTGGTCGCCCAGAACGGCAGCGACAACCTGAGCTGCGGCAGCACCGGGAGCATACCATGCGGAGGTGCCAAGCAGTTTGGTGAGGGTGGCACCGCCGACCATGGTGTCGGCAGCAACCTTATCGAGCTGTTCGGCAGGCATGAGCGATGCTGCGGGAATGCCGCGGTAGGCAGCATAGCGCTTCAGAGGAATCATGGTGGTGTCGCCATGGCCGCCGATTACGATGCCTTCCACTTCGTTGTAGCTGCATTCCAGGGCTGTGGCCAGGAAATAGCGGAAGCGTGCGCTGTCCAGTGCGCCACCCATACCGATGATGCGGTTCTTGGGCAGGTTGCTGGTCTTGTGAATCAGATAGGTCATGGTATCCATGGGGTTGGACACACACAGGATGATGGCTTCGGGAGAGTGCTTGAGCACGCTGTCGACAACAGAACGCACGATGCCTGCGTTGACACCGATGAGCTCCTCACGGGTCATGCCGGGCTTGCGGGGAATACCGGAAGTGATCACCACCATGTCGCTGCCTTCGGTGGCGGCATAGTCGTTGGTCACGCCGCGCAGACGGGTGTTGGTGCCCAGGATGCTGGCGGTCTGCATGATGTCCATGGCCTTGCCTTCGCTGACACCCTCTTTGATATCCAGCAGAACTACTTCATCGGCGATCTGGTTGCACACCAGAACGTTTGCACATGTAGCGCCTACGTTGCCGGCGCCCACTACTGTTACTTTTGACATGTCTGTATTTTTTGTTAGTCAGATTGGTTCCAATATGTCTATGCCACAAAGTTAGCTAAAATTTCAATACCGCAAGCCACGGCAAAAAAATATCTTGGCGCAACCGCGGCGGCAGCCCTGCGCCGGCATATGTTTCACACTTTTTAAAGGGACTGCCGAACGCCACTGTCGTTTTTTGACTAATTTTGTGGAATTATACGTTCCCACATATCAAAAGCAAGTTTATGCGACATATCTTCCGTGCCATCGTGCTGGCCATAGCGTTGTTGTCGGGGGCCTCGCCGCAGGCAACCGCCGCTTCGGGCAATCTTTTCCCCTATCCCGTTCCACCCGACACCATGATGGCGCTCCAGCCACGCTGCGACTTCATTGTGGGACGCTTCTGGGAACGTTGCAACTTCGGTTCGGCATTCCGCAACCCGGATGCCCTGAACGCCGCATTCGGCGACTGGGTGAGCATAATGCCTCATGCCAGCGCCGACACCGTGCATGCCGCCGTGAACCGCCTGCTCGAGCGCTTCGCCAAGAAAGGGCCGGAAACTCTCGCTCTGGCCACCATGGCCGAGAACTGGATGTACTCCGACACCGCCCCGGCTTTCAGCGAAGAAGTGTACCTGCCTTTTGCCCGCGCCGCTGCCGCGAACAAGAAAATAGGCAAGGCCGAGAAAGCCCGTTTCGCGCTGCATAAAGGCATAATCGAGAGCAGCGGAGTGGGCGCCACCGTGCCCGATATGGCCTTCACCCGCCCCGACGGCAGCCGCGGAAACCTCGGAGAAATACACGGGAGCTCCATATTGCTGTTCATAAACGACCCCGACTGTTCCGACTGCAATCTCGCCCGCGTTCGCCTCAGCGCCGACTACAACACCCGCGAGCTGATTTCGCGCGGAGAGCTCACCATTGTGAGCATATATCCCGACGAACCTTCCGACACATGGAAAGCGGAAGCTGCGGAGTACCCTTCGGAATGGGTTGTATGCGCCATTCCCGACGCCGACCTCCATTTCGACCTGCGCAACTCGCCGGAATTCCTCTTCCTCAACTCCCGGCACAAGGTATTGATAAAAGGAATCGGCATCGATTACCTTCTCGGCGCGTTCCGCGTCGCCAACACCGCCACACAGGAGCGCCTGCGCCAGGAAGCAAACAGCGCCGCCGAGACCGACAGTTCCACAACCTCCATACCATGAGTTCGAAAGAAGCTGCAGTTCTTGTTTCCGGCGGTGTCGACAGCGCCGTGGCCGTGCACTTGCTTGCACAGCAGGAACGACCGATGCACCTGTTCTACATACGCATCGGACTCGACGACGGCAGCAACGACTGCTCAGCCGACGAGGACATAGAGATATGCACACTCATCGCCCGGCGCTACGGCCTGCCTTTCGATGTGGTGTCGCTGCACCAGGAGTACTGGGATAATGTGATGGACTACGCCCTGCGAACCGTCCGCCAGGGACTTACGCCCAATCCCGACATAATGTGCAATTCCATTATCAAGTTCGGCTACTTCCAGGAACGGTGGGGCAAGGACTTCGCAGCCACGGTAACCGGCCACTACGCATCCACCGCCATCGATGAGCAGGGGCGCAAATGGCTGGCCACGGCAGCAGACCCTGTAAAGGACCAGACCGACTTCCTTGCAAGGATCACCGGCAGCCAGCTGGCGCCTCTGGAATTTCCGCTCGGCAGGCTGCCCAAGGCCGAAGTGCGCCGCATCGCCAACGAAGCGGCACTGCCCAACGCCGGCAGACGCGACAGCCAGGGAATATGCTTCCTCGGAAAAATAAACTACAACGACTTCCTGCGCCGGCACCTTGGCGAACGCCCCGGTGCGATTGTGGAACTCGAGACCGGCCGCAGGCTCGGCGAGCACCGCGGCTTCTGGTTCCACACCATAGGTCAGCGCAAGGGCCTGGGTCTCAGCGGAGGCCCATGGTTCGTAGTACGCAAGAACATACACGACAATGTGCTTTATGTGTCCCGCGGCTACGACACCGACAAGCAATACGGGCGCACAATACGCCTGGCAGAGACTCAGTTCATAACCGCAGACATATGGGGAGACGACGCCGATAAGCCTGCGGGAGTTCCTCTGCGTTTCAAAAACCGGCACAGCCCCGAATTCCTGCCCGGGCGCATACACCGCACCGCTCCCGGGGAATATACCATCGAAAGCGATGTGGACGTGCAGGGAATCGCACCGGGACAGTTCACAGCCTTGTACACCGCCGATGCATCGCTGTGTCTCGGAAGCGGAATAATAACCGGCGCAGCCGCAACAAAGCCCGAGAATGGACAATAGAATCAGCCTTGTCGTGCTGGGAGTAACCAGCAACCACATCCAGTCCGGAGCCTACGTGCTGGTGCTTGCCGAAGAAAACGGTCCCAGGCGCATTCCCATTGTCATAGGCCAGGCCGAGGCTCAGTCCATAGCCATTGCCTTCGAGGGCATACGGCCGCCGCGTCCCATCACCCACGATCTTTTCGTTACCTTCGCACATGCATTCGGCGTGCGCCTGCGCCAGGTGCTCATCTACCGCTTCGACGACGGCATTTTCTATTCGCAGCTTACATTCGCCGACCCCGACGGACGCGAAGTAGTGGTGGACTCGCGGACTTCCGACGCCATAGCCATAGCCATCCGGACGGGGTCGCCAATCGTGACAACCGAAAAGATAATGCGTGCCACCGGCTTCGTGATCGACGACGGCACACTGACACGGGCAAACGATACCGAAAACGACACCGGCAATAGCGACGACAGCGATTCTGCGGTCTACGACCGCTCCCGCGGCTACCATGCCGAACCCAGACCCGAGAGTTTCACAATCGAGGAACTCGAGCGCACTCTCGCGAACCTTATCGAGAGGGAGGACTACGAGGAGGCCGCAAGAATAAGCGAGATTCTCGAGAAAAAGCGCCGGCAGAAGTCCGGCAACGACACCTTACCTGAAATCTAAAAAAATACCTTCATAATGAAAAACAGCAACATCAAAGTGCGCCTTGCCACGATGAACTTCATGGAGTTCGCCGTATGGGGTGCATATCTGATTTCGATGGGCATGTACCTCGCCTCCAACGGACTGGGCGACTATGTGTTCTGGTTCTACACCGTCCAGGGGCTCGTATCCATTGTCATGCCCGCCTTGATAGGCATCGTGGCCGACCGCTGGATTCCCGCACAGCGCACCCTGAGCCTTTGCCACCTGCTGGCCGGCCTGTTCATGATTGCCACCGGTGTTGTGGCCGCACGCTCCATGGCATCCGACAACACACTCTCCTTCGGGCCAATGTTCACACTCTATACTGTTTCCGTAGCCTTTTTCATGCCAACCATCGGCCTGAGCAACTCAGTGGCTTTCAACGGCCTGGAAAAACACGGACTCAGCACTGTGACCGACTTCCCTCCCATACGCGTGTTCGGCACCGTGGGCTTCATCTGCGCTGAGCTGTTCGTAAACTTCGTGTCCTTCGGAGGCGTAGAGGTGCAGCACAGCCACACCCAGTTCTACGTTTCCGGCGCTCTGAGCCTCATACTGGCCGCCTACAGCCTCACTCTGCCCGGCAGCCCTGTCAACAGAGGCTCGGGACGCAGCATCGCCGACGCCCTCGGGCTGAAGGCATTCACCCTCTTCCGCCGCAAGGACATGGCCGTGTTCTTTATCTTCAGCATGCTTCTGGGCGTGTCGCTGCAGATAACCAACTCCTACGGTTCAACGTTCATATACCATTTCAACGCCGTTCCTGAATATGCCGGCGGCTTCTGGGCCCGCAACCCGACCTTCCTGATTTCAATCTCGCAATGCGCCGAGGCACTCTGCATCCTGCTGATTCCTTTCTGCCTCAAACGCTACGGCATAAAAGGCGTGATGCTCATCGCAATGTTCGCCTGGGTGCTCCGCTTCGGCTTCTTCGGAATAGGAAACACCGCACCCGCCGGAGTACCGTTCCTGATTCTCTCGTGCATTGTCTATGGCGTGGCCTTCGACTTCTTCAACGTCTCCGGAGGCCTCTATGTCGATGCCCAGACCAACACAGCCCAGCGCTCGTCGGCCCAGGGTCTGTTCATGCTCATGACCAACGGCATCGGCGCATCGCTTGGCACCATCATCGCCGGCTCATGCGTTGTGAACAGACTCGTGTTCGCCCCCGGACTCGACGCCACCGACCAGCTTGACGGATGGCGCACATCGTGGTTCATCTTCGCGGCATACGCCCTGGTTGTTGGCGTGCTGTTCATGCTCATTTTCAAAGAACGCAAAACTTCCGGAAAAACACCCGGACAGGCCGCCGGAAACACCGATGCGGGCGGCATGATTGAAAACGACCTATGATACGTTTCTACGCTCCCGACATAGCCATCGACGCCACTCTCGACCCCACCGAGAGCGCACACGCCGTGCGCGTGCTACGGAAGCGCATCGGCGACCCCGTGGAAGTGGTCGACGGCAAAGGCAATCTCTTCCGTTGCAGAATAGCCGACGACAATCCCAGGGGAGCGCTGCTAACCATCGAAGACCGCTCTCCCCTGCCGAAAGTCTGGAAACCGGCGTTGCACATAGCCCTGGCACCAACAAAGCATATGGACCGCATGGAATGGCTGGTGGAAAAACTTGTGGAAATAGGCGTCGACAGCATAACACCCGTGCTGTGCCGGCGCTCCGAACGCCGCGAACTGAAAAGCGAACGCCTGGTAAAGATAGCCGTCTCGGCCATGAAACAGTCGCTGAAGGCTGTGCTCCCCCAGGTGGCGCCGCTCACTCCTCTGCCACAGTTCCTGGCAGATGCAGCTGCCGGCGACAGGTTCATAGGCTACTGCAGCGACAGCACTCCGCGTTGCCTGCTCGCCAAAGCATACACTCCCGGCCGCGACTGCACCGTTCTCATAGGACCGGAAGGCGACTTCACGCCCGAAGAGGTGCAGGCCGCCATCGACGCAGGCTTCGCACCGGCGACGATGGGCGACAACCGCCTGCGCACCGAAACCGCAGCACTTGTGGCTGCCGACACTTTCCATGTTGTCAATCAACTGAACAACTACTGACATGACCCAAACCAACGCATTGGAAACCCTTCGTTCCGGCTCCGGCTTCTTCCTCATAGCCGGACCCTGCGCGATAGAAAGCGAGGAAATAGTACTCAACACAGGGCGGCACATCAAGGAAGTGTGCTCGCGCCTGGGCATATCTTTCGCCCTGAAGGGCAGCTATCGAAAGGCTAACCGCAGCCGCCTGGACTCCTTCAGCGGCATCGGCGACCTCGAAGCCCTCAAGATTCTCGCCGACGCAGGCCGCGAACTCGGAGTGCCGGTGGTAACCGACATCCACGAGCCCGGAGAAGCCGCAATGGCCGCGGAATTCGCCGACATACTCCAGATTCCCGCCTTCCTGTGCCGCCAGACCGACCTGCTGGTTGCCGCCGCTCACACCGGCAAACCCGTGAACATCAAGAAAGGACAGTTCATGGCTCCCGAAGCCATGCGCTTCGCCGCCGAAAAAGTGCGCTCTGCCGGCAACAACGATGTGATGGTTACCGAACGTGGCACAACATTCGGCTACGGCGACCTTGTGGTCGACTTCCGCGGCGTCCCCCGCATGCAGCAGGCATGCCGGTGCCCGGTGATTGTGGACTGCACCCACTCCCTGCAACAGCCCAACACCGCCGGAGGCGTAACCGGGGGCTGCCCTGAAATGATAGAAACAATCGCCCGCGCCGCCGTGGCCACAGGTGCCGACGGCCTGTTCATCGAAACACATCCCGAACCGGCCCGCGCACTCAGCGACGGCGCCAATATGCTGCGTCTCGACCTGCTGGAACCTCTGCTCTCCCGCCTGGCCGCCATACGACGCTCCATCGACTCCTTCACTGAATGAGACAAGCTATGAAACCAATCAGAAACGCAATTCTCGGCATAATGCTCGCTATCGGAGCCACTGGCGCCGCCGACGCCCAGAACGGAATCCACAACCCCATGACCCAGGCTGTCCTCCAGGTCTATGAGGAAGAGCTGCGCGAAAATCCCGACAACTATTCCGTGCTGCTGATGCGCGCCGACGAATACTACCGCCACCAGGAATATATCCGCGCGCTGGCCGACATCGACCGCGCCCTCACTCTTATTCCCGCGCGCGAAACCGAAAGCATCCTGCAGGCACGCATGCTACGCGCCGGCATCCACAACCAGAGCGGACGCTCCGCCGAAGCCCTGGCCGACCTCGAGGCCGCCGCGCTGCTCGCACCCGAATCGGTATCGGTGCTCCTGCAGAAAGGAAACACGGAAGTGGAACTGGGCAACACCGCCGATGCCCGCGCCGACTTCCAGAAGGTGCTCAGCCTGACTCCGCGCAGCGCCGAGGCATACATTGGCCTGGCAAAAGTGGCAGTGAAGGAAAACAACATGGGCACCGCCAACGAAATGCTTGCGAGCGCAGTGAACATCGACCCATCGAACCCCGACACCTACATCCGCCGTGCCGCCGTGCGCAAAAGCATGGGCAACCACAACGGAGCCGTCGACGACCTCGTTCTCGCCCTCAGCGTAAACGCCGAAAACCCCGTGGCGCTTTCCGAACTTGTAGCCTACGGCAACACCAACTATCCCGCCGCCATGGCCGGACTGTCGAATGCCGTAACGGCAGCTCCCCAGGTGGGACTGTACCGCTATCTGCGCGCCGGCATAGCACAGTCGCACTACCACTACCTTGCAGCGCTGAAAGACTATGAGTATATCATCGAGCAGCGCATCTACAACTACCACGGCATCTACGGCTCAATCGCCGAATGCCAGTTCGCTCTGGGACGCTACCAGGAAGCCCTGGCCAGCGTGGACCGCGCACTGGGAATGGTACGCGACAATGCTTCCTACTTCGTGCTCCGCAGCCGCATCCTCCGTGTACTCGGCAAAGCCGAAGAGGCCGTAGCCGCCGCTGCTGCCGCTCTGGCTGTCGACCGCTCGAGCGGCGATGCCCTGACCGAAATGGCTCTGGCATATATTGCCACAGGCAAATACGACGATGCCGACGCCCTTCTGGCAGAAGCCATCGTAGGCGATGCCGAAGATCCCCGCTTCCCCATGCTGCGCGCATGGCTCATGGAGCGGTTTATGAACAATGCACAGGGTGCCGCACAGCTCTACCGCCGCGTGGCCGATATGGATCACTTTTTTATCGACAATCCCAAGTCGCTCAAAGGATTCGCACTGCTGTTTCTCGGCGAGAAAGACCAGGCGACACGCTGGATGAACAATATCCTCGCCACCGTCGACGACCACGACGGCCTCATCCACTACTTCGGAGCATGCTTCTTCGCCCAGGCCGACAACACCGAAAAAGCCCTCGAATGCACCCGGAAAGCTCTCGAGCTGGGCTACGGCGACTACTACGACTGGACCGACCTCAACGACGGCAGAATAAACGTGGGAGGACTCCGCGACGACCTGCGCTTCCTCAACCTGCTCAGCCGCCACAACTCGATATTCGGTCGTTAATAAGAGTTAAGCCCTGTAACTTTCCGGCGCAACCGGTGTCATATAGATAGAAAATACAGGACACTACTTTTCATAATTGATTGACATTACTGAAACAGCCACTGCCGCCTACGGTAATCGCGAGATTGCCGCGGCGGCAGATTGCTTTTCCCGTTTGTTTATAATCATACAACTACTGAAACACTCCTGAACAATGATTACAGCCTCACAGAAACGTAAGGAAAACATAGCCGAATACCTGCTGTATATGTGGCAGATCGAAGACCTGATCCGTGCGAACGGACTTGACATCGACAAGATACGCGCCAACGTCCTCGAACGATACAATCTCGACGCCGCCACCCTCAGGCAGATGGAGCAGTGGTACGAGTCGCTTATCGACATGATGCGCCGCGAGGATGTGGCTGAGAAAGGCCACCTGCAGATGAACCGCAACACCATCGGCGACCTGGCCGACCTCAACAAGCGCGTTCTGGCCGACAGCCGATTCACCGACTACCACGCGCAATACTACCGCACCCTGCCGTTCATCGTGGAGCTTCGCGCCAGAAGTGCCGGCGAGCCGGCCGGCGAAATAGAAACATGCTTCAACGCCCTCTATGGCGTCCTGATGATGCGCCTCTCGGGAAAAGAGATTTCAAAGGAAACAGAAGCGGCAATCGACCAGATCGCACGCTTCACGGCAATGCTCGCCAAATACTATTGGCTCGACGAACACGACCGACTGTTCAACGACCACGAAAACAGCGGCTCCACTAAAAAAAATTAAAACTTTAGGACGCTAAAGACTTAGTAGACAAAATTAACATCTGCGACAGTCCCCTTATTTGTTATAACAGTATCTTTGCGGAGCATTCACAGCCGGCTCCGGCTGTCGGCATGCCCCTCATCACATCGATTATCAAGACCCTCTTACCGAATACACCCTTTTATGAGCGACAGCGTCAACATCAGGCAACTCAACGAACTGGTGGCCTCCAAAAGCGACTTCATCGCAATGGTCACCAGAGGCATGAACCAGACCATCGTGGGCCAGAAACATCTGGTGGAATCTCTTCTCACAGCCATGCTCGCCAACGGCCACATTCTTCTCGAAGGCGTGCCGGGCCTGGCCAAAACCCTTGCCATCAAAACTCTGGCTCAGCTGATCGATGCCAAATACAGCCGCATACAGTTCACTCCCGACCTGCTCCCGGCCGACGTGCTCGGCACAATGATCTACTCGGTAAAGAACGAGCAGTTCCAGGTAAAGAAAGGCCCTATCTTCGCCAACTTCGTGCTGGCCGACGAAATCAACCGCGCTCCGGCGAAAGTGCAGAGCGCGCTGCTTGAAGCAATGCAGGAACGCCAGGTGACAATCGGCGACCACACATATCCCATGGACCGCCCGTTCCTGGTAATGGCCACCCAGAACCCCATCGAGCAGGAAGGCACCTACCCCCTGCCCGAAGCCCAGGTCGACCGTTTCCTGATGAAGGTGGTAATCGGCTACCCGACGCAGGACGAGGAACGCGAAATCATCCGCATGAACATATCCGAAGGGTATCGCGAAACCGTAGAGCCCCTGCTCAAGCCCGAGGAAGTGGTGGAAGCCCAGAAGGTGGTCGGCAAAATATACGTGGACGAAAAAATCGAACGCTACATCGTCGACATCGTGTTCGCCACCCGCAACCCGGCCCAGTACGGACTGGAGGATCTGGCTTCGTACATAGCCTTCGGAGCCTCGCCCCGTGCCTCAATCTCGCTGGCTAAAGCCGCAAGAGCATACGCGTTCCTCCACCAGAGGGGATACGTGGTGCCCGAAGACGTAATTTCCGTATGCCACGATGTGATGCGCCACCGCATAGGACTCACCTATGAGGCCGAGGCAAACAACTTCACCACCGACATGATAATCACCGACATCCTGGATAAAATCCAGGTGCCCTGACAACATCCCACCACAGTCCCTGAGCGCAAATGGATTCAAACGAACTACTCAAAAAAGTCCGCAAGATTGAGATAAAGACCCGCGGACTGTCGCAGAACATCTTTGCCGGCGAATACCATTCGGCTTTCAAAGGCCGCGGCATGATGTTCTCCGAGGTTCGTGCCTACCAATACGGCGACGACATCCGCGACATCGACTGGAATGTCACAGCCCGTCACAACTCCCCCTTCGTGAAAGTCTATGAGGAGGAGCGCGAACTCACCGTAATGCTGATGGTGGACGTTTCGGGAAGCCGCTGCTTCGGCGCACAGGGACCGCAGAAAAGGGAGATGATTGCCGAAATCGCCGCCACACTGGCATTCTCGGCGATACAGAACAACGACAAGATCGGAGCGCTGTTCTTCTCCGACGGTATCGAGAAATTCATAGTACCGAAAAAGGGACGGCGCCACATCCTCTATATAATCCGCGAGCTGCTGGAATTCCAGCCCGAAGGCCGCGGCACCGATATCGGCGCCGCCGTGCGTTATCTCTCCGACGCCATCAAGCGCCGATGCACAGTTTTCCTCATCTCCGACTTTATCGACAGCGGCGACTACCGCACCCCTCTCACTGTGGCCGCCAACCGCCACGACTTCATGGCAGTGCAGGTCTACGACCGCCGCGATGCCGAAATGCCCGATGTGGGGCTGATGCGCGTGGCCGACCTCGAGACCGGGGCCACACGCTGGGTCGACACCGGCTCCAAAGCCACACGCAAAGCCTACAACCGCTGGTGGTACGACCTCCAGCAGGCCATGTCGGTGGCATTGCGGAGCACCCGCGTCGACTTCGTTTCGGTAGCCACCGACGAAGACTATGTGAAAGCCCTGATGATGCTTTTTAAAAACCGAGCCTCTGTATGAACCGCACAATCGCAGCAATAGCCACCGCAGCCCTTGCGGCACTACCGGCAGTAACAACGGCAGCACAGACACAGCCGGTGGTCAACGCGGCCATCGACAGTGTGGTTGTGACAATGGGTTCCACAGCCACCATGACCGTGGAGGTAACAGTTCCCGCCGACGCTGCCGACCGCCTGCAGCTGGTCGACGCACCGGTGATAACCGACAACGAAATGGGATTCGGCGAATACGGCGGCGTGCAGGTTGTGGCAATCGGCGCCGACACCACCGAAACCGGCGGCAGAAGCAAGATAACCAACACATACACACTGCAGGCATTCAACCCCGGCCTGCAGAGCCTTCCTCCCGTAGGAGCGGTAATAGCCGGCAGCCACGACACCGTGCGGGCCGCCAATCTCCCACTCAAAGTGCTCCCTGTCGATGTCGACACCCTAACCATGGCTCTGATGCCGATGGCCGGCACGGCACAGCCGCAGATGAAATGGCACGACTATATTCCGTTGTCGCTGTTCTGGATTCTGGCTGCCGCACTGCTCATTGCCGCCGGTGTGTTCCTGTGGATGCGCTTCCGGCGCAAACGCGTCGAGGCTTTCGAGGTCACAAAACGACCCGTCCCGCCATATGAGCTGGCCATCGACCGCCTCAGCCGTCTGCGCGCAAGCGGCATAGCGAGCGCCGGCAACGAGAAACGATTCTATACCGAACTCACCGAAATCCTGCGCCAGTATCTCCACGGCCGCTTCGGCATAAACGCCATGGAAATGACTTCCCCGCAGATTCTCCGTGCCTTGCGCCGCAACCCCGAAACCCGCGACAACGCATCTCTGGTACAGGAAGTACTCGTGATGGCCGACTTCGTTAAATTCGCCAAAGAACGCCCGCTGGCCGACGACAACGAACGCGCATTCTCCCGCGCATCCGCATTCGTGGAATCCACCAAACCTCTGCCGCCGCCACCGGTCGATCAGCAAATCAGAAAAGAGGTTAAGAAAAACAGTAAATGACCATGCATTTCGCCCATCCGCACTTTCTATGGCTGTTGTTGCTGCTGATACCTCTCACGGCATGGTACATCCTAAAGCAACGCAACGCACACGCCACCATGAGCCTCTCCACAACGGCGGCATTCAATGCCATGCCGCGCTCGTGGAAGCAATACCTGCGTTATGCCCTGTTCGCACTGCGGCTGGCAGCCATCGCGTGTGTTATTGTAGTGCTCGCCCGCCCGCAGGTACGCGACAGCTGGCGCACAACCTCCACCGAAGGCACCGACATAGTGCTGGCAATGGACGTGTCGTCGTCGATGCTCGCCCGCGACTTCGACCCCGACCGCTTCGAGGCCGCCAAGTCCGTGGCCTCGCAGTTCGTGGCCGGCCGGCCCAACGACAATATAGGCATAGTGGTATTCGCCGGTGAAAGCCTCACGGGGCTGCCCATGACCATGGACCGCTCCATGCTGCTGAGCTACCTTTCCAACCTCCAGATGGGCATCCTCGAGGACGGAACCGCCATCGGCGACGGCATAGCCACCTCGCTCAACCGCCTGCGCGACGGCCAGGCTGCCAGCAAAAGCATTATCCTGCTCACCGACGGTTCCAACAACACCGGCGTTATAGCACCCGTAACTGCCTCGGAAGTAGCCAAAGAGATGGGCGTGAAAATATACACCATCGGCGTAGGCCGCAACGGCACCGCGCCATACCCGGTGCGCACGCTCTCTGGACGAATCGAATACCAGCCACAGCCAGTGGTTATCGACGAGGCGACTCTGCGCACAATAGCCGAAAGTACGGGAGGCCGCTACTTCCGCGCCACCGACAACAGGGTGCTCGCCGACGTGTTCGAGCAGATCGACGCCCTGGAAAAAACGCAGATGGACGTCCGCCATTTCTCCCACACCGAAGACAACTACATGCTCTGGGCATGTCTCGCCCTGGCATTCTTCGCCATCGAAATGCTTCTGCGCTACACCGTTCTCCGTTCCATTCCCTGACCATCCGCCATGTTCAATTTCGCATATCCCACACATCTGTATCTGCTGGCGGCGGTGCCGTTGCTTGCGCTGCTGTTCGTGGCCGCCCGCTACAGCCGCCGTGCCAAGCTGCGCCGGTTCGGCAGGCTCGACGTGGTCGACAAAATGATGCCGGATGCCTCGCGCTATACTCCTGCGGTGCGCATAGTCCTGCAGTGTCTGGCTCTTGCCATGCTGGTGATTGCCGTAGCACGGCCACGCACCGAAGGCACCGTGAAGCAGGAAACAGCCGCCGGCATTGAAATCGTGGTGGCTTTCGACCTCTCGAACTCCATGCTGGCCTCCTCGACCGACCGCGACCGCGACGCCACCAGGCTAGACCGCGCAAAGGTGGTACTCGAACGCCTCTTCGACCGCCTCGAGAACGACAAGGTCGGTCTGGTTATTTTCGCAGGCACATCCAAAGTGCAGCTGCCTGTCACATCCGACTTCTACACCGCCAACATATACCTCGGCGAACTGCATCCCTCGATGATGGCCTACCAGGGTACCGACATAGCATCGTCCATACGCATGGCCATGAACTGCTTCTCGGGAACCGAGGACATGCGCAAGGCCATAATACTGATAACCGATTCCGAAGACCATGAAGGCGAAGCCGTGGAAGCCGCGCGCCTTGCCGCCGAGAACGGCATCCAGGTGGATGTGCTCGGCGTGGGAACTCCCTCAGGAGCAACCGTGCCAGGCATCACCGACGAGAACGGACAACCCGTGCACTCGGCTCTGAACGAGAATCTGGCCAAAGAGATTGCCAACGCCGGCAACGGCATATATGTGAACGCCGCTGCCTCGAGTTCGCTGAACGAACTGGCATCGCATCTGGAAACCCTCCAGAAGAGCGAATTCGACACCGTGGTATATAGTGCCGCCGCCGAACAGTTCCCCACCTTCGCAGCTCTGGCACTGATTCTTCTCATGATCGACATCTTTGTGGTGGACCGCAAAATCAGCTGGCTCAAAGGCATTGAATTCTTCAGCACCAAGACTATCCGCCCGAGCCGTAACACCAAAGACAAGAAGAAATGACCCGTCTGTTTCTCTCACTCGCTCTTGTCGCCGCAGGCGCTGTCACGGTTACGGCACAGAGTCTGACAGCACCCGACGACCCGGCGGCCGCTCCTGCCGTGGCCGTTGCCGACAGCACCACGGCTCCCGCCGTGGAGCCGCTGCACAACACCCCCACCGACTCATACCGCGACGAACGCAACTTCATACGCCATGGCAACACCATGGCCAACGACTCCAACTGGCACCGTGCGCTGGAATACTACCAGAAGGCACTCCACGTCAACGCCGGCAGCATCGTAGGCCGCTACAACCGCGCCGTGGCGCTGCAGCACCTCGCCTCCTCCGACAACAATCTGCGCCAGCAGGCCATGCAGCAGCTCGCCGAGCTGCTCCCCGATGCCCGCAAGCACAACCCCGCAGTCGCACGCGACGCATTCTACAACCTCGGCAACATGGCGTACAACGACCGCGACTACTCCGGTGCCATAGCCAACTACGAGGCTTCGCTGCGAATCGACCCCGACAACTACAATGCACGCTACAACCTGCGCCTGGCCCAGCTCCAGCAGCAGAATCAGGATCAGAACCAGGACCAGCAGGAACAGGAGCAAGAGCAGGAGCAAGAACAACAACAGCAGCAGCAACCCCAGCAGCAACAGCAGCAACAGCAGCAACAGCAGCAGCCTCAGCCCGACATGACCCAGAGCGCGCAGCAGATTCTGCAGAGCATGCAGAACAAGGAAAACCAGACCCGGCAGCGCGTCCAGGAAGAGGAAGAACAGGCTCAGCCATCGCGGCGACAGCCACGCAAACCCTGGTGACAAGCTTCGAGCTACTGACATATAACGACATTCATCGATGACCTTACGACGTTTCATACTCTTCACCGTAGCAATGGCGCTGGCCCTGGCGGCATCGGCCCAGGACGCCACCTTCGAGCTGCTCAAGCCACGCAATGTCGTGGAAGGCAGAAACTTCAACATCACCTACCGTCTGGTCAACGCCGAAGGCAACGCTCCAGAGGCTCCGGAACTCGCGGGCTGCACCCTGCTCTACGGTCCGGCAGTGTCCACCATGGCAAGCACACAGATTGTGAACGGACGCCTGTCGTCGTCGTCGTCGGTCGACTACACTTTCACATACCGTGCCGACCAGGCCGGACATGTCGAGATTCCCGCTGCGGCCATACGCACCGACAACGGCACACTGCGCTCGCAGGGCGCCTCCTTCGAGATTCTGCCTGCCGACCGCGACGGCAGCTCCAACAGCATCGACCGCCCCGCGCAGCAATCGGTACAGAATGTCGACGCCGACGACCTTCTGGTGCGCGTGTTCTTCAGCAAAAACACCGTTTATGAGCAGGAGCCGGTGGTGGCAACCATCAAGGTGTACACCAAATTCGACATCAGCGCCTTCATTCCCACTGTGCAACCCGCTTTCGAAGGCTTCCTCACCGAAGAACTCGAAGTATCGCCCGAGGTATCAATCGAGAACTACAACGGACAGAACTACCATTGCGCCGTGCTCAAGCGCCTGCTGCTGTATCCCCAGCGCTCGGGCAGGCTGAGCGTGAATTCCGGCAGCTACGACGTTACAATCGTGCAGCACGAAATCCTGAACATGGGCTTCTTCCGCACCTCGCGTCCCGTGGAACGGCAGATCACCACCACATCCAACGCCGCATCGCTGAACGTGCGGCCGCTGCCGCAACCGGCACCCGAAGGGTTCGCCGGCGCCGTGGGACAGTTCTCCGCCGCCACAAGCCTCGACCCGGAGGTGATGCGCACAAACGAGGCATCGGTGTATTCTTACACAATCACCGGCACCGGCAACATCAAATTCCTCAGTCCCACGCAGATGTCGTTTCCGGCGTCGGTAGAGAGCTACACCCCGCGCACCGAGGTCGACACCCGACTGATTGCCGGCGGTGCCAACATGAGCGGCACCTACCGCACCGACTTCACCATCGTGCCCACCGAAGTAGGCAACTTTGTCATCGAGGGCAAGCCTCTGGTGTTCTTCAACCCTTCCGACGGCAAGTACCACACCGTGGAAGTTCCCGACATGCCCATCCGCGTACTGCGCGGCACCGGCGCGGCGGCAGCTCCGGCACCCACCGAAATCGACGCCCACATCGACGATATCCTCCACATACGTCCTTCCGACATCGTGGCCCAGAATGCTGAAATCAACTACGCCTACAGCTCGCCGCTCTATTGGCTGGCCTATGTGCTGCTACTGATTATCCTGCTGGGTACCATATTCCTCTACCGGCGGAACATACGCCTGCGTTCCGACGTTGCCGGACGCAGACTCGCCAAAGCCGGACGCGTGGCGCAGCGACGCCTCAAACAGGCCAGAAGCGCGATGGACGCCAAAGATTCCGACAGTTTCTATGCATCGCTGGCATCGGCGATGTGGGGCTACATTTCCGACAAACTCGGCATAGCCCCCTCGCAGCTCACCCGCGAGAATGTGGCCGGAAAGCTCGAGTCATACGGAGTTTCCTCCGAAGGAACCAAAGACATACTCGACGTGCTCGACAGCTGCGAGATGGCACGCTTCACCCCCATGGGCTCATCAGAAGAAATGGCCGACATCTATGCCCGCGCCGCCGCCGCCGTGGCCGCCGTGGAAAACGTGAAAAAATAGACCCCGCAATGAAACGCATCATAGCCTCGCTGTTAGTCCTGCTGACTCTCATCTCCATACCCTCCCTTTCCGCCGCCGATACAGCCTCACTGGCTCTGCAGGCCGACTCGGCCTATAACCGCGAGGACTACCGCGCGGCTATCGACCTGTACCGCGCGGCAATCGCCGCCGACGGACCGAGCACGGTGGTCTACTACAATCTCGGCAACGCCTACTACCGCAACGACAATATCGGCAAAGCCGTGGTGGCCTACGAACGCGCGCTGCGCATCGACCCCACCAACGACCAGGCCCGGCAGAACCTCTCGTTCGTGCGCTCCCGCATCCAGGATCGCCCGGAGGACGACAGCACCTTCCTGGCAAACCTCCACCGCAGCATCCGCAACAGCATGCACGCCAACGGCTGGGCCGTGGCCGCACTGGTGATTTTCGCCCTGCTACTCGGCGCCGTGGCGCTGTATATATTCGCACCCGGCGTTACCCTGCGCAAAACAGGCTTCTTCGGAGGTGTGGTGCTGGTATTCGTTTTCATCTACGCTCTGGTGCTGGCCCGCGACAGCGCCGCCCATGCCCGCTCCCACGAGTCGGCAGTGGTGGTGGTGCCTATGACTCAGCTCAGTTCGGTGCCACGTGCGGCAGCCTCCGGCGACAACCGCGTTGTGCCAATCCACGAAGGCACCACTGTGGAAATCGTAGACTCCGTTGCCACTCCCGACGACCCCGCCTCGCCCATGTGGTACTTCGTTGAAATAAACAACAGCACACGCGCATGGCTGCGTTCGGCCGACGTAGAAAGAATATGACAGGCCACTGAACATCTTCGCCCGACCATGGGTTATAGTTTCTGAAAAGCTGGTTTTCAGCCAACATCATCCAGAATTCATCTATTATGGACAACTTCTCCTTCTATACACCCACCTTATACGAATTCGGCCGTGGCACCGAGGAAAAAGTAGGCATGCTCACCTTTCTCACAGGCGCGGGCAAGGTAATGATTGTCTACGGCAAAGCATATGCGAAAAACAACGGCCTGGTGCAAAGGATATCCTCCTCGCTGGACACATTAGGCATTGAACATATCGAATTGGGTGGAGTGCAGCCCAACCCCACCGATACACTTGTCTACGAAGGAATCCGCCTGGGACGGGCCAAGAATATCGACGGACTTATAGCCATCGGCGGAGGCAGCGTGATTGACACCGCCAAAGCCATCGCCGCCGGCATACCGTATGCCGGCGACTTCTGGGACTTTTTCACCGGCAAGAGCCAGGTCAAGGAGGCACTTCCCGTAGGCGTTGTGCTCACCATCCCCGGCAGCGGAAGCGAAGGCTCCGGAAACTGCGTGATCACCAAAAGCGATACGGCCGTGAAGCTTTCGCTGCGCACCGACAGCATCCTGCGGCCGCGCTTCGCGGTAATCAATCCCGAGATGACCTTTACCCTGTCGGCCTATAAGACGGCCGTGGGCATCGTGGACATGATGACTCATGTTCTCGAACGTTACTTCACCACCACCCCACGCGTCGAAATCACCGACCGCCTTGCCGAAGGGCTGCTCATGGGCCTTATGGCAGAAGCGCCAAGAGCTCTTTCCGATCCCTCCGACTACCATGCACGCGCCAATATCGAATGGGCATCCACACTGGCACACAACGGCCTTGTAGGATGCGGACGCCGCGAAGACTGGGTGTCGCACTTCATGGAACACGAAATCAGCGCCATGTATCCCGATATAGCCCATGGAGCCGGTCTTGCAGTAGTGGTTCCGGCATGGATGGCATACATGGCGCATCACAAGCCTTCCAAGGTGGCACAGCTCGGCAGGAGGATATTCGGCATCGACATGCGCGACGACCGCACGGCGGCCATAGAGACCGTAGCGCAGCTGCGCGCCTTCTTCAGCGCCGTTCTGCGCATGCCTCTCAGCTTCAAAGCCCTCGGTATAGAATCGCCCGACATCGACACCATGGTAGAGCGCCTGCATGCCAACAAAGGCGATATCATCGGCGGATATTACAAACTGGGAAGCTCCGACACCCGCCAGATCTACGAGCTGATGCTCGCCCCCGAACAGGTGGCTGCCAGAGCGGCCTCGAAGAATTCTGCGGAACAGCCGGAAGAAGATATTCCGGCAGCTGTCAGCGCCGCGGGCGCCATGTGAAGCGAGCCGCGACGGCGCGCACTGCCTCACGGCTTATCTCGCAGTTGGCTACCGGCGCAGTGATGCTGTCGATGCGCACCAGAGCCTGCTCACCGTAGCGGCATTCGTGATGGAAAAGAAGGTCGACGCGCGCGGCCTCGGAACTGTCGTAGTGCGCGAGCCCCCATTGGTCGAGCAGCAGCTCGAGATAGCGCACGGTGTTCACATGCCTGTTGAAATCGAGATCGCAGAAACGGAACGTGTACACCGACTGCCGGGCTTCCGGCCCTATGTATGGTATGCGCGGAGTGCGCTCAATCGGGCATTCGGCCTCCGACATGGGGCATTCCGAAATTCCGATGGCAGTAAGGTCGGCGCCGGTGCGCTTGCCGAAATCGATAGCGCTCCACACCGAGCGGGCATAGCCGGCCACAGCGCCGTTGCCGTCGAGAATCACAAAATTGCGCTCACTGAACCGGCGGTTTATGCTCTCTATCCAGGTGCGTATGCTGTAGTTCTCGTTTATGCGCGGGTATCGCACCATCTCCACGCTCAGGCGGCTCAGCACCCAGCCTATGTTCTGTCTTATAAGCGCGTCATAGCCTATGCCAAGAGTATTTGCATGGCCTGTGGCGACCTCTATTATGCGCTCCACAAGCAACGGTACGGGCAGGCAGCCCTGCGCGTCGCTCTCGCCGGCACTGAGAAAAAAGCTGGCAGTGTATTCGGCTACACTTTCCATGTCACTGCTTCCTCAGCTTGAAGCCTATGAACACCCCGTCGTAGGAGTTCAGCAGGTCGGTAAGAGCCGAAAGCGTGTTGTTGTTGAGCGTGCCGCTCACCTTTGTGAGTATGTTTATAAGGCGGCTGGCATCGAATGTAAGATTGAGAGTATCGCCTGCCTTTGTGGCGTTGGCCGTGAGTTTGCCCAGCGGCACACGACCGAATGCCGAGAACTCGAATTCCAGACGGTCGTCGTCGGTTTTGGTAATCTTTCCTTTCAGCGCCACCAGTCCGAGTCTGAGGGTGAAATTATCCTGTTCGTCCACAGTGAGGGACGTGCGGTTAAAACCCATCCTGCGGTAATGCGGCTCGAGCTTGCTTTCCAGCGCAGTGGCCGCGGCAGCGCCGCCGAGTCCCTGGAGTACATTGTCGCTCTGGAACGACACGGCCGGCGACACATAGCGCCAGTCGCCACGCATGTCGGCGATGCTGAATCTGTTGTTGGCGATAGTGTTGTTTATAAAATTGCCAAGCGCTCCCAGAGGATTCTCGGGAGCGGCGCAGGCTTGGCCGCCTGCGGCCATGAGCAGCAGTGCGGCAAGTATGTACTTTATATTCATCAGATGTTTATTGCAATTTCCGTTTCAGTCATCTTTTCGGAATCATCCGGCCCGATTTCGTTGTCGACCGTCTGCCAGATTGAGTTGTTGGACTTGAATTCCGGAACCATGTGTTTCATTTCCGCCACAATATCGTGGCTTGCCCCCCGCTTCACCAGCTCGGCGAGTCTGTCGATGTGCACGCACACCTCTTCATAGGCATAGGAGCGCACGCGGGCTATCATGATTTTCTTATGGTGAGTGGCTATTGTGCGTTCCTTTTCGTTAAGAAGTTCCTCGTAGAGTTTCTCGCCGGGACGCAGACCGGTCTCCACAATCTCGATATCCTTTCCTGCCTTGAGCGCGGAAAGCGAAATCATGCGCAGCGCCAGATCGTAGATTTTCACCGGTTCGCCCATGTCGAACACGAAAATCTCGCCGCCTTTGCCCATGCATCCTGCCTCAAGCACCAGCGAGCATGCCTCGGGAATGGTCATGAAGTAGCGGATAATGTTGCGGTGAGTGATTGTCACGGGGCCACCCTGCTCTATCTGCTTGCGGAAGAGGGGAATCACCGAGCCGTTGCTACCCAGCACATTGCCGAATCGCGTGGTTATGAAGCGTGTCGAAGGCCGGTCGGAGCGTCGGCTCAGGTCGAAGAAAAGACTCTGAACATAAATTTCGGCGATTCTCTTGCTCGCACCCATCACATTGGTGGGATTCACGGCCTTGTCGGTGGATACCATAACGAACTTCTCCACACCGTATTTCACCGACAGGTCGGCAATGTTCTTTGTACCCAGCACATTGGTGAGCACGGCTTCCGGCGGGTTACGTTCCATCATGGGCACATGCTTGTAGGCCGCGGCATGGTATACATAGCGCGGACGATACTTGTCGAAAGCATGGTCCATGCGTTCGTAGTTTGTCACATCGCCTACGAAGAGGTGAATCTTCACATTCGGGAACTTGGCTTCCATCTCCAGCTGCATTTCATGCATAGGGGTCTCGGCCTGGTCGAGAAGCACTATCTCGCCTCCCATCGATGCCACCTGGCGCACGATTTCACTGCCTATCGAACCGGCGGCACCTGTAATCATCACCATCTGCGAGCACATCATGCTGCGGATGGCCGGGTTCTCGGTACGGATGGGTTCGCGGCCAAGGAGGTCTTCGATGCGTATATTGTGTACGTGGCTGGAGAGCGACGGCATTGTCTTGCTGTTGAGGTCGAACTCTTCAACCTGATTGAGCATAAGAAGTTTTATGCCGTTCTGCAGAAACACGTCGGCAGTGCCTTCGCGCATGAGTTCCAGCTGGGTGGAGAGGAACAGCAGGGTGTCGCATTTATAGAACCGGAACAGCTCTGCCACTCTCTCTTTGTTGAAAGAGACAACGGGGATGCCGTTTACCGTGCTGTCGGTGTTCTTTCCTCCCATGCTCAGGAGAGCCACAGGATTGAAACGTCCTTCGAACTCACTTTTCAGCGCCGACGCCAGAAAGAAACTGTTGATGGCCGAACCGAGCACTATCACCCGTTGTTTCGAGGCGGCCATGTTGTTCATCACAACATAGAAATATTTCACAGAAAGGCGCATCAGCAGCATCAGCGAGAATGCCATAACACCAATTATCACCACATTCCAGAAACTGAGGTAGTAATATCCCACCACCATGTAGCATGCGAAGTTGATAAGGCTCAGCGATACTGTGGCAGTGAGCACCAGAAGCACAATACGGTAGGTATCCTCAATAACCGACAGACGGATTATATAGCGGCTTGTGCCGAGGCCGGCCGATAGAATAGCATAAACAACGAAAGCGATAGCACTCCGCGTCCAGGGATTGGCAAATATTCCCTCCCCTGTGCCTGTATGGTACCCGAACGCCAATGTGACCAGACAGCTGAATGCAATCATCACAAGATCGGCAACATATACCATCCATTTTGGTGAAGGACGATCCACAAAGTTGCGGACGAGGGTAGAACTGGCTATGGCATTTAGAATCTCTTTCTTCATTGCATTGGCTATATTTTGGCTCTGATTTTG
>DKUJ01000028.1 GCA_002490635.1 Porphyromonadaceae bacterium UBA7207
ACCTATTGCAGGAGTCAGTCCTTTGAGTTTTATCGGACAGCAATGATAAAAATAGCGGCAGATACAGTATCGAGCCTGCATGAAACCGCTTTTGCACCATGCCAGACAGACGGCGGCGTTTCGCGGGATGCGCGTAACGCCGCCGTTATGGGGCGGGGCCGGGTTATACCCTCCTGTCAGTCGGGCTGACGGCCTTCCGCGACCTCGTCGCGGAAGGCGTAGTGGTTTCTGAGGCCTTCGAATGCGTCGGGATCGGATTTCAATGTCGATGTGTCTGCCATGGGGTCGTAGCTCTGAGCCACATCCCAGGCGCATACCGAACGTGCCGGTGCCGGCGGCAGGGGTTGGTCGATGGTTATGCGGGGGAGCATGAACATGGTGGTGACAGCGTCGAGTACCACCTGCGACGCCCGCACTTTTCCCTGGCGGGAATAGCCGGCGATATGTGGTGTGGCTATTGTGGCGGCTTCCAGAAGTCCGCGGTCGATGTCGGGTTCGCCTTCCCAGCAGTCGATTATCAGCGGGCCTGTTTTTCCGGTTTTGGCGGCGCGCAGCAGTGCTGCGGTGTCGGCTACTGCTCCTCTTGAGCTGTTTATAATCACCGGAGCGCGGCGGAGGCTGTCGAGGAAGCCGCTGCCAATGAGGTGGTGGGTTGGGTGGTCGCCGTCGACTGTGAGCGGCACATGGAATGTGACAATGTCGGCACGGCTGGCTATTTCGTCGAGGGTGTGCCAGTGGTCGCCGCCTTCGGCGAGCTGTCGTGGCGGGTCGCACAGCATTACGCGCATGCCCAGCGAGCGTGCCCAGTTCTCGACAATGGAGCCTACATGGCCTATGCCGACGATGCCTATTGTGAGGTCGGCCAGGGGGCGGTTCACCACTGCCAGCAGCGAAGCGAATACATACTGAGCCACTGCGGGCGCATTGCATCCGGGGGCGTTCACCACGGTGATGTTGTGCTGTGCGCACCATGGCAGGTCGATGTGGTCGGTGCCTATCGTGGCTGTTGCCACGAGTTTGCATCGCGAGCCTGCAAGCAGTGCGGCGTCGCAGCGTGTGCGTGTGCGCACTATTATGGCATCGGCATCGGCTAAGGCTTTGGCATCGATGGCTCCGGAGGGGAGGTATTTCACCGAGGCATATCTGTCGAGGAGTCCGCGGAGGAACGGGATGTTTTCCTCCACCACTATTTTCAGATTAGGATTTGGCATAGAAAGAGTGTGGTGTATGCCAGGCAGATGGCGGCGATGGCAATCCAGCTGCGGTCGGCACGGTGGGTGGCGAAGTAGTGGGCCGTCTGTATGGCGGCGCACAGGTTGAGGAGAGGAATATAGGCGGCGGTGTTGCTGAAGTCGGCCGCGGCGCCCAGGATTGTGAACAGAGCCACCACAATTATGGCGCCGTTGACAGCGCGGCTGCGGGCATTGTAAGCGATGGCTTTGAAAGCGTTGAGAAGAAGGCATAGCACCAGCAGAGAGGCCGACAGGCCGGCGGTTGCGAAGAGCCAGATCTGCTCGCCTATGTCGACGGCTTCGAAAAGGCGGGCGAAGTCGGGAAGGTGTAGGTCGGAGGGTTCGGCTATGCCCAGCCCGAAGAGAATCCACCATGGCGCCAGCACACCGAGCGTTGCGGCCACAAGTGTGCGGCCGCCGAGCACGCGCATCTGTGCGCAGCAGATGAGCATGGCGGGGATGTAGACGGCGTAGCAGTACTGGGTGGCCGACAGTGCCGACAGCGACATGAAAGTGAGCAGCACGCGGCCGGATGCCCGTTCGCTACGGTACACACCGAAAAGCAGCAGCAGGCATATGGCGATGGCGAGTGCCAGCAGCGGCCCTGTGTATAGCTGCACAGTGAGCTGCGGTGTGGCCAGCTGCATGACTGCGAACAGTGCCATGTACAGCCCGGTGATGCTGCGCAGGATGTTGTGTATTTTGGCCATGGCGGCCGCCGTAATCACAATGGCGGCGTTCGCTGCCATGGAGCAGGCGAAGCTGAGCCCCCCTGCGGGTAGCCATTCATTCGCCGACGGCAGTGCGAAGCCTCGGTCGCCGGCAACGGGAGTGTGGCTGCCAGTGAGGAAAAAACAGATGAGACCCACAAAAGCTATGGCGCACACCCAGAGAGCGAATCCCCGGGTGTGCATCATGCGTGTGGCTATGGCGGAGCGGACAGGCACGGCGAGCCTACTTCAAGTCGCTGCCGATGTCGCTGCGGTAGCGCATGCCGTCGAAGGAGATGTTCTCCAGAGTCTGATAGCTCTTCTCGGCGGCCTGGGCGATGGTGGGCGCCAGCGAGGTTACGGCCAGTACGCGTCCGCCGTTGGTGAGGATGTTTCCGGATTCGTCGGCGCGTGTGCCGGCATGGAAAACAATGGAGTCGGCCGGATTGGCGAGTCCGCCGATGGTGTCGCCTTTGCGGTAGCTTCCGGGGTAGCCTCCGGCGACGGCCACTACTGTAAGGGCGGTGTCGGAGTAGGTTTCCAGTTCGGGGGCATCGGCAAGACGTCCGTTAGCAGCGGCCATGAACAGCTCGAGGACGTCGGACTTTATGCGCGGCATCACAACCTCGGTCTCGGGGTCGCCCATGCGCACGTTGTACTCTATTACCATGGGTTCGCCTCCGCAGTTCATCAGTCCCAGGAAGATGAATCCGCGGTAGTCGATGCCTTCGGCCAGCAGGCCGCGCACAGTGGGGGCGATGATGCGGCTCTCGACTTTTTCGAGGAATGAGGCGTCGGCGAACGGAGGAGGGGAAACGGCTCCCATACCGCCGGTGTTGAGGCCTTCGTCGCCGTCGAAAGCACGTTTGTAGTCTTTCGCCGGAGGCAGCACGCGCCAGTTGCCCATGCCGTCGGTGAGCACGAATACAGAGCACTCGATGCCGCTGAGGAACTCTTCGATAACCACTTTTGCGGAAGCCTTGCCGAATTGTCCGCCGAGCATTGTGCGCAGTGCCGCGCAGGCGCTGTCGAGGTCCTGCTCGATGAGGACACCCTTGCCGGCGGCAAGACCGTCGGCCTTGAGGACATAGGGAGCTTTCAGGCTTGCGAGGAATTCGATGCCGGCCTGGGCGTTGTCGGCGTCGACTGTGAGGTGCCGGGCTGTGGGAATGCCGTGGCGGCTCATGAATTCTTTGGCGAAATCCTTGCTGCCTTCGAGAGCGGCGCCGTCGGCACCCGGGCCGAGGATTGCCACGCCGGTGCCTTCCAGAGCCTGGCGCAGGCCTTTCACCAAGGGGTCTTCCGGGCCTACGACCACCAGATCGATGGCGTTGTCGGCCACGGCTCCGGCAATGGCGGAGAAATCATCGGCGGCAAAGGGCAGGTTGGTGCCGTAGGCTCCGGTTCCTCCGTTGCCGGGTGCGATGAAAAGCTTGCCCAGACGCGGGCTGCCGGCTATAGCGCGTGCGAGAGCCGATTCGCGGCCTCCGCTTCCGAGCAATAGCACATTTAGGTGTGTGTTGGCGCTCATTTCTGTGTGTCGGTGTTATCGGTGTTCTTTTTCTTGCGTGCCCTCCATGTGGGGTTGAGCACTATTTCTTTGCTGGCAGGGATGCTTGGCTTCTTGCCGAGCGACGACAGCCTCAGCGGACGGCGTGTGTTCTCTTCGGGAGCCTTGCTGTCCTGTGCGGGGTGCCGTTCCGGGCGGTTTTCGTTGCGTTTGTTCTCGAATTTCTCGAACCGGCCGTTGCCGGGGCGTCCGGCTTCGGAGCGGCGACTGTCCGGTCTTGGGCGGCTGTATGGCCGGTCGTTGTCGGTGGGTGTGTTGTTGCGTTTGGGACGTCGTTCGACGCGCTCTTCCTTGATGGCACCACCGGCTTTCCTGAAACTGCGCTTCGAGCCTTCGAAAAGCACGTACTCGCGAAGCTCGCAGTCGAGACCGCCGTTGTTGAGTTCCACTTTCTGCGACGGCGCCAGTCCGATCTGGCTGAAATATTCGTCGGTGTACCCGATAATCCATGCATGGTAGCCGGTGAACACGTGCTTCAGGGTTGTGCCGATGGTCTTGTAGAGAGCGTTCATGTCGTCGGCACCTATGCGCTTGCCGTATGGCGGATTGGTCACCAGGATGCCGGCAGGCTGCGGAGCCTGTTCCCAGCGTGCGATGGATTTCGCTTCCAGGGTTATATAGCGGGCCACGCCGGCGCTTCTTGCATTCTCCCTGGCAATCTCGATGGCTCTGGGGGAAATATCTGCACCGATAATGGGAACGGTGATTTCTCGCTCGGTGCTGTCGTCGTTGTAGATGGTTTCAAGAAGTTCGGCGTCGAAGTCGGGCCAGTTCTCGAAGGCGAAGTGTTTGCGGAAAATGCCGGGATTGATGCCTGCGGCGATGAGTGCTGCCTCGATGAGGAATGTTCCGGAGCCGCACATGGGGTCGACAAAGGGTGTATCGCCCTTCCATCCGGTTTTCATGATTATGCCTGCTGCGAGAACTTCGCTTATGGGCGCTTCGGTCTGTGCGCGCCGGTAGCCGCGGCGGTGGAGCGACTCGCCGGATGAGTCCAGGCTCAAGGTAACTTGCTGGCCTGCGATGTGCACATTGATCATGATGTCGGCACCGTCGAGGCGCACACGCGGGCGGCGTCCGTCGTCGCTGTGGTCGCGGAACCAGTCGGCGATGCCGTCTTTAACCTTGTATGTGACAAACTGGGAGTGGCGGAATTCGTCGGAAAATGCCACCGTATCGATTGAAAAAGTCTGGTTTACCGACATCAGAGAGCTCCAGTCGAACTCTTTGACACGGTCGTAAAGCTCATCGGCGTCGCGAGCCTTGAAGCGGCAGAAAGGCTTGAGAATGCGCAATGCGGTGCGGCAGCACATGTTGGCTTTGTATAGCATGGCCAGATCGCCGCTGTAGGCTACCATGCGTTTGCCTTGCTCGATGTTTTCGGCGCCAAGGCTGCGGAGTTCTTCGGCAAGCACTTCCTCAAGTCCCTGGAAGGTCTTGGCCACCATTTCAAATTTCGTGTTCATCGCTTGTGAGTTTTACAATGCAAAATTAGTGAAAATTTCGCAACCACGCGGCAAAATCCTCAAAAGCCCGGAGCATGGTCATGGGCACTCCTGCCGATTGGTGAGGCTCTGTTTACTGGCTATATGTGTCGAGTCTGTTTTGTACTCACAGATTTAATTGCCACATTCTGCTGTATTGCCGAACCGTGTTGCCTTGAAGCTTTTGATTCAAGGTCTTTTCCGGTTTGACTTTCCCAAAATCGCAACCAAAACTCAATTAAATCAAAACCAGTGCAAAGCCCCGGGTGAAAATCGGTTTCGGCTCTCTGAAGATGCTGGGTATTTGGAGTCCCGCCCGGAAAACGAAGCTTGTTGAATGCTATCTTTTGTAGTTCTTTTAGTTAAAATAAAATAATTTAGCTTACGATACGTGAATAGTCGAATCGTGCTGTTTAACATGTTCTGTAATGGCTCTATTTGTTGATTCTATGAAGATTAATTGCCGAAAAAGATGGTTTTTCAGCGTTTTCTTTGACTTTGTTTAACAATTACCCCCCCCCATTTAACATTCGTTAGGTTTTGGATTTGGGATAATTTAGAATAAATTCGCAGCGAAATATGAAAAACGTCCCTGCAAGGGAATGAGAGTTGCAAGGCGCTCACCACGCCTCACAAATCAGAGATTAATACATACCAGAGATTATCACTTACTGTTTGCGGAGAACATCATACCATGAAGAGCTTTCCGTGACAATACTGAAAATGATGAAACGCATTTTTGCATTTTTCGCATTTGCCTGGGCAAGCATAGGCTTTATGCTGAGCGGCCAGCCGTTGGCAGTAAAAACGAACCTGCTCGGCTGGGCTACGACCACTATAAATGTCGGAGCTGAGATGTCTGTCGCGCACCGGCATACCGTGCAGCTGGTCGGTGCACTTAATCCTTGGACTTTTTCCGGCGACCGCCGCATACGTTTCTGGTCGGCACAACCGGAGTGGCGTTATTGGCTTTGCGAGAGTTTTAACGGTCATTTCTTCGGCCTCCACGCCCTGGGAGGGGAATATAACGTGAGGAATGTCGATATGCCTTTCGGCATACTGCCACATACCGAAAAGGGGAGGCATTATGAAGGATGGTACGTAGGCGGCGGCCTCACCTACGGCTATCAGTGGATGCTGTCGCGGCATTGGAATCTCGAAGCTTCGATCGGTGTCGGATACGCATATTCGCCCTATAAGTTATACGGGCGTTGCGACCGCTGCCTCGACCGTGGGCACCGCAACTATGTAGGCCCTACCAAAGCCGCCATCAGCATTCTCTACATATTCTGACCCGATTATTCTTGCAAGTAAGTCACCCCATGAAATTCAAAATAGCAATTGCCGCGTTGTTCGGTTGCGCTGCCTTTTTCGGCAATGCCAGCAATGTCAACGATGCCGCCTCGGTAACAGCCGAATCCATAGCGGCCGGGCGCGTAGGCGACAAGATGTATCTTTCGATGGTGCTGAACCTCGACTCGCTCGACGTGGAATCCAACCGGCGTATCGTCTTCACCCCCATTCTTATCGGTTCCAACCCCGCCGACACGGTATCGTTCAGCGAGGTGATGGTGAACGGGCGGCGCCAGCACATAGCGTACCAGCGCGGCAGCGGCGGATTCTCCGGAATCGAGGTTAGGCGCATAAACAACACCGAGCAGCGGCTCACCTACAGCGATGCTGTGCCTTATGAGGAGTGGATGGAATTCGCCACGCTTTATCTTGCCAACGACCTCTGCGGCTGTGGCGACGTGCTCGACCGTGGCCGCAACGAGCTGGCGGTGATTGATATGCGCCAGGCTCCCGAGTCCGAGTTCGAGGCACTGACATGCTTCGTAACCCCCGAGGTGGAGGCCGTGAAGACTCGCAGCGAGCGTGGCAGCGCTTTTATCGATTTCGTGGTCAACCGAACTGAAATCAAACCGGATTACCGTGGAAACATTGCGGAACTCGGAAAAATAACCTCGACAATCGATCTTGTGAAAAACGACCCGAATGTGTCGATAACCGCCGTGAAGATTCACGGATATGCATCGCCGGAAGGATCGTTCGCCAACAACAGGCGCCTGGCCGAAGGGCGTGCCGAAGCGTTGGCCGGATATGTGGGCCGTCTGTACAGTTTCCCCTCGGGGATGATTGAGGTGGAATCCACTCCCGAGGATTGGGATGGGCTCCGCCGCTATGTGGCCGATTCGCTAAGCCTCGACAACCGGGACGGAATCCTGGCCATTATCGACAATACCGACCTTGCGCCGGATGCCCGCGAACGGAGGCTGAAATCGCGCTTCCCGCAGCAATACCGCATTCTGCTCAACGAGGTCTACCCGGCGCTGCGCCATTCCGACTACGAGGTGGAGTATGTTGTGCGCCCGTTCAGCCTCGAGGAAGCGCGTGTTATACTCACAGAGAATCCCCGCCTGCTCAGCCTGCACGAACTCTATATGATTGCCAACAGCTATGAACCCGGCAGCGATGAGTTCAACGAGGTGTTCGAGGTGGCTGTGCGCCTGTTCCCCTCCGACCCTGTGGCAAACCTTAATGCCGCGATTACGGCTTTCAACCGGCGCGATATCCCCGCGGCGGAGCGCTATCTGGCCAAAGCCGGAAACCATCCGCAGGCTGCCGTTGTGCGCAAGGCCATTGAAGAATCGAAAGCTGTTTCCGAGTGAGCACGCCGCGTGAAGTTATAGAACAAACAATCATATCATATTCATCTTTAACCTTAATTTCATGAATTTTAAATCCATTTTTTCAGCAGTCGCGTTGTCGGCGCTGATGGTCGGATGCTCGTCGGACGACTTACCCGACAATCCCGGAGCCGAAGGCGGCGAATCAACTTCGGGCTACGTGAACATCGCTATCAATCTCCCGTCGGTAGGTGCGCAGGGTTCGCGTGTACAGGCAAACGACAACTTCGACGACGGTCTGGCTTCGGAATATGCCGTGACTTCGGCTCATCTGGTGCTTTTCAGCACCGACGATGAAGCCACAGCAAAGGTAAGTGGTGTGTTCACGTTCAAGGACCTCAAGCCCTGGAACGAAGATGCAACCATCGAGAATGTGACAACATCGGCAAAATCGGTAATAAAGATCGATGCGCCCAGTAACATTAATTTCGGAGCGCTTGTAGTGCTCAACGATCCGATAGCCGAAAAGCATTTCATAGTAGGCAAGTCATTTAACGACCTGTTCGGCGCATCGTCCGTAGTGGGTGATAGTGTGATGAACAACGGTGGCAAATTCTTCATGACCAATGCGCCCATGTACACCGCAGGGACCGGCAAGACACTCGCCACAATACCTGCCAACCAGGTATACAATAGCTATGAGTCCGCATTGCAGGCTACTCCTATCGAGATATTCGTTGAACGCGGCGTGGCCAAGGTGAATGTAACCACGGCTGCTGACCTTAAAAACGATGTGGAAATCGATGGTACGACCTACCAGGCAACTGTAATAGGCTGGTCGTTGGATATCACCAACAAATGGTCGTATATGGTGCGCAACATCGATGGTTTCGATACCTGGAAAGATTATACGGCAGCCGGTAAAGGTCTGCGTTTCTACAGCACCGCATCCAACCGCATCTATTGGGCTATCGACCCCAACTATTATGACGACATGGAGGGCGACGATGTGTATGTGGCAGATAATTTCAACAAAATCACAACTGTTGAGAACAGAAGCGCTGACGACCCCGTATACGTTCTGGAAAATACATTCAGTGTTGCCAACCAGAGGAGAACCCGTACGACCCGCGCCATCATCAAGGCTTCGTTCGCTCCCGAAGGTGGCCAGGCCGCGGACTTCTACCAGGTAGGTTCCTCCAACACAATCTACGACAAGGAGGGTATGCGCAACGTTGTAATTGCCCAGGCCGTTAAAGTAATCGAAGGCAAAGACGACAGTGGTAAATATGCTTTCGCCGAGAACACTTCGGTGTCGGCATCGGCCGGTGCACATCAACTTACGGTAGGCGACGTGCTGTACGGCGGTGACGCGCTCTCTGAAACTGAAATTGGGACACTCAATGATGCCATCGGCACCATCAATTTCTTCAAAGACGGTGTATGCTACTATGTGGCCCGTATCCAGCACTTCGGCGAGGAATACACTCCCTGGGCACCCGGCGACCTCACTTATGGCGAAGATAAGGACCAGGTACTGGCCGACAAGAACTATCTCGGCCGTTATGGCGTTGTGCGCAACAACTGGTACGAACTCCAGATTTCGGAAATCAAGCACCTCGGCCATCCCGACATTCCCGAAGCGCCCAACACCCCGGACGACGAGAACGAATACTATGTGTCGTTCAAGGTTAATGTACATGCATGGGCCAAACGTGTGCAGAACGTGGAACTGTGATCCGGACTGTAGACCCCATATAAACTTATCTGATGGACCGGGGGCGCTTTGCGCCACGAACAGGGCATGGCGCCCCCGGCCCTCCTTTCTCTCCCGATGTGAAAAAACGCAATATAAGCCAATCCAACAACAAATCAGCAATGACAGCAAAACACCTGGCCGTAGTAATTTCGGGCATGCTCTGTCTGGCGGCGGCCGGACTCAGCGGATGCACCCTGATGCACGACGAGCTGGACCCGTGTCCGTCGGGAGTAGACCTCAAGTTTGTCTATGACTACAATATCCAGCGTGCCGACATGTTTCCCGACCACGTTGGCGGGGTGACTGTTTATGTTTTCGACCAGTCAGGCCGATATATCACACAGCAGGAGGATTTCAATACCGCCGCCGACCGTCCTCTGGCATCCCATTCCTACCGTATGCATCTCGATCTCGCGCCGGGCACTTACCGGTTCGTGGCACTGGCCCACCAGCGTGGTATGGACGACTGCCTTTCCGATGCCGGTGCGAAATACCGCCACGCCGCTATGGTTCCGGGACAGAACTCGCTCTCCGACCTGAGAGTGGTTCTTGACCGCATGGACGGCGAAGTGGTGAACGAGGGCACACACCTCGACACATTGTGGCACGGCATGAGCGCCACACCTCTGGAGGTACGCGACATGGAGGCTGCCTCTCAGACCATTAGCCTTGTGCGCAACACCAAGAGCCTCACCGTAAGCCTGCACCAGCTCGATGACCCCGCAGGCATCCACAGCGACGATTTCGACATAAAGATAACCGCCTCCAACGGCATCACAGGCCACGACAACACCATGCTGGCCGACGAATCACTGACATATACCCCTTATGCCACCTGGACAACTGAATTCCCGGCGGCTGACGAGGGAGACAACGAAAGCCGCACGGTGCAGGAACGCACGGCGCATGCCGCATTAAGCTTCAACAGGATAATCCACGACCGCACCGGGGCGGCCGACGGCTCCGACGCTTTGTTGACAATCTACAACAAGCGTTCGCAGAAAACCGTGGCCACCATCAACCTGGCCGACTGCCTCGCCCAGGGACGCGGTGCTTTCGAATTCCATAACTACACACCGCAGGAATTTCTCGACAGGGAATATGACTACAAGCTCGATTTCTTCCTCAAAGGCGATACATGGCAGTATCTCGACCTGAAGATTTCGATTCTTTCGTGGTCCAAACGCATACAGCGTGTGCAGCTGGACTGATAGGCCTCAATCGATAATCAAGTCATAACCAAGCGTTGCTTAAGCATTTCCCTGTCAATAAAGTTTCACCGTCCGAATAGGAGAATTGCCTTTAACCCACTCCCGTGAATCTGATACTCTTACGATATAAACTGTTTGTTGCCGCTTTCCTCGCATGCTGTGTTGCCACATCATGCTCGGAAGTGGATATGGAAGTCCCGACAGTGGCTCAGCCGGGCACGATAACCATCTGTCTGGACGCAGTTGGAGCAGGTTCGCGTGCCGGGCAGACAGATGCCGGCGGCAACATGTCGCCGTCGACTTACGACGAACGAACCATCAACCATCTTCATTATTTCGCGTTCCCGGCCGATGATTCGGCTCCGGGAGCCAAGGTGCTGAAAGGACGTCTTATTCCTCCGACGCCGGAGGAACTTGCCGACGGCCGCTACAAGGAATATGTGGTGCGTGATGTCGAGCCAGGCAGCTACCGTGTGTATGTGGTGGCAAACATGCCGGAATGCGCGGCTGCCGCCACCGAAAGCGAGTTGAAAGCCATGCGGCTCGACTATGGCAAATCCACGCTGCCCGAGGCAGGCAACCTGCCGATGATTCACGAGCCACAGGGCACCACCGAGGTTGAGGCAGGAGGCACAGTGGTGACTGCCAGCCTGCATTTCACATGCGTGAAGGTGAGGTACAACCTGATATTCGATAAGGAAAACAACGATAACACGGCTACGGCATTCGGCGACCGGGGACTTCTGATAAAATCGGTGAACGGACACAATCTGTCGTCCTCCACACCCCTTGTGCTTGGCGGGGCTACGGCCGGTGAGGCGGCTTCGTTCTCATCAGTGCTGCCATCGGGGCGTTATTATGCCACATGGGAGCGCAACGACAACGCCGCCGGCGACGAGGATGTGATAGCACGGGTCGACGGTGTGCCTGCCACTTATGCCGACCGATGGGTTTACCAGGGCACCCTCTATCTGCCAGAACGATACACCGACGACAGCGGAAACCAGAGCGGACTCAGCATAGAGGCCGTGGTGGTGGACAACACCTGTGCACCCGATGCCGACGGCACGGTGAATCCGGCCGACATACCTACCGGGTCGGTGAATACCTACCACATAGAGCTGGGACATAAAAACGGCGCTGACCAGCCGCGCCAGTTCCCCCGCGGGACATATTACGAGATAATCGGCCAGATTGAGACCACCGAATTCACCGAGCTGCAGGCCGAGGTGAAAGTGGCCGAATGGGTGCCGATGGCCATGGCGCATATGGGACACACAACCTTGTCGGTGGACAAGACCGAGGCCAGGGTTACATCGATTGAGTCGGATTCGATACACTACGAGTCGAATGCCGCGGAAGTTACGCTCGGATGCGACGACATGATCGACGGCAGACCTGTGATTGTGCAATACGGCCAGAACATGCAGAGCCGGACAATCAGATTCCGCATAAACCCCGACATACCTATCGGAGCCTTTGCCGAAGGTTCGAAATATCCTCCTACAGGCAAAGCGAAAATTTGGATTCAGGCCAATCATCTGCGCAAATACCTTGATGTAAGCTATAATGTGCAGCCTTTTTTTGAAGTGACTCCCAAGGATGTTGCAATCAGCTGGCTTGAAAACATAGATTCGGATCCGACCTATACGAAGACATTCCATTTCCAGACCAACCTCGGCGGCATAGCCGGTATCGACTTCCCTGCCGAGATGAGTGTCGGTTCGGCACGCATAAAAGTCGAATGCGACAACCCGTCGGCCTCTGTGGGCACATTCACTGTCACGGCGCTCAACAATCCGGGCACCACCACCTTGTTCAACCTTACGCTTTCGCCGCGCGACGGGAGCAACCCCGGGATGGCGGAAACAGTGGCAGTGCGTGTAAAGCCGCCGCTGGGCGATTATCGCGTCTACTTCCGTCCAATCAACGACGGGCAGGGGGGCAATGACTGGCATGATGCGGAGTTTGTGAATATTTTGCCCGAAGGTGGCGAGGACAATTGGACAAACAGCTGGGCCGGACCATACTTTTATTGTTATTCACAGATGGGTGAAACCGTCGGCGGAGTGATCCCCGAATACTATGTGTGGCTGTTCTCCAAGACTTGGCCCGGCGACCATATGACTAAGGATCAGACCAACAAGGGATGGTATTATTTCAACATCGCCCCCGATAAAACCGCGACAAACGGGATGGACGGCTCCACTAAAACGATAGCTCCCGGAGAAACGCTCCTGATGTTCAATTCGGGCGATGACGGTCCGCACCGCCATCGCTGTACCCACCACCTCGACCCCGGCATACAGCTGTTCGACTATGAAGACCGTGAGGGATGGGTGCTATACGATCCTCTGCGCGCCCCGTATTACATGGTATATGACACGCGGCCAGAAATAGTCAACGCCAGATATGATGTCTACACCCAGCTGCGTCCTGCAAGCTGGAATATATCCTACGGGATGATAGACGCGGCCACCAACAAGAAATACACGATATTCGGCACCCCGGTTTCCACGCAGGAGGAAGTGAACGGTATAACGCTTTATCACACACAGTTTGAGTTCAAGGCTCCGGCCGGCGACCTGGCAAAGAATATCATCATTTATTTTGCCGACGGTTCCAAAACAATGTTGTTTGATGGCGACAACTATGCCACATCCGATGCCGCCGCCAAAGGCTATTGCTATAGAATCGACGGTAAACCGAAGTGGAGCCGGATTCCGCTTGATATCGAGATTCCCATGCGTAGGATATGGCTCAGGAACAACTTGAACTGGGCTGCCCCTTATCTCCATTACTGGAACACAAGTTCCACCACAACGTGGCCCGGCGAGGCAATGAAGCGATTCAAAGACGGAAGCCAATGGTGGTATCTCGATATACCGCCCGAGTATGACCATATCATTGTCTCGAACCAAGGAGCCACTCAGTCACAGACATATCATATTACCGCTGAAGGTGATTTGTACATAAATAATGAGGGTTTCGTGATAGGTGACCGTCCGTAATAACAAATGTATCATAAGTAAATCGTAAAGAGTGTAATGAGATTACGATTCATCAATATACTGTTGTGCTGCCTGGTGCTGGCTTCGTGTAGCGACGATACCCCGGAATTGCCAGTGCCGGTGCCGGAACAGCCCGACCTGGTGAAACTGACATTGCGTCTTCCCGGATTCAAGACAGCCTCCAGGGCTTCTGTCGACGACAATGCCATAACGTCGCTGCAGGTGCTGTTTTTCGACGGTGAAGGCAAATACCTTTCGGAAACCGGTGTCGACCAGTCGAAAATCACAGGCAGTGGCCCAACCTATGAGGTGACGCTTCCGATAATGTCTGCTGCTGCATCTGTGCAGCTGGTGGCCAATTTCGGCAAGGAACTGGGAGGGGATGCCACAACGGTGGCCATGACCGGCGACCCGAACGGCCGTGCCGACATCGTGTTCTTCGGGAATGCATCACTTGCTTCCCTGGAAATGGAGAATCCCTCGGTTACGCTTACCAGGTCGGTGGCCCGCACGGAAATCAGTTCCACCGCTCCTGATTTCGAAATAGAGCAGGTAAGATTTTACGGCACACCCTCGAAAGGCCTGGTCGGCTCGGAACAGGCATCGGCACCCGCTCTTCCCGCCGATATAGGTTATGACGCCGAAGGGGCGGATATGGCAACCGACGGCACCCCGCATTATCACTATGAGGCGGAGGCCGGTAAATGTTTCCTTGTTATCAAGGGCAGTTACAAAGGAGTAAGCGGATGGTATAAGGTAGGGTATATCCCTGCATCGGAGGAAGGCTCCGGCAAAGGTAAAGAAGTGGCTCTGCTTCGTAACCACCGCTACCGGTTTACTATTACAGAAGTGACCGACAGCGGATGGGCAACTGAAAAGGATGCCGCCGAATCGAAACCTGACAACAGGCTTGTCACCGATCTGCGCGACGACACCCCGGAAATATATAACATAGTGGCATGCCGCGACTATATGCTTGGAGTAAGCGAGGATGTGCGTGTGGCCTGCAATGCGGAATCGGCTGAATTGCATATCATCACCTCATATCCCGCCCGGGCTGGCAGCCCGCAATATTCAGTCTCCGTGGACACGGAGAATGCCGAATGGGTTACCGGTTATGCCGAGACCGCATCGGGAGCCGTCGTAGAGGGCGGCACGCAGAGCGCGTGCACGGAATATACCCTGACCTTCGACCTGAAGATGAACGACCGCTCGGAGTTCGACCGCGAGACCACTGTCGAGATACGTTCGGGCGACCTGGTAAGGAAGGTGAGGATAATCCAGGAAGGAACCGATTTCAAACGCGACCCCACACGCCGGGTAATGATACACGGGCTGGAGGACCACGACGAAGCCTGCGATTACTTCGACTTTATCGACAACGAGTTGCAGGGCGCCACTGCCGAGGAGATGCGTGTGGCCCGCAATAACGGGCTTCATTTCCGGGTGTGCGACAACAGCTACTATTACACCATTCCTATAAAGGACGGAGACGAAGCGGAAGTGCTGTCGGGCATAGGCAAGATACAGCTGTCGCGCGAAAATGACAACTGGGTTATAAGATGTATCGATAACACCGACTACAGCATGTGGACCGGGCGCATACGCATTTCCAACAGAGGGCTTACGCGCGATGATCTGATAACGGTGACCTATGATGTTTTCCACCTGGGACTTTTCCACAGACTTACAGGTCAATATCAGATTCCAGGCCCCGACGAGAGCCGCGAACGCTCCGGATGGTTCTATTATGAGCAGGTGAAGGTGACCGGTGCCGACGGAAACGATTATTACGTGCTCGACCGCAATATGGCCGCCACCGGCAACCGATTCTATTCCCTCCACAGTTCTTTCTCGCAGAATAACGTGGAGTCGCGCGGTGGCTATTTCAAAATTGCCGGCAACAAGAACGACACGCATCTGATCGACGGGCTTCCTCCAAAGGGTTTCAGCATCCCCGAGGCCTACAAGCTGCAGCAGCTCGGCATCCACGCCAGGAACGATGAAGACGGCACGGTGGCAGTTACGGTGACTGAGGGCGAACTTGACGAGGTTTACTTCCCCGAATCGGGATATATGGAGGGAAGCGTACACAAGGATGACAGCCACACATGCCTGTGGTCCCGCACGCTGCTTAGCGGCAACCAGGGATTTGCCGAGGATTCCCCGGAATATGGCTACTGGTTCATGTATCTCGACGTGTACGGGCAGAGTGTGAGTCTTGGCAATATGCGCCTGGCCACACGCAGCAGCTTAAGTACTGACGGCATCGGCGCTTACAAGGCTATGCCTGTGCGCTGCATCATGGGGCCTGAACCACCGGTAGGGTGGAACATCCCGAACCCTGCCGATGGCCGGCGTCGCGTTATCCTGCTCAATCTGACCGGGAATAATGTGACCATAACCTGGAATAACGGATATATGCCGGAATCATGGCCGGCCATGTATGATTGCGGCAGCAATGCTTTGTATTACGACATCCCTGCGGAGGCTTCCGAGGTCACCGTCGACAACAACAGCGGTTACCGGCGCACATTCACCTTGCCCGAGGGCGAGCGGATTACAACTCTCAATGCCATCTGACACACCGTTCCAATAGCGACTGAATAAATGAATCCTCATGATTGCCGTGACAGTTCTGTCTGTCATATCCGCAGGAACCGTCTACTGGGTTAAAAGTCTCAGAAGTGAGCGCGATGAGCTGGTAAAGGTCGAATGGCTCTACCGCTATGTCCGTCCTTGTATCCAGAATCCGAATACTCTTGCTGATATAGAATCCCGGATGTTTGACGGCACTGACGAGCAGCGCGACAGCATCAAACCCTACGCTTTCACCAGAGAAGCCGATGGAATGCCGTACCGTAGTTTCACACCACACGATGACTGGAAGCCGGAGCTACCGGAGCAGGAAAAATCCAAGCCTGAATCAAAGGAAGAAGATTCCGGAGGCTGGTTCGACTGGATAACGCGCAAGACTCCTCAGGAAGAAGCCGCCCTTCGCGATGTCCGCAACAATCCCAATATCCCCGAAGGAGCCAAACCGTAACCAACAGCAACGCCACCGAGAGAAGCCTCAGCCTCTCTCGGTGGCGTTAATTTCTTGCTTTAAATCTTGTTTAGAATACATATCCAAGACCGACGCTTACACGATATTCGTGCATCTTAACATCGGTTTTTATTACATCAAGCATACCAAATGCGCCTGTTATATCTACTCGGAAGCGGTCGATAATTACAGCGGCTCGAATATCCCAAGCCAAGTCAAAGCGACGCATCAAGGTTTTATACATATTTTCATTGCTGTCCGATAAAACTCAAATAGCGCAATAAAGTATGGCTCCAAAGCTGATTTTTCGGGGTTCGAGTCTT
>DKUJ01000047.1:0-8253 GCA_002490635.1 Porphyromonadaceae bacterium UBA7207
CAAGCCATTAACTGAATAATCCTATTTCGGACATGAGCCACACCACCTCTCTTTCGATGTGGATATCTCAGGCGACATGTACAGCATCGGAGTGTCGTACCACTACATGTTCTGCAGATATGTAGGAGCAGGAGCAGGCATGGGCTTCTGGGCTGATGACGAATCAGAGGGCCTCGCGAATCTTGTAGGCAGCTTCGTGGACAGTGATTACGACTATGACGACTATGACTACAATCTGACAGGAACGGCCTTCTATTTCCAGCCTTCTCTATATTTCAGATCTCCTATTATACACCTTGGCCGCAATGCCGCCGTTGCCCTCTGCGCAACACCTTGGATGCGCATAAGCACAAAACACCACGACTACTATCCATGGCAGGCAACCGACGGCCACTGGTCAGAAGCGGTGTACCGTAGTCGCACGGTTGCTGCAGGAGTAACGGCAGGGCCTACGCTACGCCTTGGCGCACTGGGCATTTCCGTGAGCTATCAGATTTCAAACATGGATGTCACTCGCCGGGCCCGCGCCCGTGGCAGTTCTGTCTACAGCAGCCCTCCATGCCAGGCGATAGCATTATCAATATCGTTAAATATCTGATAAATACGGACGAACCGCCGGCAGCCCGAATATACGACCAATCTTGGGATCACCGAAAAGCACCGCTGCCACTACTTCTATCGGAGCGCAAAGCCCCGGTCGCACACCATCGGCATCGCCTACCACGGTGATGCCGCTTTCGATGATAAAAACACCGTTGTTCGCATCCACGATACCGTCGGAAGGCTCTATGGCTGTCTGCAACTGTGTGTGCACTGTGGCCATGGCTTCGGCAATAACCTGCATGTCCACTATACGCAACCATCCGCTTAGCCTCAGATATCGTCGCTCGCAGTCGGCTCCCGCAGAACATACAACAGAGAAAAGGCGTCCGGGCACCCTGTGGCGCAATTCGGCTAATGCCGCTTGGGCAGCGCTCTCGTTTTCGGCCAAAAGACTGCGGACGAGGACGCCGCTTTCAGTGTCTATGGTATTAAAGGTGGCGAAAAGAAAGGCTTTGGCGCCTTGGGATGTCCGGACGCTTATGGTTTGAGTCTCTACAGCAGAGCCTGTGAAGAGCACCATGCTGTCGTATTGCCTGGGGGAATGGATTGTCCCGCAACCCACGGCCATCTCCAGCTCGTGGAAAGCGGAATAACCATTATCAACCACTGTGTATTCCGGGCTATGGAATTCGTGCATAGCCGTGTAGTTCTCGCATCGGCTGTAGCCGCAGGCGCAGAAACCCGACGAGGCAAGCACACTGCAGTCGATGTCGGTGCCGGCAAGAAGTACGGCATAATGGCGGCGCGCAGACTCCCGCAGAGTTTCGGCCATCAGCATTTCCAGAACGGAATCGCTCACCTCCGGGCGCTTCGTTACTCCACGCACACGGGCGGCAGGCAACTCCTGCCCGCAATATAGAAAAGAACAGGGATTCAGGAGCAATCCGGCAACTGGACGTCCAGAGGAATCGCGATGCAGAACCACATCGGCATCGTCGGCATCGGTAAACAAGGGCAAACGCCTTGTCGCCGAACGGAATACTTCGGAATATTGCTTGTAAAGCCCCATAGTATCACTTCATGTTCATTTACTTGTCCCAATAGCTTCGCAGAGGATATCGGTCGGGACGCAGCAGCAGCCTAAGACCAGACGAGAAGGTGAAATATCCCCATATCCAGTTGATAAGAACCACCACCTTGTTCCTCATTCCCAGCAGCGAGAGCAGATGCACGAACATCCATGCCAGCCACGCCAGCCTGCCATGAAGATGCGTGCGCCCCATATCGACCACAGCTCGATTGCGGCCTATTGTAGCCATCGACCCTTTGTCGCGATAAACGAAAGGCAGGCGGGCTGAAGGATTGTTAAGATTGGCGGCCAGACGCCGTCCCTGCTGTATGGCAACCTGGGCGACCTGTGGATGCCCGTTGGGATAGGCATCCGACTGCATAAGAGCGATGTCGCCTATGGCGAAAACGTCGTTCACACCCTCCACGGCATTGAAATCGTCGACTTTCAGCCGGCCTCCGGGAGCAGGTTCAGGCACGTCGCCCCCGAACTCGAAGGACACACCGCGTATTCCGGCTGTCCATATAAGAGTATCGGAGGCAATGGTCTCTCCATCCGAAAAAGTGACCATACCGTCGCTATAGCTCTTCATGGTCTTGCCGAGTTTTACATCGACCATAAGCTGAGCGAGAGCTTTGTGTGCGTGCACGCTGCCTGTGCGGCTCATGGTGCGGAGCACCCTGTCGTTGCCCTCGGCAAGAATCACCCTCATTTCCGATGGCTGAATCGACGGATATTCGCGTTTCAGGACAAACCGTTTCATCTCGCCCAATGCTCCGGCAATCTCGACTCCCGTGGGACCGGCTCCCACCACAACGAAAGTGAGCAGGCGCCTGCGTTTTTCGGTGTCCTCGCAAATCGAAGCCCGCTCCAGCCGGTCGAGGATTTCGTTGCGGCAGCGTATTGCCTCGGGAGTGCTTTTGAGAGTAAAAACATGCTTCTCCAGATCCTTGATTCCGAAAAAGTTGTTGGTAGTCCCTGCCGCGACTACCAGAATATCGTAACCGATGGCCTCGAACTGAGTGTACACTTTATGGCCTGTGGTGTCGATTCTGCAAACCGTGCCCATACGGAATGTGCATCCATGGTAGCAACGACGCGACAGCTCGCGACGCAAAGGAAAAGATATGCTCGCCGGCTCCAGACCAGACGACGCCACCTGATAGTAAAGAGGCGGGAAACTGTGGTAGTTGTTGCGGTCCACAACCACAACATCGTATAGCGTTTTGTCTGCATGCTTTGCTACATTCAGACCGGCGAACCCGCCACCGATAATCACAAGTTTCTTTCTGGGCATAGATGAACGTTTACTTACACTAACACCGGAAAGACAAAAAAGTTAATTCCTTACCAGTTTCTCTACATAATTGAGTGAGGCTGTGTCGTAATTAAATTTTACGACACAGCCTCACATAAGACTAATTTCCCAAATCAAGGAATATATCGTTTGGAAGCCTTATTACCTCGCACTTCGATGAAGATGCCACCGGAGGGATTCGCAACAGGTATGCCCTGCAGGTTGAAATATTTGGCTGGGCCATCATTGACAATGGCATCGATTTCAACCTGGGTTATATCCGCGTTCCGGATGTCGATCACTGTCCTTCCAGTTCCGACGGGAACGTTAGAGGCTCCAGGGAATTCCATATCCGGGTCGCCATCGGCGCAGTTCCATGTATAGCTGCCATTATAACCAGTGTCATAGGCTCCAAAAAGCAGCGACCATCCTGGGAAAGTGATTATGCCATCACTATTTGTACCGAAATAGCCTGCCTCTGCGATTGCATCCATGGATTCACCGTCTTCAATTGCCTGATATGCCATGGAACTGATTGCGAGCGGCCCGAGTTGGGACACAATAGTGAGACCAAGTTCCGATTCTTCCACATAAACGCGATTAGGATTGGATGCATTGAATACTATGTAATAATCACCGGGCAATGACATCTCTCTGTAAAACTCAACATTAAGGGGCCACGTATAATAGGGGTTAACCAAGCGGTAACGTCCAGAGGTAGTTATATCGGCTTCTATTCCGACAGTCCATGTTTCGCCGCCTACCACAATATCATCGCTCCAATAATAATTCTGGCTAAGGATAATTCCATCGGTATATACACAACTCCCCGCAGGGCGCCAGTTATCCTCATCTGGGCTTATTCTAAAATAACTGCAACGTTTGCAAACCACCCGACCGGCGGAATCGTACCCCACACCGATAATGGTATTGTAGCCACGGAATGCATCTACTGTGATTTCTTCCGTGCCTGCTGTATATCGTGTGGCATCTTCGTCAGCAACCAGATTATCGTATAATTTGTTAAGTAACATATCGCGAATAATTCCGCGTTTGTTTTCCATCACAAAATACGCCACATCCTCGCTACGGCTGGCCTCTACTACGGCCTGGAACTGTCCCTGGGCATTTTCGGAAAATTCGCCAGTGTAATCAAGCTCCAGATCATATTCGCTGACATACCCGGTAAGTTGCATGCTTTCCTGGCAGAGAAACAACGATTCATCGGTATAATAAACGCACAATATTGATATTAAACCGGTGGCCGTATCAATATATGATTCATTGATTAAATCTTCAGATGTATAACCCTGTAAGGAACTGCCAGGTTGCACTTGTGTCAGATATGTATACGCGTCACAACACATCAGCGATTTACCATTCCATGTGTAACCAGTTTCGACTGAGGGCATATAACATGTGTAAATGTTACAATTGCTATCCCAGTATTCACCTTCACGGACGATAGTAACGTTGCTATTGTTGAAATATGAGGTCCATGTAACGCGGTTATCGTTCAATAAATAACAATCAAAATCCCCAACCTGGATACGTTCCCGCTTCGAGATTCTTGATTTCGATATATATGCCGATACATGTTTGGGTTCTATACTAAGAGCACTTATTGACACTATAGCATATTCGTCAGCTGCACCTATACGTCGGAAAGGAGTCCATTCGCCTTTTGAAATCGGATGCCGACTGACAATTCCTGCATGTGAGACGTTATTGGCGTCGTATGGAACAGCCACTAGATAATAGCAACCATCCGGGAAATACTCTCCGACAAGTTCGCTGGCAGGGATTTCCACCAACGAACCGTTCACGACATAATTCTTTATCAATAAACCGGCGTCGCCATCTGTAACAAGCCGACAAAGGCGCTCCGGGAAATATTTGTTGGCGAGATACTGCTCTTCAGACACAAGCGCACAACTCACACTATACACATTGTCCGAAACGGATAAGGTGTATATGTCATCATCGTCAGGCAGTCCATCGTTTTCACCGCTTATGGAATAATCCACAAAACCAGGGAGCTGCAATTCAATATCGGCAGCATCACTGCACGTTGAAATCCTCCCGCTCAATCTCACGGAATTTGATGGGAAACTAATCCTGGCATCACTATACTTTCCCCAATAGTTACCATAACTTTCATCGTAACTGGCTTCATCGCCATATTGATAATCAGAGTACTCGCTATAATTGCATTGTATTACAGCAGGGCAAGTGTCTTCGTCATCTATCCCGGCAAGAGTTGCGGGTATTTTTACGCGCGAAGGATCGGTAGCATCAACTATCATATAGAAATCCTCACCATCTGTGGCGGTTGGTTTCATTTTGTTATAGTACGGATAGTCCTTCCCGAACGGATTGTGAATTCGGAATATCGACGGATTGTCTGACCTGACATCAACCTGCACCGCTCGCGTTGCTGCGGGAACCTTCAGCTTATGCTGGTCGTCGAATATTTCTCTGTTGTCGTGTGGTACTGCGATGAAACCTACCACATCTGTCAATGAACATTCGCCAATGGGAATCCACTCTTGTTGTTCATGCCGGTTGGAGTAAATCACGTCCTTGACATAGGGTGCTATCGCACTGCCATCAGATCCCAGAGGAATAGCGAACACTGTATATACAGGGCTATCTCCCAGCTCCACTTCGAAACTTGGTGCTGTATAATCGATATACGGATATGTTACAGTTGGATTGGAATCAAAAAAACCAATTGGAACACCTTGGGTAGTAAATCTGTATACCACCACTCGATATGACTTCACTTCAGGAGTGCGACTCACAATGAATGTCGCTTTATCTTCCGACGCCGAATAGAAACGGACGTCTGACGAACGGCTCATAGAAAACTCCAAGGCCGAATCCACATCGAGTACTATCTGACATGGTCCCAGATTATATCCAAGTGCAGGAGCAACCCATATCCATAAGTTATATATAAGGAATTTTCCTGCTTCGGGATAGTACACACCTCCTAACTGCTGTGCCCATATCATAAATTCCGTATAAGCGTTGTCTACATAGTCATGCGGATTTGAAATGCCGGTTGTCTGAGCATTGATAGCAATCGCGTTGGTAGTGGCATCCATATCCACGATTATATCCACTCCGTTGAAAATTTTGTCCAATCGAAATTGCACTTGATTGGGATTGTCGGCATTATGGCGACGCATTACAGAGAACGGCTCGTCCCATTCTGGCCACGGGAAACCGTCGTTTTCACTCACTATTTCCATCGTAGCGAAAGTACCCTCGGGAAAAGATGCTTTGCCGAATAATGTCCAATCGGTCCAGTTGGCATCAGTGTCATCTGCGGATTGCGTTGTCGTGGGTCGCTCGCAGTGCTGAATCTGCATCGAAGAACCTGCGTGTGAGGTTACGGCTGGAGTGGTGCATACTTCCGGCAGGCGAGTGTCTTTCTGAAGCGACACAACTCCTGCCGAAGTTGCAGCCATCAATAGCACAATGGCAAAAAATGCGATGATTCTTTTCATTTGTAATTGGTTTGTGTATGTGATTTGGATTCCGCAAAGATAATGATTTATAATTCGCAGCAATAAGATTTACAACAATTAACATCTGCCATAAACTTAGTAACTATTCAGCGAACCACTATTCTATGCTTCTATGGTCCAAAAAGAGTCGAAGGCTCTCAACCTATAGCACCCCACCAGCCTTTACACCGCTAAGTATAGATGGTATTAGCGAAGATATATTTTTAATAATCCGTTTCGATTAGGTCCACGGTTTCACGTGGTGCGAAAAGGCGTCCGGCGGCATCGCTGCCGTCTTCGTTTTTAACGACGACCATATCGCCTGCGACCTGGGCGTTGATCTTGCCCAAAGGATTGTCGAGGAAGCTTCGTTTGGACTTCAGGAATTTTATACGTTCGGTTTTCTCATATTCATCGGCAAGATACACCGGACCGATTTCTCTGTCGGTCTGCTGGATACCGTCGGCCTCGAAACGGTACTGGCCTCCATCGCATGCAGCTTCCAGAATCAGTCCGGGCAGCCCGTCGAGTTTCCAAGGGCCGGCATTCAGCGGAATCTCCTGTGTGAACCATGCGGTCCAACGGCGGCCATGAAACATCGCGGTTGCCTGAATGCATTCATAGCCGAGGACCGTTTTTGTGGAATCGCCTATCTGCCAGTCCAATTCTGGCAACGTCTCTTCGTAACAGTATTTTTCGAGGCCGGCATTGTCGTAATATGCCACGCAGCCGGCATCGCGGCTCTTGACTACGTAATACGTGCCATCCCTTCGCGGCATGTCGTCAAGTTTACCGCCAAGATATGCGCTGCGTGTCATTTCCTGATATTTGGCTCTGCCTTCGGGCGTGGAGTTGAGCGAGTCGAGGTATTCTGTCATCGGTGAAAAGAACTTTGACTCTCGGGCATTGGCAAGCAGCACGAAACTGTTTGTAAGGTCGTCGACGCCGTTGCGCATATTGGGTGTATGTGCCTTGTAGCTCACCATAAGTCCTTCCTGCGACTGCGCGATTGCGGCAGTCGACACAAGGCAAAAAAGTAGGATTGTGATTGTCTGTTTCATTTTCTGAGTGTAACCGAAAGCAGGAACTGGCGTCCACGAAGCTGGCGCCTGCTCTCGAAGGATGACAGTTCTGAATATGCCGTGTAATTGTAGCTGCGCCGGTTGAGAATGTTGGTGAGGCTGGCGGCAAGCTCTATCCGTTTGTTGAGCCGGAACGATATCCCGGTGTCGAGCATCAGCACGTTCTTAAAATTGTGGGCGGTCAGCTCGTTGCGGTAATGCTCTGCGCTTACCGTCCACTGCCATTTGCGATGCGGGGTTATTATAATGCTAAGCTGGTTCCTCAGCGTCGAAAGCCACGATTCACCCAGCCCGTTCATGGCCAGCTGGCTGTCGGAGTAATTTATGCTGTAGTCGAAACCCAGCCACCACCATGGATTGCCGCTTATTTTCCCACCGATACTCCACACGGAACTCACCGAACTGACAAACCGCGACCGCGCCGTCGGGTTGTCGTTACCGGAAAGAGACAGCAACTGCGATTCGTTGCGGGTGAACGATCCGTTGACATTGCAGCTGCCGCGCATAAAGTCAAGAGTCTTGCCGATGTTTCCCAGGGCCATCAGCATCCTGCTGTCGTTCCTGGCGTCGGCATAGCTGTAGACCACGTAGTCGCCGTAGAGCTGCTGTGCCATGGTGTAGGGAACATGAGTCCACGACTGCATAGCCATAGCGTTGGCAAACAGTCCGTGGCGAGTGTGTCTGTAGTTTATGCTGGCCGACACGTTCTGCGACGATGAATTGTAGAACTGCTCCGTTCCGGCTTTC
>DKUJ01000047.1:8544-74680 GCA_002490635.1 Porphyromonadaceae bacterium UBA7207
TAGAACTGCTCCGTTCCGGCTTTCAGAGTGCGGTAGTCTGTCATTACAAGTCCCGGATGGATAAGGTTGAGATTCATGGGCGAACGTCCCATGCCGCCTCGCAAGGTTCCTGAGAACCTGTTGTTCGGTTTCCAGTTTAAACTCATCGACGGCGAGAAATACACCTCGTCGCGGTCGGCAATCGCCTTGTCGAAGGCATAGTGGGCATAACTCAACGGCAAATCCAGGGAAAGGTTGACACGCCTTACCCAGTATTCGAGCCTGGGAACTGCATACACTGTCACATAGTTGGTATTCACAACATTCTCGGTCAGCCCCGGCAATTCCTGCGGCAGATCCGGCAGTCGCGAACGCATCGAGCGCAGATAGCCTTTCAGTCCGCCTTCGAGACTCACGGTGATTCCTTTTATGTTGAATGCATATGCCGCACTCTCGTGGGTGTAGAAAGCATGGTCGGAGACATGCTGGCTGAAAGCACCGTCCCCGGTACCGACATCGAGTGTCTGCGGCATCGACTCCCATTCGTTGTTGCTCTGGAATGTAACCAGATGTGTCTTGCCGGAGCGGTTGAACCGCTTTATCATCTTGAACCTGTTTGCCACATAATAATCGGGCAGCCTGGCCGACTGGCTGCTGGGAATCGAACCTGTCACAGCGAGTCCCACATCGTCCCAGTCGATGTTTGTCTGCAGCGTGTTGTTGATGAATGCGGTCTTCTGATTAAGCTCGTAAATGAACTTGCCGCCAAGCGAGTGGGTGCGGTCCTTGCCGCTGCTGTTCTCGGTGATTACGCGGTTTCCAAAACCCGGATTACCGCCTTCGGCACCTGCACTTGCCAGAAAATATGTAGTTATGTTCGATGCATCTGCTGTAACGCGGTTGAAGGAATAGTCTATATTGGCCTTGAACTCGCCTCTGCCGAATTTCCAAAGATTGTTGGTCGATACCATAAAGGAGCGGTTGAAAAGCGTACGCTTGTCGCTGAGCGATGGCACTCCCGGCAGTCCCACACCGACATAGCGGCTCAATCCGGTCTGGCGCCGGCCGGCAAAGAAATCCGTGGCCGACGACGACAGGTTCTCTCCTGTGTTGTTGGTGCGGAAAGTGGTGATATTCTGAAATGAAGGCATCACCGCCATGGCGAAAATCTCGCCGTCCCACACCATGCCGTCCGGCTGCCGGCTGTAACCGCCGCCGGCGTCGCCGTGGAACGACCACGTGGCCTTGGCCTTGTTTTTCAGCTTAAGGTTTATTGCCGCCTTGTCGGAAAAAGATATTCCCGAAAGCACCTGCATGGGCTGGTGGTTCTCCATAACCTCGACCGCGCCGACATCATCATGGCTTATGCCGTTGGTGGCTATGCCGTAGCGGCCACCGAGAAGATCCGAGCCTTCGATATAGAACTTGTTGATGTCCTCTCCCTGATATTGTATCTTTCCGTTCTGTGCCACGTCGATGCCCGGCATTCGGCGCAGAACATCGCCGATAGTGCGGTCGTCCTCCCGCGAGAAGGTGCCCACGTTGTATGTTATGGTGTCGCCCTGCTCACGGATGCGGTCGGCCTTTACCGCCACTTCCTTCAACTGTATAGTTCCAGGTTCGAGATACACAGTGAGTGGAAAGGAAACACTGTCGAGCGGAATCGACTTCCTGGCGAAACTCATCATCGACACTTCCAGGCGACAGCCGGCCACTGTCGGCACCGACATGGCGAATCCGCCGTCGGCCTTCGACGATGCGAACTTCTTTATCTTGCCGTCGGCACCTTTTACAATCACCGATGCACCGGCAACCGGCTCGTTGCCGTCAGCTTCCAGAACCGAACCCGTAACGGCAACCTGCGCCATGGCGAATGGCACGGCAAGAACCGCCAACAGCGATACTAAAAAAGCTCTCATTCGGCGTAATCCGGTTCCGCAGCGTATCGCTGTGCATCGTATTTCGGTCGCTCAGTGATGTTTTCGAATTTTACAGTAGCCCCGTATCTGGCACGCACCATCGCTTCCATATTGTTTCTGTAATGCTCCTCATCGGCGAGGGCTCTCTTGCGGTCGACACGCTGATACGAATCGGAGGAATACATGGGTGTAATGGTGCGTTCGGTGGGTTCTATGCCGGTGGCCTGGTATGATATTCCATTGTCGGCGACAGCTTCGAGAATCAGCCCAGGCAGCCCGTGCAGTTTCCACGGCCCGAAAAAGACAGGTATCTCAGGTGCGAACCAGGCAGTCCACCGGCGGCCATGGTAGTCGGTGGTCGCCTGCATGCATTCATAACCCAGAACCACTCTGCTGGAGTCTCCGATTTCCCATTGCATCTCGTCCATGGGTTCGGTGTAGCAGCTCAGCTCGCCGGCAAAATTGTCGTAGCATGTAATCGTGGCATCGGCAAGATTGGAGAACACATATGTATCGACTCGTTTAACAGGTCCCTTTCGTAAATCGACAGAAATGCTTCCATCGGGGTGCTGTGTCATACAGGCAGCCATGATAATCTGCTGCAGCTGCGCTTTTCCGTCTGGGGTCGACGAAAGCGAATCGCTCCACAGGCTGAGATCGTTGAAATACTTCGATTCGTTGTTGTTGGCAAGGAGTGTCATCCCGACAGTTTTCAGTGTATCGGACTGCCAGTCACGCCACGACTCCTGATAGCTCGCGATAATGTCGGCTTTCTGCTGGGAGAATGCCACTGTAGCCAGCAGGCTCATGAAAACTATAAGTATTGTTCTGCGCATAATATAGATGGAATAGTGTTTCTCTGACAAAAATATAAAAAAAACGCACCTTCCCGCAAAAAAATGCACTTGAAATGTTTTTTTACATCACATTCCTCTATGGCCTCTGTGGTCACTTTTCTCTATGGGCGCCAAGGTCTTTTCAGTCCTCGGGTCGGTAATGTACAGTGGCTGTGCATTCGCGCAGTGTGTGGTCCACAATCACATGGCGGTTTGCCATGGCAGCCACGCGGCTCATCTGGTGGGTGACCAGCAGGATTGTCGTATTCCCGCGAAGGCTTTCGAGGATTGTATAGAATCTGTCCTCAGACACTGAGTCGAGGTAGCTCAGCGGCTCGTCAAGAGCTAATACGGCCGGCCGGCTCACTATGGCTCTTGCGAGCAAGGCCCTCTGCAGCTGGCCTCCTGATAGTTTACCTATAGCTCTGTCGGCAAGGTCTTCAAGTCCCACACGCAGCAGTTCCTGCTCCACAATCTCTTTCTTACGGGACTTTGCAAGTGCCGTTTTCGTTCCCAGCAGGCCGGAAGCCACCACTTCGCCCACAGTTATGGGGAAATGGCTGTCCACGGCGCTTTTCTGCGGCAGGTAGCCAATGCGCGGACGCTGGATACGGCTGCCATCGGACGCATAGAAACTGATATTGCCACTGTCGGGAGCCGCCAGGCCGAGAATCAGCCTCAGCAGAGTGGTCTTGCCACCGCCGTTCGGGCCTGTTATGGCAATGAAATCGCCGATATCAACCGTTAGGTTGATATCGACAAGTATCGGACGGCGCTCCCGGCTGTAACTGATATCCGAAAGACTGAACAGGGGCGAGCCCTGCCCGTTGTGGCAATGGCCGCACCTGCAGGCAGGGCTATGGCCTGGCAATTTCATTGGCAATTCTTACAAGTTCTGTACCAATGTCGCCACTCATGAGGTCGATGGCAACAGCACGCGCTCCGACCTCGTCGGCCAAGAGCCGCGCCTGCCCTTCGGAACCCGGGTCCTCATAGAAAATAACCTTCACACCTGCGGCGCGCATACTGTCGACCAGCTGGCGGACAGCCATCGCACCCGGTTCCTTGTTCTCCGGATTGAAGGCAATCTGGCGCAAGCCCCAGTCGCGGGCGAAATAGCTCAGCGACGGGTGCATTATGCCGAATGCATATTCCCTGCCCCCAAGTACCCGACGGATGCTGTCGTCCTGCATGGCGAACATGTTCTGTATCTCGGAGGCTCTGCGGCTGAAGTTGTCGACACTGTCGGGGTACAGACGGCAAAGCTCGCGGAAGTAGCCGTCGGCGAAAGCGCGACGGAATCCGGCGGACGTCCACACATGTGGATCGACACCTCCATGCTCGCCATGAGTGCCCTCGATAGGCTCGATATCAGTGCCTGTGGCCACCACCGGCACGCTACCATGGAGGGCTTCCACAAAGTTGCGTTCGAACGGCAGGGCGCCGGTAGGGAAATATGCCTTGGCACCCGAGGCCTGGGCGGCGGTGCGTATGGAAATCTCGAAACTTTCAGGATCGACATCCCCGCTGACAAGCGCCAGCACTTCCACCCCTCCGCCAAAACGCTCGGCAATGGCTTTCTGAGCCGGTACCGACACCGCCATAACGGCGTGTTCCGACCCGCCACCGCATGCTGCAGCTCCTGCCATCAGCAAAGCTCCGACGGCCATTATGCCGACATTCCGCCTATTCATTTCAGCAGGCTTTCGGCCATGGAGGCGGCAGCCTTGCGGCCATCGCCCATGGCAAGGATTACTGTGGCTCCGCCACGCACGATATCGCCGCCGGCATAGACAAGTGGCAGCGATGTGCGCAGATTCTCGTCCACGGCAAGAGTTCCGCGGGAGGTAACTTCCAGCCCTTCGATAGAATCAGGAACCAGAGGATTCGGACTAACCCCTACGCTCACAATCACCAGATCGACTTCGATAGTGTCGATTGCGCCGTCGACAGGCACCGGGCTGCGACGGCCGGAAGCATCCGGCTCGTCAAGTTCCATGCGCTGGACGCGCATTGCAGTAACACGTCCGGTTTTGTCGCCTACGTATTCCACCGGATTGGCAAGGGTCATAAACTCGACTCCCTCTTCCTTGGCATGATGTATCTCTTCGACTCGGGCGGGCATCTCCTCCTCGCCACGGCGATACACGATGAATGCCTTCTCGGCACCCATGCGGCGCGCGGTGCGCACCGAGTCCATGGCGGTGTTGCCACCGCCGACCACAGCCACGCGTCGTGCCGCCGGCACGGGAGTGTCGCTGCCGGGACGGCCGGCACCCATAAGGTTTATGCGGGTGAGATATTCGTTGGAACTCATCACCCCTATGAGGTTTTCACCGGGAATACCCATGAACCTGGGCAGACCGGCGCCCGAAGCCACGAAAAGGCCGTCGAAGCCCATTTCGAGCAGACGCTCATAGCTCAGAGTCTTGCCCACCACAGTATCGGTGTGGAAACGAACGCCAGCCGCACGCAGTCCGTCGAGTTCGGCATCGACAACACTGTTGGGCAGACGGAATTCGGGAATGCCGTATTTCAGAACGCCGCCTATTTCGTGAAGAGCCTCGAAAACATCCACCTCGAAACCTCTTGCCGCCATATCGCCGGCAAAAGAAAGGGCGCAGGGGCCGGAGCCTACCACCGCCACCTTCTTGCCGTTGGACTGAGGCATCTCACCGGCAGGCACGCCTGCCTCGCGGGCGCTGTCAGCGGCAAAGCGCTCGAGATATCCGATAGCCACCGGCGCTTTCTTCATCTTGTTGTAGATGCAACGGCTCTCGCACTGCCTTTCCTGAGGACAAACTCGCCCGCACACGGCAGGCAGAGCGCTGGTGCGCCGCAGAACAGCATATGCACCGGCAATGTTTCCGCGCTGTATGTTCTTGATAAAACCTGGAATGTCGATTCCCACCGGACAGCCCTCTACACATGTCGGATTAGGACAATCCAGGCAGCGGGAGGCCTCCGTTACAGCCATCTCGGGCCTCAGCCCTTGATTGACTTCTTCGTTGCAGGTAACACGGTAGGCACCGTCGAGCTGAGGCATTTCCACCCTCGGTATCGCGGTGCGTTCCTTTGCCGGCATGGCTCCGCGAAGCTGCTCGCGCCAGGCGGAATCACGTCCGCCAACGGTATCATTCTGTTCCATCGCCTTATTTCTGTGCATCGTAAGCTTTCATTCTCATCATCATCTCGTCGAAGTCCACCTGATGGGCGTCGAACTCGGGGCCGTCCACGCAAACGAATCGCATCCTGCCGCCCACGTTCACACGGCAAGCGCCGCACATGCCAGTGCCGTCCACCATGATTGTGTTCAGCGAGCACACTGTCGGAATGCCGTATTCCTTTGTGAGCAACGCCACGAACTTCATCATTATAGCCGGACCTATGGCCACTACCTCGGCCACATCGCCGCCGTCGAGCACACGCCTTAGGCCATCGGTCACAAGACCTTTGGCACCTGCGGAACCGTCGTCGGTCATCACAATCAATTCGTCGGAATACCGGCGCACTTCATCTTCCAGAATTATCAGCTGCGAATTTCTGGCGGCGAGTATGCTCACCACCCTGTTGCCGGCTTCCTTGAAAGCCTTGATTATGGGCAGCAGCGGAGCCACGCCCACACCACCGCCACAGCACACAACGGTGCCGTCGCGCCTGCCGATGTCGGTCGCTCTTCCGAGCGGTCCCACAAGGTCGGTGAGGCTGTCGCCGACCTCCAATGCGCAGATTTTGGCCGTAGACACGCCAACGTTCTGCACTACAAGCGTTACGGTGCCGACAGCAACGTCGGCATCGGCGATAGTAAGCGGTATGCGTTCGCCACCGCTGCCGCAGCGTACTATTACAAAGTGGCCTGGCTTGCGGGCCTTTGCCACTTCGGGAGCTTCCACAACAAGTTTTACAACTTTTTCGGAAAACTGTTCCTTTTGGATAATGCGGTTCATGTCGTTATTAAAATATGGCCGTAAAAAGAACCATCGGATTACGATTCAGCCGGCACACGGCAAAGATACGAAGAATACTCCTGATTCTCCTGTACTCCTGTCTCAAAAAACTTTCCGGCGAACTGTTCCGGAGCTGTCAATCGTCGAAACCTTCGAAATCGTCGGAATCGAAATCCCAGCCGTCGTCACCTACACTGTCCGCGAACTCGGCGAGCTGACGCCCTTCTTTTTTTGTGGGACGGCCAAGGCCCTTGGCCCTGTTCACGAAACCCGATATTTTCACAACTTCGAGCAAATCGAGCTGGCTTTGTTCCGTAACGTTGCGTGCATAGTCGGGCACGAGCCGCGCTCCCAGGCGGTTTTCGGTGAGTTTAAGCACCTCGAACGAAAAAGTAACCGGCGGCTTGCGGACATGCACCACATCGCCTACCGAAATCATTCTCGAAGGCTTGACACTCGGGGCGTTTCCCACGCCCACACGGCCTTTCTTGCATGCATCGGTGGCGATAGTGCGGGTTTTGAAAATTCGCATCGCCCACAGCCATTTGTCGATCCGTACCTCCTGCATAACACTACTTGTTGTTGAATTTGCACATGGCGCTGCCCATTCCGGCAAGCACACACTCGCGTATGGCATCAACGGCCACTTCGATTCTCGCAGGCAATTCGCGCGCCTGCTCCGGAGGGAACTCTCCCAGAACGTAATCCACCTGGCAACCGCGCGGGAAATCGCCGCCGATTCCAAAGCGCAGGCGCGGATAGGCGCTGGAGCCAAGAGCCCTGGCAATGTCCTTGAGTCCGTTGTGACCGGCATCGGAACCCGAAGCCCGCATACGTATGGCCCCGAAAGGCAAGGCGATGTCGTCGACAGCCACCAGAATACGGTCGATATCGATTCCTTCCTGCTCTTTCCAATAGCGCACGGCATTGCCGCTCAGGTTCATATAGGTGGATGGCTTCAACAGCACCACCTGCTGGTTCTTGATGCGTCCATGCGCCACATCGCCGTAACGGCATGTGGAAAAAGAAATATTGGACGCCTGTGCGAAGGCGTCCAATATCATGAATCCTATATTGTGGCGCGTGCGGGCATATTCGTCGCCGATATTGCCCAGGCCGACAATGAGGTGTTTCATTGGCAGTCGGTGGATTATTTACCGGCGGCTGCTGCGGCGGCGGCACCACGGGCGGCACGGGTGAGCTGAACGGCGCATACGACGGCGTTCTTGGCATTCACCAGTTCGAGGCCTTCGAAGTGGAGGTCGCCCACAGCGAGGCTCTTGCCGAGGCCGAGGCTGTCGACATTGATGACAACACGTTCGGGGATGGCAGTGTAGGGAGCACGTACTTTGAGCTTCTTCATGCTCAGAGTGAGCTTACCACCGGCCTTCACACCTTCGGCGTGGCCTTCGAGTTTCACAGGCACTTCGATTACAACGGGTTTGTTTTCGCTAACCTCGAGCAGGTCGATGTGCAGAATGGTGTCTTTTACGGGGTGGAACTGGATGTCCTTGAGCACGGCCATGCGTTTTTTGCCGTTGACCTCGAGTTCGATTGCGAACACGTCGGGAGTGTACACAAGCTTGCGTACGGCGTCGTTGCTTACAACCAGGTCGGTGGTGATGAGACCTTTGCCGTTGCCGATTTCTACGAGTTTCTCACCTTCCTCGAGTTTGCCCGAATAAGGGAGTTCCACGATTGCACCGCCGTTGAGGACCACGGGGATGAGACCTTCGGCACGCAGTGCCTTGGTTGCTTTTTTGCCCAGGTTTACGCGGGGGCTTGCGCTGAGTTGGAATACTTGCATTGTTGCGTTGTTTGTTGTGTTACTAAAAATTAAGTGCTCTTAATTTCCCATCACACGGGATGCTGAAAAGCGCCGCAAAATTACGCTTATTTTTTTGTCCGTGCAAGTTTTTCTTTCTCAGCGCCTCCGGTTAAACCAATTCTCGCTCCGACAGCGAGACGGACGGAATATAACGGAAAGGACGGACGCTGCAGATTGCCGGCTTCGCAATCTTTTTTTCTAAAATTACGGAATAAATTCTTTAATATCAAAAATTGCATTATATTTGCGGCGGAAACATACTACCCAATCTATACTTTCCCTTATGGAATCACGCAAGCTCAAAATCCGCGACCTTACCCTTCGCGACGGTCAGCAGTCGCTGTTCGCCACTCGTCTGAGCCAGGCAGAAATCGACAAACTGCTGCCTTACTACGAAAACGCCGGCTTCTACATCATGGAAGTCTGGGGCGGCGCTGTGCCCGACTCGGTGATGCGCTATCTCGACGAATCGCCATGGAATCGTCTGCGCACCATCTCCAAGGCAATGAAAGGAAAATCCCTGCTGAGCGCTCTTTCCCGCGGCCGCAACCTCTTCGGTTATGTGCCCTACCCCGACAGCGTTCTCGAAGGTTTCTATAAAGAGGCTATCGCCAACGGCCTCAACGTGATGCGTATATTCGACGCTCTCAACGACATCGACAACGTCCGCGAGTCCATCCGCCTCATCAACCAGCTTGGCGGCATCGCCGACGGCGCCGTCTGCTACACCGTAGACCCCAAGACCGAACCGGCGCAGAAAACCGGTTTCTTCGCCAAGCTCTTCGGCAAAAAGGCGGAAGAGCCCAAGAAAATATTCACCGACGAATACTTCGTGGAAAAAGCCCGCGAAATGGAACGTCTCGGCGCCAAGATAATCACTCTTAAGGATATGGCAGGCCTGGTAAGCCCTCTGCGTGCCGCCTCCATTATCTCGAAACTCAAGGCCGCCGTGAAAGTTCCTGTCGATTTCCACACCCATTGTACACCCGGCTACGGCCTGGCGTCGTCGGTGATGGCAATAATCAACGGCGTGGACATCCTGGACACCAACATATGGTGGTTCGGCGGCGGTTCCGCAGCTCCTGCCATAGAGCTTGTGTACCTGTTCGCAAAAAAACTCGGTGTTGAAATCGAAGCCGACATGAAAGCCGTGGGTGAAATCCGCAAACACCTCAGAGGCGCCCGCGAAAGCCTCAAGGACTTCGACCTCGCTCCCATGCCACGCGACTTCGATCCCCTGACCGACAAACTCCCCGCCGAAATCGAAGCTCAGCTCGACCGGGCTGTAGCTGCCGCAAAGGCTTCCGACGAAGAAACCCTGCTGGCTGCCTGCCATGCCATCGAGCAATACTTCGGCTTCCCCAAACCGAACGAAATCGTTAAGCATGCAGAAGTTCCCGGCGGCATGTATTCCAACATGGTAGCCCAGCTCAAACAGCTTGGAGCGTCCGACCTTCTCGACGATGCCATGCGCCTCATTCCGATGGTGCGCCGCGACGCCGGCCTGGTTCCCCTTGTAACTCCCACCAGCCAGATTGTAGGCTCCCAGGCTGTTACCGTAGCCCTCAACCGCAAAAAAGGTAATCCGGACTACACCAACCCCTCCAACCAGTTCATATCTCTGGTGAAAGGCGAATACGGCAAGACTCCTGTCCCCGTAGACCCCGCATTCCGCGAACAGATTACCGGAAGCCCCGTGGAAAAACCCTACGACGTAAGCTCCTACAAGAAGCCTGAAAATCCAGTCGTGGCAGAATTCGGCGGAGTGAAACTCGCCGCCAACCGCGAGGAAGAACTTCTGCTCGAGCTCCTGCCTTCTGTAGCCAAGAACTTCCTGCGCAAACGCCGCCAGGAAGAATACGAGGCCAGCAAGCCAAAAGACGAGACTGCAAAAGCCGAAACCAAGGCTGTGGACAACAACGCCCCCATCACCGGCCCCACACTCAAGGCTCCTATGGGCGGACGCATAATCTCCGTATCCGTAGCTCCCGGCGACAAGGTTGCCAAAGGCAAAACCCTTCTGGTGTACGAAGCCATGAAGATGGAGAACGACGTAATGGCCGATCGCGAAGGCACTGTTAAACGTGTGTTCGTGAAACCCGACGACGTTGTCGGCACCGATGCCGTTCTCATCGAGTTCGAATAACCTGCACATCCACCATTCCGGCGGCGACGGTCTTGACCATGACCGGCGCCGCCGTGTTCGTAGTATATGACCCGGACAATCTGTTTCATCACCACCACACGTGCCGACTGGGGGCTGCTGCGTCCTCTTGCGGAATTGCTTCGCCATAGAGGACACACCATCAGAATAATAGCATCCAACATGCACCTCGACCTGGCGTTCGGTGCCACCGCCTCCGAAATCGAGAGCGACGGATTCGCTATCGATTTCGCGGTACCCCTGCCTGGCGGTGACTCCGCAGCCGACAGAGCCGCCGCCATGGGTATATGCACCACCGGAATCGCCCGCGCCCTGGAATCGATAGTGCCTGACGCCGTGGTGGCTCTCGGCGACCGCTATGAAATGCTCGGCGCGGTGTCGGCGGCAGCGCTGATGCACATCCCTGTGGTGCACATAGCCGGCGGAGAAATATCGGAAGGCGCCGCCGACGATTCGTTCCGCCACGCCATCACAAAACTGTCGTCGCTGCACCTCACCGCCACCGCCGACTACCGGAAGCGGGTGATCCAGCTCGGCGAACATCCCGACACCGTGTTCGACACCGGCGCTCTGGGCGTGCAGAACCTGCTGTCCCTGCGATGCATGTCCCGGGAAGAACTTCAAAACGACATAGGCATGAGCCTGTCGGGCGACATTGCCGTGGTGACCTACCATCCGGCGACTCTCGACACCGGAGCCGACCACACAACCCGCACCGCAGACATGCTCAAAGCCCTCGACCGATTCCCTGAACTGAAACTGGTGATAACATATCCGAACAACGACACCGGAGGTGCCTCCGCCATACCGCTGCTTACCGAATATGCCGGCAACAACCCCGGACGCGTGGCACTGATTCCCAGCCTTGGAGCCACAAAATACCTTTCGATGCTGAAAATAGCGGCACTGGTAATCGGCAACTCGTCGAGCGGCATCGTGGAAGTGCCATCGGCAGGGATACCTACCGTAGACATAGGAATACGCCAACGCGGGCGCACTGCCGCCGATTCTGTAATCCACTGCAATCCCGACACCGATTCCATTGCCCACGCCATAGAGAAGGCTCTTTCACCCGCATTCCGCGAAAAAGCGAAAAACACGTCCAACCCATATTCGAAATCCGATACCACTGCGACAATGGCGGCGGCAATCGAGAAATTCCTCGAAAATCCCCCGACACTGAAACGATTCCACGACCTTCCATGAACATACCTCTCTACATAATCCCGGCACGCGGAGGCAGCAAAGGCATACCGCACAAAAACATCGCTCCGCTCGCCGGAAGACCGCTCATAGCATATACCATCGATGCCGCACTCGAAGCGCAGCAGCAGACAGGCGGATATATTCTGGTGAGCACCGACGACGACAATATCGCCGCAGCAGCAGAGAACTGCGGCATTAAAGTCGGCTACCGCCGCCCTCCCGAACTGGCCACCGACACAGCCGGAAGCAGGGAGACAATAATCCACGCAATGGACTGGGCCGACGCCAGAGGCATAGTATTCGACTCAGTAGTACTGCTGCAACCGACTTCGCCACTGCGCAATGCCGCCGACATCATGGCTACCATAAAGGCCTACGACAACGACCCGCAAGCCGACATGGCCCTTACCGTTACACCCAGCGACGACAATCCGTATTACAACCTTTTCGAGACCGACGCCGACGGTGTTTTACACATCTGCAAAGGCCACGGACTGTACACCCGCAGACAGGACGTTCCCAAGGTATTCCGCATCAACGGCGCCGTGTACGTGATTCGCCCTTCCTCGCTCCGACAGATGCCTCTGGGCGAGTTCTCGCGACGCATCCCCGTGGAAATGCCTTCCGAACGCAGCATCGACATCGACTCGCCGGATGATTTACAACGGGCGGAAAAACGATTATAACGGGATGTTCCGATAAATTTTACTACCTTTGTGCTCTTATGACAGATGAAGAACGACTAAAGATAGAAGACCAGGTAGTGGAAATGCTCCGCACCGTCTATGATCCAGAGATTCCGGTAGACATCTACAGCCTGGGGCTCGTGTACCGCATCGATGTGGCAGATGACGGACAACTGACAGTCGACATGACTCTCACGGCGCCGAACTGCCCGATGGCCGACTTCATAATGGAGGACGTGCGCATGAAACTCGAAAGTGTGGCCGGAGTCACCGGGGTGAACGTAAACATCGTGTTCGAACCCGAGTGGAACCGCGATATGATGAGCGAGGAGGCCAAACTCGAGCTGGGGCTGCTATGAGCGCAGGGCGCACTCTCACCTATTTCATAAGCGACCTTCATCTTGGCGCACGCTACATGGCCGACTCACGCGCCCACGAGGCCCGGGTAGTCGGGTTCCTGCAGCGGATAGCGCCTACAGCTCGCCGTCTCTATCTTGTCGGAGACGTGCTGGACTACTGGTTCGAATACCGCCACGTGGTTCCCAAAGGCCATGTGCGCTTCCTGGCCGCGCTGGCAGCACTGGCCGACAGCGGTGTTGAAGTGGTATGGTATGCCGGCAACCACGACATATGGCTGTTCGGCTATCTCAGAGAAGAACTGGGAGTAGACGTACGTGATCCGAAGCCCGGAGGCGAATTCATCGACGTCGACGGCACCACCTTCTTCATAGGCCACGGCGACGGCATAGGCTATCGGTCGCCGGGCTTCCGGATAATACGCAGCCTGTTCAGGAACCGTCTTTGCCAGCGCCTGTTCGCGGCCATACACCCCGGACTCACCGTGCCACTCGCATACAGGTGGAGCAACCACAGCCGGAAGGGTTATTCCACACCGACGGCACTCGACCCGAATGTGCGCACTTCTCTGGAAATCTTTTCCCGTTCACTGGCGACAGAACACCCGGAATTGCGATATATAGTAATAGGCCACCACCATGTGCCCGTCGACGAGCCGGTTGCCGCAAACTGCCGTCTGATAGTTCTCGGCGACTGGATCAGCCGCCACACCTACGGAGTGTTCGACCCGGCGGACACCTCCTTTGCACTCAGGGAATACCCTGCAGGCACCACACTTGCATAACAACAAAAGCAATATGACATTTGAAGAATTAGGAATCCGCGACGACCTGCTTCGCGGAATCTCCGAACTGGGATTCGAAAACCCCATGCCCGTGCAGGAAAAAGTTATTCCACGCCTGCTCGACGGCAACCACGACCTGGTGGGGCTCGCCCAGACCGGCACCGGCAAAACAGCGGCCTTCGGCCTGCCGCTGATTCAGCTCATAGATGCCGCCGACCATCGTCCGCAGGCTCTTGTGCTGGCTCCGACCCGCGAACTCTGCCTGCAGATTGCCGGCGACCTCGCCGACTTCGCCAAATACGTGCCCGAACTTGAAATACTGCCCGTCTACGGCGGCTCGAGTATCGAGAGCCAGATCCGCGCCCTGCGCAAAGGCGTGCAGATAATAGTGGCCACCCCAGGGCGCCTCATCGACCTGATCAACCGTGGCGTGGTAAAACTCGAATCGGTACACACCGTAGTGCTCGACGAAGCCGACGAAATGCTCAACATGGGTTTCGTAGATTCCATAAACGACATCCTGACACACGTTCCGGAACAGCGCAAAATGCTCATGTTCTCGGCCACCATGCCCAAAGAAGTCGCACGCATTGCTTCCACCTTCATGCATGAACCGGAAGAAATAGTTGTCGGAACCAGAAACGAGGGCGCCAAAAACGTACGCCATATCTACTATATGGTGAACGCACGCGACAAATACCTTGCGCTCAAACGAATAGCCGACAACAACCCGAGCATTTACGCTATAATCTTCTGCCGCACACGCCGCGACACCCAGGAAATCGCCGACAAACTGATTTCCGACGGCTACAACGCCGAAGCCCTCCACGGCGACCTCAGCCAGCAGCAGCGCGATATAGTGATGCGCAAATTCCGCGACGGAGTAATTTCCCTGCTGGTGGCCACCGACGTTGCTGCCCGCGGCCTGGATGTGGACAATCTCACACATGTGGTCAACTACGGCCTGCCCGACGACACCGCAGTGTACACCCACCGCTCCGGCCGCACCGGCCGCGCCGGCAAAACGGGTGTGAGCATAGCGATAATCCATTCGCGCGAAAAAGGCCGCCTCAAGGAAATAGAACGAATCATCGGCAAAAAATTCGAACGCAAGGAAGTTCCCACTCCCGAGCATATAATCGAGAAACAGCTCTACAACCTCGCCGACCGCCTCGAAAGGGTGGAAGTAAACGACAACGAAATCGACCGCTACATCCCCGGCGTGGCAAAAAAACTGTCGTGGCTCAGTGCCGAGGACCTTCTGAAACGAATTCTTTCGCTGGAATTCAACCGCCTGCTCGACTACTACAAGGATGCGCCCAACATCGATTTAATCGATGAAAAACCGGCAAAAAAAGAACACAGGAACAACGCCGATCGCCCGCGCAACGACCACGACAAAGACCGCAGAACCGCCGAGAAAGGAATGGCCCGCGTGTATGTGAATCTCGGCAAAGCCGATGGTTTCTATGCAGGCAACCTGATTGACATGCTGAACAAGAACGTGCACGGACAGCGGGTCGACGTGGGCCGCATCGACCTTCTGCCCGCCTACTCACTTTTCGACGTGCGGAAAGCCGATGCACACCGCGTGGTGTCGGCACTCAAGAACCTCGAATTCTTCGGCAAAAGGGTGTACAGCGAAATCGCCGATCCCGACCGCGACTACGCAAGTGCGGGTAAATCCGGCAGGAAATCAAAAAAGCGGCAATAAACGGCTGCACCTATGCAAAATAATCTAATTTGAACCAAAAAATTCTGTTTTATCAGAAACATTTATGGAAAGCGGTGCAATAAACCGCTTTTTTTTTGTTACATGTAGATTATTTCGTATGTTTGCCACACATTTATCTCTAAAGAACACAACAACAGCATATACATAGGATTCACACAATATATGTCACGTGCCCCTGAAGAAATAGAATCGCTGAGCCTTTTAGGCCAGGCAGGAGTATCCTATCCTACCGACTACAACCCCGGAGTGCTCGAAACTTTCGACAACAAGCACCCCGAAGACGACTATATAGTAACTTTTGTATGCCCCGAATTCACCAGCCTGTGCCCCAAGACAGGCCAGCCCGACTTCGGCCGCATAATAATAAACTACATCCCCGACCGCAAAATGGTGGAAAGCAAAAGCCTGAAACTGTATCTGTTCAGCTTCCGCAACCACGGCGACTTCCACGAAGACTGCGTGAACATAATAATGAAAGACCTCGCACAGCTTATGGAGCCACGATACATCGAAGTGCGTGGCGAGTTCATGCCCCGCGGCGGAATCTCCATCATTCCCTTTGCCAACAGCGGCGACAGCGACCACCAGAACCTCGTTGAAGCACGCAGACTCGCGGCATTCCCACTCACAGTGTGATATTCCCATGAACAAAGACTCCATTATCGTGCTATCCGGCGGCATGGATTCAGTGACCATGCTGCACCAGTATGCCTCCGCCATCGCCCTTGCCGTCAACTTTACCTACGGGTCCAACCACAATGCGCGCGAACTTGAGTGCGCGCGCCACCATTGCGACAGCCTGGGAATAGAACTGGTGGTAATCGACCTGAGCTTTATCGGCGAACTCTTCCACAGCTCGCTGCTCGAAGGCGCCGACGCCATCCCCGAAGGCGAATACGACTTCGACAATATGAAAAGCACTGTGGTGCCTTTCCGCAACGGCATCATGCTTTCTGCCGCCGCCGGACTGGCCGAAAGCCGCGGCCTGCACAAAATCCTCATAGCCAGCCACAGCGGCGACCATGCGCTGTATCCCGACTGCCGCGACAGTTTCGTGCGCGCCATGAGCGCGGCCATCTCTGCCGGAACCTACGACGGCATAACTGTGGAAGCCCCGTTCTCTCTTATGGACAAAGCGCAGATTGCCGCTCTGGGCAAAGAACTCGGCATCGACTACTCCACCACATACTCCTGCTACAAAGGAGGCGAAATGCACTGTGGAGTGTGCGGCACCTGCCGCGAACGGCGCCAGGCGATGGCCGATGCAGGTATCGACGACAAAACAGAATACGAACAATGAATCTCAAGCCGCAAGGCCTGGAACAGATATTAATCTCTTAAAAATTTAATTCATGGAAGCATTACTCAAACAAATCAACGAAGCTTACGAAGCCTTCCGCACCGATTCCGCCCTGCAGCTGGAGAAAAACAACAAAGCAGCCGGCACACGTGCACGCAAAGCATCCCTCGAACTCGAAAAACTCATGAAAGAATTCCGTAAAGTATCTCTCGAAGCCTCCAAGGCCTGAGCGACCACGGATACAAAAAGAGAACGACGCCCTGCCGGCTATTGCCCGGGGCGTCGTCGCTTTTACAATATAGCCGCGATCAGAGCAGCTTTATGGATATGTATCGCTTGGGATTGCGCTTGATGTCGACAAACAGACTGTCGAGCGACATCACCGTAGAGTTTATGTTGTTATACAACTCGGGGTCGGAAGTCAGGCGCCCGATCGACGAATCCGGATTGTTGAGCGCGGCAGTGAGCTGTTCGAGGTTGGCCACAGTGCGGTTGAGCTCGCCCATGATGCTGTCCACGGGGGCGGCGGCCAATTCTCCGCTGACTGTGCTGAGGTTGCCGGATATTGTGTCGACGTTGGCGGTGATACTTGTAACATTACGTGAGACAGGTTCCATGGCAGCCATGACTGTCCTGAGCGACTGCACCGAAGCCCCGAGGTCGGCGGTGATGTTGTCCATACGCCGCACCGAGGCAGACAGCGCCGGGTCGGAAACCAGCGTGTTGAGTCCGGTGATCAGGCTGTCGATTTTCGGTATTATGGCGCTTACGGCGGGCATAACATCGTTGCTCACGGCACTCATCAGTCCTGCATCGACACCGGTGGCCACAGTATCGCCGACGGAGTAGAATGCCGAGCGGTCGGCACCCATACGCAGAGCAATGGTTGCCGTTCCGAGGAGGTCGGTGGTGATAACGGCCTGCGAACCCTGCGGAATGCGCAACGCCTTGTCGACGCTGAATTCCACAACCACGTGGCCGGGGTTGTCGTACTGGTACTCTACACTGCGGACCTGCCCCACCTTGAAGCCGTTGATAGTCACCGGCGCCGAGGTCGACAGTCCGGCCACATCGGTATAGGTGGCATAGTAATAGTTGGCGGCCTTGAACACATTCACACCTTTGAGGAAATTTATTCCCACAAACAGGAGCACAAGTGCGAGAGCCACCGTAAGACCCACTAAAATCTCTTTTTTCTTCATTCTTTATTGCGGTTGTATTTCTATCGGGTGTGGAGGATGAATCCGGCGGTAAGCATCCACGGCAAGGAACAGCGCTTCGGCAAGTTCCTTGCGCGATTCGTCTTTCTGGAAATAACGCTCGATATCGGGATTGCACATGAAATCAAGTTCTACAAGCACCGATGGCATCCTTGTCGCCCATAGCACAAGGAAACCGGCCTGACGCACTTCGCGGTCGGCTCTTCCGGCATGCGACACAAGAAAGTGCTGAGCCAGGGAGGCCATTTCAAGGCTTTGCTCCATGCTGCGGTTCTGATCGAGCTCAAATATTATGTACGATTCCGACAGCGCCGGGTCGAAGCCCATATATGTTTCGGAAAAATCCTCCTCAAGTTCTATCACTGCATTCTCGGCCATGGCCACGGACAGATTGGCCTCGCTCTTGTGCAGCCCCAGGGTGTACACGCTGGTTCCTTTCAGGCGTTCACGGCCGCGGGTGCGTCGTGCCACCGAATTGATGTGGATGGATATGAACAAATCGGCACCGGCCCGGTTGGCAATGGCGGCACGCTCGCGAAGCCCTACGAACTCGTCCTTGTCGCGGGTCATGACCACACGTATGCTGTCGCCAAGACGCTCTGTGGCGATATCGCGTAATTTGCGGGCCACATCGAGGGTCACGTTCTTTTCATGCAGCCGGCGACCCGATGTGCCAAGGTCGCGACCTCCGTGTCCGGCATCTATGGCCAGCACGAAAGGTGTGTTCTCGCCTGCCGAGACGGGAATACACTCAACGGCAGCCGAAGCCACAATAGCCACGGCCGCGGCAAAATGCCGAAGCTTGCCAAACAGTAGATGCTTGTTCATTGTTTTATAATTGCAAAATTAATCATTTTTCCCTCCAGGGCAATTGTCCGAAATGCCGAAATATTGTCTGATAGGCTCAAAAATGCTAATTTTGCCTTTCGGCAGACTCCCGACCGTCCAAATACTTCTACCCATCGCCTTATGCCAAAACTACCCGTAATCGCCCTTCTTCTGGCTTGTGCCATATTCCCCGGATGCCGCAGAAGCACGGAGACAGCCAATGTCAGCCCCGACAGCATAGCCATAGCGCCTGTGCACAGAATCATGCACCGCTATGCCTCCGCGGATTCGGCGCAACGGCAGAGGCTGCTCGCCGGCAACAGGCCGGAGATTGAGGCTTTCATGAAGCTCGTGGCCGATACACCGCTCACAGAAGAACGTGTGTCGGGATGGTCGTGGTCGCTGCCCGTGCTTAAATTCACTCCGGATGTCGACAGCATATATCCCGACACATCCGCCGTGGCCCGGGCTGTAGGCACCGTTCTCGCCCGCACCCGCAATGCCGGGCTGGAACTTCCTCGCCGCCGGTATGCCTCCGTGGTGTGGGGAAAGCCCCAGAGCATAATATTCGTGGATTCGGTGATGCTCATAGCGCTCAATCACTACCTTGGCGCCGAATACGAAGGCTACAGCCACTTTCCGCTGTATTCCCGCCTTGTGAAAGAACCCGCAATCATGCCCTTCGACATATCCGAAGCACTGATAGCCACTGCATATCCATTCGCAGGGCCGTCCGATGCTACTGCATTGCAGCACATGCTCTACCAGGGTGCGCTCACCGCCGCCAAAATCGAGGTCACAGGCACCGGCAACCCGGCTCTCGCTCTCGGATATCGCCCCGAGCAGATGGCATTTCTGACCGACAACGAGGCCCTGTTGTGGTCCAATCTGGTGGAGCGCGACCTGCTGTACGACAAATCGGCCAGCACCATCGACCGCCTGATAGCACCGGGTCCAACAACAAGACTGCTCGACCCGCGATGCCCGGGGCGTGCGGGAAGATATATCGGCTACAGAATCGTGGAGGCCTACCGACGCAACCATCCAGAAGCGACACTGCCATTCCTGCTCAGCCCTGAATTCTACACATCCAGCACTGTATTGGACGAGGCTTCCTACAATCCCTCGCCTCGCTGAAATATACCATACAAAACATTACCCACATGGAAGAGACACCGCTACGCCCACTTATAATGATTACCAACGACGACAGCATCGCTGCCCCGGGACTGCACCACCTTGTGGAATGCGTCCGCGATATGGCCGATGTCATCGTCGTGGCTCCGGCTCATCCCCACTCCGGGCAATCATCGGCACTGACCGTCGGCGCTCCGCTTAAAATCAAAGAACTCGAACAGAAGCACGAAGGCGTGAGACTGTTCACCGTCGGAGGCACTCCTGTGGACTGCGTAAAACTCGGACTCCACACCATCGTTCCCCGTAAACCCGACATGCTGCTCTCCGGCATCAACCACGGCTCGAACTCCGGCACATGCATTACATATAGCGGAACCATGGGCGCGGTTCTGGAAGGGTGTATGCAGCACATTCCTTCGGTCGGTTTCTCGCTCCTCCACCACTCCATGCGTGCCGACTTCTCCCTGTCCACCTCGTTTGTGAAAGGTATCGCCGCGAATGTGCTTGAGAAAGGCCTGCCGGATGGCGTATGCCTCAACGTTAACATACCGGCGAAGGTAGAACCCGCCGGCGTGAGAGCGTGCCGCGCTGCCCGCGGACGATGGTCGGAGGAATACAAACGGTATATCGACCCCACAGGCAATCCTTTCTACTGGCTTACCGGCCACTTCACAAACGAAGAACCCGATGCCACCGACACCGACGAATACTGGCTTCTCCGCCGCCACATAAGCGTTGTGCCGGTAAGCCCCGACATGAGCTACACCAATGCCATAAAAGATATGTCGCGACGTTTCGACTCCGACGGCTCGCCGGCATGAATGCAGCAGAAATACACAGCACGGCTTAACTTAAAAAGAATTTACAACATACAATAATTCAAAATTGTTGTATGTATTTGTTAATTGCTACATAGGTCTTTTGGTTGATTTTCAGTTAGTTGGCATACACTTCTGAAATTTGCTGATTATACTGTACAAAACCTGCTATTGCCACGTAAACAAAAATCACGATATTTGCATCAGCATTTGTTTAGATTTACTTTTTCATAGTAAAAGGATTATTTTGTTTACTTACCAAGACTTAATGGACACAATTAACTATTGAGCAACGCGACCGTCCCTTCAGGAGTGAAGGGACGGTTCTTTTTTCATCACCGCAGGTGAACATAAAGGAGTCGGCGAACGTAATAATAGTATCCAAATTACTGTTTTAAGAAAAGTTTCCTCTATGTCCCGCCTCAACCCACTCCGCGATGCGCTGCATCACACGGTAGCAATTGTATGCATGGCTATAATAGCACTGCTCGCAGCATGTTCCTGCGGCTCGATACACACCCGCACCACCTGGGAACATGGATACAATTTCGACAATGGCAATCCACATTACGGCCATTACAAAAAACATAAGAAGCACAAGAAGCATAAAAAACACAAACACCACCATTACAGACACCACGACGGCTGCATGCCGGTTGATTTCTCAATACCGGCCGACAAATGACCATATCACCGGACGCCACCTACCGACGAAGGCGTCCGGTGTTTTTCCATAGCCGGGAACAACACACACCTTGACTCCCGTTTTAGGGATTTTCGCTAACTTTGCCTGTGATTCACACCCGGCATCTATCCCGCGGTGTCATTATATATGGAAACCGACATTCGATACAACAAGGCACTGGAAATGCTGGAAGGCTACTTCACAGCTTTCCACAAAGTAGGTTCAGATGCCTATAAACCGGGACTGGAGCGTTCGCAGGCACTCGATGCCGCCTTAGGCTATCCGTCCCGCCAGTTCACTTCGGTGCATGTGGCCGGCACAAACGGCAAAGGCAGCACGGCATGCACTCTTGCTGCCGTGCTTACCAGCGCAGGCTATAGGACAGGGCTGTACACATCGCCCCATCTGGTGGATTTCCGCGAACGCATCCGTGTAGACGGCGCCATGATTGACAAATCCTTCGTGGCCGACTTTATGGAGAGCTACGCCAGCCAACCGGCAGACATGCCGCAGCCTTCGTATTTTGAACTTGTAACAGCGATGGCTTTCTGCTATTTCGCCAGCCGGAACGTGGATGTAGCAATAATAGAGACAGGCCTCGGAGGGCGGCTCGACAGCACGAATATTCTCAATCCGGGGCTTAGCATAATAACGAATATCTCATTGGACCACATGGCTCTGCTTGGTGATACGCCCGAAGCCATAGCCGCCGAGAAGGCAGGCATCATCAAGCCCAATGTGCCCGTGGTCATAGGAGAAGCCAGCGGTAGCGTACGCGACGTTTTCAGAAATGCCGCCGCAGCCAAAGGCTCACCAGCCATTTTCGCCTGCGACAACCCGCTGTTCACCTCTGCCGTATCCGACGGTGACACCATGCTCTACAAAGACACCCCGTGGGGCGACATTCGCGGCCAGCTCACCGGCGACTGCCAGAAGCTCAACACCGCCACCGTGCTGAACGCACTGGTGGTGCTCTCCGAACATTTCGACATCAGTCCGGATGCTGTGCGCAACGGCTTTGCCGATGTGTGCTCACTCAGCGGCCTTGCCGGACGCTGGATGCAGCTCCACAGAAACGGCATATCCTACATCTGCGACACCGGCCACAACGCCGGGGCATGGCAATATCTGGGGCCTGCGCTTGCCGGACTCGCATCCCGCGGCCGCGTTTCGGCAGTTCTCGGATTCGTCGCCGACAAGGACATATCCGCCATTCTTCCCTACATGCCCAGGGAAGCGGACTACTATTTTGTGGCCCCGTCGGTGAGCCGCGCGCGCCCTGCCGGCGATACCGCCGGGCTGTTTGCCGCCGCAGGAATCACCGGCACAGTATGCGGGTCGGTTGCCGAAGGCGTGAAAAAAGCGTCGCAGGCATGTACCTGCGACGCCGATGTGGTTTTTGTCGGTGGCAGCACCTTTGTGGTGGCCGAATTCCTGGCTATGGAAAGCCTCAGCGCATAGCGAGCACCTCGATTTCTACCATCACGCCTTTAGGAAGCTCGCGGACGGCCACTGCCGAGCGTGCAGGATAGGGAGCCTCGAAGGCACGGGCATACACCTCGTTCATGGCACCGAAGTCGGCCATGTCGGCAAGAAATACCGTAGTCTTCACCACATTGGCCATTGTCAGGCCTGCGGCTTCCATGATAGCCTTCACGTTGGCAAGGCTCTGCTCGGTCTGGGCTGTGATGCCCTGGGGAATCTCTCCGGTGGCGGGATTGATAGGAATCTGGCCTGAGGCATACACGAATGTACCGGTATCGATAGCCTGGCTGTAGGGGCCGATAGCGCCGGGAGCGGCGGTGGTTGCGATTACTTGTTTCATTGTTCTGTTTTTATGGTTGTTGGTTTGCTGGATTTACAGTCTTGCTTTTTTCAGCGATTTCAAGTTGTGAAAGCGGTATGGAGTCCGACAGATTACGCAGTTGCTGTTCGATGCGGGCGTATGCCGCATTGACTCCCGGAAAGTTCTTATCGAAATCGGGAATGAAGTCTGTGGCACCGAGTCCGTAGACAATCCTGAAAAGGCTGCCCACAGTCATCGTGGAAGGTTCCACAGCAAGCTGATATCCTGTATCGTCTTTCCTGCCTTCCATCATAACGCGCGACAACACCCCTGCCCGGCACAATTTGTCGGTGAGATCGGTAACCAGCCGCGCCGGCAGATCGTATAGCTCCATGAGGTCGCGAGCCGTCGCCGGTCCGCTGCGCTTTATAAAACGGTGCACAAATACAGCCGCTATGGCTATTGTCACCTTGCTGCGGTAATCGGACGATATGTTGCTCACCTGGTTATCCAGATTGAAAGCGAACACGTTCTGCGAGGAATAGCATATCACGGCTCCGGCGAGCACTATCACCCACACCAGCTGCAGCCATAGCAGCAGCAGCGGCAGAAATGCGAAAGAGCCGTAGATGGCATTATAGCGCGCCACATACAGTGTGCCTGTCACAAACAGCCACTGCAGTACAAGGAAACCGGTGCCGGCGATGGCTCCGCTGACAAAGGCATTGACAAACTTCACCTTGGCATAGGGCACCAATGCATATATGGCGGTAAAGAAAAGCCATGTCATAAGCCATGAAGCAGCCTCAAGAATCCACGAAATCACCGGCGTCATGAAACTGAAGTCGAATATGCTGTTCAGAGTCGAGCTAAGCAGCAGGTTGATACCGCTCATACAGATCATGAGCACCGGCAGGATGAGAAGCATGGCAGTGTAATCGGAAATCTTACGCCATATACTGCGGCTTTCCTTCTGGCCCCATATGAGGTTGAAAGTATCCTCCACATTACCCAGCAGCGAGATAAGGGTGTAGATGAGGAAAACTATGCCTATGCCCACAAACAAGCCCTCGGAAGCCTGACTCAGATAGCTGTCGACAAAATTCAACAGATAGCCTATCGCCTGGCGCTGCGCCGGCAACAGCTTGTAAAGCTCTTCCTGAAGCATGTCCTGAAATCCGAAGCCGCGCCCTATGGCCAGCAAAAGAGCCAGCGCCGGCACCACGGCAAGCATGGTGCGGTAGGTCATGGCGCAGGCTTGTGACTGTATGTCGCGGTTCAGAAACGACTGTACGGAAAGATTGAGCGTTCGCAGAATCTTAATCCACCAGTTCCGGCGCGGATCGCTCCACACGCCGGCGCTGACATACTGCCATGCCGACATGACACGGCCGGTAAACCGTCCGATACCCGATTCCTTGGTGTCTTTGCCGGAGTTCATCGGTTGCAAAGATAAAGTTTATCCTCGTCTTTTCAAAAAACGCCTAAAACTGTATGCCGATTCCTCCGAAAACGGTATAGCGTGTCACAGCGGCATTAACTATCAACGCCCTGTGGTTGAAAACAAAATGTATGCCGTAGTCGAAGCGGTATTTCATCTTGAGCCGCGTCTTGGGCTTCTCGTCCTCTTCGCGGAATTCCTCGCCCTCCTTGTCATATATTATTTTGCCCACTGCGGCAGTTCCAATAACGGGTATGAAGCGGAACTGCTTTACCACAGGTATCTGATATCCCAGCTGCACCATGGCAGATGCCGTGTTCTTCCCGCTGGGCTCAACTCCGTCGGGGAGTTTGCATGAGCCCACACCGCCTATGGTGATATGGAAACCTTTTATCGTGGCGCCGAAGCCCATAACAGCCACACCACTGTCGAAATGATATCCACCGTTGACACTCAGGACAAGGCGATTGTTGACCTCACTAAAAGGCCACAGCTCGGCGGACTTTGCGCCAAGCCCACAAAGCATGATTGTTATGATAATAATGAATCTGTGCATAGAGGCGACGAATTTACTATATAACCGGCCGGCGCCCAAAAAAGATTTGCCGACAAAAGCAAAAAACGCTAATTTTGCTGCCAAGGCGCACACAAAGCGTCGGCCTTGCAATATTGATGACTATACAGACCAACACTGAATCCCTATGGTTAGAATACACACCTTAATGCTGAGTCTCCTTGCCGTGGCCGCTCTTGCCATCACCGGCTGCTCTTCAAACAAGGAAACCCAAGAAGCGCTCGCCGATTGTGCCGGCGCCATAGCCACACGCTACAATGCCGAAGTTGAGAACTCTCCATCATTCATCGACTTCCTGAGCGCCGAAGCCGCCGACAACAACATAAACGTGAGCATAGGCTTCTCAGATTCCGCGGTGGACGTTTCCATGTACTCCGAAGCGCTTGTGCAATATGCCGTGGCCATGCAGCTCAAGGCCAACACAGGCAAAAAACTCGACCTTATGCTCAACACGCTTCGCAAATGCGAGGGAAAGCTCATAATCCAGCTAAGCGACACCAAGGCAAACTCCCGCACCTACCAGATTGGCGCCACCCGTCTGGTACAACTCGTCCAGCTTCCCTCCTCGCAGCTCAATTTCACCGCTGTGAAGGACAATATCTCACAGATTATGGCTGCTGAATGCGACAACTACCGACAGAGCGCCGGTGCCGCCGACGCCCGCTTCAACATTACAGGCGGTTTCGCCCAGTACACCCTCACCTTCGCCAACAAAAGCGCCTACCGCCAGTTCAACCAGGCAAGCCTCACCGGACGCTACGTAAACATCCTTAAAGGAAAATACGAAACTTATGGTTCCTGCCGCTCCTATGTGGAGAACCTTCTCAAAAGCCTGCAGATCGACGGCTACCGTTTCGTATACACCACCGAACAGGGCGGCGACTCCGAAATAAAAGCCGCAATACCCTGGCGAATCATCAACTGACACAACATCTGAACCATGAACTTAGTCGACCGTTTCCTCAACTACGTGAAGTTCGACACCCAGAGCGACGAACTCACCAACATGACCCCCAGCACCCCCGGGCAGATGGTGTTCGCCCAATACCTGCGCGACGAACTCACTAAAATGGGTCTTTCCGACATAACCCTGGACGACAACGGATACCTCATGGCCACCCTACCGGCCAACACCGGCGGCGACATACCCACCGTGGGCTTCATCGCCCATCTGGACACCTCGCCCGACATGAGCGGACGCCACGTCAACCCACGCATAGTAAGCAAATACGACGGAGGCGACATTGTGCTGAATGCCGCCGAAGGAATAGTTCTCTCCCCTGCCGGCTTCCCAGAGCTAAAGGACTACGTCGGCCAGGATCTCATTGTCACCGACGGCAACACCCTTCTCGGAGCCGACGACAAAGCCGGCATCGCCGAAATCGTAACCGCGGTGGACTATCTGATGCAGCACCCAGAAATCAAACACGGAAAAATCCGCATAGCATTCAACCCCGACGAGGAAATCGGCCAGGGTGCGCACAAGTTCGATGTGGAACATTTCGGTGCCGACTGGGCATATACCATGGACGGCGGAGCCGTGGGCGAACTCGAATACGAGAACTTCAACGCCGCCGTGGCCAGAGTTACCTTCAACGGCCGCAACGTGCACCCCGGCTACGCCAAGCACAAGATGATTAACTCCATGCGCATAGCCAACCAGTTCGTTATCATGCTCCCGCGCTGGGAAACACCCGAACACACCGAGGACTACGAAGGATTCTATCATCTGGTATCCATGGAAGGCACCGTGGAAAAATCGGTGCTGACATACATAATCCGCGACCACGACCGCGACCGCTTCGAGCGCCGCAAAAAAGAGCTGGAGCACCTCACCCGCAAAATCAACCACGAATTCCCCGACTGCTGCTCGATAGAAATCAAGGACCAGTACTACAACATGCGCGAGAAAATAGAACCTGTGATGCATGTTGTGGACTATGCCCGCCAAGCCATGAAACTTGCAGGAGTGGAACCGAAAGTGCAACCCATCCGCGGCGGCACCGACGGCGCTCAGCTTTCGTTCAAAGGGCTGCCCTGCCCCAACATCTTTGCCGGCGGCCTCAATTTCCATGGCCGCTATGAGTTCGTGCCCGTGCCCTCGATGGAAAAAGCCACAAAAGTGATTGTGGAAATAGCCCGTCTGGTGGCCAACGGCAAAAAATGAGCATCGGAATATGGGTCGTCGTCCGCTGTTAGCGGTTATTACCGGCCCCACGGCCTCAGGAAAGACATCGCTGGCAATCGACATCGCCAGCCATTTTTCCACAGAAATAGTTTCGGCAGACTCACGTCAGGTCTATGCCGATATCCCCATAGGCACTGCCGCACCCGCGCCCGGACAACTGGCGCGGGTGCGGCATCACCTTGTAGGCTTCCTCCCTCTGGAGGCATCCTACAGTGCCGCGCGCTTCGAGCAGGACGCGCTGCGAATCCTCGGTGACATCTGGAACAGAAACCGACTGGCGGTTGTTTGCGGCGGCTCTATGATGTATATCGACACCCTTCTGCATGGAATCGACCCTCTGCCCGACATTTCCGCGCAGACAAGAGAATATGTACTTGCCATGCTTGCCAACCACGGGCTCGAGGGCGTGCTCGCACAACTCCGCATCTGCGATCCCGACTACTGGCAGCAGGTCGACCGCTCCAACACCCGCCGTGTAGTCCACGCTCTGGAAATATGCCTCCAGGCCGGACGTCCCTACTCCAGCCTGCGAACAGGCCGACGCATCGAACGCCCTTTCGACACCATCAGAATAGCAATCGACCACCCGCGGGAGGAACTTTTCCGCCGCATCGGCCTGCGTGTGGAAAGCATGTTCCGCCAAGGCCTCGAGGAAGAAGCCCGCAAGGCGCTGGCGAATGGCAGCTACAACTCCCTCAACACAGTGGGATACAAAGAACTCGCCGCCTATTTCCGCGGAGAGGCAACCATGGATGAGACCCATGCAAAAATAGCAAGGAACACAAGGGTGTACGCAAAAAAACAACTCACATGGCTGAAGCGGCATCACGATACCATATGGCTGGCCCCTGAAAACGCCACCACAAAAGCCATAGAGGCTATTGCTGACAGATTGAACTGAAAAACAGCAGAAACACATCGCGGATGCCCGGTATATGTTGCACAACATATACCGGGCATCCGTTTTTTTGAATTTAAATATATAAATTGCAGCCGCCTTAGCAGACACAGCGATGCCTCCAAAGGCTGAATCAATACCCGAAAATACTAACCCTCACATCATGAAATTCTACAAAACGCAAGAAATCAAAAACATAGCCTTGCTTGGCAGCAAAGGCTCCGGAAAAACCACACTCGCCGAAGCTATGCTCTACGAGTGTGGGGTTATAAAACGCCGCGGCACAGTTGAAGCCAAGAACACCGTATCCGACTATTTCCCGGTAGAGAAGGAATACGGATACTCGGTATTCTCGACCGTGTTCTACGCCGAGTTCCTCGACAAAAAACTCAACGTCATCGACTGCCCCGGCGCCGACGACTTCGTGGGCGGTGCCATTACCGCACTGAATGTAACCGACACCGGCGTGATACTCATCAACGGCCAGTATGGCGTGGAAGTGGGCACTCAGAACATTTTCCGCACAGCCACAGGTCTGCATAAACCCATAATCTTCGCCATCAACCAGCTCGATGGCGAAAAAGCCGACTATGACAACGTGCTCGAACAGATGCGCGAAGTGTTCGGCTCCAGAATAGTGCCCGTGCAGTACCCCCTTGCAAGCGGTCCCGGCTTCAATGCCATGATCGACGTACTGCTGATGAAAAAATACTCCTGGGGGCCCGACGGCGGCGTACCCAAAATCGAGGAAATCCCTGCCGAAGAACTCGAGCGCGCCAACGAAATGCACAAGGCGCTTGTGGAGGCTGCCGCCGAGAACGACGAAACCCTGATGGAGAAATTCTTCGAGGAAGAACACCTCACCGAAGACGAACTGCGCATGGGCATCCGCAAAGGACTGGTGGAAAACTCCATATTCCCCGTGTTCTGCGTAAGCGCGGCCAAGGATATGGGTGTGCGCCGAATGATGGAATTCCTGGGCAACGTGGTACCGTTTGTCGAAGACATGCCCGCACCTGTCGACACCGAAGGCAATGAAGTGGCACCCGACAGCGACGGTCCGCTCAGCGTGTTCGTTTTCAAGACCACCGTGGAACCGCACATCGGTGAAGTGAGCTACTTCAAAGTGATGAGCGGCACACTCAAAGCCGGTGCCGACCTCGAGAATGTGAGCCGCGGCACCAAAGAACGCCTGGCGCAGATTTTCTGCGTATGCGGACAAATCAAGACTCCGGTCGACGCCCTCGCCGCAGGCGACATCGGCGCCACTGTGAAACTCAAAGACGTACGCACAGGCAATACCCTCAACGAAAAAGGCTGTGAAATCGCTTTCGACTTCATCAAATATCCCGCTCCCAAATACCAGCGCGCCATACGCCCCGTAACCGAAAGCGACGCCGAGAAACTGTCGGGCATCCTCACCCGCATGCACGAGGAAGATCCCACATGGCAGGTGGAACAGAGCAAGGAACTCAAGCAGACCATCCTCTCCGGACAAGGCGAATTCCATCTGCGCACACTCAAGTGGCGAGTGGAAAACAACGACAAGCTGCCTATCATGTTCGAGGAACCGAAGATTCCGTATCGCGAAACCATAACCCGCGCGGCACGCGCCGACTACCGCCACAAGAAACAGAGCGGCGGCGCCGGACAGTTCGGCGAAGTGCACCTGATTGTGGAACCGTACACCGAGGGCATGCCAGCACCCGACACATACCGGTTCGGCAACCAGGAATTCAAGATGAGTGTCCGCGACACCCAGGAAATACCTCTCGCATGGGGTGGAAAACTGGTGGTGTGCAACTGCATCGTCGGCGGCGCAATCGACAGCCGCTTCATCCCGGCAATCGTAAAAGGACTCATGGACCGCATGGAACAAGGCCCGCTCACCGGCTCATATGCCCGCGACGTGCGCGTGTGCATCTACGACGGCAAGATGCATCCGGTGGACTCCAATGAAATCTCGTTCCGCCTCGCCGGCCGCAATGCGTTCAGCCAGGCATTCCGCGAAGCCACTCCCAAAGTACTCGAACCTGTCTACGACGTGGAAGTATTCGTTCCCGGCGATGTGATGGGCGATGTGATGAGCGACCTCCAGGGACGCCGTGCAATAATCATGGGCATGAACTCTGAAAACGGCTTCGAGAAAATCTCCGCCAAAGTTCCGCTGAAGGAAATGTCCAGCTACTCTACCTCGCTGAGCTCGATCACCGGCGGACGCTCCTCCTTCACCATGAAGTTCGCTTCCTACGAACTCGTTCCCGGCGATGTGCAGGAAAAACTCCTGCGTGAATACGCCGAAAAGAACACCGAAGAGTAATACTTTTTTTCATACGTCATTTTTCATAGTTATTCATGATAACGCACCCGACCGAGACGGCCGGGTGCGTTATATTCATAGGTTGTCTATGCTGTTTTGCAGGCGATTCCGGATTACAGCTCGATGCGTCTGGCCTCGATGTCCGTGCCCAGAAACATCCTCGCCATGCCTGCGAATTTGTCGGGACACTCGGTGGTGAGATATTCCGTGCTATGGCCACGGCTCACAGCTGTGGCCATAGCCTTATGCCGACCAAGATAGTCCACCAGCGAGCGGGCCACAATGGCCCCCTGAGTCAGCACCGCTACATGTCCGGGAACATAACGGCGTATTTTGGGCAAAAGCAGCGGGTAGTGCGTGCATCCCAGCACAATTGTGTCGATATCGCTGTCGGCAGCGAGAAGCTGCTCCAGATCGCGTCGCACGAAGTAGTCGGCACCATCGCCCCCGGCTTCCATATTCTCCACCAGCGGCACCCACATGGGGCACGCGCGGGAACTCAGCCTTATATGCGGCTGGAATTTGGCAAGCTCCATGTCGTAGCTCTCCGAAGCTACCGTTCCCGGGGTGGCGACAAGGCCTACATGGCCACCGCGCGATATTTCGCCGAGAGCCTCAACGGTAGGCCGTATCACACCGAGCACACGCAGCCCCGGCTTCATGCGCGGCAGGTCCTGCTGCTGTATTGTGCGCAACGCCTTGGCCGAAGCTGTATTGCAAGCCAGAATCACCATCGGGCAACCTCTGGAGAAAAGATACTCCACTGCCTGCCGCGTGAACCGGTACACAAGATCAAACGAACGTGTGCCGTATGGTGCGCGGGCATTATCGCCCAGATACATGAAATCGGCATCGGGGAGTGCCGCACGCAGTTCGCGCAACACGGTCAGTCCACCGTATCCGGAATCAAAAACGCCTATAGGCCCGGGAGGCAAAGCGCCCCCCGGGCCGTCGGTCGTTGTTATATCGCTCATTCGCCGAGCTTGGCTTTGATGGCCGCGGTCTCCTTCTCGTAGCCAGGTTTCTCCAGCAGAGCGAACATGTTGCGCTTGTAGGCCTCGACACCAGGCTGATTGAACGGGTTGACCCCGAGAATATAGCCACTGATGCCACAGGCGGCCTCGAAGAAGTAGATCAGCGAGCCCAGAGTGTCTTCGTTCAGTGCGGGAATCACCACACGGATATTAGGCACTCCGCCGTCGATATGAGCCAGACGGGTACCCAGTTCGGCCATCTTGTTCACCTGGTCGATGCGCTTGCCGGCTATGAAGTTGAGGCCGTCGAGATTCGCTTCGTCGAAGGGTATGCGCAACTCGCGCGATGGTGTTTCCACAGACAGCACAGTCTCGAAAATGATTCTCTCGCCATCCTGAATCCACTGTCCCATGGAATGAAGGTCGGTGGTGTTGTCCACGGCGGCGGGGAATATTCCCTTGCCGTCCTTGCCCTCGCTCTCGCCATAGAGCTGTTTCCACCATTCGCCCATAAAGTGCAACTTGGGGTTGTAGTTAACCAGAATCTCTATTTTCTTGCCCGCACGATAGAGCGCGTTACGTGTCTGCGCATACACCAGCGAGGATGTGTCGCTTCCGTCGAGTGTCGCTTTCTGCATGTTACGGGCACCTTCCACCAGTGCGCGGATGTCGTAGCCGGCAACCGCAATGGGGAGCAGACCGACCGGAGTGAGCACCGAGAAGCGGCCGCCCACATTGTCGGCGATTACATAAGTCTTGTAACCTTCGGTGGTTGCCAGCGAACGCAGAGCGCCACGCTGTGCATCTGTTACAGCCACGATACGGCGGCCGGCCTCTTCGCGGCCGAGCTGCGACTCGAGCTGCTCCTTGAGCAGACGGAATGCGATGGCAGGCTCCGTGGTGGTGCCGCTCTTGGATATTACGATGATGCCGAACTTCTTGTCGCGGAGATAGTCCTGAAGTTCAGCCATGTAGTCCTCGCCTATGTTCTGTCCGGCGAAGAGCACCCTTGTGCCTGTTCCGGCGCGATAGGGGGCAAAACTGTCGGACAGCGCTTCGATTACGGCCTTGGCGCCAAGATAGCTGCCGCCGATGCCCACGGCCACCACCACCTCGCAGGTCTCGCGAAGGCGTGCCGCAGTGGCGTTGATGTCGTCGAGAAGAGCGTCGTCGGTTTCTTCGGGTAGTTTCACCCATCCCAGAAAATCGGCTCCGGCACCTTCTCCGGAGGTAAGAAGTTCGAGTCCTTTGCGTGCTTCCGCGTCGAGAGCGGCGATGGCGGCGGCATCGACCATGCCGGCCATTCCGTCAGTAATTACTTGAATCTTTTTCATGTTAGACTATTATACCTGGTTAATACCTGTTGTCTGATTGTCTTATGCCAATGCGGCGGCCAAGTCGGCGAAAGGCACAGTTGTCTGGCTTCCGTCGGCAAGATTCTTGATTGCGACCACACCCTGCTCGGCCTCGCTCTGCCCTATCATGGCAAAGTAGCGTGCGCCTATATTGTCGGCATAGCCGATCTGTTTCTTCATCTTGGCTTCTTCCGGGTAAATCTCGGCGCTGATACCATCGGCGCGGAGTTTTTTCATGACATCCATACTCAAGGCAGCCTCGGAGGAGCCAAAATTGGCGAATACCACACATATGCTCTGCATGGCCTGTGCCGGAAAAAGATCCAGCGCGGTGAGAACATCGTAGATACGGTCGGCGCCGAACGAGATTCCCACACCGGAAATACCCGGCAGGCCGAAGATGCCGGTGAGATTGTCGTAACGTCCGCCTCCGCAGATGCTACCTATGGGAGTGTCGACAGCCTTCACCTCTATGATTGTTCCGGTGTAGTAGTTGAGGCCGCGGGCGAGCGAGACATCAAGCTCGAGAGCAGCTTCAAGCCCCAGACGCTCTGTGGCGGCAATAACTGTGCGCAGTTCCTCCACGCCGGCACGGCCGGTTTCCGATTCCGCGAGTATTCCGTCGAGCTGCTCCAGCCGTTCGGCGGCAGTACCACCGATAGAGAGCACCGGCACAAGCCGCTCCACGGCTTCGGCTTCCAGCCCGCGTTCGCAGAGTTCCTCCTTGACTTTTTCGATGCCTATTTTCTCGATTTTGTCGATTGCCACGGTGATATCCACAAGTTTGTCGGGACGCCCGATTAGCTCGGCAATGCCTGCAAGAATCTTGCGGTTGTTGAGTTTGATCACCACCCGCACATTCAACCTGCGGAACACCATGTCCACCATCTGCAGCAGTTCCACCTCGTTAAGCAGGGAGTCAGAGCCTACCACATCGGCATCGCACTGGTAGAATTCGCGGTAACGGCCTTTCTGCGGGCGGTCGGCACGCCATACCGGCTGAATCTGATAGCGTTTGAAGGGCAATTTTATTTCATCGCGGTGCTGCACCACATATCGTGCAAACGGCACCGTGAGATCGTAGCGCAGACCTTTGTCGCAGATGCGTGCGGCAACCCGCAAAGGCTCTTCGCCGACAAGCTCTTCCCTGTCCATACCGGAAAGGAAATCACCGGAATTAAGAATCTTGAAAAGCAGTTTATCGCCTTCCTCGCCGTACTTGCCCATGAGGGTGCCGAGCGTTTCCATGGCGGGTGTCTCTATCTGGCGATAGCCGAACAACCTGAAGACTTCGCGTATGGTATCGAATATATAATTGCGTCGCTGCATCTCCAGCTGCGAAAAATCGCGTGTGCCTTTTGGCGTATTCGGTTTGCTTGCCATTATTCCTTATTATATTATATTGTTTATGCTGCAAAATTACAGCAAATCTTTTATCCTCACAAATAAACAAATCTTGCAGCAGCGTAGTTATAATCATGTAAGTATTTAACATAAAGCACATCGCCCACTTGCAACATAAAACCTTGTAAATGACTTATTTTCGCAAAATTCTCACAATCGCCGCATTGCTCGTGTGTGCCGCTACGGCAGGCGCAGCCGACTTCTTTTCCGGTCTTGGAGTCCGCACATCCATGGAGGTGACAATACCCTCGGGAGGTCGCGGATTCTACGGCAACGGCGCCGGATTCACAGCCGGTGTGTCGTACACGGTGCCTCTTGCCGGCAATTTTTCATTTGATCCCGAGTTACTCTTCGTATACAGCACAATGAGCGACAAATCGGAAGTCATGGTCGACGACCACTACTACAACGGCGCCGCCCGCACCTTCGGACTGAGAGTTCCGCTGATGTTCTCATATAATTTCTCTCTTCACAGAAATGTGACAATGGCCGTATCCACGGGTCCATGGCTGAACATAAATCTATCGGCCAGGCAGAATCTGCTGCCTAATATGGAAGCGCCCGTTGCTGTACCGGCACAAAAAGCCAACCTTTTCGACCAGGGATGGAAGCGGTTCGACGCACAATGGGGTTTAAAACTCAGTTTCACTTTCGCCGAATCTTATTTTGTGGGCATAACCACCGGCGTAGCGTTCACTCCGCTGGCTTCTTTCGGCGACAAGGACAAAAAGATTCGCATACACCGCAATACCATTGCCATTTCGCTGGGATACAATTTCTAACTGCCTCGAGTATGTTTTTACTCTGATTAACGAACGCCCCACATCCCGTTAAAAAAGTTTAAGCGCACGCAATTTTATGCTGTAGAATTGTGTTGTAAAACATATAGTGTATAACTTTGCATCAGTTTTTCATGGTATTAGATTTAAGGTGAAAAGATTATTCGTCGTGACGACGAGTAATTTTTTTTATATCATAACCTTACCTGCCTACAATGTCCTATTTCGGCTTGCCCTCCCCCCCCTATTTCTCCTCCAAAACGACAAAAAACTGTGCCGACAGGCGGCGAAACACACCGCGGATGCCGGCAATTTCGTAATTTTGCCGTATCAAATAAAGTAACAAACAACTCCTCGGCGTGTTATAATTTCAAATGAAGATTCAGCACATAGACCTCGGCTCACGACCCGTCCTTCTGGCCCCTATGGAAGATGTCACCGATGCCTCGTTCCGACTAATATGCAAAGAACAGGGCGCCGACATGACCTATAGCGAATTTGTGAGCTGCGATGCCCTGGTGCGCAACATTGCCGCCACAACACGCAAATTGCACATCTGCCAGGGCGAACGGCCAACTGCCATCCAGATTTATGGCCGCGAGACAGAGCCCATGGTTGAAGCCGCACGCATTGTGGCAGAGGCGAAACCGGATGTGCTGGACATAAACTTTGGTTGCCCGGTAAAAAAGGTAGCGGGAAAAGGAGCCGGCGCAGGAATGCTGCGCGACATCCCCAAAATGCTAGAGATAACCCGCGCGGTTGTCAAAGCCGTCGATATTCCAGTGACTGTCAAGACCCGGCTGGGGTGGGACGCCAACTCAAAAATTATAACTGCCCTGGCCGAACAGCTGCAGGATTGCGGAATAGCCGCACTCACAGTACATGGCCGCACACGCTCGCAGATGTACACCGGCAATGCCGACTGGGAGGAAATAGCTCGCATAAAAGAGAACCCGCGTTTCACCATTCCGCTTATCGGCAACGGCGACATATGCACCCCGCAGCAGGCCGCCGATGCTTTCGACCGCTACGGAGTCGACGCCGTGATGATAGGCCGTGCCGCGATAGGCGCTCCCTGGATTTTCCGCTCAGTAAAAAGCTACCTCACCACCGGTACTGCCGAGCATCCCTCCACCGCCGAAATGTTCAGCCTTCTCCGCCGGCAGATCCGCGAAAGCATCGAACGAATCGACCCCATACGCGGCATCCTGCATATACGCAGGCATCTGGCTGTGTCGCCGCTCTTCAAAGGCATCCCTTCGTTCCGCGCCACACGTGTGGCCATGCTTCAAGCTGCAACTCCGGAGGCTCTCGACGAAATCATCGACCGTATTGAAAATGAAATAATCCCGCAATATCAGCAAATCCAGGAACGATGAAACATCTCATAACAGCTGTGGCCGTAATCCTATGCGCCATAGTGGCCACAGGAGCCGAGGACTCCGACAGCACTGTAGCCGACTATGCTCTCAACGTCCACGACTTCAGAGAACTGACAGTAGTCGACGGCGTGAATGTCGACTATCGTGCGGTACCTGACTCGGCAGGATGGGTTTACTTCTCGTGTATTCCCGAAACGGCGTCCTGCATAATGTTCAACAACAACAAGGATCACCTCACCATCCAGACCACGGCCGACGAACGTCCGATTGAAGGTATGCCTCTGGTTAGAGTATACTCCTCGGCGTTGCGTGCGGCAACCAACAGCGGCGACTCCCTGCTTCGAATCCTCAAGCTTGTGCCAACGGACCAGATACGCATAAAGGAAATGGGCAACGGAACCGTGTTCGCCACAGGCATCGAAGCCAACACCGTGGAGGCTACCGTGGCAACCGGCTGTGGAACAGTTGTGGTGGAGGGAACTGCACGCCAGGCAAAACTTAAGAATGTAGGCACCGGAAAACTCGATGCCTCACGGCTTCATGCACGCAACGGCGGTGTGTTCGTTTTCGGATCGGGACCTCTGGACTGCCACATAAGCGAGAAACTGACCGTCTACGGAGTTGGTCCGGGCAAAGTGCGCATGCACATCAAACCGGAAAAACTCACCAACAGGTCAATAGGCGTGAAAACGGTATCAGCCGATTCCATCTCCGCTGAATAAGCCACCACAAAGCCTTTAAGGGCATGTCTGCGACCGCTGCCACATGCAGCAGTGCCGAATCGATGAATTAGGCGGCGCAAAGTTTTTCGCTATTTTTGACTTCCGTCATAAATACTTTCGCTCGGCAAAGCTCAAAATAAATTTGGCTTTGCTCTCGACTTATTCGTATTTTTGCACTGCCTAACAAAACACATCAACCATGGATGTAATACAGACAATGCGCAGCATACTAAAAGCCGAAAGCGAAGCCGTGGCCGCAATCCCCGTTACCGAGGACTACGGACGTGCAGTGGAGGCTATTGTAGAGCGGGTGCACCGGCGCGGTGGCAAACTCGTGAGTGCCGGAATGGGAAAAGCCGGACAGATTGCAATGAATATCGCCACCACATTCTCCTCAACCGGCACCCCTGCGGTGAACCTCCATCCAAGCGAGGCGCAGCACGGCGACCTGGGAGTGGTGCAGCCTAACGACATCGTCCTGCTGGTTTCAAACAGCGGAAAGACACGCGAGATAATCGAACTGGTCGAACTGCTGCGCGGACTGTATCCCGAAATTCCAACTATAGTCATCAGCGGTGCCCCAGGCAGTCCGCTGGCAAAGCTGGCCGACATAGCCCTGTTCACGGCGCCCGCACCCGAAGTGTGCCCACTCGGCCTCACCCCCACCACATCCACCACCATGATGACCGTAATAGGCGACATCCTGGTAGTGAGCGTGATGCAGGCCATAGGGTTCACAAGACAGGACTATGCCAAGCGCCACCACGGAGGATACCTCGGAGAAGCCTCCCGAAAAGCCTCCGGCGATGAGTAAAATACTCTTTGTGGGAGAGTTGTCGTGGAACGTGGTTATCGACCGCGACGGCGCTCCCCGTAAAACCTGTATAGGTGGCGCTATTGCACGCGCTGCCACAAAGACCGCCGATGCCGGACCGGAAACACTTATGGCCTCGGATGCCGCCGCCGATGCCATAGGCGACCTTGTGGTCAACACCGTGGCCGCCCACGGCGTTGACATGCACAGCGTCGACCGCTTCACCGAAGGCCGCACCCCAATAGAGATACATTTCGATAACGGCGCCCCCACAGTCCGCTACCAATCCTATCCCGATGAGGCCTTCGACATCATATGGCCCAGACTCGAAAAGGAGGACACTGTGGTATTCGGCGGCCATTACACACTCGACAGCAGAATACGCCCCCGGCTCTACCGGCTGTTGCTGCATGCCGCCGAAAAGGGCTGTAACATGGTGTATGCGCCTTTGTTCAGTATTGCCCGCGAACCCCAGATTACACGCGTGATGCCCGCCATCCTCGAAAACTGCGAGATATCGCATACCATAGTGACACGCACTTCCGACCTGCAGGCTATCTATGGCACCGCCGATTCCGATAAATGCTACCACGACAACATTGCATTCTACGGCTGCCGGCTAATCAACTTCGACCCCGACAGCAGTACCATATCCATAATCGACCGGCAAAAAGGCAGGCATCAATGCAATGCAGGCAAAGCCGACATCGCCACCATAATAGCCACCGCGGCAATGGCTATAAATACCGGCAACAGCATCGCCGGAGCAATAGCCGCCGACATCGTATAACCATCAATAAACACAAAACACAACCATCCATGTCAACCTCCGCAAACTCTCCTCTCACATCCGGCAGTCCGTTCCCCATCGCACGCGACATGCGCGTGGCCGTGGTGCGCACTCTGTGGAACAGCCATATAACCGAAGCGCTGATGAACGGCGCCCTGGACACCTTCGCCGCAGCCGGAATAGAAAAGACCGACATCGACACATTCGAAGTCCCCGGAGCAGTGGAACTCACTTTCGCGGCATCCTCGCTCATCGAAACCGGACTATACGACGCAATTGTGGTTTTAGGATGCGTAATCCGCGGAGGCACACCGCATTTCGACTATGTGTGCCAGAGCGTGACACAAGGAATCACACATCTGAACGCCGACTGCGACATTCCCGTGATTTTCGGCGTCCTCACAGTCGACAATGAAGAACAGGCTCTCGACCGCGCAGGAGGACGACTCGGAAACAAAGGCTCGGAGGCCGCACAAACCGCCATGCTGATGTTCGATTTCAAAGAGAAAGTGGCCAAACTCTGATAAACTCTTTGGACGCACGGACGTTTTAAATTTATAGACAACCTCAAAAAAACGTTCAGTCATGGCAGACCAGAAAAGCAGATCCGGCTTATGGGTATGGATTGTAATCGGACTCATCACAGCCACCATCGTCGTAGCCACCTTACTCTATATCGGATGGTTCAACAGCAACACCCATGTTGACTCTCTCAATGGCGACAATGTGGAGCACCGGTATGTAATCGACGAAGCCGGTGCCGACCAGCCCGGAGAAGCCGACTGGCAGAACGCAGCCCACGAAGACCTCAAGGAAATTATAACAAGCCCACGACCCGAACCGGAAACACCAACAACCGGCGAATGAAACTTCACTCATTACTACTTCTGGCAATAGCCACAGTCGCCACCGCCGGCTGCTCCTCCGCAGCCAACGAAGGCGACTCCCCCTTGGAGCGCGCACAGAACGCCTACGTGCATAACCGCTATGTGCGCGCCCAGACAATCTGCGACAGCATGCTGTTAGGCGACCATTTCCACGACCTCGACGTATGCCAGCTCACAGACCTGTCACTTCTGCTGATGCGTCTGGGCGAACACTCCAACGATGCCGACATCAACACCGCATTCGCAGCAAGATGCATAAAGGCGGCATGGAGCCGCGACAGCGATTCCGCCAAAACCATAATGCGCCAGCTGCCCTCGGAGGACCAGGGCAGAGTAATGATTCTCACTGCATTGAACGAAGCCTCCGAACGAATCAACGAAACAGACACTACGGCAATACCAGCCGACAGCATCAACGACAATGAACTCTGACAACTGGCTGAAACGTCTGCAAGCACTCCGGGAATCCATGCCCGGACAAGACAACGAACCCGACCTGCCGCAACATGCCGACGAACCGAAGCCGGCGAAGCTGCCACGCCTCGACATAATCCTCGACCGAAAAGGACGTGCCGGGAAAACTGCCACAATCATATGCGGTTTTCTCTGCGATGACTCCGAGCTTACCGATATCGCCGGACACCTGAAACGCTCTCTCGGAACCGGAGGATCGACCCGCGGAGGTGAAATACTTATACAAGGCGACCGGCGCAACGACTGCGCTCGTTTCTTCCAGTCGCTCGGCTACAAGACCCGTTGTATATGATTTCCCTGCGGCGATAATTCCGCATTGCAGATATAAGACGCAGACTACGTTAATAAATAGTAAAAGCACAGGCTGCGAATCATGTATTCGCGGCCTATTTAGTATTTTTGCGCCAACTATGAACATTCGACTGACTGTCGACCGTGGCAATACGGCCTTGAAAGTAGCAATATGGGACGCTGGCAATCAACTGATCGCCAGCGCCGTCGATACCGACGGCCTGTGTGCCGGCGAACTTGCCCGTACCATTATTCCTGAAGGCCACCACGACATTTCGGCAATCTATTGTTCTGTTGTCCAAGACTTCCGCGAAACCGATATTGAGTCGCTGCACACACTTGCCCGGCATGTGCTGGTACTCGACGACGCCACTCCGGTGCCCCTGCAGGTGTGCTACTCCACTCCTGAGACACTCGGTTCCGACCGTCTCGCGGCTGCCGTGGGCGCTGTGTGCCATATCCCCGGCAGGCCGCTGCTCGTAGCCGACGTAGGCACTGCTGTGACCTACGATTTCGTGGATGCCACAGGGCGTTATCTCGGAGGCAACATAGCCCCCGGCATAAGCATGAGGCTCACCGCACTCCATGCCTACACATCGGCTCTGCCCGCAGTATCGGCCGAAGGCTCCTGCCCTGTGTGGGGGAATTCCACCGAGGAAGCCCTTCGCAGCGGAACGCTAAGAGGCGTTGCCGCAGAACTGTCGTACTATCTCCGTGCCGCCGGCCCCACTGCCATGGCAGTGCTCACAGGCGGCAGCTCGCCACTTCTGGCAGCTGCCGGAGTGCTTGATTTCGATTACATCCTCGACCGATGCCTGGTGCATAAAGGTCTTAACCGCATACTACGCTATAATGAAACTCTTTAGGCTGATTGCCTCCATCTCATTCATCACAGCTGCGATAGCCGCGGGCTTTGCCCAGAACGGCACCATGACACCATATTCCCGCTATGCCTACGGCATGCTCGGCGACCACGCCTCAGGAGCACAGCGCTCGATGGGCGGCGTGGGCTACGCCATGAATTCCGGCAGGCAGATAAACGCAATGAATCCGGCAAGCTATGCAGCAATCGACTCCCTGACCTTCCTGTTCGACATCGGCATAGACCTCACCAGCCTGCACCAGAGCGAATTGCAGGCCAAAGGCCGTGTGAGCCAGAATAAATTCGGCGGCGGCCTCGACTATGTGACCCTCCAGGTTCCGCTGGGACGCTATATGGGCGCCTCGCTGGGTCTCCTCCCCTACTCCTCGGTGGGCTATGCATTCGGCAGCAAAATCGACAACGGCATCGATTCCCGCCAGGGTTCCGGCAGCCTCAACGAGTTCTACCTCGGTATCGCCGGCAGGCCGTTCAAAGGATTCACGGTAGGCGCCAACATCAGCTACCTCTTCGGCACTATCCTCAACGACACCTACGGATACCTTACAACCGGCGGCAGCTCTCTGTTCCAGAACCAGATGAGTGTCCGCGACTACCATCTCGAATTCGGCATCCAGTACGGCGTCCGCATAGGCCGCGCCGACCGCCTGTCGATGGGCCTTGTATACAGCCCCTCGAAAACGCTGCTCGGAACAGCACAGACTGTAGTGGTTGTCAACGACGGTTCGTCGCAGGAAACCGAAGTCAAGGACCATCATTCGCTGCGCGGCAACTATTCACTGCCCGAGAAATGGGGCGCAGGCATATCGTACACATTCGCCGGACGTCTTACCGCTGAATTCGACTACACATATCAGCCCTGGAGCAAAGCCAGATACCGCGGCTACGAAAACACTCCCACCACCTTCCGCTTCACCGACCGCAGCAAATATGCCCTCGGCCTGGAACTCCAGCCCGACCAGCGCGGCAGCTACTTCAAGCGCGTGCGCTACCGCCTGGGAGGATATTACACCCGCGACTACCTCGAAGTCCTCGGCAAGAACGGCAATGCCAACGGCCTGCGCGAATTCGGAGTGACAGCAGGTTTCGGCTTCCCCGTGCCCAGTTTCCGCACAATAGTGAACCTCGGCTTCGAATTCAAACACCGTGCGGCCAATCCCGACCCTCTCATAAAGGAAAACTATTTCAACATCACAATCGGCGTGAACTTCAATGAAATGTGGTTCCGCCAGAGCAAGATATACTGATGCAGGCACCAAGGCTGTCAATGCGGGCTCTGCCGGCGATAGCCATTGCCGCAGTAGCTGCCGCCACCGCCTGCGGCGACAACCAGCGCACCTACGTTCCCAACATCGGCGACGGTCGCTCCACTCCGACCATGGCCACCACCGACGTAGTGACCATGATCAGCGACTCCGGATATACACGCTACCGCGTGGCCACACCCTTGTGGCAGATGTTCGAGGACTGCGACTCGCCATACTGGCGCTTTCCCCACGGCCTTGAGCTGGACCAGTACGACCTTTCCATGCAACCCGAAAGCCACATTGAATGCGACTCCGCTGTGTATTTCTCGCAGCGGCGGCTGTGGCGGCTCGACGGACGCGTGATGATGGTGAACACCTTGCGGGACAGCTTCCTGACCGAACAGCTTTTCTGGGACCAGCTTCAGCGGCGCATGTACTCCGACTCCTTTATCCACATAGTGCGTACCGACCGCATTATCGAAGGCTACGGATTCGAGAGCAACCAGAATATGACCAGATATACCGTGCGGCGTCCCACCGCCATATTGCCTGTCGAACAGCAACTGGGGAAAAAGCATGCAACCTCCGACTCCGCCGCGGCACCGTCCGCTGTCGCCGACAGCACTACGCCAACAGAGCGGAGACAGCCGCAGCGCCGACAGCGCAGGACAGCTCCGGGTTTCACCCCAGGCGGCAGAATCGACGAACCGGCAATAGCACAGCCATAACGACAATATGGAAACCTGGATAATCATCACATTAGTATCGCTACTTTTATCTGCGTTGTTCTCGGGATGCGAGATGGCGTATGTAACCAGCGACCGCGTGCGCGTAGAACTCGACAGCAAACGCTCCGGCCCCATCGCCGCCATTCTGAGACTCTTCTACTCCAATTCCGAACTGTTCATCTCCACCATCCTGGTGGGCAACAATGTTGTTCTGGTAATTTACGGTATGGGGGCAGCCCAGCTCCTCGAGGGAACACTGCGGCAGTGGCTGCCCGGAGAAGCCCTGGTACTGCTGGCCCAGACTCTGATTTCCACCGGTGTGATTCTTCTTACCGGCGAATTCTTTCCCAAGACAATCTTCGGTATAAACCCCAACAATTCCCTGAAAGTCTTTGCCCTGCCGCTGTACATACTGTATATAGTCCTTTATCCTGTATCCATCTTTACCGCATGGCTCTCTAAGATGCTGATGAAACTTGCCGGAGTAAAAGACACCAAACGGCCGCTGCACCTGATTTCCATCGGCGAGCTGGGCGACTACATAGAGGAAACCATCGATGATCTCGAAGACCAGAAACAGACTGTGGAGAACGAGGTGATAATTTTCCGCAACGCCCTCGATTTCAGCAACACCCATGTGCGCGACTGCATGACACCGCGCAACGAGATAGTGGCTGTCGACATCGACGACACTTCCCGCGACGTCCTTGCCGAACTGTTCACACGCACTGGACGCTCCAAAATACTCGTGTTCCGCAACGACATCGACACAATTCTGGGCTACATACACGTGAGCGAGCTCTTCGACCCGTCCAAGGACTGGCACGACAATATCAAGCCCGTGCTGTACGCGCCCGGGAACCTCATGGCCAAGACCATGATGCGCCGGCTGCTGCAACAGAAGCGTTCTATAGCAGTGGTAGTCGACGAGTTCGGAGGCACCGCCGGCATGCTCACTCTCGAAGACCTCATGGAAGAAATATGCGGTAACATCGAGGACGAGCACGACACACAGAAACTGATTGCCCGGCAGATCGAGCAGGGAATCTATGAATTCTCCGGCCGTTGCGAGATTGCCGAAATCAACGACCGTTTCCATCTCGACATACCCGAGGATGATTCCTACCAGACACTGGCCGGATACATCCTCACCACCACCGGCAGCATCCCGGCCCAGGGCCAGATTCTCGTTGCCGGACAATACCGTTTCGATATCCTGAAAAAAAGCGCCAGCCGCCTGGAGCTTATCAGAGTCAGCACACAAGAACCCGAACAACAATGAACGACACACTGCGTTTCATATTCTCGGCAATTACGGCCGGAGCATGCATAGGAATAGCCGCCACCACATATCTCCAGCTTGGCGGCCTCGGAGGTTGCGCCCTGTTCGCACTTGGTCTTATGGCCGTGGTGTATTTCGAGCTGCATCTATTCACCGGCAAGTCCCAGTTCTGCTGGGGGCGCAGAAAAAAAGACACCAAAGACTCTCTGAGCTACGGGCGCCTCGCCGCCATCCTGGCACTCAACATCATCGGCTGCGCGGCAATGACACTGGTTTCCGACCCGTCGGGATTCATCGTCGACCCGGGCGCCATCGTCGGCAAACGAATTGCCGACGGATGGTTCGAATCCGGCATCCGTTCCATTCCCTGCGGTTTCATAATGACTCTTTCGGTACGTTCGGCACGCTCCGGGCTATGGTGGCCTCTGATATTCGGAGTACCCTCGTTCATTATCTGCTCATTCCCGCACTGCGTCGCCGACATTTTCTATTATGCAGCCTGCGCGCCATCGCTCAGCGCTTCCGACTGGGTTGCGCTTGCAGGCGTGTACCCTGCAACTGTGGTGGGCAACTATCTCGGGTGCAACATCTACCGCTCCTTCAGCCCCAAAAGACAGCACTGATCAACGCGGAATACGGTCGTCGAGATCGAAGGCGTGCATGTCGCGCGGCGGTGCGGTTTCCCTCCTGCCCTCCTGCGTCCGGCGCGGCTGCCGTCGATGCCGCGGCCTGGATATCACACTATCGGAAGGCGCCACTTCCGTAGGATATTCCGCATCAGAAGGCAATGAAGCTTCCGATGGCGTCCAGCCACTGCGGTCGGCACCCACTGCAAGCGCAAGCACCATTGCCACCAGGGCAATGAGCAATACTGCCACAAGAGACACATTGGCCAGCAAACGACGGCGATTCTGCAATGAAGGACTCATGAGGGCAAAAGTAAGTAATTAATTGTAATTTTGCAGGCCGATGGCCGATATATCGCAAATACAGAACGGACAGAACATGAGCCTGAGACAGCAGATGGCACTCACCGCCAAGCTGTCGCTGCCATCGATAATGGCCCAGCTGTCGACCATCCTCATGCAGTATATCGACGCCTCCATGGTAGGGCGTCTCGGTGCCGAGCAAAGCGCCTCTGTTGGCATAATGAACAGCAGCATCTGGCTTTTCACTGGCCTGTGCAGCATGGCGACAATGGGCTTCTCGGTGCAGGTGGCACACCGCCTCGGAGGTCGCGACCACAGCGGCGCACGCGATGTGCTGCGCCAGGGAATGCTATGCTCGCTGCTATTCGGCATACTTCTGGCAGCAGTCGGACTGGCAGTATCGCCATGGCTTCCGAGATGGCTCGGAGCCGACGATTCCGTAGCGCCGGCTGCTTCTACATATTTTGCCATTTTCATAGGCTCGCTGCCGATACTCACCCTCAACTATCTTGCAGGAGGCATGCTGCGCTGCGCCGGAAACATGAAAGTGCCGGGACTGCTCAACGCCGCCATGTGCCTGCTCGACGTTGTGTTCAACTTCTTTCTTATATTTCCGGAACATCAGATTTCCGTTGCCGGAACAGTATTTACCCTTCCGGGCGCCGGACTTGGTGTTACCGGTGCTGCCATCGGCACAGTGGCCGCGGCATGCGTTACAGCCGCTGCCATGCTGTGGTGGCTGCTGACCCGCCAGGAAGAGCTGCGGCTCAAGGGGCGCCCGCCCCGCCCATTCCGGCCCACTGCCGCAGTGACACGCAAGGCGGCATCCATCGCCCTGCCCATGACCGCCGAACATGCCATATTCTGCTCGGCCCAGATAACAGTGACCATGATAGTGGCACCGCTGGGAGTTGTGGCCATAGCCGCAAACGCCTTTGCTGTCACCGCCGAAAGCCTCTGCTACATGCCGGGGTTCGGCATCGGCGATGCCGCCACAACGCTATGCGGCCAGGCATACGGCGCCCGACGTTATGGTCTGGTGCGCCGTTTCGCCTATCTGAGCACCTACATGGGCATGATTCTTATGGCCGTAATGGGATTGGTAATGTTTGTCTTCGCCCCCCGGATGATGTCCATCATGTCGCCGGTGGAAGCAATCATTGAGGAAGGTGCGGCAGTGCTGCGGATCGAAGCCCTCGCCGAACCCATGTATGCAGCCTCGATAGTTGCCTATGGAGCTTTTGTAGGCGTGGGCGATACTCTGGTTCCTGCCGTGATGAACTTCGGCAGCATCTGGCTGGCTCGGATTCCGCTTGCTGCATTTCTCGCACCGACAATGGGGCTTAAGGGCGTCTGGGTGGCCATGTGCGTGGAACTCATTTTCCGCGGGGCTATATTCCTCTGGCGCATGCACTCCGGAGCATGGCTGAAACGCGGCCGCCAAAACGAAATCCAGCCCGCCGGCCTCCCCCTCGAAGAATGAATATCGCAAATGGACATTGACCCACCGAACTTAACGTACTTTCCATTTGTATAATTGAGGTCAATAGTCTATCTTTGTGAACTCTGAATAACGAATCATAACTAACACCAACGATATGGACAGCAACAGCGAACTCATCAAGCAAGTGACCGCAAAAGCCAAAGGATGGCTCTCCGATGGCTATGATGCGGAAACACAGGCAGAAGTAAAACGTATGCTCGATGCCGACGACAAAACGGAACTTATCGAATCTTTCTACAAAGATCTCGAGTTCGGCACCGGTGGTCTGCGCGGCATCATGGGAGCAGGCTCCAACCGCATGAACATATATACCGTGGGTGCAGCCACCCAGGGACTGGCCAACTATCTCCACGAGGCTTTCGCCGATCTTCCCCAGATCAGTGTGGCTGTTGGACACGACGTGCGCCACAACAGCCGCAAGTTCGCTGAAATCGTGGCTGATATTTTCTCGGCCAACGGCATAAAGGTGTATCTCTTCGACAGCTTCCGCCCTACTCCGGAGCTGAGTTTCGCCATCCGCGAACTCGGATGCCAGAGCGGCGTGAACATCACCGCCAGCCATAATCCTAAGGAATACAATGGCTATAAGGCATATTGGAGCGACGGCGCCCAGATCATCAGCCCCCATGATGTCAATATCATTGACAATGTGAACAGCATACAGAGTGTGACCGACATCAAATTCAAGGGCAATCCTGAGCTGATCGAAATCATCGGCGAAGAAATAGATGCAAAATTCCTGGACGCTATCAAAGGTCTTTCACTCGACCCCGAGGTAATCAAGCGCCACGCCGACCTCAAGATTGTGTATACCCCTATCCACGGCACCGGAGTCGAACTTGTGCCCGCATCGCTGCGCAACTACGGCTTCACGAATATTATTCACGTGCCCGAACAGGATATTCCTTCCGGTGATTTCCCCACAGTGGATTCTCCCAACCCCGAGAATCCTTCCGCCATGGCTATGGCCATTGCAAAAGCCAAGGAAGTAGAGGCCGACCTGGTGGTTGCCTCCGACCCCGATGCCGACCGTATCGGCTGTGTTATCCGCGACAACAACGGCGAATACCAGCTCGTAAACGGAAACCAGATTGTGATGATTCTGCTGAATTACATCATGCTGCGCAACCGTGAGCTCGGAAAACTCAAAGGCAACGAATACGTGGTCAAGACCATTGTAACGACCGAAACCATCAAAGCTATCGCCGAGAACCAGCAGATCAAGATGTACGACTGCTATACCGGCTTCAAATGGATTGCGGCCGTGATTCGCGACCTCGAAGGCACTGCCCGGTATCTTGGAGGCGGCGAGGAAAGCTACGGCTTCCTGGCCGAAGACTTCTGCCGCGACAAAGATTCCGTGAGCGCCATCTCCCTCATGGCCGAGATATGCGCATGGGCCAAAGACCGCGGCATGGATTTCAACCAGATGCTGCAGGAAATATACCTCAAGAACGGCTATAGCCACGAAGAAGGTGTTTCGGTAGTGCGCACCGGCAAAACGGGCGCTGAGGAAATCCAGAAAATGATGAAGGATTTCCGTGCCAATCCTCCCAAAAAACTCGATGGCTCCGATGTTGTGCTCATCAAGGACTACGCCGACCTTAATGTAACTGACTGCCGCACCGGCAAAGTGTCCAAGATGGACTTCCCCGCGACCTCCAATGTGCTGCAATATCTCACTGCCGACGGCACCAAAGTGAGCATCAGACCTTCCGGAACAGAACCTAAAATCAAGTTCTATCTCGAAGTACACGACACCATGGCAGCAGCATCCGACTATGAACGCTGCAACAAGGACGCCGCGGCGAAGATTGCACGCCTCCGCAAAGAACTCGGAATCTGATTCAGCCGACACCTTACCGTATTCCGCGCCCCGGTTGCAATGGCTGCCGGGGCGCGTTTTTTGCATACAAGAGCCGGCTTAAGCGTTTGCCGCTTTGCACGGAAAATATTAATTTTGCACATTAGTTACATCAATCGTTGACACCATGAGCGAACACGTCGCCGACAACAAAGGAAAGGAACTGCTTAAAAACGAAATCAAGGAGCTTAAACGGCTTAAAAATGCCGTAATTTTAGCTCATTATTATGTTGATGGCGATATTCAGGATATTGCCGATTATGTAGGCGACAGCCTCGCTCTGGCACGGCAAGCTGCCGATACCGCTCAGAATGCCGACATTGTGGTTATGTGCGGAGTGAATTTCATGGGCGAAACCGTGAAATTGCTGTGCCCGGACAAAAAGGTACTTGTCCCGGATTCCACTTCCGGCTGCTCCCTGGCCGACAGTTGTCCTGCCGATGCATTCGCCGAATTTGTAGCTTCCCATCCCGAACACACGGTGATATCCTATGTGAATACTACAGCGGAGGTAAAAGCGCTTTCCGACGTACTGGTCACTTCCGGAAACGCGCGGAAAATCGTGGATAGTTTCCCCGAAGATGCAAAACTCATTTTCGGCCCGGACCGCAATCTTGGTGGCTATCTCAACTCTGTCACCGGACGGGAGATGCTGCTATGGGATGGCGCCTGCCACGTGCATGAACGGTTTTCGGCCGAAGGTATTCTACAACTCAAAAAACAGCATCCCGAAGCTCCTGTGCTTGTCCATCCCGAATGCAAACGGCACATAGTGCTTCTCGCCGACAAGGTCGGCTCTACAGCAGCCTTGCTGGATTATGCCCTTGCAAGCGATGCCGATGAGTTCATCGTGGCTACAGAGAGCGGCATACTGCATCAGATGCGTAAGGCCGCACCCGGCAAGACATTCATTGCCGCACCCGCCGACGACAGCACTTGCGCATGCAACGAATGCTCCTTCATGAAACTCAACACACTGGAAAAGCTGCGAGACTGTCTTATGGCAGAAACTCCCGAAATACAAATAGATCCCGCACTTGCACAACGGGCACTCGTACCGATTGAGCGCATGCTTCAGCTGTCGTAAGCGACAGTGCGCAAAATAACAGAATAAAAGTCTGAATAGCCAAGTCTTAACACGTTCAAGTCCGCAATGGAATACAATCATAAGGAAATCGAAGAGAGCGCACGCCGTTTCTGGCGCGATGCCGACATATATAAAGTTGCCATAGACGCTTCACGGCCGAAATATTATGTGCTGGACATGTTCCCCTACCCCTCGGGGGCCGGCCTGCACGTGGGACACCCTCTGGGTTATATAGCCAGCGACATCTATGCCCGCTACAAACGCCAGAAGGGGTTTAATGTGCTTCATCCTATGGGATTCGATGCCTATGGTCTGCCTGCCGAACAGTATGCCATCCAGACCGGACAGCATCCCGAGATAACCACCCGCCAGAACATCGAACGCTACTGCAAGCAGCTGGAGAAAATAGGATTCAGCTTCGATTGGAGCCGCAGCATACGCACCTGTGACCCGGAATTCTACCGTTGGACACAGTGGGCATTCCTTAAAATGTTCAATTCATGGTACGACCGCAATGCCAATAGTGCAAGGCCTATAGCTGAACTCGAGGAACATCTCGCACAATATGGCACCGAAGGACTCGATGCGGCATGCACAAAAGAAATGGTTCTCTCCGCGGAGGACTGGGCCAATATGGATGCCAAAGGCAAAAGCGATGCACTTATGAACTGGCGTCTGGCATATCTTGCCAACGCTGTGGTGAACTGGTGCCCAAAACTGGGAACTGTGCTTGCCAACGACGAAGTCAGCGAAGGCCTGTCGGTGCGTGGCGGATATCCGGTAGAACAGAAAAAAATGTGGCAGTGGTGTCTGCGAGTGAGCGCATACGCACAGCGCCTCCTCGACGGACTCGACCGTATTGACTGGTCGGAATCGCTCAAAGAAACACAAAGGAACTGGATTGGCCGCTCGGAAGGTGCCGAGATGCGTTTCGAAATCCAGGGCAATCCGGAGCTGGCATTAGAAATCTTTACAACACGGCCCGACACCATCTTCGGTGTCACATTCATGGTACTTGCTCCTGAAAGCAAGTATGTGGCAATGGTAACCACTCCCGACAAGCAAACGGAAGTGGACCAGTATCTGGACTATGTGCGCCACCGGACCGAACGCGAACGCATGATCGACCGCCGCGTGACCGGTGTATTCAGTGGCTCGTATGCCATCAATCCGCTTACGGGAAAACCGGTTCCTGTATGGATCAGCGATTATGTTCTTTCGGGCTACGGTACCGGTGCTATCATGGCCGTACCCGCCCACGATTCCCGCGACTATGCTTTCGCCCGCCATTTCAATCTGCCGGTAATCCCGCTGATCGAAGGCGCCGACGTGAGTGAGGCCAGCTACGATGCCAAAGAAGGCACGATGATTAATTCCGAGGGCACCGCACTGAATCTCAATGGCCTCTCGGTGAAAGAAGCCATGAATGCAGCCAAAAGGTATGTGGAGCAAAGCGGTATCGGCAAGGTGAAGACCAATTACCGCTTGCGCGACGCGATTTTCAGCCGTCAGCGCTATTGGGGCGAACCTATACCCATATGCTATGTCGACGGTATCCCGACGGCATACGGGAATCTTCCTCTGGAGCTTCCCGAAATCGACAAATATCTGCCTACCGAAACCGGAGAACCGCCTCTGGGTCGGGCCAAAGAGTGGCATACTCCGGAAGGATATCCCCTCGAACTGAATACCATGCCCGGTTTCGCCGGCTCCAGCGCATACTATCTGCGATATATGGACCCCCACAACGAAAAGGCCCTCGTGTCGCGTGAAGCCGATGAATACTGGCGGCAGGTCGATTTGTACATCGGAGGCTCGGAACATGCCACAGGCCATCTCATCTACAGTCGTTTCTGGAATAAATTCCTTTACGACTGCGGCGAAGTATGCGAGGACGAACCTTTCCGTAAACTTATAAACCAGGGAATGATCCAGGGGCGTAGCAATTTCGTGTACCGCGTAAAGGACACCAACACATTCGTGAGCGCGGAATTGAAAAAAGACTACGACACCACCCCGATTCATGTGGATGTCAACATAGTTTCCAACGATGTGCTCGACCAGGAAGCCTTCCGCGGCTGGCGCCCCGAATTCGCCGACGCACAGTTCATCACCGGAGACGACGGTCGCTATGTATGTGGCTGGGCCGTGGAGAAGATGAGCAAGAGCATGTTCAATGTCGTGAATCCCGACGATGTGGTCGAGCGATACGGAGCCGACACCCTGCGCATGTACGAAATGTTCCTCGGGCCACTCGAACAGAGCAAACCGTGGGATACCAACGGCATCGATGGCGTGTACCGTTTCATCCGCAAGATGTGGTCGTTGTACCACAAGGGCGACACTGTGGTCGTGGATGACACCGAGCCTTCGGCCGAAAATCTCAAAAGTATCCATAAACTGATAAAGAAAGTCAGTGCCGATATCGAGAATTTCTCGTTCAACACATCTGTGGCCGCATTCATGATCTGTGTGAACGAACTCGCTTCGCAGGGATGCCGCAGCCGTGCTGTACTGGAACCTCTGGCTATTGTCGCAGCTCCTTTCGCCCCCCATGTGGCGGAAGCCTTGTGGCGCCAGGTTCTCGGCCATGAGGATTCCGTATGCGATGCACCGTGGCCGGAATACGACGAAAAGTGGCTTATCGAAAGTACTGTAACCATGGCCGTGTCGTTCAACGGAAAGGCCCGCTATAACATTACACTGGCAGCCGACGCCCCTCGGGAACAGATCGAGAAAGCTGCCCTCGAAGCCGAAGGTGCCGCCAAATGGCTCGACGGCAAAACAATACGTAAGATCATAGTTGTGCCCGGAAAAATAGTTAATATCGTTATCGGCTGATTCTGCATGCAATAAGCTACGGTTCATGCCGTTGGTATAATAATGAAAGAAATAGTATTCGCCACCAACAACGCACATAAGCTCAAAGAATTCCGCTCCATGCTGGGCAAGGACTGGCATGTGCTGTCGCTGGCAGATATCGGCTGCCACGACGACATTCCGGAAACTGCCGACACTTTCGAGGGCAACGCCCTTCAGAAAGCCATGTTTGTAGCCGAGCGTTACGGACGCTGCAACGTTGTTGCCGATGATTCGGGGCTTTGCGTCGACGCACTCGATGGTGCGCCTGGAGTATTCAGCGCAAGATATGCGGGCGAAGGGCACGACTCCGAAGCCAACAATGCCCGCCTGCTTGCTGAACTCGATGGAATCGCCGACCGACATGCCCATATGGCCACAGCCATGGTGTTTCTTGCCGATGCGGCCAGCGAGCCGATAACAGCAGTAGGGAAAATCGAAGGCGAAATAACATACGGGCCACAAGGCAGCGGCGGCTTCGGCTATGACTGCCTTTTCCGCCCGACAGGCTGGGAAAAGACATTTGCCGAAGTCGACGACCAGGCAAAGAATGCAGTGAGCCACCGGGCAAGAGCAGTAAAGGCTCTTGTCGCCAGACTATCCGAATCCTCTCTTCTATAATATGACCAATAGAATATTATATACTATCTTTATAGCCATAGCTATCAGCTTGATTCCATTTTCGGCAGTCGCACAGCGCATGCCGGGTTCTTGGAGCCTGCTGCCTTCGGCCGGAACTTCCTTTGTGGAAGTTATCGAGACTCCCGACCGCACATACATGCTCAGCGGCGAGAATCTGATGGCGATTACCAGCGACGGTGAAACCGTGTATTACAACAGCAGCAACCGTCTTTCCGACAGCTCCATTGACATAATACGCTATAACTGGCAGAAAAACTATCTCTTCATAGCGTATTCCAACGGCAATATCGATTTGCTTTACGACAACGGGCGCTGCGTGAACATGCCGGAACTCAAGGATGCTACCCTTACCACATCCCATGCCGTAAGGGATGTGGCATTCGGCAGCGACCGCATTCTTGCCGCCACAGATTTCGGATTCGTACTGTTCGACGACGTCCGCCATCAAGTAGTGGAATCGGGCATATATAATCAGAAAGTCGACAAGGTGATGATTCTCGGCCAGAACATGCTTCTGTTGACCAATACAGAAATGTTGTGGTCGCCATTGTCGCAACGCCACCCTCGCCTCGACAGTTTCGAACCGATAAAAGATGGTTCCGGCAATCTCCGTTTATGGCCTCTCAATATGTCGCTGGCAGCAGCCGGACAATCGGCATTCTTCAACGTTGCAGCAAACAAAGGCCTGTATCTCTACGACTTCGACGGAACCGACGGAACTGTTACGAAAAAAGTTATAGCAACCGGAATCGATTGCCAACAGTTGCAGTTCGGCGAAGATAAAGTGGGATTCGCAGAGCAAGGAAGGATTCTATTCTCCGACACCGAAGGCAATATCGATGAGGTGATACTTCCTGAGGACATTGCAGGTGATGCGGTTTTCAGTACCATAGGAAAGGAATCCGTATGGGTTGCAACGCCTCAGGGAATAATTCATTACGACCTTTCCGGCAACACTCCATCACTTATCGGGGAAGCCTTTTCCCCGAAGGCTGTCAAGGTTGCAGCTCCATCGCGTTTAAGATGGAACGGCAATACGCTTGTGGTCGGAGCAATCGGCCGTAGCCGAATATATCCATTACCAGTAACTAAATTGCAGGTGTCGTTGATTAACAACGATGGAAGCATTTCCGACTATAATGTCGCTCCGCTTTCCGATTTCGGCGACGGAGGAATCATTTTCTTCGATCCTGAAATCGAAGGGAGAGCATACGGGGCATCGGCAAGCAAGGGTCTCCACATTATCGACAACGGCGATATAATAGCCACGTACACCACCAAGAACACTCCGATGGGAGATTTTGGCGGCACCCAGATCAATGATCTCAATCTCGATGCGGAAGGAAACCTGTGGGTAGCCAATGGACACATCAATACGTCTGATCCGATGTGCGTGATTCTTCCTGCTTCCGTTCGCAAAAGAACAGCCGTCGGCCAAATCGGGTACGATGAATGGAAAGTTGCAACCATGCCTTCATCTTTTGAATACAATCACGACGGAAAGATGCTGATAGCCACGCATTCGCCATTGGTGCTTTTCGGCAGTTCCGCTTGGAATTCAGGCTTGGCCGTACTGAACCACAACAAAACTTATACAGACACATCCGACGACAGCTCGATACACCACAGCAAACTTACCGACCAGAGCGGTGCCTCGGCACAGAACTGCCAGGTCAATGCCATGGCGGAAGACCACAACGGACGAATCTGGCTGGGTACGGAGTCCGGTGTTATGGTTCTGGACCCATCCCAGGCCATGACCCCCGGCTGTATCTTCCAACGGCCACTTGTAGCCAGAAACGATGGAACCAACTATGGCGACTATCTTTTGGCAACCGATAAGATTTATGATATAGCGGTAGATCATTCCAACCGCAAGTGGCTGGCAACCGGAGCTTCCGGCCTGTATCTTGTAAGCGCCGACGGCTCTGAGATTCTGGAACATTTCAATACCGACAACTCGCCGCTGCCTTCCAACTTCGTATATTCGGTCAGCGTGGATCCGCAGAGCGCGTGTGTCTACGTAGGCACCGAAGCCGGAATATTCATATACAACGGAACATCATCTCCTGCCGCCGAAGATTACGGCCAGGTAAAAGTGACTCCGAATCCTGTACGTCCCGACTATAGCGGGTGGATCACCATCTCCGGGTTAATGGAAAACAGCCTTGTGAAAATTGCCGATACCGCAGGGAATGTAATCTGTACCGGTCGTTCCGAAGGCGGCAATTTCTCATGGGACGGCTGCGACAGCACCGGGCGGAGAGTCCGCACAGGCGTGTATTATGTACTCGCTTCGCAAAACCAGCAGGGAAACAGCGGAATAGTTGCAAAATTTATGGTCGTGAACTGATTATGGATTCCATAAGCTTGAAATATACCGACACAACAGACAAAGCCAACGGAATTGCCGGAATGGCAATCACACTGATAGCATGCCAGGGCGAGCATCTACTGGCTGAAATAAGATTCGACGAACCCGACGGCCACAATATGCATATGGCTCACGATTTCGGATTGCCAGGCAACCCGAGAATGTCTGCCAAAAGCCTATGGTCACAGTCTGTGAAGGACTTGAGAGCCATGGCTTCGATGGTACTCGGCAACATCGAATGCCGCAAAGCGATTACCGCCGGATTCGAGCCGGGATTCAATGCCGAAAGGATTGTCCGCGATCTGGTGCGCAGCGAAGGCCAGAAGATGTGCTCTCTCGATAAAGACGAGGCCGACACCCTCTTCGACAGCTGCCACCACTATGTGCGCCGGCTCTTCGCCCATCCGGATTTGCTGGATGTCGCCCGCCGGTTCAGCGCACATATTTCCGACCGGCGCATACTCACAAAAAACGAAACTGTAGAATTCCTCGCAGCACTGGGGCTGCGTTGACAATCCATGAATAACGAAGAACTGTCATCCGGCCGTATTCCCCGCCAAGGCGCAGGTGTTCTTCCCGAGCCTACCTTGCGCCGCCTGCCGTGGTATCTGGCATATCTGAGTACCTTGCGGCGCCAGAAAGTGGAATATGTGTCCACAACACGTATTGCCGACGAACTAAAAGTGGCGCCATCACAAATAGCAAAAGATCTCTCTTTTCTCGGCATCAAGGGTAAAACACGCATAGGGTATTCGGTTGAGGATCTCGAGCAGTCGCTTGGCCAATTTCTCGGTTTCACCCAGAGGCACAATGCTGTAATGCTTGGCGTGGGAAGTCTTGGTGCCGCTCTTATCGCCGATTCAGGCCTGCAACGGTATGGACTGAATATTGTCGCTGGAATCGACATCGATGCCGAAAGGATAGGAACGAAAATCAATGCGGTGGAGGTGTATGCTCCCGATTGCCTTCCGGAGCTTGCCAGAGCCATGAATATAAGCATCGCTGTGCTTGCCGTACCCGTCGATAGCGCCCAGGAAGTGGCCAATCATGCCATCTCCTGTGGAATACCAGCCATCTGGAACTTCACGCCGACGCGTATAGTCGCGCCTGCAGAGATTGTGGTGAGCAATACTTCCATATATTCCCATCTTGCCGTAATGTATAACCGACTGGGCAATATCCCGTCGCGATGAAAATCATAGTTCTCTCAAACGCTCCGGAGCTGAGCGGAGGGGCAAAGCCTGAATTGATTGCCGGTGCCGATTCCGCCATCCTGCGGCATGGCGAGCCTGTATTTCTCGACGGAAATACATCGTCGGCTTTGTATGCTCCGGCGTTCCGGATAGGTAAATTAGGAACGCATATTCCGGGCAAAGTGGCCTCACGGTATATCGACGCTTACACTATTTTCCATATGCTTGTTCCTTCAGGACACAACTTCATGGCCGACACAATCTGGCCGCTTTGCGACAGGGCGTTTTCGCCGGGAGCATGGCTGAAAGGCGACATCCCTGAAAAAATCGGAATTGATATCTCATGCAACATGCTGCATTCCGACGAGCTTGCATATGAGAACACCTATGATTTCGAAAATATCTCGGGCCATGCCGTAGACGCTGTCGCGGGCTTGTCGAAGTACTTCACGTTCAAAACCGGCGACATAATCATCGATGCCGGCAATCCTCTGAAAACCACGCCCGTTATCAACACCCGCACTGTAGTTAATATCGGCAGTGCCAACGTCCTTGATTTCAAGTATAAATAGATGCCCGTCCGCCGAATACACATACTACTGTTGGTAATACTTGCATCTGTAGTCTGCCGGCACCACCAGACCGCGATGGCTCTGCCCGTTGATTATTATTCAACGGAATCCCGCCTTGCCGCCGGTCATTGGGTAAAAGTCAGAATCGACACCACGGGCGTCTACGCAATCAGTTACCGACAGCTTGAAGAATGGGGATTCGACAATCCAGGTCAGGTAGGTGTATTCGGGTCTGGCGCTGTTGCAGCGGCAGACCACATTTTTTCCATCAACTATAGTGACGACCTGGCTCCGACAGCTGTTGCCAGGCAGCAGGACCGGCTTCTGTTCTACGGAGAAGCCGATGTACGCGCTGTCCCGTTGTCGCCAACGTCTATTTCTGTCACACGCAACCACTACGATACCGGTGCCTATTACTTCATCGGGGAATGTGGCCAGGATGCACCTCTCGAGACTCTGAGCCTTGGCAGCGACTGGAAGTTGCAGAATACAATCACAAGTAATACAGCGGTCGAACTTATAGAGCGGGAAGTGCAGATTCCGACATATGGAGGAGCTATCGCCCATGGCCCGCAGCTGTCTCCGGGACAGACCGAAACATTCACTTTCGCCATCACGGACATTTCACCCTCGGCAAATGGCTCCGTCTCAGGCGCTGTGAATTATGTTTACTGTGGATTCCGTGATAAGGAATCAGAGGCATGGTATCCGGAAATCACACTTTCGCATCCATGGCAGAAAGGCGAACATTATCCTCTGATATGTCCCCCATTAAGTGGCTCCCGCTTATATCGCAGCGTGACCGACCACGTTAATTTCGAGAGTGGATGGAACCCCGGCTCTCCGCTTGAGGTAAGCATAGCATATCCTGCTGATTACGATGGTTATTTCGCCGTCGACAGGGTCGCTGCCATCTATAACCGCAAAAATAGGCTCGGAAACGATAACTGGCGCACATTCGACATAATCAGAGCTGATGCCGGACAGACATTCGTCATAGACGACAGCGACATAAGCGTCTGGGATGTGACCGATATAAGCAGGATACGCAGCTTTCAGACCGCTGAAACAGAAAACGGAAATACAGCAGTCTCGATTCAGGCAAGCCTTGGAACCGAACGCCAACGACGCATACTGGCATTCCGAAACACTGGATACTTTCCACAGCCACGGTTTGAAGAAATCGTGGAACCACAGAACCTGCATTCGCTCACGCCGCCCGATATTCTGATTGTTACTACCACGGACCTTGCTGAGCAGGCAAACCAGCTGGCCGACATCCACCGCAGGCATCAAGGTATGGATGTGCTTGTGGTAAACCACAGGAATATCTACAACGAATTCGGCAACGGCTCGCATTGCCCCCAGGCAATCCGGCGTTTTGTAAAAATGCTTCACGACCGCGACACCTCCGGGAAATTCCGGTATCTGCTTTTCTATGGTGTCTCAGTCGCCGACAACCGCTTCATCAGCCGCCCCGCAACAGATGCCATGGCTACATTCCAGGCCGAGCTGGAGACCGATGCCTCCTCCAACAGCACCTGCTATTGCGGCGATGCTTATTTCGCGATGCTTGCCGACGATTACCGGCATGCCGAAGTGACCATTCAGCCCACCGCGATAACAGTAGGCCGTCTGCCGGTAAGGGATGCAGGGCAGGCACGGATGGTCAATGCAAAAATCGAATCTTATTTTACCGATCCCATGCCGCCGGCTGCCGCAATGCGTATGCTGTACACAAGCGACGACGGCGACCGGGACGCCCATTTCGACCACAGCCAGCAAAGCATAGCGTTCCTGCGCGACGGACGGCCCGACATGCTTGTGGCCTCAGTCGACAATCTCGTGTATCCACAATTCGCGTCTGCCACACAGAATGCCGATGGCGCACGCCTTGTGATGCGGCACATCAATGACGGCATACTCGGGCTATGGTACACCGGACATGGAGGGCCTAACACTCTGGCTCAGCATCAGATCATGAACCAGCAGCATCTGGCGGAACTCAAAAACAAAGTGTATCCCTTCGCCATGCTCGCCACTTGCGAGACATTCACTTTCGATCTGAATCATGGAAGCATAGCCGAACAAATGGTTCTGAAGCCCGACGGCGGCTTTATGGGATGTATAGCCGCCGGCCGTGCAGTATATCTCGACTATAACCGGAAGCTTAACCATGCCATGAGCCAGGCCCTGGCTTCGGCTACATATGGCGACAGCTTCGCCGACCTGTTCTACCGCGCACGCAACGCAGTGATTGCCAACGAACGCAAAGGAAGCGGTGTGGCATCCAATGTGATGTGTTATAATTATTGCGGCGACCCGGCGCTTCCCCTGCCAATACCTTCGGCCACTGTTATTCCCTCAGACACCACGCTGGAACTCACTTCCGGAATGTCCGCGACGATTAATGCCATTATTGTCGATGGTCAAGGCAATCCTACCGGGTTCTCGGGCTGCGGCACCTTGAGCTTATTCGATCAGCCAAGGCAGATAGAGGCTGCCAATGCCCAGACCAAACCTAAATACATAACCGAAGAAACTCGTCTTTTAGCCCAATATCCTGTAATAGCTGAAAATGGCAGAATCTCGACAACCATGACTGCACCATCTTTGGCCAATATCGGACAATCGCCACGCCTGGCATTCGCCTTACGCTCGGCACAGGGTTTCATCGCCACCGGATTATGTTCTGTGTCGATGAAATACTCCGACAATGAAACCTCTCCGGAGTCCGCACCCGAAATATCGGAATTATATATTAACAATCCGGACTTTATCCCCGGTGATATCGTGGGCCGGAATGCCACATTGTATGCTACAATAGTGCCTACCGCGGCTGGTCTGCCGGGAATCTCATCTTTGGAAAGCACTTCCATCCGTTGCCGCCTCGACGGGTCGACAAATCTCTCTCCGTCGATAAACACCAGTTTCGACAGCGAAGGCAATCTCCATCTCAGCGTAGCGCTTACAGAGCTTGGCGGTGGCTACCACACAGTATCGCTTGATATCACCGACCCGATTGGAGCCACAGCCTCAGCTGCGACCGAATTCGAAGTCCGGAATGCCTGCAAATCTCCGGAGCTGATATACGATGGCCAAGGGGCGTCCCGCCACTCGGCAAATTTCAGAATAGCTTCCACAAACTCTGACGCATATCTCAAACTTATCATCAGCAATGCTTCCGGCGAAACCGTAGCGACAATCGAGAATCCGGAAACCGACTTCTGCTGGAATCTTACCGACAATCTTGGAAATATCGTGGACGACGGACTATATAAAGCCATACTCCTGCAGCGCCACCAGAACGAACTCAGCGCATCGGAGCCTGTGCGTTTCGTCGTTGTCAAGCCTTGAATCCAGAGCGACTCAGAACATTACGGCGACATTTTGTGTTTGAATATCAAAAATAATATTCACACATGAAAGTATTCCGGACAATCGCATTAACTGTCGCCGCGTCTATCGCTGCCGTGGCTGCATATCCATGTTCCCGCGTTGTATATCTTGGCGAAAATAACAGTACAATTCTGGTCGGACGAACCCTCGACTGGCGGACCCCCATACCCACAAATCTATATGTCTACCCCGGCGGAATCGCCAAGACCAGCATGCCTTCAGGTCCCCGCCTGGAATGGACATCCAAATATGGCTCCGTTCTGGCTGTGGGATACGACGGAGGCGTTACCGAAGGAATAAACGAACACGGCCTGGCAATGAACGGTCTGTTCTGTAAAATGAGTGAATACCGCAACCCCGTGGAAGGCGAGAACGTACCCGTTGTCAGCCTGGCGATGATGTGCAGTTTCTTCCTGGATAATTTCACCACAGTGGATGAAGTGTCGCAATGGCTCGATACCAATGCTTTCGCCATTTCCGGAGAAGCATTCGACGGAGGAACAGTCAGCCTGCTCCACTGGGCGCTTACCGACGCCGGAGGAAACACGATGGTGATGGAGTACGACCATGGTGTTCTGAAGACATATCAGAGCCGTGATCTGACAGTCCTCACAAACGACCCGCAGCTACCCGACATGGAGGCCATCGAGAACTATTGGAAAGCCAAAGGCGGCTCGCACACTCTGCCAGGCACGGCAAGCAGTCCCGACCGATTTGTACGTGCATCATATTTCATAAATCATGTGCCTAAGAATCAGTCGCATGAAGCCGCATTAGGGTCCTTGAGAAGCATCATGGGTACTGTCAGCGTGCCGTTCGGATACAGCGTGCAGGGCGAGCCCAACATCTCCTCCACACAATGGACATCCATCAGCGATATCACAGGAAGGAAATACTACATGCACTTCGCCGACTCTACCGGAATGATGTGGATTGATATGAGCCGCCTGCGTTTCAATCCCGGAGCTTCCATACTGAAGCTTGACACATCCTCGCACTCAGCTCTCACGGGATGCGTCAACGACCGACTCGAAAAGTCCCCCGGCTTCACCCCCATGTGGTAATCCGACAGCAACTCGTCCGATACACTAGGCATAACAGGTTGCATTATATTTTGCACATGCGGGATTTTTAGCTAACTTTGCATCCGCAAATGCGCATGTGGCGTAATTGGTAGCCGCGTTAGACTTAGGATCTAATGTCTTCGGACGTAGGGGTTCGAGTCCCCTCTTGCGCACACGGCACCGCCTTCGTATCACGAAGGCGGTGTTTTTATTTTGCGTCAAATGTCCGACCAGCCACCACTTCAAAAGATTATATTTGTATTCTATTTGTAGAAATTGTATAATTCCATATTTTTGTATTACATTACTAACCCTACAATCCTACAAATGAAAAAATTTCTAAGCGTACTGCTGCTGTCGTTCGTCGCCACAACGCTCAATGCCGCAGACCCGGCACTCTCTCTTCAGGGCACAGGCTCGGAAGCGGATCCCTACAGAATCGGCAACGCTGCCGAGCTTCAGGAACTCGCGCTCGCATGCGCAGGTACAACTGCCGGAACAACCGGACATTACGACGGTGTACACTTCATTCTCACCGACGACATCGACATGGCCGGAGTGACCGACTTCATAGGCATAGCCTCGGCTCCATATTCCCAGGCCTCTTCCAACAACTACTACTTCGCCGGCGTGTTCGACGGCAAAGGCCACAGAATCAAAAATCTTGAAATAAAAAGCGTTGCCTTCGACGCCGACGGCAATCCCATCAAGAAATGGGGAGCAGGCCAAAGCCGCAAATGGGTGGGACTGTTCGGAAACCTCATGGGTGTGGAAGCCGTGGTACGGAATGTTATCATTGACGAATCCTGCCGTTTCGAGGCTCTTACCTTCGTCGGCGGAATAGCCGGAGAGGTTTCCAACGACGCAAGAATCGAGAACTGCAGCAACTACGGCACAATCGTTTGCTACGACCAGGTCGCCGGCGGCATTGCCGGCGCTCTCACAGGCACCAAATCCGATGTTTCAGCATCAATAGAGAAATGCCTGAACGCAGGTGCGATAACAACATACGCAAAACAGGCGGGAGGCATTGCCGGAAAATCCACATGGGGCACCGTATCCGAATGTGCCAACATCGGGAACATCTCATCCACAAGCTCCGACCCCGAAGCCAGAAGCTATACCCAGACCGAAGCCGGTGGCATAATAGGTTCAGCACAGGCAACCACAATCTCCGACTGCCTCAACGCAGGACTGATACTGGCCGACAAGGAACGTGCCGGAGGCATCGCCGGCTATATGACCTTGAATTCGGGCAAGGGCGAGATAAAGTCGTGCGTGAACACCGGCACCATCCTCGGGCATGCCAGCTATCAATGCGGGCCTGTGTTAGGCGCCACATCGAATGATGACAAAAGCATGATGACTGCTTTCTCCAACTGCTATTACGACGGGCAGCTTCTCGATTCGCCATTCATGGCCACCGCCGACCTGCTGCCAGAATCCGATGGTATCGTAGCTGTTGCTACCGCCGAACTCACATCAGGCAACGCCTTGGAAGGTCTGGGTGCCGCCTGGCAACTCAGCGCGGGGTACTACCCTGTTGTCAAAGCCCTGGCGTCCGAACTGTCCGCTGCCGCCTCCACATATATCCAGCTGCCGCAGGGGCAGACCGCAGCCCACTTTTCAGGCCAGGCCACCATCAGCGGTACAATGCCCGGAATATCGGCCTCGCTCGACGAAACCAGCGATCTGTTCTCCGTGAACGGAAACACAATCTCAGCCAGCCCCGACAAGGGAATGGGCAGCGCATGGATATCGCTGACCAACGGCGACTACACCCGCAGACTATGCCTCACCACGTATAAAATAGCGCTTGAGGGCAACGGCACCGAAGCTTCGCCATACCAAATCAAGAATAAAAACGACCTTGAACACTTCGCACAGCTCACCATAGTGCCACGCGCACATTTCGCCAACACATACTTCGCGCTCACTGCCGACATCGACATGCAGAATGATGCCTCATTCCGCGGCATAGCCGCAGGCAGCGACCCTGCATTCAATTCATCGACACAGTATTTCTGGCATTTCGACGGCATTTTCGACGGATGCGGCCACTCGCTCCGCAACCTCAACCTGCGAACAGTATGCTTCGATGCCGCAGGCAATGCAACGACATGGGCAGGCGGTTCCTTTCAGTCGGCGGGTCTGTTCGGATCACTGGGAGCCGGTGCGGTCGTGAGAAACCTCACTATCGATTCCGGATCGTTCATGGATGCCAGCGGGCAGATTGGCGGTATAACCGGCTCGTTGGCCGGCGGCCCCGTTCTCATAGAGAGCTGCCATGTGGCAGCCCACATAAAAGCCTACTCGCGATATACCGGTGGCATTTTCGGCTACTCCGCAACGGCTCCTGGCATGTACCCCCTCACCATCAAGGACTGCACGTTCTCCGGTCTCATTGAATCCAACTGGGACTATGTGGGAGGCATCGCAGGCTGGGCCGGACATGCCGACTCCAGAATAACAGGCTGCGCGAACACCGGAACAATAAAACTCCACCACTTCTCCGACTACATAAAACCAAGCCAGGCCCTGTCGCGCGTAGGCGGAATCACCGGCGTGAACAACGGAACCGTCGAAGGTTGCGCCTCCTACGGTCCCATTATAGTGGAACCTGCCGCCGAGTGCCCCAAAGTGGAAGTGATGGGCGGCCTGGCAGGCCAAAGTTCGAACTTAGGGAAATATGCGGCCATGGAATGCAACTTCAGTGCAAGCCAGCTTTACATAACCGGCGCCAACGAGGCTCTTAACAACGGAGCACTACTCGGACAGCAGTTCCACGCGCCGGCCTCGCCACAAGGACCGGTTAGGGCAAACTACTGCGACCTGCAGCTCAACGCCCAGTCCGCGGCCGTCGGCAGCCTGAATCCCGACAACCTGCCGGCCGACCCGTTCATAGGCCTCGACACCTCCGAACTCACATCCGGCAATACAATCGAAGAACTGGCAGAACACTTCTCCTTCGAGAACGGCTATTATCCCATGCCGAAAAAACTTGCCGCCCGACCCGAAGTGCGGGCTGCCGCGGCCACCTTCCTCACCTTCCCTGCCGGACAGAGCATCCGCGACATCACCGACAACATTTCCGCACCATTCAACAGTGCAATGCCACTCACCGGCACTCTTGCCGACGGCACTGTATTCCACATCGAGAACAACGCGCTTACAACCGATAAAGAAGCCGGAAGCGACCTTCTCACCCTCACAAACGGCCAGTTCAGCACAATATATCCTCTTGCAAAGGGCGAGACTTCAGGTGTCGGATCCATTGAAATCTCCGACCCCGTCGTAGACACGGTGTACTACTCACTTTCCGGCTTCGCCATAGACCTCCCGGCGCCCGGCACAACGGTTATAGCTGTGTCGATCACCGCCTCCGGCCGCTGCATAGCCACAAAAACCGTAATCCGGTAAATACAGCACCGGAACATACCTGCACCCAAAGCGACAGCCGCCGTAAAAGCCTCCCCGGCTTACGGCGGCTGTCGTTTTGTCGCCTCTGCATGAGATTGTTGTAATAAATATTAGATTTTCATTCTTTTGCCGGATGAAGAAAAATCACTAACTTTGCGGCGCTTTAACCGAAACCGGCAAAAGAGGCGTTATCCAGTAACTATTCAGGTACAAAAACCAAAATTTGTTAATTCAAATCTGAACCTTACTTAAGATTAATCCAATCACAAAATTCAATAAATTCATTATTCATCATCAGCGAAAAACTATCTCTAAAAGTCATGGTTAAACATTACTCGAAAGGATTGATTTTTTCACTTCTGGTGTGTGCCGCACCGATAGCGCAGGCAGAAACCGTATCGGTCGAGGACGCCAAAGGATTGGCCGCCGAATTTTTCCAGGCAAGTTCTCTGGACAGGCTGTCGACAGCAGACGCTCTCGAACTCGCATACACTCACACCAGCGGTGGCGCGGACAAACCGCTCTACTATGTATTCAATGCCCGCGACGGACATGGATTCATAATTATTGCTGTCCGGTAAAAC
>DKUJ01000033.1:0-10494 GCA_002490635.1 Porphyromonadaceae bacterium UBA7207
GCCATGCCCGACTGCGGCATAACCACCGACATGTTCACCGGCTTCCACAACGAATCCGAGGAAGACTTCGAGCAGACCCTCAGCCTGATGCGCGAGGTCGGGTTCGATTCGTCGTTCATGTTCCGCTACAGCGAACGTCCCGGCACCCTCGCCAGCCGCACCATGCCGGACAATGTTCCAGAGGATGTGAAAATAGAACGCCTCAACCGCATGATAGCCCTGCAGGGCGAACTGTCGCTTGAGTCGAACCGCCGCGACATAGGCAGCATTGTGGAAGTACTTGTGGAGGGCGTGGCCAAACGGAGCACCGCACAGATGGTAGGGCGCAGCAGCCAGAACAAGGCCGTGGTGTTCGCCCGCGGCGATGCCCGTGTGGGCTCGCTGGTGAAGGTTCGCGTTGTCGACGCCACCGCGGCAACCCTTCTGGGCGAACTTGTTTGAAACAACCGCGGGTTTTTCGGAATAAATTGCTTATATTCGCAGTCTACCAATCTCTCTATATATCTCATCATGAAAAGAATCGCCACATCACTCATGCTCCTGTGCCTTTGCATTGCCGCTTCCGCACAGGATATTTTCGACAATCCCGATCGCGGCGCCCGCCTCGGCGTGCGTCTGGGACTGGATATCGCCACATCCACCGACTTCGATTTCGGCCGCATCAAACTCGGTGTCCTCAACGCGGGTGCGGGATTCACCGCAGGTGCCGTGTACAACATACCGGTATGGAAAAACATGTATTTCGAGCCCGGACTGCTTCTGTTCTACAACAGCATGGGTTACGACATCACAATCAGCGATGAATCTTCAGCACCGGACACCGGCCACGGCTCTTTGCGCCGCTTCGGCGTGCGTGTGCCTTTCCGCCTGGGCTACCGGTTCGACTTCGAGAAGGTGAGCGTAAGAGCGTTCACCGGCCCGCAGCTCGAAGTCGGCCTCATAGGACGTTCCCGGCTGGAAGTCGGTAATGAAAGCGCCAGCGAGAACGCCTACGGCAGCGACGGCACCTTCAACCGCGTGAACGTAGGCTGGGAATTCGGCGCCGGCGTGGACTACGGTAACTGGACCGCGGAAATCAGCGGCGCCGCCGGCATCACCGACATGGTGCAGGGTTCGGCGATAAAAGGCCGTTTCAACAACGTTACCATAAGCCTGGGCTATAATTTTTGAACTGAACCGCCGCACACGCGGCGATGTTATGCAATAGATGAAGAAAACCGCAATAATCCTGGCCGCACTGCTTGCAGCGTCGGCTTTCGCCGGCATGCGTGCCGGCAATTCCGATTCCAAGGACACGTTCTTCCGCAAGCTCAACACCTTCAACTCAGTGGTACGCGAGCTGCAGACCGGCTATGTGGACACAATCGACGCCGAAGAACTCATGGACAACGCAATCGGCATGATGCTGTACCAGCTCGACCCCTACACCGAGTACTATCCTTCGGGAAACCAGGACGAGATTCTGGCACTCTCGGCAGGCTCCTATGCCGGCATCGGCTCGATAATATCCAAGCGTGGCGACAACGTGATTATAGCGGACCCCTACTGGAACTCTCCGGCGCGCACCGGCGGCCTGCGCCGCGGCGACGTGATTGTGGCCGTCGACGGCGATACAGTGCGCCCCACCACCGATATCGGCGATGTGTCGAAGCGTCTGCGCGGACAGGCGGGCACCAATGTGCGCATCGACGTTGCACGCCCCTGGATAGGCCCCGATTCACTGCTCACTTTTGAAATCACTCGCCGGGCGATTGTCACCGAACCCGTGCCCTACTACGGCATGCTCCCCGACAGCACCGGCTACATCTGCCTTACAACCTTCAGCGAAAGCGCAGCCCGCGATGTAAAGAGCGCCTTGACAAAACTGCTCGCCCACCCCGGACTCAAAGGGCTGATAATCGACATGCGCAACAACGGCGGCGGCCTGCTCGAGGATGCCGTGCAGATAGCATCGCTGTTCGTGCCACGCGGAACGGAAATTCTGCGCACCCGCGGACGGGAAGCCGAGGAACGCATCTACAAGACAACCGTGAACCCCATCGCCCCGGAGCTGCCTCTTGTGCTCCTTGTCAACGGCCAGACAGCCTCGTCTTCAGAAATCCTCGCCGGCGCAATGCAGGATCTCGACCGCGGTGTGGTCGTTGGCTCGCGCACCTACGGCAAAGGCCTTGTGCAGAGCACGCGCCCCCTGCCCTACGGCGACATCATGAAACTCACCACCGCCCGCTACTACATTCCTTCGGGACGCCTCATCCAGGCTCTCAACTACAGCGAACGCAACGACGACGGCAGCCCCAAACGCACCCCCGACAGCCTCACCACGGCATACAGCACCGCCGCAGGACGAACCGTACGCGACGGTGGCGGCATCACCCCCGACATCGCCATAGAGGAGAAGACCACCAACCGCCTGCTCTACAATATACTGTCCGACTGGTGGGCCTTTGACTTCGCAAACCGCCACTATGCCGCCAACCCGACCACTCCTCCGGTCGACGCCGTACTGGCCGACAGCGCTGTGGTCGCGCAGTTCAAAGCCTTCATCGACCCGTCGCGATTCAACTACGACCGCTATTTCGAGAAGAATCTGGCAATCTTCCGCAAAGCCGCCGAAAGCGAAGGCTACATGAACGACAGCGTGGCCGCCGCCTTCGATGCCCTTGGCGCCCTGCTGCACCACGACCTGGAGCACGACCTCGACATAAACACAGAGGAAATAACTGAAATTCTGGAAGCCGAACTCGGCAAACGCTACTTCTCCGAAGGCGACAACGTGCGCCGCACACTGTCCGGCGACAGCACCGTGATACTCGCCGGCGAAATAATCAACGACGGCGACCGCTACCGCAGCATACTCCGTCCATGACCATAGCCGAACTCTGCGCCGGACTACAGACTCCGGCGCGCCGAAAAGCCATCGCACGCCTGGCCGGCAGCCACCGCGCCACCATGGCCGGACTCGCCGGCTCCTCGGCGGCAGTGATGCTCGCAGCGCTACCGCAGCAGAAAAACACCGTAGTGGTGGTCGGCGACGATGCCGACGACGCCGGGTACCTCTTCTTCGATCTCTGCCGCCTGTTTCCGGAAGAGGAAGTGGCAATCATGCCCTCGGGCTTCAAACGCGACATAAAATACGGCCAGCCCGATTCTCCGGCACAGATTCTCCGCATCGAAAGCCTGGCGCGGCTGCAGAGCGGCCGGCTGCGTTTTCTGGTAACATATCCCGAAGCGCTGGCCGAGCGTGTGGCCTCGCACGAGACCCTCGCCGAATCGACTCTAACTCTCATTTCCGGCAGCACCGCCGACATGGCCGAGGTACGCGCATGGCTAAAGGATCACGGATTCACACGCACCGACTATGTGTACGAACCGGGCCACTATGCCGTGCGCGGTTCCATTCTGGACATCTACGGCTTCTCCGCCGAACTTCCCGTGCGCGTGGATTTCTTCGGCGACGAGATCGACAGCATACGCTCGTTCAACGTCGAGACACAACTTTCCGAACACAGCCACTCGCGTGTGGAAATAACCGCCAACGTGAGCGCCTCCGGCGACAACATATCCCTTCCGCAGATACTCCCCGCCGACACGCTCGTGGCCGTGCGCGACGCCTCGCACCTGCTGGCCACTGTGAAACGCGTGGCCGAGACAAAGATTTCCGGCTTCACACTCATGGCCGGCGAAGGCAATGCCGACGCCCTCGATGTGGCGGTAGCCCCTGACGATTTCGCCGATGCATTCGAAGGGCTGCGCCAGCTCACTTTCACCGCCGCAGCGGCCGAAGGCAAAAGCAGAGGCGGCGCTCCCGCGGCCGACATGGGCATGAGTCCGCAGGGCATATACCACAAGAACTTCGACCTTATCGCCGACAGTTTCACCAGATTCATCGCCGATGGATACAAGGTGTGCATCCTCTCGGAAAACGAACGCCAGTTCGACCGCCTGCGCGAGATTTTCGCCGACCGCGGCGACAACATAACCTTCACCGCCGTAGACGGCACCCTCCACGAGGGCTTTGTGGACCACCAGGCAAAGACATGCGTGTTCACCGACCACCAGATTTTCGACCGTTTCCACAAATACACCCTGCGAAGCGACCGGGCACGCTCCGGCAAGCTTGCACTGAGCCTGCGCGAACTCGGACAGATCGAGGTGGGCGACTACATCGTACACGCCGACCACGGTGTGGGAACTTTCGGCGGCCTGCTGCGCACCCAGAACAACGGTAAGATGTGCGAGATGGTGAAGCTCGTCTATGCAAGCGACGACATCCTGCTGGTCTCCATCCACAACCTGCACAAGCTCTCCAAATACAGAGGCAAGGAAGGCGTGCCTCCGAAAATATACCGCCTGGGCTCCGGAGCATGGTCCAGAATGAAAGAGCGCACCAAGACGCGCCTCAAGGACATCGCCCGCGACCTCATAAAGCTGTACGCCGCCCGGCGCACCGAAAAAGGCCACGCCTTTTCACCCGACGGCTACATGCAGCACGAGCTGGAAGCATCGTTCATCTACGAGGACACTCCCGACCAGCTCTCAGCAACCGCCGCCGTAAAAGCCGACATGGAAAGCGAAAGGCCGATGGACCGCCTCGTCTGCGGCGATGTGGGATTCGGCAAAACGGAAATCGCCATCCGCGCCGCCTTCAAGGCCGCCGCCGACAGCAAGCAGGTGGCCGTGCTGGTGCCTACAACCGTGCTGGCTTGCCAGCACTACAACACATTCAGGAAACGCCTGGCCGACTTTCCGGTGCGTGTGGAGTATCTTTCGCGCGCACGCAGCCCCAAGGACACCAAAGCCATCGTCGCCGACCTCGAAGCCGGCAAAATCGACATAATAATAGGCACCCACAAGCTCATAGGCAAAACCGTAAAGTTCAAGGACCTGGGGCTGCTTATCGTGGACGAGGAACAGAAATTCGGCGTTGCCGTGAAAGAAAAGCTCAAGCAGCTGAAAACCAACGTCGACACCCTTACGATGACAGCCACGCCCATCCCGCGCACTCTCCAGTTCTCGCTCATGGGAGCCCGCGACCTCTCCACCATAGCCACTCCTCCGCCCAACCGCTACCCGATTATTACCAGTGTCGACGTACTGTCCGACGAGCTTGTGGCCGAGGCCCTGAACTTCGAGATAGCCCGCGGAGGCCAGGTGTTCTTCATCAACCCGCGCATCGAAGGGCTCTACGACCTCGAGGCCATGATCCGCAGGCTTGTTCCCGATGCCCGCACAGTGGTGGCACACGGGCAGATGCCACCGGAGAAACTCGAGAAATCCATAGCCGATTTCGTGGCCCACGACTACGATATCCTGCTTGCGACCACCATTGTCGAAAGCGGCATCGACATACCCAATGTCAACACCATAATAATCAACAACGCCCACAACTTCGGCCTCAGCGAACTGCACCAGCTGCGAGGCCGCGTGGGCCGTAGCGCACGCAAGGCATTCTGCTATCTCACCATCCCGCCGGGATATCCGCTTACTCCCGACGCCCGAAGGCGCCTGCAGGCTATAGAAAGTTTCTCCGACCTGGGTTCGGGCATACACATCGCCATGCAGGACCTCGACATCCGCGGTGCCGGCAACCTCCTTGGCGCCGAACAGAGCGGATTCATAGCCGACCTCGGCTATGAGACATACCAGAAAATCCTCAAGGAAGCTGTCACCGAACTGCGCACCGAAGAATTCCCCGAACTTGCCGCCGCCGATGCCGCCCAAAGCGGCGCCGAGGAAGGCGACCCCGGCGAATTCGTGGCCGACTGCGCCATCGAGACCGACCTGGAGCTGCTGCTGCCCGCCGACTATGTGGCCCAGCCAGGCGAACGTATCGCCCTGTACAAGGAGCTGGACAAAATCGAGCGCGACAGCGAGCTGAAGGAATTCGAGGAGCGCCTTCGCGACCGCTTCGGCCGTATCCCCCCGACCGCCAGCGAGCTGCTGCGCGTGCCGCGTCTGCGACGCCTGGCACGACGCCTGGGCATAGAGAAGGTGGTGCTCAAACAGGGGCAGATGTTCACATTCTTTGTGGGCGACGACAACAAGGCCTACTACCAGAGCCCAATGTTCGGGCGCCTGCTGCACTACCTCCAGGACAACGCCGCGCGTGTGCAGATCCGCGACCGCAACGGACGCCGCAGCTTTGTGTTCGCAAAAGTGCCGTCGGTAAGCGCGGCGACAGAAATACTCCGACAGATAATCAACCTCGACACCCTCTGAACATGGCCGACGAACGAAAACTCTTCCTCCTCGACGCATACGCACTGATCTACCGCGCATACTACGCCATGATGCGGTCGCCCAGAACAACATCCACAGGACTGAACACTTCGGCCATATTCGGCTTCGTGAACACTCTCGACGACGTTCTGCGAAAGGAAAACCCGGGGTACATGGCCGTGTGCTTCGACCCCGGACACGGCCGCACATTCCGCCACGACAGATATCCCGAATACAAGGCCGGCCGCGACAAACAGCCTGAGGACATAACACTGGCCATCCCATACATAAAGCGTATTCTGGAAGCCTACCGGATTCCCGTGGTGGAGGTGCCGGGATACGAAGCCGACGACGTTATCGGCACTCTGGCCCGCCGGGCCACCGCCGAGGGTTTCACCACCTACATGATGACACCCGACAAGGACTATGGCCAACTCGTCGGCGAGGACGTGTTCCAGTATCGCCCTGCTATAAAAGGACAGGGATTCGAGGTGCGCGGTCCGCAGCAGGTGTGCGAGCGGTACGGCATTTCCGACCCGCGCCAGGTAATCGACCTGCTGGCTCTCGAAGGCGATGCTTCCGACAATGTGCCGGGCTGTCCGGGCGTAGGAGAGAAAACAGCGGCGAAACTCATCGCGCAGTTCGGCTCCGTGGAGAACCTTCTGGCCAATACCGCGGAACTGAAAGGTGCGCTCAAGTCGAAAATAGAAACAAACGCCGACCAGATACGGCTTTCCAAGGAGCTTGTAACCATCTGTACCTACGTTCCCGTGGGTGTCGACCCGGAAAATCTTCACCGGCAGCATCCCGACATCGGCGCGCTCAAAGCCATATACAACGAGCTGGAATTCCGCAACCTTATAGCACGCCTGGAGCAGGAGACTCCCGAGGCGAAGCCTGCGATAGCTGGCACGGAAAAATCGCTATTCGACCTTGCCGACGACAAAAACGGCTCCATACACACCATTGACAACGCCGTAGCCGAAGACATACCACCCACGATACTCGACAGCGCCGCTGCCATAGCAGAGTTCGCCGACTCCGTCCGCAACCGCGAGACCATAGCCATGGCGCTGATTGCCGACGGCCAGGAGGCAATGACGGCACGGGCAATCGGCGTAGCGCTGGCTTTCGAACCGGATAATGCCGGAAATCTGTTCGACACTCCGGCACCCGTTGCGGCATACGTGGCACTGGAAGGCCCGTTGCAGGCCGATGGCATAGCCTTGTTGAAGGAATTGCTCGCCGACAAGCGCACGACTGTGGTTAGCGACGACATAAAGCGCGACATCATTGTGCTGCGCCGTCTGGGCGTGGAATTCAGCGGCGCCCGCTGGTTCGACACCTCCGTGGCACATTATGTATGCTCCCCCGAAGCGCGCCACGACCTCGAGGAACTGGCCATGCAGTACCTTGGCCTCCGTATGAGCCTCTACGACATCCCCGCAGCCAGGCGCGCCGCAACAGCTGCGGCCGATGCCGCACCCGTAGCCTGCCAGAGAGCGCGTGCGCTGCTGCGTCTCAAAGCGCCGCTCACCGGCGAGGCAGCCGAAAAAGGACAGCTGAGACTTCTCGAGGACATCGAACTGCCTCTTGTCGCCGTCCTGGCCGATATGGAATGGGAAGGCGCCAGAGTGAATCCCTCCGAGCTCGCCGCTCTTGCCGGCCAGCTGCGCAAGCGTCTTGAGGCGCTCGAGGAGGAGGCATACGCCATGGCCGGACGCCCGTTCAACATATCGTCGCCTTCGCAGGTGGGTCAGATTCTGTTCGGCGAGATGGCTATCGACCCCAAAGCCCGCAAGACAAAGGGGGGGGCCTGGAGCACCGCCGAGGATGTTCTGGAAAAATACGCATCCACCGTGCCGCTGGTGCGGCTGATTCTCGACATCCGAGGACTGCGCAAGCTGCTCACAACCTATGTGGAGGCTCTTCCAAAACTCATCAACCCCTCCACCGGCAGGCTGCACACCACCTACCGCCAGACCGTTACCGCCACCGGACGCCTGTCGAGCACAAATCCCAATCTGCAGAATATTCCCATACGCACTGCCGACGGGCGCGATATCCGCAGGGCTTTTGTGGCCGAACCCGGATGTCTGCTTCTTTCCGCCGACTACTCACAGATCGAGCTGCGCCTGATGGCCGACCTCAGCGGCGACAGTGCAATGGTCGACGCATTTCTCAGCGGCGCCGACATACACCGCGCAACTGCCGCCAAAATATACCACATCGACCTCGAGCAGGTTTCCGACACCCAGCGCCGCAATGCCAAGACCGCCAATTTCGGAATCATCTACGGCATTTCGGCTTTCGGACTTTCCGAACGGCTCAGCATTCCACGAAGCGAAGCGAAAGAACTCATCGAAGGCTATATGGCCACCTATCCAGGTGTTGCACGATATATGGAGGAGGCCATAGCCCGCGCACGCACCGACGGCTTCGTGACAACCGTGATGGGACGCCGACGCTATCTGCCCGACATCAACTCGCGCAGCAACACCGTACGCTCCTATGCCGAGCGCAATGCCATAAACGCCCCTCTGCAAGGTTCGGCCGCCGACATCATCAAACTGGCCATGGTGCGCATCCACAACGAGATACGCCGTCGCAACATGCGTTCGCGGATGATTCTCCAGATTCACGACGAACTCATCTTCAATGTCGTGCCAGAAGAAAGCGCCGAACTTCAGGAAATGGTGATCACAACAATGGAGAATGCCTACCACGGCAAAGTGCCGATGGAAGTTTCGTCAGGCATCGCCACAAACTGGCTCGACGCCCACTGACAAACCGCCGGCTGCAATAACCTGCGAGGCCGTGCCGTAAATTTTACGGCACAGCCTCGCAAACAGATTGCCTCCGGCACCGGCCGGTGGAATCAAAGGTCTTCCTCGATGGAGAAATCGTCTGGCAGATCGTCGTCGAACTCGTCGGCGGCCATATCGACGCCGGCTGCGGGAGCGGCATCGTCGGCCACTTTCGGCGCAGGCTGTCCGGCGGAGCTGTCGCCACGCAGTGCGGTGGCAATCTTGGCGCCGATTTCCGCGGCGAGTTCGGGATTGTCGGCAATGGTGGCCTTGGCGGCATCGCGTCCCTGGCCGAGCTTGGTGCCTTCGTAGCTGAACCATGAGCCGGACTTCTTTATGATATCATAGGCCACGCCAAGGTCGATTATCTCGCCGCTCTGCGAGATGCCTTCGCCGAACATGATGTCGAACTCGGCGCGCTTGAAGGGAGGTGCCACCTTGTTCTTTGTCACCTTCACATAGGTGCGGCGTCCCAGAACGTCATCGCCGTCCTTGATCATTGTGCGGCTGCGGATGTCGATTCGCACCGAGGCATAGAATTTAAGTGCGTTGCCACCGGTTGTGGTCTCCATCGGACCGAACATAGAGCCTATTTTCTCGCGCAGCTGGTTGATGAATATACATGTGGTGTTTGTTCGCGATATCGCGCCCGTGAGCTTGCGCATGGCCTGCGACATAAGGCGTGCCTGCAGGCCCATGTTGCGGTCGCCCATCTCGCCTTCGATTTCGCTCTTGGGAGTAAGCGCAGCCACGGAGTCGACCACCAGAATGTCGATTGCAGAGGAACGGATAAGCTGTTCGGCAATCTCGAGCGCCTGCTCTCCGTTGTCGGGCTGGGATATGAGCAGATTGTTTATGTCCACACCGAGGCTTTGGGCATAAAAGCGGTCGAAGGCATGCTCGGCGTCGATAATGGCAGCTATGCCACCGGCTTTCTGTGCCTCCGCTATGGCATGGATGGCAAGAGTTGTCTTGCCGCTGGATTCGGGACCGTAGATTTCGATGATTCGTCCACGGGGATAGCCACCCACTCCGAGCGCGTGGTTCAGAGCGATGGAGCCGGTTGGAATCACTTCCACGTCGTCGACCACTTCATCGCCGAGTTTCATTATGGCACCACGTCCGAATGCTTTCTCGATCTGTCCCATGGCCTGGGCCAGGGCGTCGCGTCGTGCGGCCTGGGGGTCGGCGGCCTTGGCGGCAGCCTTCTTGCTTGTTTCTTTTTTAGGGCTCATATGATGTGTGTTGTTTTGTTTCCTATGCAAAGATAACGCCGGAGCCGGGCATCATTCTTTCCCGTCGGGAATAATAAATGTTAAATAAAATAACAGCTCGACCAATCATCGCACTGTATATCTGCACCTTGCGCTTTTTCTTACAAAATCTGCCGCAAAATTTCTTCCTGTCGGTGAACCATTGCATCCGAACCGTGTTCTAATAGTACATAGCAAGATTACTTTTTCCATTG
>DKUJ01000033.1:10778-12943 GCA_002490635.1 Porphyromonadaceae bacterium UBA7207
TACTTTTTCCATTGCAAGAAATGTGATAATGATTGGTTTATTATCCAGCGTAGCGACACCGTGAGGTAGTCGCTACGCTGGTTTTTATACGGTTTCCATGTCTATTCCGGCACAACAACCCCTCTTATCCGGAGCTGAACTTTCTCGGAGCGGCCGTTCGCGGCCCGCAGGCGCAGGGTCACTTCCTTGTCGATTTCGCCACGCTGGCCGGTGGTGTTGAAACCCACGTTCACCACAGCCTCCTCGCCAGGCGCCACCGGCTTGCGGGGAAACGACGGTTCGGTACATCCGCAGGAAGCCCGCGCCGAAAGTATGGCCACGGCTCCGCTGCCGTTGTTGGTCATGGTAAACTTCATGTGTACCGTGCCGGCGGCCGCGGTCACTGTGCCGAAGTCGGCTTCGGTGCGGTCGAAAGTCACACCCACATTGCTTCCGGGTGTTCGGGCCTGGGCTGCGAAGGATGCGGCCATTATCGCCAGGCATGCCACCAGCCGCATTATCGTGGAAGATATTCTCATATTCATATTCAGTATCTGTAATATATTGGTGCTCACTGACGCAATTTCCAGTAGCGGGCGAGCACGTCGGTTGCCGCGGCGAAACTCGAGCGGCGGTTGGCCAGCACATCGGCTTCGGCGGCGCCGAGAGCCGCGGATATCTCGGGATTGTTGTAGAAGTTGTTGCGCAACTGCTCGTCGATGGTCTCGTACATCCAGTAGCGGGCCTGCTCGCTGCGGCGGCGGTGGAAGTATCCGTTGGCATCCACAAAGGCGAAGTACCGGTCGATCATGTCCCACACTTCCCCTATGCCCAACTCATAATAACCCGAATAGGTGAGCACCTCGGGCTGCCAGCCGGAAGCTGTCGGCGGAAACAGATGCAGCGCCGAGCGATACTGCGCCTGTGCCAGCTGCGCCGGGCCTATGTTGTCGCCATCGGCTTTGTTGATCACTATTCCGTCGGCCATCTCCATTATGCCGCGCTTGATGCCCTGCAGCTCATCGCCGGCACCGGCAATCTGGATAAGCAAGAAGAAGTCCACCATCGAGTGCACGGCGGTCTCGCTCTGGCCCACGCCTACGGTTTCCACAAATATGTTGTCGTATCCGGCGGCTTCACATAGCACTATGGTTTCGCGCGTCTTGCGCGCCACGCCGCCAAGAGAGCCTGCCGACGGGCTGGGGCGGATAAAGGCTCCCGGCTGCACCGAAAGCTTCTCCATGCGTGTCTTGTCGCCCAGAATGCTGCCTTTGGTGCGCTCGCTGGAGGGGTCGATAGCCAATACCGCCAGCTTGCCGCCCTTGCGCAGCACATGCAGGCCGAACACATCGATGCTCGTGCTTTTACCTGCTCCGGGCACACCTGTTATGCCGATACGGCGCGAATGGCCCGAGTGAGGCAGACATTTCTCTATCACCTCCTGCGCGATGGCATAATGGTCGGGGGCGATGCTCTCCACAAGTGTCACCGCGCGGCTGAGGGCGTTAAGCTCGCCTTTGAGGATTCCCTCCACCAGTTCCGACGCCGGAGGCAGCGGACGCCGACGCGGGCGCTTGTTGGCATAAGGATTCACGCTGGGCGGCTGTGCCACGCCGCTGTTCACCGTAAGGCCTGTGTATTTCTGGTCGTTTTCGGGATGTTCCATAGTGAATCAAAGATAGCAAACACACCCGGCGCAGCAAAATCTTTAACAATAATTTATGAATACACGCCGGCAAGGGTCTGTTTATCGTACTACGACAAATCCACCGAAAAAGAGTGTCGGAAATTCTTATCCTTCGGCTCAAAGGATAAGCTCCTGCCATAGGCCGAGACTATTCTCCATCGAAAAAGAGTGTCGAAGACACATATCCTGCCGACTCTCAGAAACACCCTACAGACATAGACTGCAACACCCAACACGCAAAAAGAGTGTCGGAGACACTCAACCTGTTGAAACCCCACCTTTACGAAGCGTAGCGTAATTAGGTGGGGTGTACACGCGCACATTCACATGATTAGGTCGGAGACCTTACACTAACGCGAATGTGCAAGGTCTACGACCTATTTCCACATAAAACACCATCACATACCCCACCTAACTTCGCTCCGCTGCGCAAAGGCGGGGCTTCCTCAGGTGAAGCATCTTCGATGCTTTTCTACCTGACTGTCGTATTGGATTACAT
>DKUJ01000050.1:0-100024 GCA_002490635.1 Porphyromonadaceae bacterium UBA7207
GGTAGAGCATTTCATTCGTAACGAAAAGGTCGTGGGTTCGAGTCCCACTCGCGGCTCATTAAAACCAAAAGCTAACGCCATTTGAAGCCGGTAAGGCTCGGATGGCGTTAGTTTTTGAGGACATTTTCATCACCAACAGAAACAATTATATATCAGTCATGATCATTCTACAGTGTGCAGTGCTGTTTGCCTTCCTGGCTGCGGGAGAATTTATCGTAACCTTCACAGGAATCCCGATTCCATCGAGCATTATCGGAATGATACTTCTTGCCGCCGCCTTGAAATTCCGGATTATACGCACATTCTGGGTCGACAAGATTGCCGACTTCTTCGTAAAGAACCTCGGCTTCTTTTTCGTGCCCGCCGGCGTGGGTATCATGCGGTGTCTCGGCCTGATTCAGGAACAGTGGTTGCCAATTATCGGCTCCGCAACAATCAGTACATTCATAATAATAGCTGTCACAGGATGGGTTCACCAGATTGTGCGGCGCGCTTTTTCTTCGCATCATGAGCTTTCTCGATAACAAGATTTTCCTGATATCCATCACATTCATAGCTTTTCTGGGGGCAAAACTCCTGCAACGGCGCACCGGCATAGCGTTGCTCAACCCCATTCTGGTCTCTATAATCATACTCGTACTATTCCTTACGGCGTTCGGCATCGACTATGATTCCTATCTGGCCGGAGGCGAATATATCGACTTCTGGCTCAAACCTGCTGTGGTGGCATTAGGCGTGCCTCTCTACCGCCAGCTGGAAACCATACGTAAACAGATGCTGCCGCTGCTCATCGCCGAACTCGCAGGATGTGTGGCAGGAGTGATTTCCGTAGTTGTGGTGGCCCAGCTGCTCGGCGCGAGCAAGGAGGTGATAATGTCGCTCGCCCCCAAAGCGGTGACAACGCCTATCGCCATGGAAATCTCGCAATCGGTAGGCGGCATACCCTCCCTCACTGCCGCTGTGGTTGTGTGCACCGGCATTTTCGGAGGCATGACCGGATTCCAGCTCGTAAAGCTCAGCCATATCAAGAGCCCCATTGCAACAGGGCTCTCCATAGGCACGGCAGCGCACGCCGTGGGCACTTCCGCAGCAATGGAGAAGGGTGAGCGCTATGGTACCTTCTCATCACTCGGTCTGACACTCAACGGACTGCTCACCGCAATGCTCGCTCCAGCCATACTGTCGTTCCTCGGCTATCCGGAGTAAGCGCCTCGAATACAATCGTATTTCATCGGGACGGGGATTTTCGCTAAATTTGCATGGCACACTACAAAAGTCCCGGACCCATGAATACAAAACGGTTGCTACTGATTCTCGCTGCCCTGCTGAGTATACAGCAGGCTGTATGCTGTACTTCTATAATCGCTTCCGGCAAAGCGACTGCAAACGGACGCCCTCTGCTATGGAAGCATCGCGATACCGGTGCATCCGACAATTTCCTTTACCGGGTTGAGAAACCCGGCAAAATAGGCTATGTGGGGCTTTTCAACGGCGGCGACAGCCTGGACCTGAGAGAGGCCTGGATGGGCATGAACGATGCAGGCTTCGCCATAATGAACACAGTGGCCTACAATCTGGCACCCAACTCTCCGGAATGGCTCGACCGCGAGGGTGTAGTCATGGCCATGGCTCTGGAAGAATGCCGCTGTGTCGATGATTTCGAGGCATTGCTGATGTCGCTGCCCAAACCTATGGGGGTGCGCACAAATTTCGGATGCATCGATGCCTATGGAAACGGAGCCTATTTCGAAACCGATGACTACAAATGGAAACGGTACGACGTTTCCGACGTGCCTTCCGGGGTGCTCATCCGCACAAACTACTCGATGAGCGGCACACCCGACGGAGGTATGGGATATATACGCTATGCGAACGTGGAGCACATTCTGGCAACCCCGATTTCGGATGGGAGCCTCACTCCCGCTTCTCTCACCGAAGGTGTGAGCCGGTGTTTCTACCACTCCGTGCTCGGGTTCGATGCTTCGGCCAGCGGTGACGAATATCTGGTGGACCAGGATTTCGTGCCACGACGTTCGTCCACAGCTTCCATAGTTGTGGAAGGAATTCTGCCGGGTGAAACCGCCGATGAAATGGTTATGTGGACCGTACTCGGCTATCCTCCGGTCTCGCCCGTTGTTGCCGCCACTCTCGACAGCATCCCTTCGTCGCTACTGCCTGAATCGCCGACCGACTGCCATGCTCCGGCCAACAAAGATGCCTTGACACGTTTCAGAGAAGTGTTCCACATCACACGCGGCAGCGGGCCACACTATATCCACATGCCCACCCTCCTACCTCTCGTCGAACAGGCGAAAGCAGTGTCACTGGAGGAGTACAGCCGTTTCAGAGAGAGATAAGAACTATTGCAGCGACAGTGCTGGCGCCCACGGCAATAACGACGCTCCTGGCCGTTACCGCTATTGAACGCAGATTCAGAATAGGCGCCATTCCAATGCCTATGGGAATCATGAGCACCGGAATGCTGTCGGACTCGTGAATCTCTCTTGCCGCACTGCCGGCCATACGACGGGCGACAACACACATCATGGCGCCAAACGCAGAACCAATCAATGCGCCAACGACAAGGTCGCCAGGATAATGGACACCGATATACAGCCTTGAATAGGAGTTCATAATGGCCCAACCAATTATGAACAACGTAAAGGATCTGCGGCCAACGGCCATGGCCATGAAAACCGCCAAGGCAAATGAATTGGCGGCGTGGCACGAGGGAAAACCATAGGAACCGCCACGATAGCCATCGACAATCCGGGCGAACTCAGCCATGGGATTGGAGAGATTGGACGGTCGCAGACGCTCGACCATAGGCCGGATAAGGGTGGCGCATGTCTGGTCGGTCAAGGCTATGGCTGCGGCCACACACACTGTGAATGCCAGCAACACCCTCCATCTCTGGGTGCGGGCAAAAAGCAGAAGCAGCGTGGCATACATGGGAACCCATATGAACTTTCCAGTGAAAAGCATCATGGCCCGGTCGAAAAACTGGCTGCGGAATCCGTTGTTGAAGAAAAGGAATATGTCGGAGTCGAGCTGGGAGAGAGCTTCAAGCATATGCTATCAGAGATTTGAAAGATTGGTATAAAGATTCTGCAACACGGCCTTTGCCTGGAGTAAAGGCGCGCGTTCGGTATCGTTGCCTGCGATTACATCTTCGGTATCGGGATTGAAGACCACCGTGTCGCCTGCGCCGCTGATAAAGGCAACTTCTCCAGGTCGGCTCATGAAAGCTGTGTGCGGTTGCGCCTGTGAAAAAAGATCCACACCATAAAGGAAATCGTCGGCAGGGATACCAAGCTGTTTCAGAACAGTCGTGGCAATGTCAGGCTGGCAACCGAGGGTGGAGTCTCTGACACCGCCAACGGCAAGAGCTTTTCCTGCAAAAACAAGAGGTATGTGATGCCGCGACGGAAGACTTTCGAATTCATCGGGCCATGCGCCCTGGTGATCCGGGACTATTACAATCAGCGCCCTGTCGCCGCGCGGGCTCTGCGAAATACCATCGACAAGAGCTCCCAGGCAACTGTCGGCATATGCAAAGGCATTAAGGCGCGGGTCGCCTGCAAAGCGTTTACCGGCATAAGGAACATCGAAAGGCTCGTGACTGCTCGACGTCTGCACCACGCGGAACTGTGGCGAACGCCCTGGCTGTGTAGCAACCACATCCTGGAGTACCTTTTCCACAAGTTTGCCGTCGCATGCTCCCCACTTTCCCGTTTTGTCGGAAATCGGAAAATCCGCGTCGGAAATAATGTTCCGGAAGCCGCCGCCGACCAACAAAGCCTTCATATTGGTGAAATTTATATCACCGCCGTAATAATAACTGGTTTCATATCCCGCTCTGCCGAGTTCACGAGCCAGCGAAGGAAGCTTCTCCACCTTGTCGACGAATTTGAGTACGGAAGTCGAAGGCTGGCCAGGCAGTCCGTTGAGTATTGCAGGCAACGCACGGTCGGTACGAAAACTCGAGGCATAGAAATTGCTGAAAATTATCCCGGAATTCGCGATACTGTCGAGGCGCATCGCAATGCTGTCGCCATTGAGCGAGGGCATAAGATGAGCCGAAAAACTTTCAAGAATTACCAGATATATATCGGGGCGCTCAGTGTTCAGTATCGACGCATGGGCAGAGTCGGTTCCTGCCGTCGGCTGAACCGGCAAATACCGGCTCACTTCATCATCAGGCATGAATCTGTACTGGCTGGCATAGCCGTTGGAATGCGTGGCCGAATATAAAAGGCTGAAGGACGGATTCACCGCTGCGTGGTTGAGAAAGCGGTCGTGGCTGAAATAGGCCCGGCTCACGTTCATTGTCGACACGGTGAATCCGCCTCTTATAGGGATAAAGAGCAGACCCACGGCAACAGCCATGGCCAACGTGGCTTTCCAGGGACGGTGCGCCGTGGTTACCTTTCTCACTCCTGCAATTACCAGCAGAAGACTGATGGCGGTTCCTACCGCCACGAACGCCAGCACGGCGGCCGCAAGCTGCCATCCGGTGGCACTGGCAAGGGCAGCGGAAGGAGACGAGGCAAAATAGAACAGCGGCGTTGTGTCGAGTTTGAAATTCCAATAACCGTAGAGCGATGTATCAAGAATGAATATGGCGGATAGCGCGGCGCCGACAATACCGAAATATATTTTTAGCGTCAAGGCCGGCCAGCGCCCCGAAGTCCACAAGCGGACAATCTGCAGCAAGCCAGGCACGACTGACAGATAGCCTGCGACACAGAAATCCATCGGGAGGCCATGGAGAACCACATCCAGCCAATCGGCGGCAGAAACATCGCTAGGGGAATATATGAGCAGAAACAACAATTTTGCAACCACAAAAATGGCTACAAAAACCACATAGACCGTTATGAATCGTTTCAACGCTTTCTTCATTGCAGAAAAAATGGAAACGGAAGTCTCCACCTGTTTCAACTGCAAAATTAACGATTTTACGGGTCGCTGTCAATCCATTGCAGGATATCTTTTGCTAATTTATGGATAATTCATAATAAAGCGGCGGCTACCCTTTCGGATGCCGCCGCCTGTTCGATACGGTAAATTCAGAATTTAAAACCGGTGGAGATAATTATATTGTTGTTGGTGAGTGTGAGATCGGCCGAAGGGGTTTCAGTCACGCCCTGGTAGGGAGTATAGGCGTGGAAAGTCGCTCCCTTTCTGGTGTGCTGGTAGGTGAGGTCGATGTACCACGCCTGGTAGCGGTAGCCTATGCCGAAGCAGATGTTCTGTGTGTCCTTGTCGAAGGTGTATCCTGTGTCGGTGCCGGATGTGAATATCTCGGTGTGTCCGTTGGCGGCGGCATCGCGCACATTTGTTGTCTGATAGTTGTAACCGGCACGAAGGCTGAACTGTCTGGAAAGACGGTATTCCACGCCAAGACGTATTGTGTTGGATGCCTTGAAATAGTTCTTGATGTCGGTGTTCACCTTCTCATCGGAGGTATATCCCGAATCCCATCCGTTCCAGCTCTGGTAGCCCACTTTCATGCTTCCGTATGCTGCGTGCTCGTAGTCGAGGCTCACAATTGCCTTGTTGCCTATCACGAGGGATGCTCCCACCATGAATTTCCATGGCGTATTCAGTCGCCAGTTGTATTCAAAGTCGTCGGTATATTCTCGTCCGGAATTGGTGCGGCTGGAACCATTCACGGTGTAGTTGTATTCGGTTTCACCGTATCCGCTGCTGGTGAGGTGCATCCATGATGGCGTGTGCACCGCCAGGCCGATGCGCAACATTTCGAAAGGCCGCACAATTACACCGAATTTGAGATTCGCGCCCGTGCCGCTGACATATTTATTATTGTACAGTCCGAAGCCTGCGTTTCCGGTGGCAAGGTTGTCGCCGTTGTTTGCATACACCAGCGCCCCGGCCATGCTCTCGCTGTAGTTGCTTTCGCGGGAATAAGACATGTCCACGATACCGACGCCAAGCCCCCAGAAAACAATGTCGGACACATTGCCGGCAAAGTCGATGTTGTACTCATCGGTATGGCCTCGCTCGCGGATGCTGTATTCGGCATCGCCCTCTGTTCCGTTCTGGAACAGGCCGGCATACGATGTCGCATTGCCGGTATTGTTGATCATCTGTGAATTGTAGGCCAGAATCGACAGCCAGTCGGCATCGCTGTCCAGATACGGATTGTAATCCTTGGACTTGTCGAAAAGCATGTCTGTGGAATTCGTTCCTTCGGAGAAGGCTGCTATGTAGTTGCTCATCGACGATTCCGTGGGACGGTTGTAACCGTTGAAACGGCGGTCGAACGTAGCGATTCTGTTGTAGCTCACTCCCCAGTTGAATGTGCGCAAAGCACCTTTGAGGCGCGCGGTGCCCACATATCCGAAGTTGTCGTAGTAGGCTTTTGTGTGGTTGTTGCTGTAACTCCCCTGATCGGTTTCGGCCTTGTATGAGCGTATGCTTATATCAAAGCCAGTACCTACCTCGCTGTGGCGATACAGGCCAAGGCCTGCAGGATTCTGGGTCATCGAGGATATATCACCGCCCAGAGAGGTGAATGCGCCACCCATGCCCACAAAGCGGGCCGAGCCTCTGAGCTGGTTGCTACTCATGTTATATGCGTCGATGGCGCTTTGCGCCGAAGCCGTGGCCGATGCCATCAGGCACACGGAAGCCACCAGAATAATTTTTTTTCGCATATGTGGTATAGTTGACGTGTAGTGTTAGAGTATGTTCGGATTGGATTTATGCCAGGATTAGGAAATAATTTTCGAGCATGTTTTGAAATTGTGAGGAGGAGGAGTTATAAGGCGTTATATCGACTGAACGAAAACCGGTGACAGGCCGAAAAGTCATCCGGGATTTCATAAAGTTGAATTCAAACATACTTTTATATAAAACATCCGGCAGCCGCCAAAGTTCGACGGCTGCCGAAATAGTTGAGTTGTCAGCGACCCCGACCGCGTCCGCCGCCGCCACCGCCGCGCGAGCCGCTACCGGGCGCCCGGTACGAGCCGCCGCTGCCACGCGAGCTTCCTGAGTTGCCGCGGTTGTAGTTGCTGCGGTTGGTATTGTTGTTCGATGGGGTCCCATAGTTGTTGCGGCCACGGCGGTCGTTGTTTGTGGGTGTGCCGTAGTTGCTGTTACTGTTGCCAGGACGATAGCCCGGATTTACCTGAATGCCATTGTTGCCGGGGCGTCCGAAATTGCCGGGGCGGCTGCTGTTGCCGGGGCGACCGAAATTGCCGGGACGGCTGTTGGAAGGACGTCCGAAGTTGCCGGGTCGATAGCCGTTTGTTCCGGGACGCACATATTGCGGACGCGAACTGCCTGCATATGCCGGACGGTGCGGGCGCGAAGCTCCGGGGCGATTGTATCCCCAGTGTCCGGGATTGTACGACGGATACCAGGGATGTGGATGCCATCCCCACGACGGCCCCCACCAGGGGTCGTACGACCAAGACGGTCCCCACCAGGGGTTGCCCCACCACGGATTATAACCCCAGCAGGGTCGGAATCCCCAGCCGAAACTCCAGCCCGGGGCGAAATTCCAGCTCAGGCTCCACGATGGCGACCACAGATAGTCGTAGGCAGGCCATGGATTATAGCTGCCGACAGGGTCGATGCTGTTTATAACATACACATTGATATCCTGCTGCGAAGGGGTCTCGTAGTAGTAGTCCATCAAAGTGGTGTCGCCGCTGGCACTCACGATGTCGGGATTGTGGAAGCGCTCGATACGCCTGGTATAGCTGAAGCCGGTTTCTGGCAGTGTGCTTTTGGTTCCGCCCGGGGCGGTGCCGTTGCGCCGGTTATATGTGTCCACATCCATTGCCAGCGGTTTGGCACTACCGTCGGTATATGTGTCGGCAGCTCCAAGCCCGGCGGCCTGTTCGCGCGCGGCCTGTGCGGCACGGGCGGCCGCCAAGGCCTTTTCGGCTTCGGCACGGGCTTTTGCCGCCTGCGAAGGCGAGTAGTAAAGGTCGTCGTCGTAATAGTCCTGCGCACTCACACAGGGAACAGCCACCGCAGCGAGTGCGATTGCCATTGCATACAATCTGGCGATTCTTTTCATGAGGAGTATATTGTCTTGTTTATATTTTCTGTAAAACAGGCTTTTAATATAAGACACAATGGATGACTTATAGTTTAGCAAAACTACGAAATAAAATCATATTTTCTCGCCTTAACGGCACTTCGGGTCGCTTCCTTTAGCAATTTTTATCAATTGTTATACATGATGTTCGCGTAACTACAGAATTACGTTTACCTTATTTCGCTAATTTTGCATATTGAAATGGAAGAATTCTTTATAAGCCTGCGAAATATTCTTGCCTATAATCCGGCAGAACCGATGCTGTTCAACACAGGGTTGTTTCTTGTCCTGTTCACAGCTTTTCTGCTGCTGTATCATGCCGTAAAGGGTCACAGAAAGCTCAAGGCGCTGATTGTTATCGCGTTCTCTCTATATTTCTACTATAAGTCCAGTGCCGACTGTGTGTTTATTCTCGCCGGAGTCTGCCTGAGCGACTATCTGCTGGGGTTGTGGCTCGACAGAACCGGCCGTCGATGGCTGCGCCGCCTGATTGTGGGCATCAATGTGGCAGTGAATCTCGGCATGCTGGTGTATTTCAAGTATATCAACCTGATAGGCTCCGCCCTGGCCTCGATTGCAGGCAGTTCTTTCGACCCTCTGGATGTTATCCTGCCGGCAGGCATCTCATTTTTCACATTCCGCTCCATCAGCTATATGGTGGACATCTACCGCGGGCAACTGAAAGCATGCCGGAACTTTCTGGATTATGCATTTTTTCTGACTTTCTTCCCGCCGCTTCTTGCCGGCCCGGTAGTAAGAGCCAAAGACATGCTTCCACAGATAGCCTCCGGCGGCCAACCCTCCCGGGATATGACCTCCGAGGGCCTGTTTCTGATAATGACCGGACTCATCAAGAAAGTTGTGGTAGCCGACTATATCAGCAGCAATTTCGTAGACCGGATATTCGACAATCCCCTCCTCTATTCAGGATTCGAGAATGCCATGGGATGCATAGGATTCACCATACAGCTGTATTGCGACTTCTCCGGATATTCCGACATGGCCATTGGGCTGGCGCTCCTTCTCGGATACAGGTTCAAGGACAATTTCATGGCCCCATTCAAATCGCAGAGTCCCAGCGAGTTCTGGAGCCGCTGGCACATATCGCTGTCGACCTGGCTGCGCGACTACCTGTATATCCCTCTTGGGGGCAACCGGCGCGGGAAAGCGAGGATGCACATGAACCTCATAACAACCATGGCAATCGGAGGTCTTTGGCACGGAGCCTCGTGGATGTATGTCATATGGGGACTATACAACGGTTTTCTACTTGTAGCACACAAGATTCTGCATCGGATATGGCGTCTGCCAGAGTCCCTGAAAGGCACAGCAGTGGTAAAGGTTGCCAATATAACCATCACCTTCACACTGATGGTAGTCGGATTCACTATCTTCCGCGCGCCATCTATGCAGACAGTAAGCGAAATCGCGACCCAGATTTTCACAAACTTCCATCTTTCGGTAGCGCCCCAGTTCATCGAGGGATATGCCATGATTGTCCTGGCCATGTTCCTTGGTCTGGCGGCTCACATGGCACCACGAAGATGGACGTTGTCGGCTTCGGGCGCATACGTTACCATGCCGGTGTACTGGCAGGCCGCCCTGTTGGCCGCCGCGTTATTCTTTGTAGTACAGGCGCGCCAGAGCGAGATTGTGCCTTTCATATATCTGCAATATTGAGCACACTCCGCCCATTCCGGCTCATTTTGCCGAAAACTGTAATTTTAGTAATTTTGCACTGACAGCAATAATACAACATATGGCATCAAAAACACACAACCGCACAAGCCTGCTCACAGTCTTGTTGCTGATAATATGCGGCACATTGACTGCCGCCGCCCAGCAGCCCGCATCGTCCCCGGTGCGATGGCGCACAATAGTCAGAATGACTTCGGCGACCACCGGCACAGTCACTTTCCGTGCCCTTGTGGCATCAGGCTGGCACCTTTACGGTCTCGACATGCCCAAGGGAGGGCCCAAAGCCACCACTTTCGACCTCTCGGAATCAGCAGGAATGGAATTCACAAGCCCTGTGACACCAGCCAGCGAACCGGTCAAAGCCATCGACCCGCTTTTCGGCCAGGAACTTCAGTGGTGGGACTCCAATGTGCAGTTCACCGTAAGTTTCCGCCTTACGGAACCCCGCGACAAGGCACGGCTAAAAGCAGCCATAGGATACATGTGCTGCGACGGCACCACATGCCGTCCTCCTGTAACCGAACGCATTTCAGCACCAATACCTGAATACAACGCACAATGACTCGACGCATAACTTTCTTCCTGGCCATGCTTATGGCCACTGTGGCCACCGCGTTCGCCGCCATAGAAGAACACGTACAATGGGAAGCATCGCTTGAAACAGGCTCCGACGCCTCCCGCGCCACCCTGATAGTAAAGGCTGAGATTGCCGACGGATGGCATATCTACGGACTTGAAATGCCCGACCTCGGCCCCGATGCCGGCATTCCGGATCCCACCACTCTTACTGTTATTTCTCCCGACGAATCAGTAAAAGCCGACGGCGCCCTGTCATGCACAGCTCAGCCAACCATGCACTTCGACAGTTTCATGCGCCTTAACATGCCTTGGCTCAGCGGAAACTTCGAATTGCGCCAGCCTCTGGAAATAGATACCTCGAAAGCCACCACGGTGCGTGCCACAGTGCGCTACATGGCCTGCAATGAATCGTCGTGCACTCCTCCGGCTCGCTTCGACATCGACATTCCCATTCCCGGCGCCACCGCGTCGCCTGCCACACAGCAAGTTGCTGAAACTGCAGCCCCCGCCACGGCACCACAGCCTTCGGTTGCCTCAACTTCCGACAGCAGGTCCCAACAGTGGTGGGAACCCGTGGAACTGTCGGCAGCAAGCAATCAGCAAAGCAACTGGATGATTCTTCTCCTGGGATTCGCCGGCGGCCTTATCGCCTTAATGACACCCTGCATATGGCCCATGATTCCCATGACAGTGAGCTACTTTCTCAAACGCAGCCGTAGCCGTCGCAGAGCCATCGGCGATGCAGCGACATACGCCGGCAGCATCCTGCTCATTTTCCTGGTGCTCGGTCTGGTGCTCACGCTTATTTTCGGCCCCGGGAAACTAAACGAGATTGCCACCGGTGCGGTATTCAACCTCATTTTCTTCGCAATGCTGGTATTCTTTGCGATAAGCTTCTTCGGTGCCTTCGAAATCAAGCTGCCCTCGAAGTGGACAAATGCCGCCGACGCAAAAGCCGGCAGCGCAGGAGGTATTGTGGGCATCTTCTTCATGGCGTTCACTCTGGTGCTTGTGTCCTTCTCCTGCACAGGCCCCATTATCGGCACTCTGCTGGTAGAGGCATTCAGCCAAAGCAGCATAGTAGGTCCTTTGCTGGGCATGGGAGGTTTCGCCCTGGGACTTGCCCTGCCGTTCGGCCTGTTTGCCTTTTTCCCGTCCATGCTTAAAGAGCTTCCCAAATCTGGTAGCTGGCTGAACACCGTAAAGGTTGTACTGGGATTCATCGAACTCATACTTTCCCTCAAATTCCTCTCTGTGGCCGACCTCGCCTACGGATGGCGGATTCTCGACCGCGAAGTGTTCCTTTCGTTGTGGATTGTCCTGTTCGTGCTCCTGGGCCTGTACCTGTTAGGGAAACTCCGTTTCAGCCACGATTCACCCTCGGACCACACTCCCGTGAGCCGCTTCTTCCTGGCGCTGGCATCGCTGGCTTTCGCGGTATATCTGGTACCCGGACTCTGGGGCGCCCCGCTTAAGGCAGTGAGCGCCTTCGCTCCGCCGCTGTACACTCAGGACTTCAACCTCTACGGCGGCGAATTCCGCCACTACGACGACTACGAGCAAGGCATGGCAGCAGCTGCCGCCGAAGGAAAACCCGTACTGGTGGACTTCTCCGGATACGCCTGCGTAAACTGCCGCAAAATGGAAGGCGCAGTATTCGATACTCCCGCCGTCCGCGGCATCCTCGAACGCGATTATGTGATGATTGTTCTCATGGTTGACGACAAGACAGCTCTCCCTCAGCCAATGACAGTGGAAGAAAACGGCCGCACCGTTGTCCTCGAAACCGTCGGCGAAAAATGGAGCTATCTCCAGCGCCACAAGTTCGGCACCAACCAGCAGCCATTCTATATACTCCTGGACAACGAAGGCAAGCCTTTGGAAGCCCCTCGGGCACACGACGAAAACGTGGGTGCGTTCGTGGGATGGCTGGAAACAGGAGTACAGAACTACAAAAATCTCTGACATGCGACACACAAGAGAAGAAAAACTCGAAGCCCTCGGGCGAGTTCTCGACACTCTCGACATCCTGCGGGTAAAATGCCCGTGGGATGCCAAGCAGACGAATCACAGCCTGCGGGCTAACACAATAGAGGAAGTATATGAACTCGCCCAGGCCCTGGTAGAGGAACGGCCGGAGGAAATCCGCAAGGAACTCGGCGATGTGCTGCTCCATATTTTCTTCTACGCCAAAATCGGTAGCGAGAGCGACAGCTTCGACATTGCCGATGTGGCCGACGCGCTAAACCACAAACTCATATTCAGGCATCCGCACGTGTTCGGCGATGTCAACGCCGACAACGCCCATCAGGTGGAACTGAACTGGGAACAGATCAAGCTTAAGGAAAAGGACGGCAACCACAGCGTATTGGGAGGTGTACCCTCCGCATTGCCGGCTCTGGTGAAGGCGTTCCGCATCCAGGAGAAAGCCGCCAATGCCGGCTTCGACTGGGAGAAACCCGAAGATGTATGGAGCAAGGTCGATGAGGAGAACAACGAGGTGCGCCAGGCCATAGCATCCGGCGAGTCAGACAGCATCGAGGCTGAATTCGGCGACCTGCTGTTCGCCACAGTTAACGCCTGCCGCCTCTACGGTATCAATCCCGAGAACGCCCTCGAACGCACAAACCGCAAATTCATTTCCCGCTTCAATGCCATCGAGGAATCGGCACTCAGCCAGGGCATATCGCTAAAAGACATGTCGCTGGAGCAGATGGATGCCGCATGGAATCAGGCCAAAGCAGCCGAAGGCAGCGAATGAGACTCTGCATCACCGAGAAACAGAGCGTGGCGGCAAGCATAGCCGCCATAGTGGGTGCCGACCGCCGCTGCGACGGCTACTACCAGGGAGACAACATTCAGGTGACCTGGACAATAGGTCACCTGTGCTGCCTCATGGAGCCGCACGACTATTCGCAGCAGTGGAAACACTGGTGTCTCAGCCAGCTGCCCATGCTACCCGAACGCTACGACATAAAAGTTATTGATGACAAAGGCATCCGCCGGCAGTTCGACGTGGTGAAGTCGCTCATCAAGAGTGCCGACGAAATTATAAACTGCGGTGATGCCGGCCAGGAGGGAGAACTCATACAGCGCTGGGTGATGAAACTCGCTGGCGCGGGATGTCCGGTCAGCCGACTGTGGATTTCCTCTCTGACCGACGAGAGCATACGCGAGGGATTCGAAAGTCTCAGGCCGCAGGCCGAGTTCGACAACCTGTTCTATGCAGGCCTTTCACGTGCAATCGGCGACTGGATTCTCGGCATGAACGCCACACGGCTCTACTCTCTCAAATTCTCCACACCCGGGCATGTGCTGTCGATAGGCAGAGTACAGACCCCCACACTCGCACTGATTGTGCGGCGCCAGCGCGAAATTGCCGAGTTCGTGCCCCACGACAGCTGGGAACTACACACAAGCTACCGCGATACCGACTTCACCTTCACCGGCGACCGCTTCGAAAAAGAAGCCGACGGTCTCGCTGTGGTGGAGCGCATAGCGCCCGCAACGTTCAGCATCACCGACATAAGCAGAAAAAAAGGACGCGAGGCCCCACCACGGCTCTTCGACCTCACGAGCCTGCAGGTGGAATGCAACAAAAAATTCGGATGGAGCGCCGACACCACTCTTCGGCTGATCCAGAGCCTGTACGAAAAGAAACTGACCACATATCCACGCGTCGACACCACTTACCTCAGCGACGACATATACCCTAAAGTAGGCGGCATACTTAAAGCGATGACGCCATATGCCCAGTTCACCTCACCGGTACTCGCCAAAGCCATCCCGAAAAGCAAAAAGGTGTTCGACAATGCAAAAGTGACCGACCACCATGCAATCATACCCACCGGACAAAGTCCCTCGGGAATAGATGTGGACGAGAAACGGCTGTATCACATGGTGGCGATGCGGTTCATAGCGGCGTTCTATCCCGACTGCATCTTCGAACAGACCGTTGTGAACGGAAAAGCCGACAACTGCGAGTTCCGTACTTCCGGCAAGGTGATTCTCGATCAGGGTTGGCGCGTACTGTTCCCTTCCAAGGCCGACAAAAACGAAAAGACCAACGATGCAGAACTGGCCATTCTCCCGGAATTCACCGTAGGCGAAAGCGGAGGCCACACTCCTTTCCTGGCAAAGAAAACATCGCAGCCTCCAAAGCCCTACACCGAAGGTACCCTTCTGAGGGCTATGGAAACAGCAGGCCGCACTATCGACGACGAGGAGCTGCGCGAATCGATGAAGGACAACGGCATAGGCCGTCCATCGACCCGTGCCGCGATTATCGAAACCCTTTTCAAGCGCCGCTATATCTATCGCGACAGGAAGAATCTTGTGGCGTCGCAAGCCGGCATAGACCTTATCGATACAATCGATGAGGAACTGCTGAAATCGGCCCGCCTGACAGGACTCTGGGAAAACAAACTGCGACGGATAGAGCGCGGCGACTACTCGCCGGCAGCTTTTGTGCGCGAGATAAGCGAAATGATACGCAAGATAGTCGCCGACGTGATGGCTCTCGACGGAAACCGGCGTATCGCTCCGGCAGCAGAACCTGAAAAGCACCCATTGCCTGCAAACGCCGACTCATCCGAGGCCGACGGTTCCGCCAAAACCAAGCCCAAGACCCGGCGGATAACAAAACTCGAACAGGTGGCATGCCCGGTGTGCGGCAAAGGACACCTCGTGCGCGGACGCACTGCTTTCGGCTGCAGCGAATACAGCTCGGGCTGCCGTTTCCTTCTGCCCTTCGAGCAATGCCCCGCCGACACAAAACCCGGCGTGATAAACCGTAAAATAAATTCCACCAGATGATGTGGCAATGGATTGCCGTGGCCATCGTTGTCGTTCTGGCGGCAATCGCTCTTGTCCGTAGCCTGCGGCGTGACCCTTGCGCAGGATGTTCGCTGAAACAGCAATGCAAAAAGAAATCTCCGCAGCGTCCGGATTCGGGACACTGCGGAGACCGTTGTTACAACCGGCGCCGTCCTTAACGCGGCATCAGTGTGGTTGAGGTGCGGAAAACTGCGTTGACTGCATTGAGTCCGAGTTCGTAGCGACCCATATACATACCGCCTTCCGTATATAGCTGTCCGTAGCAGGGTTCGGTGTATTCGGCATAACCCGAAGCGCCAAGCTTGTACGATGTAATGAAAATCATTCCGCTGTTGGAGTCGACAGCGATGGCCGCAGGATATTCCACCGGTTTTGTCACCATTTCCGAACGGCGCACTTTGCCTTCCATATCATAGACAGTGTAGGTGACATCGCCACCGGTCACAGGAGAATTGATTACAAAGAGGTCTTTGTCGCGGATAGCCATCAGTGTGCCAGGAGCGATATCGCGTGTAACGGAGCCTGTGATTTTCTTTACAGTAGCGGGGATGTCGTTATAGTTGCCCATGGTTATCACAAACACATCGGTGCCGTTGGTTGCCATTTTTGTGGGGTTGAGTCCTACCTGCAACTTCTCCACCTCTTTCCAGGCTGCCACATCCACCACGCTCACACTGCTGTTGATGTTGCCGTTCATCCAGTTATCGCCGTCGGAGTTCGCCACATAGAGAGTCCCGTCGGCTGTGAGTGCCATCTGTTCGGGATTCGGGCCTACGGCGAGCGTTTTCTCGACAGTCATGCTCACAGTATCTATACATGCCACATGTCCGCTGTAGAGGCTCGCATAAACCTTTCCTGCCGCAGCAGTGAATTCGCGCGGTTTACCGGTTCCTGCCGGTGGCACGATACTGGATTTGATTTCCAGAGTAGTCGCGTCAACAACCCATATGATATTGGAGTCGAATACGGCGATATACATTTTTGTTCCGTATATGAACGCGCTTTGTGGTGTGTCGCCAACCTGCACGCCGTTGCGGGCAAGGAATGCCTGCTGGGTAGCCGAGCCTTTCTCTATGTCGATTGCCGTTACCGAACCCGGCACGTGCATTCCCTGCACGCCATTATTGATAACATAGACACCCGTAGTAGTATCCACCGCCATAGGGGATTCGGGATCGTCGGAGCAGGCTCCGGCCGCAAGCAATGGCAATAATGCCAGCAAACGGAATTTCTTGATGCTGAATGACATTTGATTTGTATTTTGATGATTGGTTTATATGTCTATCGCCACAGAAGCATCCCATGCCCTTCCTGGCATAGGATAGCGTGAAACAATTTCATACTGGGTGTCGAACACATTGTTAAGGTCGACACGGAATGTAAGCAGACATTTGCCGACCTGCAATTTCCGGAAAAGCCCCAGCCCCCATTCCGTATAGCCCTTAAGCCTCGATATGGGTTGATTGGAATTGGTGCCGTAGCGCTCGCTCACACCGGTGCCATGCACCACGAAGTTTACCCACGGATTCTCATAGGTTACTGAAAGACTTCCGCTGTGCTCAGGTGTATATGCCACCTGCTTGTTGTAATCGGCAGCCGAAGGGTCGGTACGCGGCGCCACGCGCTGGTAGGAATAGGACAACGCACCCGAAAGGCTATGATTCCCTGTAATGCACACTGTCGCTCCGGCTGTGATATCCACTCCGATGGCGCGCACTTTGCCTACATTGACCATCGACCAGATGAACATGTTGCGCGGTATCGCCACAATACGGTCCTGCACTTTATTATAGTAAGCGTCGGCAGTGAACACACCGCTGAACATTGCGCCGGGTCTGCCACACTGGAATGTCGCACCTATATTGAACTGGTCGGTTGTCTCGGGCCGCAACTCAGGAGAGCCGGTTGTTCCGTAATAAGAATCGGCAAAAGTAGGCATCCTGAATATATTCTTATAGGACAAGCGCAGAAACAACAACCTTTCCTCCCATGGCCTCAGCGAAAACGAGACAGATGGAGACAGACGCGTGGCATCGCGTCCGAGACTGTTGTCGTGGTGGCTCAGAAGCAGACGCGCAATTGCCAGGACAGGGCCTCCGCGATAGCGGCCTGACACGCATGTCAGGATGGAGTTGCGGCTGGGGTTGCTGCGGTATCCACGGCTGCTCCGCAATGCACTGTAATTGTAGTCGGCAGCAATTGATGTGCTCCAATGGCCGTTGATACTCCACAAAGCCGAAGCGCTGGCAAACGCCTGCCGCTGATAGTAGCGGTCGTCGAGCTTGCCTCCGGCATAGCTTGGCGATTCATCGCGATAGCGCGAGGCATCCCAATTGAATTTTGCAGCTGCCTGCCACCGCACTCTTTCCCCTGCCCTGCCTTTCCATAGGGTCTGCCCGAAAAAGTTTCTCTCGAGCAAACGTTCGTGGCTTTCGGGATTGTATAAGGTGACGGCACCCGGCAGACGGCGGCCGTTATGGTAGTAATACACCTTGGCCGAAGCCTCCACTCCAGCCGTTGCTTCCCATGCCCAGTCGGCCTCGCTACGAACTGCATTCATACGGCTGTTGTTGCGCCGCTCGCGCGTGGTGACAGTGCCATTGACAAGGGTGAAGGGATAATCGTTCACGGCGTGCATATAATCCACCGCAAGTGATGCCGAAGAGTTTACGCCGATGGATTTGGCAGCACAGAACGATGGATTCACCATCCCGAAACTGCCCGCACGCACAAATGCGGACAGCATCGACTGCTTTTCTCCACCGAGCACGGCTGCCGCGGCCGATACCATTCGCACCGTCGCAGCCGAGGCAGCTTCCGTTGCAGTACCGGCGATATCGTTGTCATCTCCCACTATCAACGACAGGGATTGCAGATTCTGTGGTTGGTAGCGCGAAAAGTCGACATAGCCGTTCTGGCTGTCCGACACCGGGAGGCCATCATAAATCAAGCCGGTGTGTGTAGCTCCAAGCCCGCGGACACTCACTGTTTTCATTCCGCCTGCACCGCCATAGTCGCGTATGTTCACACCCGGCAAACGATGCAAGGCATCTGCAATGTCGGTAACGCCACTGCTGAGCATGGTTTCGGAACTGAGAGTATATTCAGGGACAGATGCCAAGACTCCGGGCCTGGGAGCGAAAGCCCGCACTTCCACCTCGCGAAGCCGTTCCACACTGTCGACACTGGTTGTGTCCGCCCCGAATCCGGCAACTGCCGGAATAAGCGCACAAAGTGTCGCTGCCGCAGGCAGCACACGATTTATGTAAGATAGCACCATAAATCTCTGCCGTTCCTCGACGGCTTTTGTTTAAACATACGCCAAGGCAGGTCTTCGGACTTATTTCTTCTGCCGGCGCCTTCCCGGACTACTATGGCGTAGTCCAGTGGCTGTTGCCGCCAGTGCGCCGTCGGTGGCGCCTGATGAAAAATACCGCAGCGGGACTGTCGACGGGATTCTCACCCGTGTTCCCTCTTGCCCGGAGCATGCGCTCCGACCTTGGCGTTGCAAAAATATACATTTTTTTTGAATCGTGAAAAACTCTGCTGTCGCGCCCCTTCCTAACATCTTGCCTTATATACAGAAATGATAGGCAAGAGAATACAAAAAGAGGCTACACCATGTGTGGCATAGCCTCTTTTAAGTTCTATTCTACGAAATTATTCGCCGGGGATGATTGCCTCGGAGGGGCATACAGATGCGCAGGTGCCGCAGTCGATGCAGGTGTTGGGGTCGATAACGTAGATTTCGCCTTCGGATATTGCTTCTACGGGGCATTCGGGGAGGCAGGTGCCGCAAGCGACACATTTGTCGGTGATTACGTAAGCCATTTCTGGTTGTAAATTAGAAAGTTATACGGATTGTTGTCAGTGTCGGTTATATACGTTGCAAATATAGTGCTTTCTTTTGAATCAACGCACAATCTGCTTGAAAGTTTTGCCTCCCTGGCGGACAATATAGAGTCCGGGAGCAAGCGCAGCGCTGTCCACACGCATGCCTTGCAGGTTGTAGTATTCGGCGGCAGCGTCGGTGTCGACAACGGGCGTATCCACAGATGCGGTGGCGGCGTCGATATAGTCGGAAAGAACCACATACATTTCGTTAACCATGACAAGTTCCTCGGTATCCTCGTCGAACTCACCAATCTGGGTGGTATAAGTGAGAGGATATCCATATGTCGGGTCGTATGTGAGTGTGCCTGTGCTGATGTTGTCAACAATGGCCTCGCCCATAAATTCCGACTCGTTCTTCAGCAATGTGAGGTAGCCATATGCATCGTACATTTCAGTATCGATGTATTTCTCCATATAAGGCTCACCATCCTCGTCGGCTTCGAAGGTTTCGGTCAGCCTTACGCTTCCGAAGTTGTCGAGATATTCCACGCTCACTGTCGCCTTTGCTTCATATCCCTGGATTTCTCCGGTGCGCACTACGGTGTGTCCGTTTTCGGTATATGTAGCCACTACATCGACATTATCTTCAGGGTTGACAATGTGCGCCGACAGGATGCGGTTGCCTCCCGCATAGAGATCGGTGGCGGAAGTGATCTGGCCGTCGGTGCTCTCCCACACGATGGATGTCACTTTTGCGGACTCAACCCATGCGTAATCACCTATGTTATAGTCGTAGGTAAGGTCGGACTGGATGATGGTGGCAGCTTTGCCATCGGTACCATACTCTACGGTAAGCCGCATTATGGGGTCGAAGATTCCGTTATAGAGCACAGCGCGCTCCATGGATATGATGTTTCCATTGGCATCGCGGGTGATTGTCTGGGTATAGTTATTGCCCAGCTGCTCCCACTGGTTGGATAACCACATCCATGAGTATGCAGCGGTTACAAAGCTGGTGAGCTTGCTGTCGTACTGGGTGGTTGAACGGGTGGAATTCTCGAAATCAGTTCCATTGGAGCTGATGGTTACGAGTTTCTCCACCGCCATGCCGTTGTCATTGTAAGTGGTCTGCTCGCGTACTACAGAGCCGTCTTCGGTGGATTCGATGGATTCATCGATTATACGACCGGCACGGTCGTATGTGGTATTGTAGATATCGACAGGCACCCATTCGCCTTCCCATGCGCTCACTTCCTGATGCTTAGGGCACCAGATTGCAGCTGCGCCGGCTGCTTTCGCAGCCTTACGGGTACGCGCGGCTTCAGGAGTGGAGACAGCCGGAGTGTGCTTGAAGCGAGGCGTTGCCTGGGCGCTGAAGCCACCGGCAAGAATGGCCATGACAAGAGTGAGGGTAAAACTTTTTTTCATACGCAAAAATTTGTAATTTGCCGGAGCAGACAGCGGAAAGGCCGTCTGCTCCGGCGTTGTCATATAGTCTTTATGAATCAGTGGCTGGCAATGTCTGCCGCTATCCGTGCGGCGAGTTCCTCGGCTTCACGGTCGGTGTGCGCTTCGGCATAGATACGCACTATCGGTTCTGTGTTGCTCTTGCGCAGATGCACCCACGAATTTTCGAAATCGATTTTCACACCATCGATATCGGTGATGCGCTCTGCTGCGTACTTTGTCTTTATGTCGCACAGAATGGCATCGACATCCAGTTCCGGTTTGAGCTGGAATTTTGTCTTGAAGATGCTGTACTGCGGATATTGCTTACGCAGTTCGCTCACCTTCTTGCCGCTTTTGGCCAGCAGGGTGAGGAACAAAGCCACACCCACCAGGGCATCGCGGCCATAGTGGAGTGCCGGATATATGACTCCGCCATTTCCTTCGCCACCGATTACCGCACCGGTACGACGCATCTCGGTAGTGACATTGACTTCTCCTACCGCTGCCGACGAATAAGTGCAGTCATGGGCGGCCGTGACATCGCGTAGAGCGCGCGACGAACTCAGATTGCTCACTGTCGGCCCGGGAGTGATGCCCAGAACATAATCGGCGACGGATACCAGTGTGTACTCCTCGCCGAACATATTTCCGTCCTCGCAGACAATGGCCAGACGGTCGACGTCGGGATCGACAACAAAGCCCACGTCGGCACCAGATTCGCGCACCAGAGCCGCTATGTCGGTGAGATTTTCGGGGATAGGTTCGGGATTGTGGGCAAACTCGCCTGTAGCCTGGCAATTCAGACGCACGACATTCTCGACCCCCATAGCCTCAAGCAGTTCGGGAATTGCAAATCCGCCTACCGAATTCACTGCATCGACAGCCACTTTGAATCCGGCATTGCGCACAGCTTCCACATCGACGGCTTCCAGTGCGAGCACCTGCTCGATGTGCCGGCGTGTATAAGTAGTGTTGGTGTACACTTTGCCCAGACGTTCCACCGGGGCGAACTCAAAATCGGCATCCGCGGCCATTTCAAGCACACGGGCACCTTCGGCTGCGTTGAGGAATTCGCCGTTCTCATTAAGAAGCTTCAAGGCGTTCCACTGGCGTGGATTGTGTGAAGCCGTGAGAATAAGACCACCGCAAGCATTTTCGCCTGTAACCGCCAGTTCGGTGGTGGGTGTGGTGGCAAGGTCAATGTCGACCACATCGAAGCCCATGCCCGTGAGTGTGCCTATGACAAGCTGTTTCACCATAGGGCCTGAAAGGCGGGCATCACGGCCAACCACTATCGTGCGCCCGGGGCGCGTGGTGTTCTGTGCCGTGAAGGCTGCGAAGGCAGCAGTGAACTTGACGATGTCGATGGGTGTAAGACCATCGCCGGCGGCTCCGCCTATTGTGCCGCGGATACCGGAAATGGATTTAATGAGTGTCATAACAGATGAATATAGACGGTTGTGTTTTATTTCTTCAGATTGCCGGACGGTCGTATGTGAGGGTGTAGAGGAACGGCTGCACATTTGTCTGCTCCTCCACTACGCCCATCTGGCTTTTGATAACAAGATTCACGCGGCAATCGACGGGCAGCAGGGCCAGCGGTCTCTGTATGCCCGCACCCCACTGGTACGATCCTTGTAGCTGGTAATTGTTGTAACGGAACCAGCAAGGAACAAGCGTGAGGTTGTTACCGCCACCCTGTGGCAGTTTGCCATCTTTATAGTTGCCAAGCGCATAGCGGGTATAGCGGAAATAGATCTGCTCGTTGTCCTTGACTTTGTTGCCCTTTGTTCCGGCATCGAGCACCTGCATGTAGAGCATGCCGTCTTCGTCGATACGGTAATATGGCGCATCAGGGCCTGTGATGAACACTGTGTCGGCAGGTATTTCAAGCTCAACGGTCTGGTCGGCCAGAAAATTGTTGACACTTTGGTTTTCAATATTGAGCAGGTTGGCATAGCTTTGGTCGTCGTCGCAAGCGCCCAACGCCAGAGCCGCCACCATTAGTGATAGTATTCGGAGTGTTTTCATCGGCTTTTCAGCTGAGGTATTTTTCTTTATTATCTTTCAAAATGTTACGGAAGTATTCCGCGGCTTCTTCGAGAGTGCCGTGATAATCGCCGCCGGCAGCATTGAGATGTCCGCCTCCATCGAAATGTTCGGAGCATACAAGGTTTACGGGGAAATCGCCAACACTGCGCATACTCACCCGGATGCAGTCGGATTCCTGGCGCATGAAAGCGCTGTATCTGACTCCTGGAATCGACAACGGACGATTCACAAGACCTTCTGTATCGCCTTTGGTGTAGTGGAAACGGTTGAGCTCGTCGCGGCTGAGCGTAATCAGCGCCGCCGAAAACTCAGGGAAAACCTCCATCTTCTTAAGAATGGCATAGGCATTGAGCCTCATGCAGTTCTCCGATACCGTTCCGAAAAGTTCGCGGCACAGCGCTTCCTTATCCGCGCCTTTCTTTATCAGCTCGGCCTCTACGGTATAGAGTTCCGGATCGGAGCAGTTGTAGGAGAAGTTGCCGGTATCGGTCATCATTCCGGCAAGGATGCATTGCGCGGCGTTCTTGTCAATCTCGTTGAACAGCTCCAGCCTGCAGAGAAGGCGGAACAGAAGATACGCGGTAGCGGCCATCTCCGGATGGGAAATAATCACATCTGCCTCCAAATCGGGATTCAGATGATGGTCTACCAGGATTTTATGCGCCTTGCATTCCTCAAGCAGTAGCTTGAGGCTGCCAATCCTCGATGGTTCGTTGAAATCCAGACACAGAACCAGACCGGCACGGTCGAACAGCCGCCGGGCAAAATCAGGATACTTGGATGCTATCACTATCTCCTTTGCTCCCGGAAGACATTTCAGCTGACCCAGAAAATTATCCGGCACAAGAATCTTGACTTCCTTGCCGAGAGATGTGAGCACGTGCGACGCCGCCAATGCCGAACCCACGGCATCGCCATCGGGCGACATATGCGAGACTATGAGTATATTGTCCGCCTTGTCGATAAGCGCCTTCGCCAGGCGTACGTTCTTTTCGTCGATTATACGCGAAATCATTGTTTCTAACACAAGCCAACAAAAGGCATTGGCCAGTGCAAAGATAGCATTTGTCGGGCGAAGACACAACGTCGCAGGCTCCCGCGTATAATTCCGCGGGAGCCTGCGCTACTATTTTCGTATGAAATAAAATTCAGCAGATTAATTCATTGGCTGCACGAAGCCAATGGCTTGCCGAGATGCACCTTAAGCTTTTTTAATTATTGCAGCCCAGTCGGCAAGGCGCTTGTCGGTGATTTCCGGGCGGTTGACTTCGTCGAGCAACAAGCCGTACATCGTGTTTCCGTCGGTGGCTTCGGAATGCTCGTAATCATATACATCGGCAGGATACTCGCCGACAAGCACAGCTTCGGTAGGTTCCATTCTCTTGCGGATTTCACCAACCGCATTGCAGAAGGTATCGGTCATACTTTCGTCGCCCAGACCGAAGATGGCCATTTTATGGTCTTTGAGGTTGAGAGCGCCGGCACCGTCGAGGAAGTCGTACCAGTCGTCCTGCAGTTCTCCGCTTCCCCATGTGGAGCTGCCCAGCACCATCAGGCGGTAGTCGCCCAGGGCAGAGGGTGCGGTATCGGCCACGTTGTGGATGTCCTCGTCGGATACGCCCAGGAGTTTGCCGAGCTTATGTGCCACCTCTTCGGTGGTTCCGGTTGTGGAGCCGTAGAATATGCCTATATCTTTCATTGTGTCGTATGTTGATTATGTTAAAGATATAACAGCCAGAGCCCCCAGTCTGTTCATCGAAAAGCGGATTGCAATGAACGACAACACGAAAAGGGGGCCGCGGCACATATGCCACAGCCCCCTTCGGTTGGGTATCTTTTATTCGGAAGGAATCAGATTACGCCCTGGCCCATCATGGCGTGTGCCACTTTCATGAAGCCGGCGATATTGGCGCCCTTCATGTAGTTGATGTAGCCGTCGGGTTCCACACCGTACTCCAGGCACTGTGTGTGGATGTCGGTCATGATTGTGTGCAGACGCTGGTCCACTTCTTCGGCACCCCACTGGAGATGAATGGCATTCTGGCTCATTTCGAGACCGGATGTAGCGACACCACCGGCGTTCACAGCCTTGCCGGGAGCATATACCGTGCGGGATTCGATGAAAGCGTCGATGGCTTCGGGTGTGCAGCCCATATTGGACACTTCGGCAACCATCTCGACGTTGTTGGCGATGAGCTGACGGGCGTCGTCGCCGTTGAGTTCGTTCTGGGTAGCGCAAGGCAGTGCGATGTCCACTTTCTGCTCCCAGGGTTTACGTCCTGCGTGGAACACAGAGCCGGCGAAACGTTCGGCATAGGGAGCCACGATGTCGTTGCCGGAAGAACGCAGCTCCAGCATATAGTTGATTTTCTCCATATCGAGTCCGGCGGGATCATAGATATATCCGTCGGGGCCGGAGATGGTGACAACCTTGGCACCCAGCTCGGTAGCTTTGAGGGCAGCGCCCCATGCCACATTGCCGAAACCGCTGATGGCTACTGTTTTTCCTTCTATCTTGTCGTTGCGCTGTTTGAGCATGTTCTGAACGAAGTAGAGGGCGCCGAAGCCTGTAGCCTCAGGACGGATACGGCTGCCGCCGAATTCGAGACCTTTACCAGTGAACGTTCCGTCGTGCTGGTTTACGAGTTTCTTGTACATGCCGAACATGTAGCCGACTTCACGTCCGCCTACACCGATATCGCCTGCGGGGACGTCGCGGTCGGGACCGAGATTCTTCCACAGACCCAGAATGAATGCCTGGCAGAAACGCATTATCTCACGGTCGCTCTTTCCACGGGGAGAGAAGTCGGAACCGCCTTTGCCACCGCCCATAGGCAGAGTGGTAAGCGCATTTTTGAAGGTTTGTTCGAAGCCTAAGAATTTAAGGATAGAGAGGTTTACGGATGCATGGAAGCGGATGCCGCCTTTGTACGGGCCGATGGCGTTGTTGAACTGCACGCGGTAGCCGATGTTGTTCTGCACTTCGCCTTTGTCGTCGATCCAGGTAACGCGGAAGGTTACGATGCGGTCGGGTTCGACCATGCGCTCGATAATTTTGTTACGCTCGAATTCGGGATGCTGGTTGTAGACATCCTGAACACTCATCAGGACTTCCCGAACGGCTTGCAGATATTCTTTCTCGCCCGGATGTTTGGCCTCAAGATTGGCCATGATTTGATTGATATCCATAACGATGTGTTGGTTGAGGCGTGCATTGTGCCGGCGGCCTTGGCTGTGCGGCTCTGCACTGGTGATAGATTTGGTTGTTAGGGTTTCCGTTAGTTGTTTCGGGCAGCCATGCCGTTGTAGCTGTGACTACCGACGGCAAAATTAGCAACAAAAATCATATTGGCAAGTTTTTTTGTCTCTAAATGCAAAAAAGTATCGGCGGCATGTTCTTAACAAGCCGCAAGGCCTGCCGCCAGGGTGACAAAACGTTCACTGCCCTGCTCCGCCACACCCGCCAGGAATGGCCCGGAACAGTGTTCCGGAATGAAATGCACCATGTTTTCCCATTTTTAGAATGTGATTTATTTGCATCGGTGTGGGAGAGTTGCTAAATTCGCAAGGTCAATGCCACGGACATCGCATCCCGGCAGAACCGAATTACGTAAAAGATCGCAATACGCATTTCATATGATATTCACTTTCAGAATTGTATCCGACGAAGTCGATAATTTCAAACGCGAAATCAAAATCGATGCCAGCAGCACCTTCCTCGATTTCAAGAACGTCCTTTGCGAAAGCGTGGGATACGACAAGGAACAGCTGAGCTCTTTCTTCCTCTGCAACCGCGACTGGGAGAAAGAAAAAGAAATCTCCTATGCCGACATGGGAGCCGAAGACGACCAGGACCTGTGGCTCATGGACGACAGCGAACTTGGCGATTTCATTGCCGACGAGGGGCAGCGTCTTATATATGTATTCGATTACATGACCGACCGTTCGTTCTTCATCGAAATGACCAATATGGAGCCGGGCAAAAATCTTAAGGACCCTGTGTGCTCCCTTTCCTTGGGGCAGGCGCCTGTGGAAATAATGGACATGGACGAGTTCGACGCCGGTGTGGAAACCAAAGCAGCAGCAGCCGCAACTTCAGACATGGACGAGGATTTCTACGGCTCGGACAGCTACAACGAAGACGAATTCGACAGCGAAGGATTCGATGAAATGAATTTCGAGGAGAAGTTCTGAGCCTATGCTCGATGTTCTTGGGCAATTACATTCATTAAGCTGGATATATTCAGCTTTGCTTTGGATTGCCCTTGCATCCACAATACTGATTATAATAATAATACTGTCGGAAAACCGTAACCCGGTGAAAAGTCTCGCCTGGGTTACGGTTCTTCTGTTGCTGCCCGTGGTAGGACTGGTGCTATATCTGTTCTTCGGCCGCAACATAAAGAACACCCGCATGATTTCCCGCCGCAACCGCCGGCGGCTTCGACGCCGGGAAAAGGCTGTAAAGTCCGATCCGCGGCGCGAAAGGCTCTCCAATGAGTCTGTCCAGCAAATCAACCTCGGACGCTCCCTCACCGGCGCACAGTACTACCCGGGCAACAGCGTAAGTATCTTTCACTGCGGCAAAGAGAAATTCGACGCTCTTAAGGACGATTTGCGCCAGGCCACGAAGTCGATCAACTTCCAATACTATATAATAAAAGACGACGACACCGGCAACGAAATAGCCGACATACTCATCGAACGCGCCGCTGCCGGCGTGGCTGTGAGGGTGATCTACGACCACGTGGGTTCCTTCAGCACATCCAACGCATTTTTCAAGCGCATGCGCCGCGGAGGCGTGTCCGTGACTCCGTTCTTCAAGGTAACATTTCCATGGCTCGGCACACGAATCAACTGGCGCAACCACCGCAAGATTGTGGTAATCGACGACAAGGTGGCATATATCGGCGGCATGAACATAGCCGACCGGTATGCCATGGGCAAGCAGGGAAAACGTTTCTGGCGCGACACACACCTGCGAGTAACCGGCGGGGTGGTTGCCGCGATGCAGTACTCCTTTGCCGTGGACTGGAATTTCACGGGCGGCGGACTTATCGATGACGTAACAACCGGCAGCGTGAACGATGACCATACGCCAGGCACAGTTAAGGCAGGAGCACAGCTGCTCACCTCGGGTCCCACAGGACAATGGAGCAACATTGCCATGGCATACCAGAAAGTGATTGCCAACGCCCGGCGCCGTATCTTCATCCAGACCCCCTATTTCCTGCCTACCGAAGGTCTGCTCAAGGCGTTGCAGAGCGCGGCACTGGCACATGTGGACGTGCGCATAATGATTCCCGAACACAGCGACTCCGCCATGCTCACCCACGCTTCGGCATCCTATATAACCGAATGCCTGCGCGCTGGAATAAAAATCTATCTTTACACTGCGGGGATGATGCACGCGAAAACCGTGCTTGTCGATGATGAATTCGTAAGCATCGGCTCCTCGAATTTCGATTTCCGCAGTTTCGACTACAATTTCGAAGCGAACCTTTTCCTCTACAGCCGCCAGGCCAACGAGGTTTCCGCCGAACAGTTCCGCAAGGACATCGTGATGTGCCGCAGGGTGCATCCCGCTGAATGGCGTAACCGGCGGCTTTCAAAAAAAATCGCGGAATCGGTATTGCGCCTACTAAGCCCGGTTCTGTAGAACTCCAACGGCATATGAACGAAGAAAACAACAAAGAAAACAAAGAACGCTTCTGCAATATTCTCACAGCCACCGCGCGCGAAAACATGGACTATGTCCTCGAAGACCTTCAGGACATGGGATTTTTCGATGCGCCGGCATCGTCGGCCGGGCACTACAGCTACCCTGGCGGACTTGTCGCCCACTCGTTAAACGTGTACGACGCAGCCATGGCCATACGTTCGACTGCGATAGCCATGCGGCCCGATATCGAGGCACAGCTGCCCGAAGACTCCGTTGCCATTGCCGCCCTGCTCCACGATGTGTGCAAAACCGACCTTTATGTCAGGGCCGTGCGCAAGCGCCGTAACGAAATAGGCGTGTATGAAGCCCAGGAAATCTACGAAATCCACGATGAGAATTTTCCTGTAGGCCACGGCGAAAAATCGGCCATGATATTGCTGCGCTCCGGCCTCGACCTGAGCGACGACGAACTATGTGCAATCCGATGGCACATGGGCCCTTGGAATCTTTCAAAGGACGACGAGAAATTCTATCGCCAGGCCGGAAAGCGATCGCCGCTGGCACCATTGATCCACACCGCCGACACCATGGCAAGCTCACTGCTGGAGCGCCCGTCAATATCGCTTAAATAAGCACAGTACCCGACAACAAAAGCGGCTTCGCCAATAAAAACAGGCTTTCAGACAGCCTCAGCTATTGTTTTTCGTCGAATATTATCAAATATTATCACTATATTTGTAGCGCGGGCTGTTGTCTGCATCATTAAACACATTTTTATCATGAATGTCAGTTTCATAGAGGCCATCACTCTCTTTTTCAAAAAGTATGCCGATTTCAAAGGACGTGCCACCCGCGCCGAATTCTGGTGGGCGTATCTTGGAATGGTTGTAATCAGTACAATCATCCAGGTGGCAAGCAGCCTGTTCATCCGGATTAATCCTGCGGATTTTAACCCATACGACATCGCATCGTTCATCGGCATAGGGCTTAGGGCAAATATCCCCGGGATGATTTTCTCACTGGCAATCATGGTGCCGCAGATTGCCATCAGCTGCCGCCGCCTGCACGACATAGGCCGTTCCGGAAAATGGCTTCTGTTGTTTTACTGCATTGTCATGATAGGCTATGCGCTCGTGATAACCGGTATATTCACCACATTCTCGCATTTGCTCTCCGGCAATGTCTCATCGGGATTGATGCTGATTGGACTCGGCTTTCTCCCAATACTCGGAGGTGTGATATGGATGCTCGTATGGTTTGTAACGCCCAGCGATGCCGACAACAAATACGGCCCAGACCCCTACCCCAACGAGCGCCAGCCAATGCAGCAATGGCCTCAGAATTTCTGAACAATCTTTGAATAAGCGTGCTTAAAATCACCAACCGACAGCACCGGCCGGAAACAGGCCGGTGCTGCCGGCAATATAATACAACAACACAATCATGATTTATCAACCTGGTCAATTCTACACATTTACAGTCCGCCCCGGACTTCCTTCCGACGAAGTGTTTACAATTGAGGTGCAAGGCCCCGACGGCCCTGCCACCACCACGCTTCCCAAACTCGCCTTCCAGCGTAACCCGAAGCGCCCCCATCCCCGCACTTTGGAATGCCGCGTGAAGGAATACGACGAAAACGGCCTTCCGGTTCTTGCCCACGCCATAAGCACCTATGTGAGCGAATTATATTCCGACATGTACGCCAGAGGCGAAAGTTTCGGTTGCACAGTGGTGAATGTTCCCACAAATCCCAAAGCGGAACCATATTATGTGCGCGACGACAACGGTATTTATTTCCGTGTCTCCGAACTTGTCGACGTTCTTGCAAAAGACCAGCGGATACGCTGCAAATTCAAGATTCTCAGCGGCAAGCGCTTTGAGGTAGTCCGTGTGAACGATGTGTCCAAACTGCCCTATTTCTCGCCCGAAGAGCTTTTCGAGGGTGCCGCGCTGCGCTCCGACATGCGCAAGGTGTTCCATGCCATGCTTCTCTCCAGTGATTTCGAGACCGTGCGTGCCGAAATAGAGAACCGTAACCCGAGGTGGCCTTTGTCGGCATCGACAATTATCACCGACCGCCTCAGCACCTGGTTTGTCGAAGCACACAAGACAGGCCGGCGCCAGATTGTAAAATCCGTGCTTGCCAGCATCGAACAGCTTGTACTGTTCCTGCTTGAAGGCTCCAACTACCTTACCGCAACCACATACGACCAACGGCGCCCCCTGCAGGAGCAGCTTACAAGGATGGTCGACAATCTCGTCCAGTTCCAACGGGCACGCCGCCTGCTGGAGGACAACAGCGAGGACGATTTCGTGGAAGGGCTGTTCGACAAACTTAAAAAATCGGGCTACCTATACCACCCGGGCGAACAGTTCGGTGTGCTAATGCTTATCTTCAGGGTATATCCCGAGAAAGTGAGCAGCTATCTGAACCGCATTTTCGAAAGCATCTTCAGCCGCGAACTCGAAAACTGGAACCGCGAACCTTTCGGACCGGCATTCGTGGAACAGTTCCAGATATACGTGCGCCAGACCCGCAGCGACATCGACTCTCTGCCTCTGGCCGAATCCCAGGAACAAAAGGCACGCCTCGAAACCGTAATCACAGCTCTTGCACTGCAGATAATACTCAGCGGCGACGACGACCACGAACTCGCACGCTCGCTGTACTACCGCTACATATCGCTGCTGCGCCCCACAAAGACCGACGACCTGCTCACAAAAGCATTCATATCCCTGATGGGAGCCGCCGAATTCGAACGGCTGGAATACCGCCAGCTGCGCGAACCGAACATGATGATGACAAAAGCCACCATCATGCCCGAAGGCGATGTGTTCTCCCGCATAAAAGGAACACCGCGTTTCAGCAACGGCCTTGTCGACATCAACATCAGCTCCGAAGGCATAAGCCTGAGCCGAGCCGCCGACCGCCGGCAACGTAAACAGGGAATAATCGAACGCGGCATCGCCGACGGCGTGATGTCGTGGCTTCACCCGCAGATATATGTCGGCGGCATAAAGCCTCTGTCGAGAACAAAAACCAGGCTTGCCGACCACAACAACTGGTGGAAACAGGTGGAGTCTGCAATGTTCCAGACCGCCCCGGAACAGACCGAGACCACAGAACTCAGGAACGCGGTTGTCGGTGAGGAAGTATGGATTGCCATCGATTCAGTCAGCGACCCTTACGACAACGACCCCACATTCAACTGCCACATCCAGCACGAAGGAATCGTGGAAGCCAAAGGATATGTGAAACGTTCCTCGATAGTGAACTACAACCTTAAAATGCCCTCGCAGGAAAGCTACAAGGCTCCCGACGGCTCCTCTCTCGGATTCTTTGCAAAGGTTACCGGAATCACAAACGGCATATATCAGTTCAACCTCGTGGATCAGGTGAACAACTATATCCAGAGTGTGCTCAACTTCAGCGACGAGTATCTTGCCGTTGTCACCGGCACAAATCCGCAAGGATACAGCGGTATAAGCAACGACGGTATCGGGCTGTACCTTCGCGACGACAGCGAGACAAAACGCAATCTGAAACCGGGGACAATAGTACGGTTCCGGCTGCACAGCGGCTCTACCCAGGGCAACATAATAGGATACATCACCGGAGAAAGCTACGATTCCAACGACCAGTTCGACAAAACCCGCGCCTTTGCAAAACTCATGAACGCAATCGGCGAGGTGGATGCCGGAGAACCCGACAACGCTGAAAGCGACGACGATATGGTGAGCGACGACGTTCTGGAATTCATCAGCGCCGACAAAGTGCGCGAAATAATAGAGATACTCCGTTTCGGCGCCATCGGCAGCCGCGAGCTGCTTAAAGCCTACGATTATCTGCGCTATGCCCGGCTTATGGCTCTGGCCATCGACGACACCGCACTGGCGTCCAAACTGGAAACGCACGCGGCTCTGCTTGTCCAGCACCAGTATTATGCCACCAACCGGCGCGTCGATGCCGAAGCTCTCGAACGGCTGCGCGACCTCAGCAGGAACGACCCTATGCTGAGAATGATTTTCCACCGTCTGGAAATGGTGTCCTGGCTCGGAAAACCGGAAAACAACCATCGCCTGTACGCTACCGCAGACTCGCCTTCGAATGAACTCGAAGGCAGCATAGCCCGTATGGTGCTGTCGTACAACATGCTCGAGGAAGACGATGCCGAAAGCGACTCCGGAATCGCCGCCACCCTGAAAGAGAAAATAATGGAGAAACTCAACGTCAACAGCGAAACGAAGCGTGGTAAATACTACGGAACCGAAAGCAAGTACGTGGAGTTCAAGACATCGCTGGTATTCCCCGCAACGGGTCCCGGCGAAGAAATGCGCGAAGCGCAGGGCGAGCAGCTCAACCACATCATGAGCCGCATCGCAGGCATGCTGAATGCTTCCGGCGGACAACTGTATATCGGCGTCAACAACGACGGTTATGCCGTCGGTCTTAGAGAAGACTTCAAATACTGGGAGCGGCACAAGGCACGATTCGAAAATATCACATCATCCGTTCCCAACATCGACACTCTGTGTGTATTCCTCGAGAATGTGGTGAACAAGGTGTTCGAACCCACAGTGGCCCGCAAGATAACCATCGGCCGCGACCCGGATTCAGAAAAAGACGTCGTGGCGGTGTCCATCAACGAAAGCCTCGAACCGGTGTTTATCGATAACCGGCTGTTCGTGCGCCAGAGTGGTCAGGCCACAAGAGAATACCACGGAAAAGACATCGACGACTTCGTGGAGGAACGACGCATCCAACGTCTCGAACGCACACATGCCGAAGCCCTTCTCGCCGCCGAGGCCAATGCGCTGCAACAACATGGACAGCAACAGTCCGAGCAGCCTCTGGCAGCTGAGCAACCGACAGACGCCCCCCAGGAAACACACAATAGCGCCGCTGCCGAAGAGAAAAACGCCAACGCCAACAGAATCGCCACAAGCGCATGGCGGCCGAATGTCCTCCACAGTTTCGAAGACGGATACACCGAACCCGAAGGATATCTCTATTTCATCGACGACAACAAGATGATGTTCAGCAGCATCGACACATACAAGGACAACGAGCCAAGCACACTGCTCTCGCTGGTGATACCACACGAACAGCGCGATGCGTTTCTCGTGTTAGGCTTCGAGGACCGGAGAGCCCTGAAGATTCCCCTCGCCGAAATCTACGAGCGTGGCGACAACAGCATATTCTCCTACTCGGCCGACTACAGACTGCTCTTCGCCACAATAGCCGACAAAGACGATATTCTGGTACAGTTGCTTGCCGACAACAGCGACAGCCTCTGGCGACGGGCACATCCCTTGGCCCAGATAGACCAGTCGCACATCGGCAGCCTGCCCAAGCGCCTGTTCGAACTGCCGGCGGCAAACACCTTTGCATGGGAACTCGCACAGGCCGGCACCAAAGCCAACTTCAGCGGTTGCATCAATGAAAAAATGAAATCGAAGCAACTTGGCGAGACCTTGCGTGTTAAAATAAACGACGACCGACTCCAAAGCAAACTGGACGAGCTCATCGGCAACTGCCACAACTCATCCATCTGAAATGCCAGCATCGCCTCTGTTCACAATAATAACAGCGACATTCAACGCTGCCGACACTATCGCACGGACTATCGAGAGTGTCGACAGCCAGCTGTGCCGCGACTATGAGCACCTGATTATCGATGGAGCTTCGTCCGACAACACCCTCGCTATCGCCGAGGCCACAGTAAATCCTCTGCGAAAAATATACAGCGAACCCGACAAAGGGCTCTACGACGCAATGAACAAAGGTATTTCGAAGGCAGTGGGAAAATATCTGATATTTCTTAATGCCGGCGACAAATTCCACAGCACACAGACTTTACAGTTGCTGGCGGAAGCTGCCGGAAGTGAAAACGCTCCGGGAATAATCTACGGGCAGACAATCATTGTCGACGACCGCGGCCGGAACCCGCGGCCACGCCATCTGCAGGCTCCTCGCGAACTCACTCTCGGAGCTTTTGCCGATGGAATGCTCGTATGCCACCAGTCATTTGTGGCACTGCGTAAAATCACCGGTTTCTATAATCTCCGCTACCGCTTCTCTGCCGACTACGAATGGTGCATCCGCTGCCTGCAGCATTCGCGCCGCAATGTTTTCATCGACCATGAACCTTTGACAGACTATCTCGACGGAGGACTTACCACCCGCAACCGCTGGCGCTCGTTGCGCGAACGGTTCGCCATAATGTGCACATACTACGGGACTTTCGCCACAATACTGCGGCATTTCCGTTTCGCCGCAAGAGCGGTAAAAAGAAAAAGCCTATGATACTCCATAACACCACATTCGCAGCCGACCAGGCTTCTGCGCCACGTCTTGTGGAATTTCTGAGGGAAATATATGTCCCCGCAGCTACCGAACGCGGCCTGCAATCCCCCCTGATATACCGCCTGCGGGAAACTGAAAATCCGCAGGCCCACACCTATGCCGTGCAGATGCAGGCAGAAACACAGTGTGCCGTCGACAGTTTCCAGCAGCATCTCGACAATGTTCTCGGTCCGCGTCTGTTCGCCGATTTCGGATATTCGGTGGCCCTGTTCACGTCGTTGCTCGATTCCATCGACTGACATGGACAAGGCTGTATCCAATCTGGACAGAGTAATAATCGGCATCGACCCCGGCACCAACATGATGGGCTATGCCATTCTTGGCATATGCGGCAACAAACCGCATATGGTGGCCATGGGCGTGATTGAACTCGATAAAATAGGCGACCACTATACCAGGCTGGGACGTATCTACCAACGCGTTACAATGCTCGTTGAGCAATATTGCCCCGACGAAATGGCCATTGAGGCTCCTTTCTTCGGCAAAAACGTGCAGTCGATGCTCAAGCTCGGCCGTGCCCAGGGTGTAGCCATCGCTGCCGCAATCTCGCGTCAGGTGCCGATAGCCGAATACGAGCCGCGAAAAATCAAACAGGCCATAACAGGAAACGGCGCCGCCTCCAAAGAACAGGTCCGCGAGATGCTCAGGCATATCCTAAGCATACCGCAGGAACAGATGCATCCGAAGCTCGACAGTACCGATGCCCTGGGTGCCGCTCTATGCCACTACTATGAAAGCTCGCGTCCCCAGCTGCCAAAAGGTCCGGCATCGTGGAAGGAATTCGCAGCAAGGAATCCCGACAGAATCAAGGGCCTCTGAACATATTTTTCACAACATTACAGAATCATGAAAGAAAAACTCACTATAGCACTCGTAGCACACGACAACCGCAAGGCCGACATGGTCGATTGGGCAAAATACAACGCCGAATATCTGAGCCGGCACAAACTGGTATGTACCGGCACAACCGGAGGGCTGATCCGACAGGCTTTCGACGCCTCCGGTGTAAGCGCCGATATCCAGTGCATGAACTCCGGCCCCATGGGCGGCGATGCGGAAATAGCGGCTCTTGTAGTACGCCATCAGGTGGATCTGGCCGTGTTCCTCATCGACGATCTCAACGCACAGCCTCATGAGGCCGACATACAGATGCTGTTGCGCCAGTGCCGCCTTCACAACATACCCATCGCCTGCAACCGTGCCAGTGCCGACCTCATGATTTCCAGCACACTCTGGGGAAATCCCGAATACACCCCCGCGCCCCAGAGCTATGTAAAATTCGAGCGCAATCCCGAAGGAAGCGTCGATTAAATAATCACTCTGATGGATAACGACATCAAACTGATTGAAAGTCTGCGCAGCCAGCTCCATAGGCACAACCACAACTACTACGTGCTCAACGCCCCGGAGATATCCGACCGGGAGTACGATACCCTGCTCGAACGCCTCGAACAGCTCGAGGCCGAGCACCCCGAAAGCTACGATCCCAACTCCCCCACCCTGCGTGTCGGTTCCGACATCTCCGAAGGATTCAGCCAGGTGGATCACATATACCCTATGCTTTCGCTGGCAAACACATATTCCATCGACGACGTCGACGAATGGTTCGCCCGTATCCGAGATGCCCTGTATGGCCAGCAATTCGCAATAATTGGCGAACTGAAATTCGACGGAACGGGAATCTCGCTCGTTTATGAGCACGGACATCTTGTCCGTGCCGTGACACGTGGCGACGGGACACATGGCGACGACGTAACCGCCAACGCACGCACAATCCGTTCCATTCCTCTCGAGCTGCAAGGCGACGATTATCCCGACTTTTTCGAAATCCGCGGCGAAATCGTGCTGCCGTTCGCAAATTTCGAGGTCATAAACAACGAGAGGCTTGCCAAAGGGGAAGCTCCGTTCGCCAATCCGCGCAATGCGGCCGCCGGGACTCTGAAACTGCTCAATCCGGCAGAGGTGTCACGACGGAATCTCGACGCATACTTCTATTATCTGCTCGGCGACAATCTGCCCTACGACAACCATTACGACAACATGCAGGCCGCAAGGCGATGGGGGTTCAAAATCTCCGGAGCGATGGCTAAGATGAGCACCCTCGAGGAAGTGGACCGCTTCATAGCACATTGGGACTCGGAACGGAAACAGCTTCCGGTTGCCACCGACGGTCTTGTATTCAAAGTGGATTCACTGCGCCAGCAGCTGAATCTCGGCTTCACGGCAAAGTCGCCGCGATGGGCTGTAGCATATAAGTTCGCTGCAGAACGTGTCACCACCCCGCTGCGCTTCGTAAGCTTCGATGTAGGGCGTTCGGGCACGATAACCCCTGTCGCCAACCTTGAGCCGGTGCTTCTTTCGGGAACAATGGTAAAACGCGCATCGATGCACAACGCCGACATTATGAAGGCGCTGGACATCCGCCACGGCGATACTCTGTATGTGGAGAAAGGCGGTGAGATAATCCCTAAAATCACCGGCGTGGTTCTGGAAGCGCGCAAAGCCGAAGCCGCTCCCGTAGAGTTTGTCACCAACTGCCCGGCATGCGGCACACAACTGACACGGCGTCCGGGCGAAGCCGCCTGGATATGCCCCAACCACCGGGGGTGCTTCCCACAGATTGTCGGCAGGATAGAACACTTCGTGGGCCGCAGGATGATGAACATCGACGGTTTCGGCTCGGAGACCGTGGCCATGCTGGTGCGCAACGGGCTGATTAATAATGCCGCAGACCTTTATTCCCTGTCGGCCGACATGCTGCGCGACCTCCCGGGGATTGCCGATAAAAGCGCATCCAGACTGATCGAAGGCATTGTCGCCAGCCGTGATGTTCCATTCGAGCGTGTGGTTTTCGCAATATCCATTCCCGGTGTCGGAGAAACTTCGGCAAAAAAGATAGCACGTGCTGCAGGCGACATCGACACGCTCATGGCCATGGATCAGGCAAGCCTGTGCGCCATCGACGATGTAGGACCCGGTATGGCCCAGGCGATAACCGACTTCTTTGCCGACGATCAGAACCGTGCAATCGTGGAGCGCCTGCGACTGGCAGGGCTGAGCATGCAAACACAAATAGCTGATGCTCCCAAAGGCGATGCCCTCGCAGGAAAGACATTCGTTATAAGCGGTGTCTTCACCCGATTCAGCCGCGAACAGTATAAAAACATGATTGAGGCCAACGGAGGCAAGAACGTCGGGAGCATTTCAAAAAAGACCGACTATGTTCTCGCCGGCGAGAACATGGGGCCGGCCAAGCTCGAAAAGGCCGGCAAACTCGGTATTGCCATTATCGGCGAAGACGATTTTCTGGCAATGCTGCCGCAGGCACAGGCAGAAAATCCGTAACTTTGTATTTATTTATCAAGCAGACATAATGGGAAAAATCATTTTAACCGGAGACCGCCCCACAGGGCGCCTCCATCTCGGGCACTATGTAGGATCGCTGATGCGACGCGTGGAGCTGCAGAACTCAGGAGAATTCGATAAGGTTTTCATAATGATTGCCGACGCCCAGGCTCTGACCGACAACGCCGACAATCCGGGAAAAGTGCGCCAGAACATTATCCAGGTGGCACTCGACTATCTCGCCTGCGGTATCGACCCTGCAAAGAGCACCATCTTCATCCAGTCTCAGGTGCCGGAACTGTGCGAGCTTTCGTTCTACTACATGAATCTGGTAACAGTATCGCGGCTTCAGCGCAACCCTACCGTGAAAACGGAAATCAAAATGCGCAACTTCGAGGCCAACATACCTGTGGGATTCTTCACATATCCCATAAGCCAGGCCGCCGATATAACCGCATTCAAGGCCACGACCGTGCCCGTAGGCGAAGACCAGGAGCCCATGATTGAGCAGACCCGCGAAATTGTCCGCCGCTTCAACAACACTTATGGTCCTACCCTTGTGGAACCTGAGGTTCTTCTTCCTCAGAACTGCGCCTGCCTGCGCCTGCCCGGAACCGATGGAAAAGCGAAGATGAGCAAATCGCTCGGCAACTGCATCTACCTTTCCGATACTGCCGACGAAGTCAGCAAGCGTGTAAAGACCATGTTCACCGATCCAGACCACCTGCGAGTATCCGATCCCGGAAAAATCGAGGGAAACACCGTGTTCACCTATCTCGATGCATTCTGCACCCCGGAAGACTTCCAGCGCTTCTGGCCGGACTACTCATGCCTGGAAGAACTCAAGGACCACTACCGTCGCGGAGGTCTCGGCGACGTGAAGGTGAAAAAATTCCTTGACTCCATCCTTCAGCAGAAACTCGAGCCAATCAGAAACCGCCGCAGCGAACTGGAAACCGACATTCCCGCAGTTTACGAAATTCTGCGCCACGGGTCGGAGACTGCCCGCGAAGCCGCGGCGAAAACTCTTGCCGAAGTGCGCCGTGCGATGCGTATCGACTACTTCGACAACGACGACCTCATCAAAGGCGTCTGATCGCAGGCTACCAATAAAACGTAACGACCCGGCCACCGATAGTGGCCGGGTCGTTACGTTTTATTGATTGCGGTATTATGCTTCTCCTGGAATATCGTCGAATTCACAGTCCACCTCCACGTCGTACGACTCAACGGTTGTGCGCGGATTGCAGTGGAAGGTGAAATGCAGACCGGTGGCCGGGTCGATATAGCCTTTGAGGTCGGTGATCGGGAATGCCTCGAAAGGAGTGCCACCGATACTCGGTGTTATGGCATCCACGTCGAAATGCAGCTGCGAGCCCATGAATGTCACAGGAATATTGGAAAGGTCGATGTTGAGCGACATCGGCATGCCCTCCTCGAACTTGGCATTGTTCATGCTGATCTTCAGCGTGCGGGTGTCGACATTGAACGAGGTTATATATTCCGTAACATTCGTCTCGAATTTTTTGCCGGATGCCGAAGTCGACTCGGTGCTGCCATAGAGCAGCTGCTGCGGATTGGCAGATGCCACACGGTAGCGGCTGTCCAGTGTATATGTAACGCTCACACCTGGCGAATAGTACGCGGAACCCTGATTGTCAAGCACACGCTCGAAAATCTTCATCTCGAAAGAAGAGAACATCGGCAGGTTGTCATAGCCTGTCACTGTGGGTATAAGCGATTTTCCGGAAATCACCTTCCACTGGTCGGAATCGATTCTCCAGGCTATATCCGTGAGCTTGAGAGTGGGATATATTGTTCCGTCGGGCAGTTTCAGGCCGCTGATATGCACTTCGGCGCGCATGGTGCTGTAGTTGAGATACACCAGATAGGACACGTTGGAGTACAGGGCCGACACTCCGTTCGACAGATCGTTGACCGATGCGTAGAAGCTCGGAAATGTCTGCTCGGTGATGACAGGATTGTCCTTGTTGTCTTTGTCGCAGGATGTCATCGACAAAGCCATTACAGCAACAAGGGAGAGAAGTTTGATGTATAATTTCATAATTTGTAGTGATTGTCGGTGTGACTTCAGCACAAAAATAGATAAAATCGCCGGCTCATGGGCAAATGATGCGATATTTCTACCAACTATGCCGAAAAAAACTCAAGGGTTGTGCCTTTATGAGACACAACCCTTGATATTCTGTGTCGCCAGTAGTCAGATGCCGTAGGCGGCGAGCTGTTCGGGGTTGAAGCTGTCGATGAATTCCACATGCTTCGCAACCTCGGATGCAATCAGGTTGCTGTATACTACAGCGGAATCGCAGAACGCCTCGTTGGTCTTTGCGTCGAGGAGTACCAGATAGGCCATCACCAGATAGCCTGCCATCTCTACAAGCCTGCGTGCCATGAAATCGAGATATGCCTGATTTCCTACAGCTGTCACTTTCTCAACGGCAGCGGTGTATGATTTGGTAAGCTCGGCCAGACGGTCGGCGATAGGCGCGAGGTTTCCGGGGAAGCCTTTGGCGGCATAGCTTTCCAGCAGGCTCGCATATGTGCCGGTTGTGACGTGGCGGATAGCAGCTACGACCTGAAGCTGTGTGGTTCCTTCGTAGATGGAAGTGATACGTGCGTCGCGGTAGATGCGCTCGCAGGCATAGTCCTTCATGAAGCCGGAACCACCGTGAATCTGGATGCAGTCGTAGGCATTCTGGTTGCAGTATTCGCTGCCGAGACCTTTGGCGATAGGTGTCAGGGCATCGGCCAGGCGGGTGTACTCTTTCATCTCGGCACGCTCTTCCGGTGTGAGCTTGCGTTCGCGTGCGATGTCCTCATACACCTTATAGAGGTCGACGTAGCGTGCGCATTCGTACAGAAGGCTGCGGGAGGCGTCAAGTTTGGCTTTCATAACCGAGAGCATCTCGGCCACTGCAGGGAACTCAATGATAGCCTTGCCAAACTGCCGGCGATCCTTGGCGTACTGGAGCGCTTCGCGCCATGCCAGTTCGCTAACGCCTACACTCTGTGCTGCGATGCCAAGGCGTGCGCCGTTCATGAGAGCCATCACATACTTGATAAGGCCCATACGACGGGAGCCGCACAATTCGGCTGGAGCGTTCTTGTACACCAGCTCGCATGTGGGCGAACCTTTGATGCCCATCTTGTTTTCGATACGACGTACTGTAACGCCGCCATTGCGCTTGTCGTAGATGAACATCGACAGACCACGGCCGTCCTTGGTGCCTTCTTCGGAGCGTGCAAGCACGAGGTGTATGTCGCTGTCGCCGTTGGTGATGAACCGTTTCACACCGTTGAGTACCCATGTGCCGTCCTCTTTCTGGGTGGCTTTGAGCATTACGCTCTGCAGGTCGGAACCGGCATCGGGTTCGGTGAGGTCCATACTCATGGTTTCGCCCTGGCATACACGCGGGATGTAGCGCGAACGCTGGTCGTCGTCGCCAAACTCATAGAGTGTTTCCGCGCAGTCCTGAAGTCCCCAGAGGTTCTCGAAGCCTGTGTCGGCGCGGCTGACTATGTCAGCAGCCATTATATAGGGAGTGATGGGGAAGTTCAGGCCGCCGAAACGACGGGGCATGGACATGCCCATCAGACCGGCCTTGCGGCACAGGTCGAGATTCTCCACAGTACCGTCGGCATAGTGGGCGCGACCGTCGGAGCAGGAAGCTCCCTGGTGGTCCACAGCCTCGGCATTGGCTGCGATGGTGGTGCCGCACACTTCACCGACGATTTCGAGTACCTTGTCATAGTTGTCCATGGCATCGGCGAAATCGCGTGGAGCGTAATCGTAGGTCTGGGCTTCGGTATAGTCCCGTTCTCTTAACGCCACGATTTTCTGCATCAGCGGGTGCTGAAGATGATGGCGGAGCGAAGGATTGTCGGTATAGAAGTTTGCCATTACTTGGAATTCTTTTTGTAGTACTTGATGAGCTTGGGCACCACTTCCTCCATGTCGCCGGTAATCACATAGTCGGCGATAGTGTTGATGGGGGCGTTAGGGTCGTTGTTGATGGAAATGATTATGGAGCTTTCCTGCATGCCTGCGATGTGCTGGATCTGGCCGGATATACCGCAAGCAATATAGAGTTTGGGGCGCACGGTAACGCCTGTCTGACCAATCTGGCGTTCGTGTTCGATGTATCCGGCATCCACAGCGGCACGCGAGGCGCCAACCTCTGCTCCGAGGGTGGCGGCAAGGTCGAACAGCAGCTGGAAGTTTTCCTTGCTGCCCACGCCATAACCTCCGGCTACGATGATGGGGGAATTCTTGATGTTTACCTTGCTCTTCTCGATGTGGCGGTCGATTACCTCAACCACGAAATCGGTGTCGTCGACATATTTCGCAGGATCAAGGTCGATGGCAACGCCACGGTATTCGGGATCGCGGACCTCTTTTTTCATCACGCCCTCACGCACGGTAGCCATCTGCGGACGACAGTCGGGGTTGACAATGGTGGCCACGATATTGCCGCCGAAAGCGGGACGGATCTGGTAGAGAAGGTTGGTGTATTCAGTTCCGGTCTTGGGATCCTTGTGGTCGCCGATTTCCAGAGCAGTGCAGTCGGCGGTGAGTCCGCTGTGCAGGCACGAGCTGACACGGGGTCCGAGGTCGCGGCCGATGCAGGTTGCTCCCATAAGGCAAATCTGCGGTTTGATTTCGCGGAAAAGCTTGATGAGCACTGCCGAATGGGGATTCGAGGTATAGGGATAGAGGCGTTTGTCGGCCACCTTGTACACGGTGTCCACGCCGTAGGGGTACAGTCCGTTTTCTATTCCGTCGAGCTTGTCGCCGATTACAAGGGCTTCGAGTTTTACGCCCAGTTTGTCGGCAAGCACGCGGCCTTTTGTCAGGAGTTCGAGGCTTACGTCGGCCACATGGCCTTCGTCGTATTCGCAGTAGACTACGATATTGTTGTTGTCTGCCATAATGGGTGTGTGTTTAGCCTATGGTATGGTTGGCGATGAGTTCTTTGACAAGTTCTTCGATCTGTGCGTCGTCATTGTCGAGTCGGCGGCTTTCCTTAGCAGTGAATACCACATTTTCAATGGCTTTCACTTTTGTGGGAGAACCGGGAAGACCAATCTGTGCCGGGTCGGCATCTACGAAAGCGGCGCCCCACTCTTTGATCTGCAGTTCAGGAGCGGCTTCAACGCGTGCTGCGAGATCTTCCGGCAGTTTTGCCATTTCGGAAGGAGATGCTGCATTTTTGAATTTCATTACACGGCGGGCATTGCGGGGGCGGCATTCAGCGGCGCTGCCGTTTACAGTGACTACACAAGGCATGGGAGCCACAACGGTCTCCACACCGTTTTCGAGACGACGGCGCACGGTAATTTTTCCGTTTGCGACTTCGAGGATCTCCTCGGCATAGGTAACTTGCGGGATACCGAGTTTTTCGGCAATCTGGGGACCGACCTGCGCGGTATCGCCGTCGATAGCCTGGCGGCCGCCGAGAATGATGTCGTAGTCGCCGATTTTTTTCACTGCTTGCGCGAGCGAGTAGGAAGTAGCCAGAGTATCGGCTCCGCCGAGAGCGCGGTCGGTGAGCACGATTCCGCTGTCGGCACCGCGATAGATTGCTTCGCGGACGATTTCTGCGGCACGGGGCAAGCCCATGGTAAGAAGTGTGATTGTGCTTCCCGGATGGGTTTCTTTAAGGCGGAGGGCCTGCTCCAGGGCATTGAGGTCTTCTGGATTGAAGATGGCTGGAAGGGCTGCACGGTTGATGGTGCCGTCCTCCTTCATGGCATCTTTGCCTACGTTGCGGGTGTCGGGCACCTGCTTGGCAAGGACAATGATGTTCAGGCTCATAGATATGTAGGTTTATTAATTTGAATCAAAATTGATTTCAGAACATTAACGCAAAAGTAGCCATTTTCGCCCAACCGGCCAAGCGAATGCAGCCAAAGCAGGCTCCATGCGTGTTAAAAATACCTAACCGGGCGTCTGCAATTACTCCATACAAGCTTCTAAATTAATTTTTTGCGTCTTTACCATGTATAAACCAAGCCGCGCCCCATGCAGGCTAATATAGCCGGTCAATAAATTCAAGCCCGGCTAACCTAAACTGCTGCAGGCTATGCCGGGCGCTTCAAAATCTTGGAACAGATTGCAAGATAATATGCAGGCCGCACAAGCTCACATACACCAACCAAAACAAATCCGCCACAAGCGGAGACCTAAAAAGAAGGAAAGCCCGAACACAAGCCCCATTGCACTATTGAATACAAACGTAGTGCTATAGTCATCGCCTGTAGGATTCGATTTATGGATAAGACCGTCCGACATACCGCAGCTTGATATGTCGTAGGCCACAGCCGTGAATATGGCAATCATTGCCAGAAGGCCGAAATCGGCCGTAGTGAGCATGCGCGTAAGAACAATGTTACCCCCGAAACTCAGAAGGGCAACTGTAATACGCTCAATCAACGACCATTTATAGACATTGCGGTTCCCCATAGCTTAAACTTATATTAACAACAAGAAAAGCCGTCCATTATTATATAATACCCTTATTCTCGGCACCACACAACGATTCCATAGCGTTGTGGAATCATCGGGCGAACCATCGCAAAACAACCTGGAAAGAAAATAATGAAATTCGGTTTAATTTTTTCATTAAAATTTGTCGGACTTATTGGATTATTATTAACTTTGCAAAATAGAAATGTCATCAACACCGACAAACTGAACCTATGGTCCTCTCCCCATAATAGGATGGACATATTGAAAAGTAGTAACAATAAACCATTCTGCCCGCGAAGGTGGGTTTAGAGTATTAAAAAGTTGTGCCCGACACGAATTAGGGATAAAAAAATGAAGGCCAAACTTCTGCTTTTTGCTGCCTTTGGCGCACTCCTGCTGGCTCTTGGAAGCTGTAGCGATGATTCCAAGACCAACTACTCTATCAAACAGCTCCGCCTCGACGCAACGGATCTAAACAACGAGTGCACAGCCCGTTCCTCTGAAAACCCCGCCCGTACGGATGCTTCTTTCCTGAAACTCGACGAACAGGGCGAACCCGTACTTAATGAAGACGGGCAGGAAGAAAAAGTTAAGGTAAAGAAATACACCAACGAGCTCATCGTCCGCGAAGGCGACAATGTGAAAGTTACTTTCACTCCCGGCCAGCTTGTCAACAAATGCACACTCACCACTCCCGACGGCCAGACTGTAGAACTCAACACCGAGAACCCCTCTCTTGAGTGGACTGTTCCCGCCGGATTCAAAGACGGCTCCGAATTCTTCGGAACATACGTGTATGAAGACGAGGACAACATCTACACCTACACCGGCAAAATAGTGATCTGGCGACTCACCTACCCCCGCCATGATCCGGAAGTCGACGACCCCGACAAAGTCGAAGAATAATAGTCTACGAAAAAAAATATCACTCTCCGAAAATTGCAGCCCGACCAGGACTGCAATTTTTTTTGCGACACTTCAGACTTTGTCGATTCGCAACCCATAAAATTTATTTAACTTTGCATTTTAAACAACAGCAACAACATCACCATTATGGCAGACAATACCGCACAGGAAGATACCAAGGCTAGAAGCATGAATTTCGTGGAAGAAGAGGTGTGGAACGACCTTCAGGCCGGACGCAACGGAGGACGGATAAATACACGTTTTCCACCGGAACCCAACGGATACCTCCACATCGGCCATGCGAAAGCGATCTGCATGGATTTCGGCATCGCAGAACGCTTTGGAGGCACTTGCAACCTGCGTTTCGACGACACAAATCCAGTGAAAGAGGACGTGGAATACGTCGACTCCATCCGCGACGACATCCATTGGCTCGGTTTCGACTGGGGCGACCGTGAATACTATGCCTCCGACTACTTCCCCCAGCTGTTCGACCTCGCTGTAAGGCTCATAAAAGAAGGCAAAGCCTACGTGGACGACCAGACCAGCGAACAGATTGCAGCTCAGAAAGGCACTCCGACGCAACCCGGCACCGACAGTCCCTACCGCAGCCGCACGCCGGAGGAAAACCTCGACCTTTTCCAGCGCATGAACGCCGGCGAATTCGAGGAAGGAAGCCGCGTGTTGCGCGCGAAAATCGACATGTCTTCGCCGAACATGCATTTCCGCGACCCCATAATGTACCGTATCATAAAAACGCCCCACCACCGCACCGGCACAACATGGAAAGTATATCCCATGTATGACTTCGCCCACGGACAAAGCGACTACTTCGAGGGCGTTACACACTCGATATGCACACTGGAGTTTGTCGTGCACCGCCCGCTGTACGATTATTTCGTCGACGAACTCGCCGACAGCAGCTACCGCCCGCGCCAGATCGAGTTCAACCGCCTCAACCTCACATACACTGTAATGAGCAAACGCAAGCTCCTGCAGCTGGTCAAGGAAGGTCTTGTAGCCGGTTGGGACGACCCCCGTATGCCTACAATCTCCGGCATGCGCCGTCGCGGCTACACGCCACGCAGCATCCGTAACTTCATCGATACAATCGGATACACCAAATACGAAGCCCTTAACAGCGTAAGCCTGCTCGAACATGCCGTCCGCGACGATCTCAACCGCGTGGCAACCCGCGGCATGGCCGTTCTCAATCCCCTCAAGGTGGTGATAACCAACTATCCCGAAGGCCAGGTAGAAGAGGTCGAGATGGAAAACAACCCGGAAGATTCCAACGCAGGAACACACAAAATGCCGTTCAGCCGCGAGATATACATCGAACGCGACGACTTCATGGAAAATCCTCCGAAAAAATTCTTCCGTCTTGCACCGGGAGGAGAAGTCCGTCTCAAGAGTGCCTATATCATACGCTGCGAGAATGTGGTCAAGGACCAGCAGGGCAACATCACCGAGCTCCACTGCACCTACGACCCCGAAACACGCAGCGGACTGCCCGGAGCATCCCGCAAGGTCAAGGGCACACTACACTGGGTGAGCGCCGGACATGCCGTCGACGCACAGGTGAGACTCTACGACCGTCTGTTCAACGTGGAGAACCCGGCAGCGGAGACAGAACGCGACTTCCGCGAACTGCTCAATCCCGACTCGCTCAAAGTGGTGGAGCATGTGAAAGTGGAACCGTTCATCGCCTCACAGGCAGCACAAGGAACAAAATTCCAGTTCCAGCGAATCGGATATTTCACTCCCGACGCCGATTCCACTGAGGAAAATCTTGTTTTCAACCGCACTATAGCCCTGAAAGATACCTGGGAAAAAGTACAGAAAAACAGTTGAATGAGCTATAACTCCAACGATGGCGTTTCCCGCGACGACCTTTACCGGCGCTTCCGCGAATCACTCAGCAAACCTATTACCGAGAGATTTTTCGACGAAGACGAGCTGGTGGATATTTTCGACTACGCCGGAGACATCGACGACGCATATGCGAGGGTGGAGGTGCTGTGCTGTGGCGCACGCCTCTACCCCGAAAGTCTTGCTCTTGCCGACAGACGCGCCCTGCTATACCTCGACGAGGACGACAGCGATGCCATGGCCAAGGCATACCTGGCCGACAACCCGACCATCTCGACGGCACTAACCGACATAGTACGCCTCGAAGTGAACCGCCCCGAGCCAGACAAGGCTGTGGCGGCACTCGAATTCCTGCTCAGCCAGTACGACCTGCTCTCCGACGAGGAGACCATAAGGCTCGTCGACCTGGCCATCGACATGGATATGTATCCATGGCTGCTGGACAACCTCGATATCCTGCGCGCCAAGACTTCATTCCTGCCATCGCTGCTTTATGAAATACTCAACGAAGCCGACAGCCGCGATGACTTCGCCACCGGCATACGCCTCGCCGACGAACTCATAGAACTCGAGCCGTTCGCCGTGAGCTACTGGGGTGCTCTTTTCAAGGCTCATGCCCGCGCGGGCCACACCGAAGAGGCCCGCAGTGCATTCGACTATGCGAAAGCGCTCACCGCCGACGACCACAATGCAGCACTCTGGCTCTGCGACGCAGTGGTACGCCACGCGCCTTATCTTGCCTCGGATGCAATACCTATGATAAAGGCGATGGTGGATGACGAACCCGACAACTTCGAGTTCGTCGACTACCTCTGCGGCCTGACCATGCATGCCGGACGACCTCAGGAAGGCGTCGACATAGTAAAGGCATATCTCGACAGGAACCCCGACGATTTCCATGCCCTCCGCCGCCTTCTGTTCACCAACGCCGACGGCTGCGCTCCTTATGTCGAAGCATATTACGCCCTGCATCCCGAAGGATTCGATGAGGACACGCTCGACGAAATAGTGAACACTCTGTTGCTCAACAACGCCATGCGTTCGCTCGCAGCCTTTCTGGAAATGAGTTCCGCCCGCGGCCTGCTGACAGTGAGCCACACCTGCGCCCTGATAGAAGCGTATTTTGCAGGAGCCAAGTTCACAATGGCCGCCAGAGCAGCCGACTCGCTGCGCGACTTCACTCCACTGGTTGAGATTCCGCTCAAGGGAGCTGCCGCAGCCGCAGCGGCCGTGATAAGCTATATGAAAACCGGCCAGGAAAGCAAGGCAAAAAATGTAGTGAACGCCACTCGCCGCCAGTTCGAGGCCACGATGGATATCGCACCCATGCCTGTCCGCATGGTGCTGCGCAGCGCCCTTGCAACCTTCGACGCCGTAGAACGCCATCCTGCCTCCGACACTCTGTTCTGGCAATATCACGACCCATACCGCTACGGTCGATAGCCTACACAACGAACGCTCAACAAATTAAACCGTCCGGTAGCGAGGGCGCGATTCTCATGAGGCCGGAATATGTTGTAAAACATTTTTCTTTTTCACGGTTTTTTTTGTTCAATATAGAAAATGCAGCTAACTTAGAGGCATAAAACAACACTCCATTAAGTTTCACCCTACAAACTGATACGATATGACCAAGACCATCACCTTCAACGAGCTTCGGAGTCTTAAAGACCGCCTTCCCGACGGCTCGATGCACAAGATCGCAGACAGGTTGAACACCACGGTACAAACTGTTCGTAACTACTTCGGTGGCAGCAACTACGACTTCGGCAAGAACTGTGGTGTACATATAGAGCCCGGACCCGATGGTGGAATCGTGGTTCTCGACGACAGCACTATCTACGACATGGCCGTGGAAATTCTCCAGAGCCAGGAAAACGAATAACACACTTTCCTGACAAGGGCTGTCGGCTTCCGTACAGACGACCCTACACGGGGACGCGGCCTCCCGGACCGCGTCCCTTGTCTTTTCTCCCCAGAAGTATGCCACGACTGATTACTCTTGCCATCCACACCTACGACAAAGCCATCGCGCTTCGCAATCTCCTCGAAGCCGAGGGCATAAATGTGGAACTGCACAACGTCAACCTTGAAGTTCCAGGGCTGTCGTCGGGTGTTCGTGTGAGAATCCCCGAGATAGATTTGCCTCTGGCTCTCAGAATCGTGGAAAACAAGGAACTGTTCTCTGGCGAAACCGGAAGCCAGCACGCCGTGATTGTGCCCGTGGACTTCAGCGAGCTTTCCTTCAAGGCCGTGGCTGTGGCCGCAGAGCTTGCCGCACGCAGCAAGGCACTCCTTCACATACTCTACAGCTACATCGACCCCTACATAGCCTCCAACATACAGCTTACCGACAGTTTCAGCTACGATGTCGGCGGCCCGAAAGCAAGGGCCATGATGGAGAGCAACAGCGAGAGACTGATGGCCAACTTCGCCGAACGGGTACGCAACGCCATGAAGGCCGGCGCCATGACTCCGGTGAAATATATCACCAAAGTAGTGGAAGGCGTCCCCGAAGACGCCATTGTGGACTACGGACGCCAGATTATGCCCTCACTCATAGTAATGGGCACACGAGGCGCGCAGAAAAAGGAAAAGGAGATGATCGGCAGCATCACCGCCGAGGTGCTCGACGAAGGGCGCTTCACAGTGCTTACCGTGCCCGAGCCGGTAGCGGTGAGCACATCGCTGCACCCACGCAACATCCTTTTCTTCAGCAACCTCGACCAGGACGACATTCTGGCAATCGATGCCATGTACCGGCTGTTCGGCGGCAAAGGCGTCAAAGTGACCATAATGCATGTTCCCGGACGCCGCCGGTTTTCCGACTCGGGCACCGGCAAAGCACTGGCCAAACTCAGCGACTACTGCCGCGACAACTTCACCGACTACCACTTCGTCAGCGTGCCGGTAAGCCGCGACGATTGCGAACAGGCTTTCGCAGCAATGCAGGCCGGAGAAAACTTCGACCTCATTGTGTCGCCCAACCGGCGCCGCAACGCCTTCAGCCGCCTGTTCAATCCAGGCCTTGCCCACAAGATAATTTTCCAGACCGACGTGCCGATGCTGGTAATCCCCGTGTAACCATTATTCTGACCGAATTACAATAACCGAAAAACACACCATAAGCCCCATAAACCTTACCATGAAACAACGAATCCTCCTGTTGGGCGACGAAGCATTCGCTCTGGGTGCCATCAACGCCGGACTATCCGGCGCCTATGCGTACCCCGGCACACCGTCGACCGAAATCCTCGAGTTCGTGCAGCAGAATCCGGTGGCAAAGGAACGCAACATCCACTCCCACTGGTCTTCCAATGAAAAAACAGCTGTAGAAGAAGCCCTGGGCATGTCGTTCTGCGGCAAGCGCGCCATCGCCGCAATGAAACATGTAGGGCTGAACGTAGCTGCCGACCCCTTCGTGAACTCTGCGATGACCGGGGCCAACGGCGGGCTCATAGTAGTAGCCGCCGACGACCCTTCCATGCACTCTTCGCAAAACGAGCAGGACAGCCGTTTCTACGGCGCATTCGCCATGCTGCCGGTGCTCGAACCCGCCGACCAGCAGGAAGCCTACGATATGGCTGCCTATGGCTTTGAACTGTCCGAAAAGAGCGGTCTGCCGGTGCTGCTGCGCCTGGTCACACGCCTTTCGCACTCACGGGCAGTCGTGGAAATAGACACCGAAGCCAGACCGGAATGCGAAATCCACTACCCCCAGAAAAAGAAACAGTGGGTGCTCATGCCCGTAAATTCCAAGCGACGCTATCCCGAGCTGATCGAAACCTACGGAAATCTGGCCGAAGTATCCGCAGAATCGCCTTTCAACCGCCTCATCGACGGCCCCGACAAAAGCATCGGCATAATAGCGTCGGGCATCGCGTACAACTATGTGATGGAAGCATTCGGAGGCAAGTGCCCATACCCGGTGCTGAAAATCGCACAATACCCCCTGCCCGACAGACTCATTGCCGCACTTGCCGCGGAATGCAGCTCCATAATGGTTGTAGAGGAAGGCCAGCCGGTCATCGAGCAACATCTGCGCGGCCTCCATACCCCTGCCAAAGCCATCATAGGCAAGCTCTCAGGCAACCTGCCCCGGACAGGCGAACTCAATGTCGACAGTGTACGCGCCGCATTCGGCATCGAATCCCAGGCAGGCGACTCCGTTCCCGAACTTGTGGTTCCCCGGCCGCCGGCATTATGCCAGGGATGCGGACACCGCGACGTGTATCATGCTCTCAACAATGCCCTCTCGAATTATCCATCGCCCAAAGTGTTCGGCGACATAGGATGCTATACACTGGGATATCTGGCACCGTTCAGCGCCATCGACACCGTGGTGGACATGGGAGCTTCCATCACCATGGCAAAGGGTGCCGCCGACGCCGGCCAGCACCCTTCGGTGGCCATCATAGGCGACTCCACATTCACACACAGCGGAATGACAGGTCTGCTCGACGCCATCAACGAAGACAGTCCGATAACCGTTATCATTTCCGACAATCTCACCACCGGCATGACCGGCGGCCAGGATAGTCAGGGCACAGGAAAACTGCGCGAGATATGCCTCGGTCTGGGAGCCGATCCCGACCATGTGCACACCATCGATTCCCTGCCCAAGAACGTAGGGCAGATGGAGGAACTGTTCCGCCGCGAAATAGACCATAAAGGTCTGTCGGTAATAATATCCGTCCGCGAGTGCATCCAGACCGCCCGTCGCCATGTCAAAACAAAATAGCGCCAACAACATGAAGAAAGACATCATACTCGCCGGTGTGGGCGGCCAAGGCATCCTCACCATTGCCAATGTGCTTGGCATTGCAGCTCTGGATCAGGGTCTGTATCTCAAACAAGCCGAAGTGCACGGCATGAGCCAGCGCGGCGGCGATGTGCAGAGCAATCTGCGCATAAGCTCCGAACCCATCCATTCCGACCTTATAGCCAAAGGCTCTGCCGACATGATAATTTCCATGGAGCCTATGGAAGCGCTGCGCTATCTGCCTTTCCTCTCACCTGATGGCCGCATAATAAGCAATTCGGTGCCCTTTGTGAACATCGACAACTACCCTGCCGAAGAAGCTGTGGCTGCCCGGTTCGAAAAATTCGGCGCACGCGCGCTGCTCATCAACGCCGACGAAATCGCACGCACTTGCGGCAGCCCCCGCTCGGCAAACATCGTTCTGCTGGGTGCGGCATCTCCATATCTCGAAATCGACACCGAAATAATAAAGCAGGCACTCATAGCACACTTCGCCCCAAAAGGCGACAAGATAGTCGACGCCAACCTCGAGGCTTACCGTGCCGGTGCCAACTGCTCACTTCTTGCCGACTGACCCATGTTGCCATTGACCGAACTGCAGATGGCCGACATAATGTCCCGTCTGAATATAAAATCGCTCAGCGAAGCCACCATCCGTCAGATTGTGGCAGTGTGCGGAGCCGCCGAAAGTGTTGCCGGCGAACCGTTCATCCATCTGGAAGTAGGAAATCCCGGACTGCCGCCAAACAGCATAGGCATCGCTGCCGAGCACAAGGCGCTCGACAACGGAGTGCCAGCCGTATATCCTCCCATCATGGGCGTGCCTGAACTCAAGAACGCCGCAAGCCGCTTTCTGAAAGCATTTGTCGACCTCGACATTCCCGCACGCTGCATAGTTCCCTCGGTAGGCTCTATGCAAGGCAGCTTCGGCATGATGCTACTGCTGTCGTTCCGCGACCCGGCCAAGGACACCATGCTATATCTCAATCCCGGATTTCCGCCCCAGCATCTGCAGGCCAGACTCGTAGGACTCAAGGAAGCGTCGTTCGACATCTACAACTACCGCGGTGCCGCGCTGGAGGAGAAACTCGAAAGCATCCTTTCCAAGGGAAATGTGACCGGCATACTCTACTCCAACCCGAACAATCCTGCATGGACCAACCTGACCGAGAAAGAGCTTGAGATTATCGGACGCCTCGCCACCAAATACGATGCCATAGTGCTCGAAGACATGGCCTACATGGGCATGGACTTCCGCCGCGACTGCGGCACGCCATTCGTGGAGCCTTTCATACCCACGGTAGGACGCTACACCGACAATTATGTTGTCCTGCTTTCCGCGTCCAAGATATTCAGCTATGCCGGCCAGCGTGTCGCCCTGGTATGCATGAGTCCCAGCGTCTACGACCGCCGCTACACCACCCTTCAGAACTTCCTGGCGATGCCCGCCTTCGGCGATGCCTACGTGTTCGGCATCGTATATGCCGTTTCTTCGGGCGTATCCCACTCCGCGCAGAAAGCCATGGCCGCCATGCTTGATGCCGCCGCCGACGGCCATATCAATTTCGTCGACGACTGCCGCGAATACAAATCGCGCTGCGAGAAAGCCAAAACCGTTTTCACCGACGCCGGTTTCCACCTGGTGTACGACACCGACGACGGCGAGCCGGTGAGCGACGGCTTCTTCTTCACTGCCGGATACCGCGATATGGACAGCGAAACCCTGCAACGGCAACTCATGCGCCACGGCGTAGCTTCCATTTCCCTTCCCGGCACCGGCAGCAAGCTTCACGGACTGCGTATATGCGTGTCGAAGCTCGCCGACGACAAAGATTTCGAAACCCTCGCACAACGACTAAAAGCATTCGCCGATGAACAAGCCTGAATATGTGAGCGCCGATGCCGCCGCCGCCCTTATCAAAAGCGGCGATCATGTGTTTATACAAGGCAGCACCTCCATCCCTGAAACCCTTGTCGCCGCCATGGCGCGGCGCGGCGGCGAACTTCGCGATGTCACGGTCTATGTGGCTTTCGCAGTCGCCAAAGGCGAAGCTCCCTACTGCCGTCCGGAGTTCAGGGAATCTTTCCTGGTGGACAGTTTCTTCGTTTCCAACTCCGTGCGGCGCTGGATAGGCGAAGGCTACGGGAGCGTCATCCCCCGGTTTCTCGGCGAGGTGCCTTCCCTTTTCCGCCAGGGCATATGTCCGGTGGATGTCGCGCTTATAAACTGCTCGATGCCTGATGCCGACGGCTATGTAAGCTTCGGTGTATCGGCCGACCTCGCCACCTCTGCGGTAGAGTGTGCCAAGACAGTGATTGCGCAGATAAACCCCAGCATGCCCTTCAGCTACGGCGACCCTGTGATACACATCTCGCGGCTGGCTGCCGCCGTGGCCGTCGACGACCCTCTGGTAGAGGTTCCCACACCTGAGCCCACCCCCGACGAGATTGCCATCGGCAACCATATAGCCGAGCACATCCCCGACGGCGCCACACTCCAGATTGGCGTAGGCGGCATTCCCAACGCCGTACTGAGGGCGCTCCATAACCACAAGCATCTGGGACTCCACACCGAGGCCATGACCGACGGCGTGCTCCCGTTGCTTGAAAAGGGAATCATCGACAACTCGCTGAAGAAAGTTTTCCCCGGCAAAAGCGTGGCTTCGCTGGCTCTCGGCTCAAAGGCTCTCTACAAAGCCATGGACCACAATCCCGACATGGTGTTCAAGGATGTGGCCTGGACCAACGATCCTTTCATCATCGGTTCCAACCCGCGTGTGGCGGCCATAAACTCATGTCTGGAAATCGACCTCACCGGCCAGATCTGCGCCGACAGCATAGGCACACGCATCTATAGCGGAATCGGCGGACAGCACGACTTCGTCTACGGAGCCTCGCGCAGCGAAGGCGGCGTGTCGTTCCTGGCCATGCTTTCCACAAGCCGCCAGGGGCATAACAAAATCAAGCCTGTGCTCACTCCGGGAGCGGGAGTGGTTACCACCCGCTTCCAGACCAACTATGTAGTGACCGAAAACGGCATCGCCGACCTGCGTGGCAAAAACCTTGCAGAACGCGCGCGCCTGCTCATCGGCCTTGCGGCTCCGCAATTCCGTGAGGAACTGGACCGAGCGGCCACCGAGCGCTTCGGGTACTCATATACCCGACTCAAATAGAACAGCCGCGTGGCGACAACGCGCGTTGTCGCCACGCGGTCTCATACCATTCATACTTACCTTACTTACATATGAAGACAGCAAAATTGATAGCAGGCCTGCTCCTGCTCGGCACCGGAACAGCCATAGGTGCCACGCGGGAACCCGCGCCCCAGGATGAAGTGATTCTTCACGCATGGTCGTGGAGCCTCGACACCATAGCCGCAAACATGAAACAGATAGCCGACGCAGGCTTCGACTACGTGCAGACCTCTCCCGTGCAGGCATGCTTCGTCGGCGACAACGGCGGCATGGCTCTGTTCAGCCAGCCCGGCGACTCGGTCATGGGCAAGTGGTACTACTATTACCAGCCAACCGACTGGACTATCGGCAACTACATGCTGGGCACCCGCGACGACTTCAAGCAGATGGCCGACAGCGCATATAAATATGGCGTACGCGTTATCGTGGACGTGCTGCCCAACCACACCGCTGTGGACCACACCGCTGTGCTTCCCGGACTCGACAATGCCGTAGGCGGCCACGACAATCTGTTCCACGCCAACGGCTTCAAGCCAATAACCCAGTGGAACGACCGCATGGAATGTACTACCGGCGAGATGGGAGGTCTGCCCGACGTGAACACGGAGAATCCCGATTTCCAGTACTATTTCCTGCAGTACATAAACGACCTTATCAACCTCGGTGCCCGCGGCTTCCGCTACGACACCGCCAAGCACATCGGCCTGCCCTCCGACCCGCTGGATCCCAAAGCCGAACGGAACAACTTCTGGGACATCGCCACCGGAGCCGAAGGTGTGCGCGGACTCTCGCTGCTGATGCCCGACAGCCTGTATATCTACGGCGAAGTGCTTCAGGACCGCAATGTCAAGGAAGCCGAATATGCAGCCTACATCGACGTGACAGCCAGCAACTACGGCCACAACCTGCGCCATGCCCTGGAGCAGGGAGCCTACAACCCCACACTGACCGACTGGGCCAACCCTGCCCCGGCAACAAATCTGGTGACATGGGTCGAGAGCCACGACACATATGCCAACGCCCACGAATCGGCAGGTCTCAGCGACGACCAGATCCGTGCCGGATGGGTGCTGCTTACCGCCCGTTCCACCGGCCATCCGCTGTTCTTCAGCCGTCCGGCAGGAAGCACACGCCAGAACTATTGGGGCAACAACCGGATAGGTGCCCGCGGCAACGATGAGTTCTTCCATCCGGAAGTAGTGGCTGTCAACAACTTCCGCCACCGCATGTCCGGAAAACCAGAGAACATCGTAAGCACCGACGACGGCAAGGTTGTGGAAATCGGCCGGGGTGCTGCCGGTGCAGCCCTAATCAACTTCAGCAACCAGAGCCAGAAGGTGAAACTGCCCACGGCATTACCCGACGGCACCTACACCGACTCCGTACACAACAGCGTGTTCAGCGTTGTCAACGGCCAGCTCCAGGGACGACTCGAACCGCTGGCCTCGTACATCCTGTACGCGGAATAACCAAGGCATAAATAATAAATGCCGGATTGCCATTGCGGCAGTCCGGCATTTATTATTTAGAGGGTGCTGTCAGCGGATAGGCTTGTATTCCACGAAAGCCTCCATGGCTTCATAGGCAGCCAGACCCAGCTTCTCGTAGAGACGTGCAGTGGCGCGGTTGCGGTCTTCGGCACGCTGCCAGAACAGACGGTCGTCGTCGCCCAGGAAAGGAGCGTTCTCCATCTGCGACTGGTGCTTGAGGATGGAATTACGCTTGGAACGGAGTTCCTCGGGGCTGATGGGCACAGCCATCTCGATGTGGTCGATTTCCCATTCGGCCCATGCTCCGCGGTACATCCATATGCGGCATTCCTTCATCCAGTCCTCGTCCTTGAGTTCATCGACGGCGGCAAGGACCGCATCGGTGCACACCTTGTGTGTTCCGTGGGGGTCGGCAAGGTCGCCTGCCACAAAAATCTGGTGAGGCTTCACGTCGGTAATCAGCTTGCGCACGATGTCCACATCGGCCTCCGAGAGGTCGCCCTTCTTGATTGTTCCGGTTTCATAGAAGGGAAGGTTGAGGAAGTGCACGTGGTCGGGTTTCACACCCACGTAGGAGCATGCTATGCGGGCCTCGCACTGACGGATTTTCGTTTTGAGGAAACGGATTTCGGGAGTGTCGATCTCACCGGCGCTCTTCGCTTCGACGAACTCGTGGATAGCCTTGCTCATTTTCTGCCAGTCGGGAGTGTCGATGCCGAAGCGGTCGGCAACGCCATCCATAAGCATTATGTAGCGCATCATATCCTCGTCGCCCACGGCGATGTTGCCAGAAGTCTCGTAGGCCACATGCACATCGTGCTTCTGGTTCACAAGGCGCTGCAGGGTGCCGCCCATCGAAATCACATCGTCGTCGGGGTGCGGGGAGAACACAATCACACGCTTGGGATAGGGGTTGGCGCGTTCGGGACGGTAGGTATCGTCGGCGTCGGGCTTGCCTCCGGGCCATCCGGTGATGGTGTGCTGCAGGGCATTGAATATTTTTATGTTCACATTGTATGCCGAGCCGTACAGCGCGAGGAGTTCTCCGAGGCCCCAGTCGTTATAGTCCTTGTCGGTGAGTTTGAGGATGGGCTTGCCGGTGGAGGTACTCAGCCACACGATTGCACGGCGGAGGAGTTTGTCGTCCCAGTCGCAATTGGTCACTTTCCATGGCATGCTCAGACGTGTAAGCTCTTCGGCAGCGGGAAGGTCGCAGAACACTTTCACGTGCGGGTGCCCCTGCAGCAGCGACGCGGGTACTTTCACCGAAGGCTGCTCTTCCACAGTCTTGCGGATAATGGATGCACGGTTCTCGCCCCATGCCATGGCGGCCACACGACGGGCCTTGGCAATGTCGGCCAGGCCAAGGGTAATGGCGTTGGCGGGGATGGTGCCGCACTTGTAGTCGGAAGATATCTGGTGGCGGGTTTCATTGCCCAGAGAAACCAGGCGGCAGCTCGACGAGGGCGAGGTGCCGGGTTCGTTGAAGGCAAGGGTTCCGTTGGGTCCGATCTCGCACACTACCAGGTCGAGGCCACCCTGCTCTTCGATTTTCTGAAGATATGCACCACAGAAATCGGCCATGTTGGTTTTGTTTACAGCCGGGTCGATTGTGAATACGTTTTCCTTGTCGATGTCGACATGGTTGAGCAGGACATCCTGCAGACGTCGGAAGGTGCTGGGGCCTTCGGCTTCGACGGGGAAGAATTCGGCAAGGTTGAACACAACCACGTCCTTGAAACTTACAAGGCCCTGCTTGCATTTTTCAATCAGCGACGCATATGCGCGGTGGGTGGATACACCAGCGCCCAGCGCGAGCACACATTTTCCTTTTTTGCTCTTGTAGCGGTTGATGTGCTTTACTATATAGTCGGCAACGGCTTCGGCGCCGTCGGTAGCCGTCTCGCTGATTCGGGTGTCGAGTTTCTCTTCCCTTGCCAGAGCTGCGGCTTCGATTTCCGATTCGGGGGCGTAGTAGCGCCGCGGGATTCGGTCGAGTTTGATTTGCGAACTAAGGTCAGTCCTCATGGTCAGTTATTTGAGTTGTTTATGTTTATATTGTGTTTTGAGTATTCTCTTTCATCTTTGTGCGTTCACGGCATCGTCGGCATCGCCGGGTGTTATCACCACTACTGTGCCCACGGTTACCATCCGGGCGAGCGAATCGGCGTTTTCGTTTGCCAGGCGTATGCATCCCTCGCTGGCACGGGTTCCTATCGATGCGGGATCGTGGGTGCCGTGAATTCCTATTCCGCTGAACCCTGGCGTGACAAGCCTGATGAACCTTGGCCCGTAGGCGCCTTCAATCACGCCTTTGCCGTCGCCGAAATCGTGTGTCCACGACGAGGCGTCCTGAATCTGCGATATGGTGAATCGCCCTTCGGGGGTGCGCATGTCGCCGCGCCGCTGCTTGTGCCCCGGCACTTTTCCGGTGGCACAGCCGAATTTTGCCTCTACACTGCCGTCGGGGGCTATCACTGAGAGTGTCATGGTCTGCTTGTCGATGTGTATGTACCTCTGCCCCTGCGGAGCTCCGGCAGGGGCCACGTGCGCAACCTCAGCCGGTGGCAGAGTGCCGGCCACAGCCACCGTATCGGATGCTTCAGCCGTTCCATTACCGAAGGTACACGCCGGAGCCATTGCCGATGCCGCAAATGTGGCCGCGATGGCCATTGCTGCTCTTATCATGTTATAGCGTTTCATGCCGTGTGCCGGATATTTAATTGCATATGATCACAGGTCGACCGGTAGCGCTGTCGACCACAATGCTCTGGATACCATAGACTGCCGTCGGCCTGCACTGATGCTCATATCGGAATACAGGTTGCCCCTGATCGTCGAATGAATAAACAATTACGATTTTGGCGTTTGTGCGGTTGTTGGTAAGCATCACGGCCATGTCGGGATAAGCTCCTCCGCCGTAGAAATAATCCTCCACGAATGTTTCCTTGCCCGGATATTCTCCGATACGATATATCCAGCGCTCGGGGACTTCAATGGCCGTCCGGCTGTCGGATTCGGGTTCCGGATCGTGCGCCATCCCATGCGACCTGTAATAATTTATCAGCGCCTGCCTCTGGTGCGGCATACCGATTTGCCGGCGTTCGCGCTCTCCGGGCAGTATCGAACACAGAAGTCCGAAATCCGCCTCCTCAATTAATGCGGGTGCTGCCATATAGCCTTCCAGCTTTCCTTCTCGGGATGCCGGTGTGTATTTCACATGTGCCCACTCGGGAGTTTTTTCGAGCACTTCAACCTTTGCGCCGAACGGTATGTCGGTAATCACATTGCCGCTGCCGGCATCGGTCGCCGACTGTCGCAGTTGCGTATCTACTATGGGATACATATACCGCGCGTCGGAATCGCTGTCGGCGGGACTATATATAAATATGTATGCCAGCAACGCAAGAATCAGAACCGAAACAATGGCGATACAGCCCCACGGTTTCATGGAAGCTTTTCTCCGGGGTTTCGGTTCGGAAGGCTTTTTCACTGCTGCCGATGCAGGCTTGTGTCCGGTTGCCGTTCCCGGTAAAGAGCATATGGTTCCGGTCTCGGAAATTCCCATGGACCCGGCACATGCAGGATTCGCATTTTTTGCCAATACATCTTCTTTGGTAAGCAACCTTGTGGCATCCTCCGCGGCCACAGCCTCCGGACCGTGCACTACGGCATCGGTGGCGTCGACCGGCATATCGGGATTCATGTCGGCAAAAGGAGGGGGTGGCGGAGGTGGTGGCGGCACTGCCACGGTCGCCGGTTCCCTTATGTCCGCCATAGTCTGCCCGCGCGGCGGCACAATTACCCCATGCCCTATAATGGCTTTCCGATTGATTTCATCATCGGACAAAGGCGCAGGCGCTCCGCAGTTGGGACAGTATTCACAACCATGGGGAAGCACAGAACCACACTTATAGCACAATTTTTCTGACATAGGATATATCGGTTGCAGTAGTGCAAAGTTAGCAATTTTTCCGCATCCGATGCATTGCCCGTATCATAACTTGACTTATTTTAAACGTTGCACCATCATAATTCCCGGCATCATAAATTTGCCGCATGCATCCGGGGAAAGACATCCAGCCTGTCAGTTGGCCTTGGGATTCGCCGGCACCAGCTGCCAGCTGCGGTAGTCTTCGCCGAGACGGCGCACCATGGCATGCCACATGCTGTCGCCGGTGCCGCACAACAATACCCCCGACGGCGGCAATGTGTCCAGAATAGCCCAGTGTGCCTGGCCGATTTCGTTCTCAAGCTGTCCGTCGGCCCAGGAGCAATAACCTATGAAAAATTTTATATAGCCGTCGGACGCATAACCCGACCGCAGATAGGAAATCACAGCGTCGAAGTCGCCGCCAACGAACATCCCTGGAGAGTACTCCCTCGCTCCGGGAATTATAGCCGTGCCGAGATTGTGGAGAAAGAACAGTCTGTCCTGCCCTATCGGACCGCCTCTGTAGACGGGCACATCGCCGCCCACCGATTCATCGTCGAGCAATTCCGCAAGTGTATATCCCGTGGGGTTGTTCAGCACCACACCTGTGGCGCCCTCGGTAGCCACATAGTCGATTATCGACACCACGGAATGCCGGAATTTAACATCATTCACAAAAGGTGCCGCCATCAGGAGCGAACCGCATCGGGGCTTGCCGAGGGTTGATCTGACTTTGAAAAGCAGGGTGTCGAGGTCTTTCATAGCCGGAAAGGAAAGAGGGGTTGTACGGAATGCAGGCATTGTAGGAATCAATGCTTTACTATACAACACGCCAGCCTCAGCAACGGTTCTACAACCGTCGGATGGAATATTAGCCGTTACCGCCGCAATCCTCAATCCCGGCAGGAGCAATGCATCCTGCCGCCACGAGGAATCTGCGGTAATAGTCGGCTTTTGCAGCCACCGCAAGCGGATATGCCCGCGAAGTCGACGGCAGCCTCCATATGGCTATCGGCGTCGCATTATGCCGGTTCCAGAGCACATGCTCTCCCATGCGCGGCACCACGGTATCCGTGAGCCCGGCCACTACCGATGCGGCCTTCTCGCCGGTAGTCGCAATGGCAACGCATTCCGGCATGCGTTCCAGCAGCCCTGAAAGGTCCACTGGTTCTACTATAAGCAGATGTTTGTCGGAGGCATTGCCTTTCAGGCGCCTGACCTTCCGCCCGGTATCGGAAAGAGCTATGCCGCATCGTCCCAGCATCAGCCTGATATCGTCCAGCCGATATTTGCGCGTGGACGAATCATAGAACGCCGACGCACTGCCGCATGCTATCATACCCATGATTTTCCAGAAATCGTTGCCGGGATTCGGATAATAGAAATCCATGGCCCAGCGATGCGGCCCGGGAGGAAATGTGCCCATAATCAGTGCCCGGCTATGCGAGGGCACAAACGGTGCCCATGGATGACTTTCGAGAGGTGCGTCGGTATTCATATTTTTCTAACGTGTCATTTCAGCCTCATATTATGCAAGCATTGGTTTGGCAGGCTGCTCGATGGTTAAACTTTATTAAATTTAGTCCGCCTCAAGTTCAACGGTTCATAATTATAACTAATTTTGCGAACCGAAATGCAATAGACCTCAATCACCTACAGAATTAACACAAAAGTAGTTAGAGATTTAATCATATCACATTAAGGAGTAAACCATGAAAGTCGGATATTGGTTCTTAGTGTTGTTATTTTTCCTTCCCTCTGTAGCAGCGGCACAAAGTCTCCGTAGGGATACCTTGCGGATCACTGTCGACTTCCGTCGTGGCTACTCCACAATCGATCTCGGCTACTGCGACAACAGCAAACGGCTGCAGGAACTCTCGCAAGCCATCGCCGCAATACATTCCGACAGTACTCTCCGCGTGGAACACGTGCATGTGCGCGGCGCAGCCTCTCCCGACGGATTCAACAACAGAAATCAGGCTCTCTCGGAAAAACGAGCCCGAAATATCGCCGACTATCTTGTACAGCACACCTCGCTGCCGGAAAATCTATTTTCCGTGGAAGCCGTCGGTGTGGACTGGGCCGCTCTCGAAGCTATGGTGGACACTTCTTCGATGCCCTACCGTGAGGAAGTGCTTGAAGTGCTGCGCACCGTTCCCGAATGGATTTTCGAAGGTTCACGCATTGTCGACGGCCGGAAGCGGCGTCTGGGCATGCTGCGCGGAGGCAGACCATACCAATACATGTCCGACCACTTCTTTCCTGCGATGCGTCGCGGACACTTCATCACCGAAGTGTGCATAACCGAACTCGGCGCCACACACGCTTCTGCCGACACCACCGCGCCCGCAGAGAAACCGGCTGAATCCGACGCATACGCCACACATAACACAACTACTACTACAACTACTACAACAACCACTACAACTACTACCACAAGCATACCCACATCCACCGACACAGACGCAAATGACAGCCGGCTGCGGATAGCTGTAAAGACCAACATGCTCTACGATGCCGCCGCCGTGCCCAACCTGGGCGTCGAGCTGGGCATAGGCAAACGCTGGTCGGTGGCCGCAAACGCAATGCTGGCATGGTGGAGCAACAAAAAACGTCACCGCTGCTACCAGCTGCAGGGCGGCGATGTGGAAGCACGCTTCTGGCTGCCGTCGAGCAGGCGCGAAGCCCTCACAGGACACCATTTCGGAGCATATGCCCAGATTGCCGACTACGACTTCGAGTTCGGCGGCAAAGGGCGCCAGAGCGACGGCGTGAGCTTCGGAGCCGGCCTGTCGTATGGATATTCGCTTGCCGTAGGGAGGCATCTCAACATCGATTTCACCATTGGTCTGGGATGGTTCGGCGGAACATACCACAAGTACCTCCCCGTCGATGACTGTTTTGTATGGCAGTCGACAGTGCGCCAGCACTGGTTCGGCCCCACAAAAGCCGAGATATCGCTTGTGTATGTATTCGGAAAGAAAGGAGGCCGCCGGTGAAAACAACCTCCGGAATTCTCCTCGCTGCCGTCTCCTTTGCCACGGCGGCCATGATGCAGAGCTGCGAGAAGAAAGACCTCTGCTACGACCACGGCCACATGGTGGATCTTCAGATCAATTTCGACTGGAGCCAGGCACCCGACGCCGACCCACACACCATGGTGGTGCGCCTGTTCCGCCCCGACGGCAGCCACTATGCCGTGTACGAACTCACCAACACCACCGCAGACCATATCCGCGTGGAAGCCGGCGAATACATAATGCTGTGCCACAATGGAGAGCTGGAAACCATTATTGAAATCGATGGCGACTACACAGACTATGCGCTCACCACGCGCCCACGCGCCCTGCTGGCACCGATGAACCGTGCCGACGCACCTCTGCCGCCACGCCCCGGCATTTCTACAGGCGAACTCGTGCAAGCCCCACCCGAGCGCGTGTGGGCTGTCCAGGGCGAGGTGCTGAACCTGCTGCCCAAGGTCAAGGGGCAGAACATTACGGTAACCCCGCGCGAAGCCACAAGCCACTGCACCGTTACCATAACAAAAGTGGAGAACCTCAACCCAGGCATCGATATCAGCGGCGCCATCACAGGCATGTCGGAGGGATGGAATGTCGCAGGAGCGCATCCTGCCGGCGATGCCGTAACCCATCCGGTGCCTATCGAGCAAGTGGACGACCACACACTCCGTGCCGAATTCTATATTTTCGGCCACTGCCACGACAACGACAGCCCACACTTCTTCTCGGTGTACACCTCCAACAACATATATAAGGATTTCAATATCACAGACCAGTTGCACAGCGCTGAAAATCCTCATGAAATACATATCGAGCTGGAAGGACTCACCCTCACCATTCCCGGCACAGGCATGACACCGGGCATAAATGGATGGGGAGAAGTTGTGAACACCGAGATAGACATGCATTAATACAACAATAATAAAATATAAAAAACCATTTAAGCTAACCAAACAATGATTCACTCACGATTCAAGCTGTTTCCGACGGCCATAGCCGCAGCTCTCGCCGTCGCATCCTGCACGAACGAAGAGGCGCAAGTAATTCCGCCCACAGGCAACCAGATCCAATTCACCACCCGCGTGTCGCGCGCTACAGAAACCACCCTTGATGTTCTTAAAGGAAGCGAGGAGGGGTTCAAGGTATATGCCGACGTCGACGACTGGGATAACCTGCTCATCAATGGTGATGTCGCCAAATGGAACGACGCACAAAGCGCTTTCGTACTCGACAAAAAGTACAACTGGACATCCGACATGAAGAACATCCGGTTCTGGGCATTCCACCCTATCACGAACGTAAGTCCCGCAATATCGGCAAACAATATCCAAATTAGGGATTTCACACCCGTAGCTTCGCTGGAAAATCCGGGCAAAACACAGTCTGACCTTATAATCGCCTATAACAGCGTGCAGTTCGGAGCAGCTCCCGGCAATGCGGTGCCTTTGACCTTCCAGCACGCACTGTCGCAGATATCGGTGAATGTAAACAACGCGGAAGTAAGCGCCGACGGCCGCAAAGTCGTGAAAATCGCCGGTGCCTGCATCGTAAACGTAAAGAACAAGGGCTCGCTCATATTCCACGCCAACGATGATGACGCCACAGCAGCAGCCGACAACCGCTTCACCATCAACGATGCCAACGGCAAGTACGACATCGAATGGAGTCTCTCCGGCGCTACTAACGCCAGCTACGGACTCGCTTTCAACGGTGACAACCTCATCAACCTCATTCCCGGCACAAGTCAGGCCGCCATCAGCAACGGAAACAGCGAAACCAACTCGAGCCTGATGCTCGTGCCCCAGAAAACTGCCAAATATAGCTTCGATAACCCATCTGCAGCCGGTTCCTACATCCTGCTCCTCTGCCGTGTCGAAATACACCACCCGGGAGAAACCCATACCGGCACACGTGAAGGCGCAGACAAATCTGTAGGCTCCGACGGCAAAGGAGGTCACATCCACCAGCTCTTCCCCGCACTCCAGAATAACACCTACGACGAAACCGCTTACGGATACACCTGTGTTCCCGTCGACTTCGACTGGAAGCCCGGACTCCGCCACATCTACACCCTGAACTTCCTCGGCGCCAACGCAGGCGCAGGCCAGTATCCTCCTGAAGATCATCCCGAGATTCCCACAACAGGCATTGAAGTTGTTCCTACTCCCGACGACAAAGAACCCGGCGACTATGTGCTCGACGACCCCATCACATTCTCCGTTACTGTCGCTGACTGGCAAAATGCCGCCGATAAGCCCACTCCCACCCCGATGCCCTAAGAAATTACCTGAAACTCGGGCACAAAACTACGCTTGACAAAGCATAAATTCTCCAACCGACAACAAAGTGGAAATCAATAGATACACTTATATTTCGGAGACAACCCGCAGCAAAGCCGGCCGCGCACTCGCAATGTGCGCGGCCATGGCTGTGCTCGGCTCCTGCACCGACGACGTTATTCCCAACAACGGCAACCGCGGCGACAGCATGGACTTCGAAGTCACACTCGCCGAATCGTGGCAACAGCCGGCACCCGCATCGGAGAATCAGGAAGTGGGAATCAGCCGCATGGATGCCGACGGCGGCGAAACGCTGTATCTCATCACCACAACAACGCCACAGCCTGAAACGGAATCCGCGGAAAGGAATCCGCAGAGCCGCGGCACAACAATCACCTCCTCCACCTTCTACGACAGTTTCGGCCTCTCGGCCATGTGCTACACCGGCACCTGGCCCGACAATGCCACCGGATACTGCGACAACATTGAAATGAAAAAAGCCGGCACCACATGGGCGCCCGGCGATACAGACATAAAAATAGGCTGGCTGGGTTCGGGCCGCATCCGCTTTTTCGCATATGCGCCACACAGCTCTTCCGCCACAGCAGGCATTACCGCTCCTGCGACAGGAGCCGACGGCATGCCTCAGATAGGCTTCAGGGTGAACAGCTCGGTGACTGCGCAGACCGACCTGCTCGCCGCCGTCACCGACACCCACGGAGGCGCCGGAGGCTCGGTGAGCCTTAAATTCGGCCATGCACTCACCGCAGTGAGCATAAGCACAGGAGAGGCAATGCTCGCCGGCACTTTCAAAAGCGTTACGCTGGCAGGCGTGTACGGCAGCGGCAACCTCAGCCCCAATCTTGCCGACGACGGCACAAATATAAAATACAACTGGACGCCTACAGGCAATGCCACCTCATTCACAGCCACATTGGGCGAGGACGGCAAAGTGATTGCTCCCGACAACGGCACCCTCCCCGACAACCACTACACCAAGCCTGCACAAAGCATCGCCGACGGCACACTGACATTCTTCATGGTTCCGCAGACCCTGCCGACGGGTGCAAAACTCGAAATCGTGTTTGTGGACGAACTCACCGGAGTGGAACGCAAACTCACCGCCGACCTCTCGGGAAAAACATGGCCCGCGGGACAACGCGTGGAATATGCCGTGTCGTCGACCGGTGTAAAGGTCGAGCCTATCGTAAACATTGAATTCGCCACCCCCGAAGCAATGAACTACACGGGTGTGCTTGAGGTAAAGTCTTTGCAGGCTTACATGAAAGTAACGCAGGAAGGAGAAGACACCAAGCTACTACCTCTTAAATACCGTCTCGAGTCGAGCCTCGACGTCGGCGGCAACTGCGTGTTCACACCTTTGGACAAAGCTACATCCGATGTTACACAAAAACGCACCGGACTGCTGCATATGGTAGCCCAGACACCATATACAAGCGAAATGCGCAAGCCGTTCGACGACCTCGGCCTGTCGAAAAAATACACCACTGCAGCCGACGGAGGCCCTATGGACCTGTCGAAATTCGACGGCTACCGCGAGGATGGCCGCACGGAGTCGTCGAACACATATGTTGTGCGCACCCCAGGCCTCTATAAGCTGCCGCTTGTCTACGGCAACTCGCTTGGCAACGAAAAAGCATATAAGACCGGTGTCTCAGGATACGACACGTCCCTTGCCGACTACTTTCTCGAAGTATTGGTGGACCATAAAAAACAACCTATATCCCACCAATGGATTCCCGACCAGCATCCCGACATAAAAAACTATGTAGCGGAATTGTTATGGCAGGATTCGCCAGAGCTTATACGCGATGTGAAACTGAGCGACGACAAACGCTTTATTCAGTTCGAAGTACGCGAAGCCACACTCAACCAAGGCAATGCCCATATAGCCCTAAAAGACCCTTCTACAGGAGAAGCATTGTGGAGCTGGCAGATATATGTGACACATTACGACTGGAGCGGCAATGCCGACATCACCCTCAGAAGCCGTGCCTCCGGCCTGTCGCACAACATAGCGCCTGTCAATATAGGTTACTGCGACATGCACTCCGGCGCACCACAACGCCAGCAGACACTGACAGTCTTCGTTACCGGTGCCAACGGAAAAGAAACCGCGTTGAAAAAATACACCTTCACACAAGAGGCTATCGAAGCATCGTCGGCCGGCGACAACACATATTATCAATGGGGGCGCAAAGATCCCACCCCCGGCGGGGTTTACAGTCCGTCTGTATCCACGAACCTGCTGCTCAACGGTGAGAAAGACGCCCAAGAAGAATACAATATGCTTGACAAACCGGTATGGACTCCAGATGGAGAAGCCGCTGTAACCGGAGCTTTATCGACAGTCGAATACTACAAGTCGATAGCCCATCCCGATGTTTTCTACTTCCACACCAATCCCCCTCCAGGCAGCACAACAAATGCTAACTTACGACGGTCATGGTGCAACAATACACCATACAACGTCTGGGACGGCACCAGAAATCATACTGGTAATACCGTTTCAAAATTCTCAGCCCTTAACGACGGTATAGTACAGAAAACCGTCTACGACCCGTCGCCACGCGGATACAATGTTCCCCACATCGAGGCTTACACTGGGATTATAGATAATTCTGTGTACCACGAAGACAAAATAAAATTCGACATCTGGAAAATAACACCTGCAACATCCACAACCGAAAGGAAATATGAAGATTTGCTTGCCACAAACATTCCCAATGCCACCCGCATAACAAACGACGGCATGACCGTGGGCTGGGATTTCAATGTGGGCAAGAGCTTTAAGTTATATTCCACAGGTGTGCGCGACATGGGCACAACACACCGGCTGGATGCACTTCCTCCCTTATGGCGTGACTATGCGAACCCGGCATTCCGTTCCCTTACATTTATAGCAACTGCCACCGCCCACAAACAGGACCTTCCTCAGGTTATGATCCTCGGGTTAGACGAACGGCATGAAATATCGAATGGTTTAGGGCTGAATTTCAACCTTGGGTCGAACAGTTCTTATGGCTTTCCTGTGCGACCGGAACGTTCAAGGTAGCATATCCTGAATGGATTTCGGGTTGTCGCGATGGAGCAATGTAATCCGCCGGCAACCGGAAGTGAATTCCCTCTGATTCTTTTTATGCCGTGGAAGTGTCGGTTTCCCGGGTTCTGAATCACCATTACTTACAAAACCAAATTTAAATAATTGCAAAAAACTTTATGCCGCATTGTCTCCGATTTTGCATCATAAAGTTTTATTTTTACCTTTGTGGCCGATTTGGCTGCATTTCCGACGGAAATGCAGCCAATCATAAACCGTGAGGTTTGAATCTTTGTAGTTTTTGTCCGGGCAATAAACGCCGGGCAATTCAACACATTGCAAAATTGGTTTGTGTGTAATTCTCAACACACTTCCGCCCTTTCCTCGAGAGAGGCAAGGGCGGTTTTTCGTTACAGTCGCCACCCGAGACAACGCACATTATAGATTGAATTTTTATATACAATTATTAATTAATGTTTAGCAAACTTATCCGCTATTGCACTTTCCGCGATAATTTCTTTACTTTGTCTTTTGATTATAAAGGAGCATAAAACTCCACGGCTTCGACATATCTTAAAACGACATGAAAACAATTTTATTTGCCATAGGCGGATTGCTTACCCTGCTGCCGGGGGCGGCCAGGGCTGCCACCGCAGACGCATCACAAGCAGTCGGCAAGATAAAGGCCTGCCTGCCCGGCAAGACTAACTTTGCCGATATCAAAGCCAAACGCTTTGCTATCGACAATGCCGCACGCACTATCAGAGTCGACCTGAACGAAGCCGCCACTTACATTCCTTTCACATCCACAACACTGGAAAATCTGAAAAAAGAGATAGCCGAAGCCTACGGGCTCCCTGGCTACAATGTTGTGCTCACCGCAGCAGGCCGCAACCTCGACGACCTTGTGCTGTTCGCCGAAAAAGTGAACCGCGGCCCCTCGGAAAACACCCCGTTCGTAAGGCGCGCCGGCGCCGATGCCGCACCCAAAGGGCTCGATGGCGCCAACATCGCCCTCTGGCAGAGCCACGGATGGTATTTCGAACCGAAACTCAACCGCTGGGAATGGCAGCGCGCCCGTATTTTCCAGACCGTCGAAGACCTTTACACGCAAAGTTACGTGATGCCCTTCCTGATGCCGATGCTCGAAAATGCCGGAGCCTATGTGATGAGTCCCCGCGAGCGCGACACCAATCTGACAGAGATTGTTGTCGACAACGACGGCATGCACACCTCCGGCACATATGCCGAAAACGGCGGCTGGGGCGATGCCGGAAGCGGATTCGGCGCAAAAACTCCCACCCTGCGCAACAACCAGAATCCTTTCGCCGAAGGTTCGGCCCGTAAAAGTCCTCTTTCCGGCCACGACAACGCCAACGCGAAAGCCACATGGAGCGCCGACATTCCCGAGGCAGGAAACTATGCCGTGTATGTGAGCTACAAAACACTCCCCAACAGCACCACCGAAGCGCACTATACCGTGAACGCCGCCGACGGCAGCCACGAAATCACCGTGAACCAGCGCATGGGCGGCGGAACATGGATCTACCTCGGCCACTTCCCTCTGGAAGCAGGCATGCAGGCCGTGGTCGAGCTCGACAACCGAGGCGCCGACAGGCGCCGTGCCGTGAGTGCCGACGCCGTGAAAATCGGCGGTGGCATGGGCCATGTGGAACGTATAGTGAAGGTGCCGCTCGACAGCATCGACTACCAGTACACAGCCAGCGGATATCCCCGCTTTGTGGAAGGCGCCCGCTATTTCCTGCAGTATGCCGGCGCTCCCGACAGCGTGTACACGCCGACAGACAACGTGAACGACTACAACGACGACTACCGCAGCCGCGGCCTGTGGGTGAACTGGCTCGCCGGAGGCTCCTCGATGCTCCCCGGCCGCGAGGGACTTAATATCCCCGTCGATCTCAGTTTCGCTTTCCACAGCGATGCCGGCACCACAATGAACGACTCCGTCATCGGTTCGCTGGGCATCTACTCCACCGCAGGTGAAACTCTCGGCAACGGGTCGAGCCGCATGGCCTCCCGCGACCTCACCGACCTGGTGCTCGGCGGAATCGTCGACGACATACGTGCCACATTCGAGCCCGACTGGACACGCCGCGGCATGTGGGACAAGAGCTACTTCGAAGCCCGCTCGCCGGAAGTGCCGTCGATGCTCCTCGAACTGCTCTCGCACCAGAACTTCGCCGACATGTCCTACGGCCTCGACCCGGCCTTCCGCTTCGTGGTGTCGCGTGCCGTCTACAAAGGCATGCTCCGTTTCCTGGCGCAGCGCGACGGCCGCGAATACGTGGTGCAGCCTCTGCCGGTGCGGGCATTCGGCATCGCCGCCGACGGTAAGAACTGCTACCGCCTGTCGTGGGCAGAACGTGTCGACAGCCTCGAACCAACAGCTACTCCCACATACTATATAATCGAGGAACGCGTGAACGGCGGCGCCTTCCGCCGCATCGCCACCACCACCGCGACACATTACAGCGTGAGCGTGGGCGACAGCGAAATTCACAGCTACCGCATCATCGCCGCCAACGAAGGCGGCCGCGCCTTCGCCAGCGAGGTACTGGCTCTGTGCAATAAGCCAGGAGTTCCCGTGACAATAGTCAACGGATTCACGCGCGTGAGCGCGCCCGACCGCTTCGACAGTGGCGAAATCGCCGGTTTCTATGACGTGCGCGACCATGGAGTGCCCTACATGTCGGACATATCGTTCATCGGCAGCCAGTTCGAATTCCGCCGCAACATACCGTGGATGGACGACGACGCAGCAGGCTTCGGTGCCTCCCGCGCCGACTATGAGGACAAGGAAATCGCCGGCAACACCTTCGACTATCCCTACGTCCACGGCCAGGCGATAGCCGCCGCCGGACGCGGCTTCGTATCCGTAAGCCTTGAAGCTTTCATGGAAGCCTCCGACCGCCCCGCGATAGTAGACCTCATCTTGGGAAAACAGAAAGAAATCCGCCAGGGACGCGGTGTCTACGGCACACGCTTCAAGGCATTTCCTTCGGCATTGCAGGACCGCATGGCCAGTCTGTCGCGCACCGGCACAGCTTTCTTTGTCAGCGGCTCATACGTAGCCACCGACATCTGGGACAATCCCAACTCGTCCGAGGAAACCGCCAAAGCCGACAAGGCATTCGCCAACAAGGTGCTCGGCTTCAACTGGCGCGTCGGCCAGGCTTCCGTCGAAGGGGGAGCCTATCAGGTTGACTCACGTTTCAAGGATTTCAGCCGCGGGGAGTATGACTTCTCCAACACTCTCAACCGCGACATCTATGCCGTAGAAAGTCCCGACAGCTTCTATCCGTGCGATCCGGCTACCGGTGCCACCATCATGCGCTACAGCGAGAACAACCTCGTGGCCGGCACCGCCTACTGCGCGCCCACACACCGCGCCGTGGTGATCGGTTTCCCCTTCGAGACAATCGAGGAAGCCTCGCAACGCAACAACCTCATGAAGCAGGTGCTCGACTTCTTCTCCGACCCTTCGCCCGTGCGCCCCAATTCCAACCGCTCATTCTGACAGACTCATATCAGTAAATTCTATAAATAATTATTATACTTCCATGAAGACCACAATCCATTGCTTCCTTCCCTATGTGGACGAGAACCAGATCCGCGCAAGTGTGGAAGGCCTCAAGAATGAGGCTCTCGTAAGTGCCATCACTCTGCTCAGCACCGATCCCGCCGCACAGGCATGCTGCGGATGCGAACTCATCCATATCGACAACCTGAAATCGTCGGCAACGATGAAAGCCATCGCCGCCGCCACCACCGGAGAATATACACTGCTCTACACCCAGCAGACCCAGCTGCAGCTCGGCTACGGCGCTCTGGAACGCTTCGCCGGCATCGCCGCCGACTCCAAGGCCGCCATGCTCTATTCCGACCACTACACAGTGGTTGAGGGCGTGCAGAGCAATGCTCCCGTAATCGACTACCAGTTCGGCTCGCTCCGCGACGACTTCGACTTCGGCACCCTGCTGTTCTTCAACACCGCCGACTTCAAGAAAGCCGCCGCCGGCATCGATGCCGAATACAACGCAGCCGGCCTCTACGACCTTCGCCTGCGCATAAGCCGCCTGGGCGCACTGGTGCACATCAACGAGTACCTCTACACCGACATCACCGTGGACAACCGTGCCAGCGGACAGAAGATTTTCGACTACGTAGACCCCCGCAACCGCGCTTCACAGATTGAAATGGAGCAGGCCTGCACCGCTCACCTCAAGGAAATCGGCGGCTACCTCGAACCTGTGTTCGAACCCGTGGAACTCACCGCCGGCGGCTTCGCCAACGAAGCTTCGGTGATTATCCCCGTGCGCAACCGCGTGCGCACCATCCGCGATGCCATCAACAGCGCCCTGGCTCAGAAAACCGACTTCCCCTTCAACGTAATCGTTATCGACAACCACTCTACCGACGGCACAACCGAAGCCATCGAAGAGTATGCCGGCAACCCGCAGGTAATACACATCCGCCCCGAACGCAAGGACCTCGGCATCGGCGGCTGCTGGAACACCGGCGTGTTCCATCCCCAGTGCGGTAAATTCGCCGTACAGCTCGACTCCGACGACGTCTACAGCGGCGAAGACACCCTGGCTAAAATCGTCAAGGCATTCTACGACAACAATGCCGGTATGGTTGTAGGCACCTACATGCTCACCGACATAAACAAGAACATGATTCCTCCGGGCGTGATCGACCACAAGGAGTGGACTCCCGAAAACGGCCGCAACAACGCACTGCGCATCAACGGCCTCGGCGCTCCCCGCGCGTTCTACACTCCCCTGCTGCGTGAAATCCGCCTCCCCAACACCTCCTACGGCGAAGACTATGCCGTCGGCCTGGCAGTATCGCGCCACCACCAGATCGGCCGTGTATATGATGTGCTCTATCTCTGCCGCCGCTGGGAAGACAACTCCGACGCCGCTCTGGACATCAACAAGATGAACGGCCACAACACCTACAAAGACCGCATCCGCACCTGGGAACTCCAGGCACGTATCGACCTCAACAAACAGAAATAATGGCAGTCGACTCCAACAAGATTGCCGGATTCTTCGAGACTCAGTTGGCAGCATGGCCCATGGCCGCTGCCAACTTCGAGGCTCTCGGAGGCGTCAAGGTGAAGGAACTGGACGTCAACGGCATGCCCTTCAAAGTGCAGTTCAACCCGGCACGCATGGCTTCGTCGGGAGCGAAAGTGGATGCAGCCTCCCTCAAGGCCCGTCCCTGCTTCCTGTGCGAGAAAAACCGGCCGGAAGTCCAAATCGGAATTGAATGGAACGACCGCTACACAATTCTTGTCAATCCATTCCCGATTTTCCACCGCCACCTCACCATCCCCGACACCAGCCATACCGACCAGCTCATAGCCGGCCGCATCGCCGACATGATGGGGCTCGCAGCGGAACTCAACGGCTACACGGTGTTCTACAACGGCCCGCGCTGCGGCGCCTCCGCACCTGACCACATGCACTTCCAGGCCGGCAACTCCGATTTCCTCACCATAGCTCCGGCAATCGAGAACGCCGAACTGAAAACCATAGCCGCCGACGGCGACGCCACCCTCTCGCTGGTGGACACACTGCCGGTGAAGGTTTTCGTGATAGATGCCGCCGACCACAGCGCGGGCGAGCGTCTTTTCGGGCGCCTGCTCGAAGCCATGCCTGTTCCCGAAGGCGAGCGCGAACCCATGCTCAATCTTCTCTGCTACTCCACTCCCGCCGGTGAGCGCCTGGTGGTGATTCCCCGCAAACGCCATCGTCCGGCATGCTACGGCACCGACAACGGCTGCATGCTCATCAGCCCGGCGTCGGTCGATGTAGGCGGTGTGTTCATCACTCCCCGCCCCGAGGACTTCGAACGCATGGACCAGGCAGCGATAGCATCCATTCTTGACGAAGTATGTCTCACAGCCGAAGAAATCGGTGAAATAGCCAGCCATGTCCGCTAAATACGAAAACGAACCTACCCTCAGAGTGGGTATCCTCGCTGCGCCGTCGATTGTAGTGGCGCTTCATGGCGAATTCTCCTCGCCCGAGGGCACTCTGAACGGAGGCGAAATAAAGGCAGAACTCAGCGGCGACGGCAAAATACTGTGGAACGGCGCTGAATACGACAGTCTGAACTTCAAGGCTTCCGACGACAGCGCGCGCTTCGAAATCCGCGATGTCATAATAGGCGTGAACTTCCACTGGGAACGCCGCGAGAACCAGACTTTCAAAGGCGATCTCGCATTCGTGGTGGAAAAAGGCATGCTCGAGGCTGTGAACATCGTAAAGGTGGAAGACTATCTCCGCAGCGTTATCTCCAGCGAAATGAGCGCTACGGCCTCCCCCGCATTGCTGCGCGCACACGCCGTGATATCGCGCTCGTGGCTGCTCGCCCAGATTGAGAAACACAACAGAATCGACACCGGCGACACCGCAAAACATCCCATGCGCGTGTCCGACACCGAGATATGTCGCTGGCAGGACCGCGAAGACCATGAACTCTTCGATGTCTGCGCCGACGACCACTGCCAGCGCTACCAGGGCACGACACGCCAGACAACGGAAGCCGTGGATCTGGCCGTGAACGAAACCGCCGGCATGGTGCTCACCGACAAGGACGGAGAACTGTGCGACGCACGCTTCTCGAAATGCTGCGGCGGTGTGTTCGAGGAATTCGAGAACTGCTGGGAGCCCGTACACTACCACTACCTGAAAGCCACCCGCGACTCCGAAAAACCGTCGGCCTTCCCCGACCTCAAGGTCGAGGAAAACGCAAAGGCATGGATAGAAGGAGCGCCCGAAGCTTTCTGCAACACCCGCGACAAAGAAATTCTCGGCCAGGTTCTCAACAACTACGACCAGGAAACCACCGACTTCTACCGCTGGACTGTGGAATACACCCAGGACGAACTCGGAGCCCTCATCAAAGAACGTTCCGGCATCGACTACGGCAAGATTCTGGCTCTCGAGCCTATCCACCGCGGCACCTCCGGCCGTCTGGTCCGCCTCCGCATAATAGGCACCAAACGCACCATGACCATCGGCAAGGAGCTGGAAATCCGCCGCACCCTTTCCACATCGCATCTCTACAGTTCCGCCTTCGTGGTGGAAGTGCCCTCGCGCGATGCCGACGGCGTGCCCGAAAGCTTCCGCCTCCGCGGAGCCGGCTGGGGACACGGCGTGGGTCTGTGCCAGATCGGCGCCGCAGTGATGGGCGCCCGAGGCTACAACTTCCGCCAGATTCTGGAACACTACTATGCCGACTCAAGCCTGACAAAGCTTTACTGATACCGGCCTTTCTAAACCTTGACACAACTATCATATGAAATCTAGTGCAAAAGTGAATCCGTGGACGTGGATTCCCACGCTGTACTTCGCGCAGGGTATCCCGTTCATATTCATCAATATGGTCACTATGGTGCTGTTCACCCAGCTGGGCATGTCGGAAACCGACGCGGCACTCTACACCGGCTGGCTCTACCTGCCGTGGGTGATCAAACCCTTCTGGGGCCCGATTGTCGACATCATCCGCACCAAGCGCTGGTGGACAGTCACCATGCAGATATGCATGGCTATCGGCCTGGGCGCCATAGCCTTCACACTCCCCCTGCCTGAAGCCGGAGACATCGCAAAACACAGTGTTCCCGTGAGTGCTTTCGCCGTGGCTCTGTGCTTCTATGTAATCACCGCTTTCTGCTCGGCAACGCACGACATCGCTTCCGACGGGTTCTACATGATTGCCCTGGACACCAACCAGCAGAGCGTGTTCGTGGGCATCCGTTCCACATTCTACCGCTGTGCCAGCATCTTCGGCCAGGGCGGCCTTGTAATGATTGCCGGTGCCCTCGAGGCTTACTGCGGCGGTGTGGCTCCCGCATGGAAATGGACAGTGGCCATCTGCGCCGCCTTCTTCGGCATCGTGTCCATCTACCACGCATTCTTCCTGCCCGTGCCCGTTGCCGACAAAGCCGTGGGCAACAGCAACAGCAAGAACAAGAGCATCGGCGACATCATCAAGGAATTCAGCGGCTCGTTCATCACCTTTTTCAAGAAGAAACACGTGGTTCTCGCCATGCTGTTCATGCTCCTCTACCGCCTTCCCGAAGCCCAGGTAGTGAAACTGTGCCAGCCCTTCCTGCTGGCCTCCCGTGAGGCCGGCGGCCTCGGCATGACCCAGACCGAAGTAGGCTTCGCCTACGGCACCCTGGCAATCGTAGGCCTCACCGTGGGCGGCATCATCGGCGGCATATGCGCCTCCAAAGGCGGCCTGCGCAGATGGATATGGCCCATGGCGCTTGCTACTTCGCTCAACTGCGTGGCTTATATTTTCCTGAGTTTCGTACAGCCCGACTATGCCACAGTGGCAGGCAAGGCACAGGTTTTCGCAGCCATCGTGCTCGAGCAGTTCGCCTACGGCTTCGGCTTCACCGCCTTCATGCTGTTCATGATGTACTTCGCCGACGGACCCTACAAGACCTCGCACTATGCCATCTGCACAGCCTTCATGGCTCTGGGCATGATGCTACCAGGCATGGCAGCAGGCTGGATCAAGGAAACTCTGATGGGCAATTCGTATGCCTACTTCTTCCTCTGGGTTTTAGGCTGTAACCTCGCCACCTGGCTTGTGACCGCCCTCGTCCGCGGACATATCGACCCCACCTACGGAGCGAAAACACCTTCGGCCGAGACCAAATTAGAAGAAGAAAAACTTATCGAAGACGACGAAATATGAAAAAAGCAATACTGGCAACAGCCGCCTGCGTGCTGGCTGTTGCCGCCACCGCCCAGGTAAAGCCCGGCATCGAAGTGCTTCGCGACAACGGCTTCCGCGAACTGCAGGGCAAACGAGTGGGTCTTATAACCAACCCTTCGGGCGTTGACAACAGCCTCCGCTCGACAATCGACATCCTCGCAGCCGCACCCGGCGTGCAGCTCACTGCTCTCTACGCGCCCGAACATGGCGTCCGCGGCGACGTGCATGCCGGCGACCACGTGGACAACACCGTGGATCCTGCAACAGGAGTGCCCGTGTACTCCATCTACGGCGCCACCCGCAAGCCCACCCCTGAGATGCTGCGCGATGTGGATGTGCTGGTATATGATATCCAGGACAACGGCTGCCGCTCGTTCACCTTCATCTCCACCATGGGTGTTGCCATGGAGGCCTGCGCCGAACAAGGCAAACAGTTTATGGTTCTCGACCGCCCCAACCCGGTCGGCGGCGATAAAATAGAAGGCAACCTTGCCGAGGACAGCTGCATTTCCTTCGTGAGCCAGTTTCCTATCCCCTACCTCTACGGCCTCACTCCAGGTGAGCTCGCCCGCTACCTCAACGGCGAAGGACTCATCGGCGACAGCCTCAAGGTCGACCTCACCGTGATTCCCATGGAAGGCTATACCCGCAACATGGATTTCCGCGAAACCGGCATGCCCTGGGTTCTTCCCTCGCCACATATCCCCACCCCCGAATCGTGCATCTACTACCCGATGAGCGGTATTCTGGGCGAACTCGACTACATGAACATCGGCGTGGGCTATACCGAGCCTTTCAAGCTCTTCTGCGCCACATGGGTCGATGCCGACTCCCTCAGCCAGCGACTCAACGCCCGCAACATACCCGGCGTGATGTTCCGCCCCATCCACATCAAGCCTTTCTATGCATTCGGCAAAGGTGAGAATCTTGAAGGGGTGGAATTCTATGTCACCGACAAGGATGCAGCACCTTTGAGTCTTACCCAGTTCTATGTAATGGAAGAGATTGCCGACATGTATCCCGACCACAAAGCCTTCGACATCGCTCCCGCAGCACGCCTGAAGATGTTCGACAAAGTTACCGGCAGCCTCGAAATCCGGCGCCGTTTCGGACGCAACTACAAGGTGGCCGATATCATAGACTACTGGAACAAGGACGTGGAATCCTTCCGCGCCGCCTCCGCTCCCTATCGCATTTACGAATAACAACATCCCCCCTCTCCAACAATTTTCCTCTTACCGATAAAGATGGACAAATTACCCGAACAGTACCAAAGGTTTATCACAGAAATAAGCCGCTGGATAGATAGCCGGCGCATCTACACCGACCCCCTGCGCTGTCTTGCCTGGGGTACAGATGCCGGTTTCTACAGACTGCTGCCCAAAGTCGTGGTGCGCGCCGGCGATGAAGCCGAAGTGCAGCATGTTCTCCGCATCGCCTCCCGGCTGTCGCTGCCTGTTACTTTCCGCGCCGCCGGCACAAGTCTTTCGGGGCAGGCCATCTCTGACTCCATCCTTGTGGTCGCAGGAAAATCGTGGGAGAAATATCGTCTGCTTGACGATAAAGCACACGTCATCGCCCTTCAGCCCGGCATTGTCGGGCTGAGGGTCGGTGAAATTCTTGCACCCTACGGCCGTGTACTCCCCCCGGACCCCGCATCCAAGAAAAGCGCTATGGTGGGCGGCATCGTGGCCAACAATGCCTCCGGCATGAAATGCGGCACCCACGCCAACAGCGACCGTGTGCTGCGCACCATCCGCATTGTGCTCTCCGACGGCACCGTGCTCGACACCGGCGATGAAAAAAGCAGGGAAGAATTCGCCCGCACACACGCCGGTCTTATAACCGAAATCAAACTCATACGAGACGCCGTCAAAGGCAGTCCCGAACTGGCCGGACTCATCCGCAGGAAGTATTCCATCAAGAATGTCACCGGCCTCAACATGCTGCCGTTCCTGCTTTTCGACGATCCTTTCGAAATCATCACCCACTGCATGGTAGGCAGCGAAGGTACACTCGCCTTCATCAGCGAGGTTACCATGAACACAGCGCCTGTGATGCCGTTCACAGCCTCCGCAATGGTGTATTTCAACAGCATGGCCGAAGCATGCCACGCTGTTGTGGCTCTCCGCAAAAGCGGCTCGGTACAGGCTTGTGAACTACTCGATAAAAAATCGCTTGCCTCCGTGCACGATACCACCGGCGAAGGTCTCACCGCCCTGCTCATACAGGCCGAGGCTCCGACAAAGGAAGAGCTCGACAGACAGATAGTGAGTGCGCTCGAAGTCCTGGCCGGTTTCGAACTCTTCAAGCCGTCGCACTTCTCCTCCGACCCCGAAGAAGTGGCTGCCTGGTGGAACATGCGTTCCGGCGTTTTCCCCACTGTCGGAGGCACACGCAAGCTTGGCACTACAGCCCTTATCGAGGACGTGGCCTTCCATATCGACGATCTACCAGAAGCTACAGTCGCCCTTGCGGAACTTCTTGAGGAATGCGGCTACGACGATGCATGCATATATGGCCATGCGCTCGAGGGCAACTATCATTTTGTAATAGCACAGGGATTCGAGACCAAGGAGGACATCGACAAATACCGCAACCTTATGACCCGCATAGAAGAGCTGGTCGTAGGGCGTTTCAACGGTTCGCTGAAAGCCGAGCACGGCACAGGCCGCAATATGGCTCCTTTTGTCGAGGCTGAATGGGGAACAGAGGTGTGGAACCTGATGAAACGCCTCAAAAATGCCTTCGACCCCAAGGGTCTCCTCAATCCGGGAGTGATTTTCAACGACGACCCCGAATGCTTCATACATGGCATGAAGCCGTTGCCCCTTTGCAATTCCCATGTGGACAAGTGCATCGAATGCGGTTTCTGCGAGGTGAACTGCGTGAGCTGCGGACTCACTCTGTCGGCCCGGCAGCGAATTGTCGTGCAGAGGGAAATTGCCCGTCTGCGCCACGAGGGCACCAATCCCGAACGACTAAAGGCTCTCGAAGAGGGCTTCAGATATTATGGGAATGAGACATGTGCCGGCGACGGACTGTGCAGCACCTCATGCCCCATGCAAATAAATACCGCCGACCTGATTCACGACGTGCGCGAGGCCGGCATGACAAACGCCGGGCTGAAAGCCGGCGACTGGGCCGCAAGGAATCTTGGCGGCATCAGTTCGATTCTGCGCACCGCTCTTGGTGCCGCCAACATAGCGCACAAGATTCTTGGCGACAAAGGTGTGACTGTGGTCGGCAAGGGGCTGCACAAAGTGGGTATGCCGCTGTGGACCCCTGCCCTACCCAAGCCTTTCCATCCCTCTCATCTCAAAAACACCGGCAACGGAACAGGAGCGAAAAAACTTGTTTATTTCCCCTCGTGCATCAACCGCACCATGGGTGCCTCAGAAGACGCAGGCCATGGCTCGGAACCTTTGGCCGACGTTTTCGTCCGCCTCTGCCGACGTGCGGGTTTTGAAGTAATCTTCCCTGAGAACATGTCCGGACTATGCTGCGGCATGATATGGGAAAGCAAGGGTATGCCAGAAATCGCCGACGCCAAAACACGCGAGCTGGAAGCGGCTCTCGCCCTTGCCTCGCAAGGCGGAACAATTCCGGTAGTGTGCGACCAGAGTCCCTGCCTGCACCGCATGAAGGAACACATCACGAGCATGACCCTTCACGAACCGGCCGAATTCATACTCGATTATCTGGTGCCTCATCTAAGACTCAGGAAACTTGACCGCACCATTGCAGTGCATGTTACATGCTCGAGCCGCCGGATGGGTCTCGCCGACAAAATCATACGACTTGCATCGATGTGCGCCGCCAAAGTCGTGGTTCCAGCCGAAGTGGGTTGCTGCGGTTTTGCAGGCGACAAAGGCTTCACCCATCCTGAACTCAATACCTGGGGCCTAAGGAAACTCAAGCCTGCAATCGAGAAAGGAGGGGCGACCGAAGGATATTCCAACTCGCGGACATGCGAAATCGGATTGACTACCAACAGCGGCATTTCCTACAAATCGATAGCCTACCTCGTAGATGAGGCGAGTGAACCACAACAATAGAAAGTCGCAAAATCTAAACCTATAATCTGAAAACACACAATTCTATGAAACCACCTGTCAACGCCGATACCACTGTCGCCCGGCAAACCAAAGGCTCCGGACGGCTTCTGGCGCTGGATATCCTCAGAGGTATCACTATCGCCGGCATGATTCTGGTGAACAATCCGGGATCGTGGGGCCATATCTACGCGCCTCTGGCCCATGCCGAATGGCACGGGCTCACCCCTACCGACCTTGTGTTCCCGTTCTTCATGTTCATCATGGGCGTGTCCACCTACTTCTCACTGCGTAAATACGATTTCCGCTTCAGCTGGAGCTCCTTCGCCAAAATCCTGCGTCGTTCCATTGTTATTTTCCTTATCGGTCTTGCCATCGCATGGTTCGGGCTATTCCTCCGGGGCATGTTTTCCGAAGCCACATTCCTGGAAGCGGTGCTTAACTTCGACCATATACGCATCCTCGGTGTAATGCCACGACTGGCCATCTGCTACGGAACTGGAGCTTTCATAGCCTTGCTGGTGAAGAGAGTGGCCATTCCATGGGTGATTGCCGGCATATTGGTTGTGTATTCCATCATTCTGCTTGCCGGCAACGGATTCGAATTCGCCGACAATAACGTAGTATCGATAGTCGACCACAAGGTACTTGGCCCGGACCATATGTACACCGACACCGTTGGCGGCGTACGGCTCAAATTCGATCCCGAAGGTCTGCTGAGCACACTGCCCTCGATAGCCCACATGCTCATAGGCTTCATGTGCGGCTATCTGCTTACCAAGACACGCGACAACCAGCTACGCATAAACTCCCTGTTTATTCTGGGAACAATTCTTACATTCGCCGGATTCCTGCTCGATTTCGGCATGCCCATCAACAAGAAAATCTGGTCGCCTTCGTTCGTCCTCACCACCTGCGGCCTCGCCTCCAGTTTCCTTGGGCTGCTGATTTGGATAATAGATATCCGCGGACACAGACGCTGGTGCCGCTTTTTCGAGGTTTTCGGTATCAATCCACTGTTCATGTACTGTCTCGGCGCAGTGCTGAGCATAATCATCGGCTCAGTGAAAATACCATGCGCAACGGCAGCCTCCGGCTTCGTCACACCTAAATCGTGGGCCTACGCCGACGTGCTGATGCCGCTTTGCGGCGACAATGCCACTCTCGCCTCGCTAATCTTTGCAATCCTGTTCGTGGTAATGAACTGGTGCATCGGTCTAATCCTGTATAAAAAACAAATTTACATAAAGATATGATTCTAATAGCCGACTGCGGAAGCACCAAAATCGACTGGTGCGTCCTCGACAACGACAAACTGACAAAGCAGGTGTTCACCTGCGGCATGAATGCAGTGATGCTCACCGAAGAAGAGATGCGCAAGCGCATCGGCGATGAGCTTGTTCCCGAACTGGGCGACCTGTGCAAAGCTGTCAAAGCCGTATATTTCTACGGTGCAGGCTGTATTTCCGCCGAAGTGTGCGGAAATGTGGCCCGAGCCATCAAAGCCAACCTCCAGAATGCAGAGACAGTGGAAGTATACAGCGACCTTCTCGCAGCCGCCAGGGCTCTCTGCGGTCACAATCCCGGCATCGCCTGCATCATGGGCACAGGCTCCAATTCGTGCTTCTACGACGGCAAAGGCATTGCTGCCAACGTGAGTCCGCTGGGCTTCATCCTCGGCGACGAAGGCAGCGGCGCCGTTCTGGGAAAACTCTTCCTTGGCGATGTGCTCAAGAACCAGCTTCCCGCCGAAGTGGCAGCGGAATTCCTCAAGGAATACGAACTCGATCTGCTCACCATCATCCGCCGCGTATATCGCGAACCCCAGGCCAACCGCTTCCTGGCATCGGTGACACCATTCATCTCCAAGCGCCTGGATGTACCTGAAATCAAGGCCATGGTGCTGGGCGCATTCACTGCATTCTTCCGCCGCAACATAATGCAATACCCCGGCTACGACAAACACAAAGTGAACTTCGTGGGTTCGATTGCCCACTACTTCCGCCCCGTGCTTGAAGAAGCCGCCGCCGCCACCGGCTGCACCATAGGCACCATCCTGCGCAGCCCCATGGACGGTCTGATAAAATTCCATTCCAACAACTAAACATCAGGACATGGCATTCGTAAAGATAAGCGAGCAGTCATCGCTCTACAACGATCTGGAAAAGAAATCCGTAGGAGAAATTCTCCACGACATCAACACCGAAGACAAAAAAGTGGCTCTGGCAGTGGAGAACGCACTGCCCGCTGTAGAGAAACTTGTAAGTGAAATCGTGCCTCGCATGAAACGCGGCGGCAGAATATTCTACATCGGAGCAGGCACTTCAGGCCGCCTCGGCGTACTCGACGCCTCCGAGATTCCTCCCACATTCGGTATGGACCCCTCGTGGGTGATCGGTCTTATCGCCGGTGGCGACACCGCCCTGCGCAACCCTGTGGAGAATGCCGAGGACGACACCGAACAGGGCTGGAAAGACCTGCAGGAGTTCGGCATCAACGACAAGGATACTGTGATTGGCATCGCCGCTTCCGGCACCACGCCCTACGTTATCGGCGCGCTGGAGACATGTCGCCGCAACGGCATCCTCACCGCAGCCATAACCTCCAACCCCGACGCCCCCGTAAGCAATGCCGCCGACATCGCCATTGAAATGATTGTGGGTCCGGAATATGTAACCGGCAGCTCCCGCATGAAGAGCGGCACAGGACAAAAGATGATCTGCAACATGATCACCACTTCGGTGATGATCAAGATGGGTCGTGTGAAAGGCAACAAGATGGTGAACATGCAGCTCTCCAATGCCAAGCTCGTCGACCGCGGCACACGCATGATTGTGGAAGAGCTTGCTCTGCCCTACGACGAAGCCAAGCGCCTGCTGCTGATGCACGGCTCTGTGAAACGTGCCGTGGATGTATTCCGTGGCATCGAACCCGAAGACTGACATGCGAGCATTCTGTCTGGCCGCAGCCGCCGTTCTCGGCATGGCTGCGGCCCAGGCGCAAGCTCCGGCAGCGCCTGCAAAACACACCGAGCTGTACTATCAGCGGGCAACTCTCTTCGAGTATCTCGGAGTTGACAGCACCGATATAGTATTTCTGGGCAACAGCCTCACCCACGGCTGCGAATGGCGAGAACTGCTCGACCGCCCCAACGTGGTGAACCGCGGCATCAACGGCGACACCGCAGAAGGTATCCGCGAACGCCTGGCATCGGTTACCGATGGCAAACCTGCGAAAATCTTTCTGCTCTGCGGTGCCAACGATGTGAGCCACGACCTCAGCGCCGACTCCATCGCCACCGCCATCGAGGATCTCGTGGTACGCATTCAGACCGCCAGCCCCAATACTAAAATTTACCTGCAGTCGCTGCTGCCCATCAACAACAGCTTCGGCCGCTACCGCAAGATGGCCGGCAAGGAGCAGACAATCCGCGACATCAACGCACTTCTCGAACCTATGGCTGCCCGGCGCGGAATAACCTGGATCAATCTGCATCCGCACTTCTGCGACGAAGACGGCAACCTGCGTACAGATCTGACCAACGACGGTCTGCATCTGCTCGGTCCCGGCTACCGGATCTGGCGCGAGATTGTGCTGCCCTACGTCGACGAATAAGAGAATGTAACGCTATCAGTCAGACATTTCTCAATCACATATGGAAAACCGCCGCCAACGACAGATAATCGAGCTCGATTCGCCGGCGGCCTTAGTACTCGCCGGGCCGGGATGTGGAAAGACGCATATCCTGGCCCGACGCGTTCTCCATGCCGTCAGTCAAGGCCGGGCACAATTCGACGACATGCTATGCCTCACTTTCACCAACAGGGCGGCACGGGAAATGAGCCAACGGCTCGAAGACCTCGTCGGCGGGGTTCCTTCTGGTCTATACATGGGAAACCTGCATCGTTTCTGCCTGCGTTTTCTTTTCGCCAACCAGCTTGTCGACCCCGACACAACGGTTATGGACGATGAGGATTTCGCCCGTTTTGCATGTGAGAATCTTTCGCCGGCATACCGCGACAAAGCACAGAGACTGAAAAACACCGATACCATAGTCTACCAGCATGAAAAAGGCCACAGCACCGATATCAGGATGCACACGTCTTTCAATCTCGGCGACATGGATCTGGTGATGCTTCCGCTGTACCGGCAGTTCAAGCATGATTTCAAGCTGATTGATTACGACGATATAATCCTTCTGGCATACGAAGCTCTGTCGAAATCCGATGCCAAAGGTATGGCAATGACAGGCTACAACTGGATTCAGGTAGATGAGGTCCAGGACCTGACCGGCATTCAGCTCGCAATAGTGGAGCTGCTTAAGGGCGATAATGCATCGGTGCTCTATCTCGGCGATGAGCAGCAGGCGATATTCGGTTTTGCCGGTGCCGGCGGCCGCGCGCTCGAACAGCTGAAAATACGCTGTCGCGGACATATATACCATCTCGACACCAACTACCGTTCGCCGAAGGAACTTGTAAGCCTGTGCAATGACTATGCGTTCAACTATTTGGGACTCGATAGGCAAAGGCTTCCCGAAAGTGCCAGCGGCAACGGCGGCGAAGGCACCCTGACTCTGTTCCGCAACTACGGCGACAGACTGCGCGACGTTGTGACAGCACTGTGCGCAAGGTATCTCGAACGTTTCCCGGATGAAAGTGCCGCAGTCCTTGTACGTAGCAATTATGAAGGCGCACGCCTGTCGGAAACGCTGGAACAAAACGGTGTGCCCCACATACTGCTGTCGTCGGCAGACTTGTTCCGCGGAGTCGCTTTCCGCACCTTGTGGAGCCACCTTGCTGTGGTCCACAACCCTATCCGCAGAGGCGAATGGGCACGGCTGATGTATCAGACAGGAGCTACCGACACTCTCACCACAGCACGGCTGTTGGTATCCCGAATGACCGATATAGGCGTAAGTCCCGTTCAACTTCTGGCACTCGACGGAAGTACTGAAGTCGAACGCTTCGTATGCCTTTGGAACGATTACGACACTACTGTGGCAGTGCTCGATACGGAAACTACCGGTCTCGACACCGATACGGACGATATCGTGCAGTTCGCCGCCGTGAAATACCGCGGCGGAGAGCGTATCGCAGGTTCAGAAATATCACTTTTCATTGAATCAGACAAAGATTTGCCGGCTATTACAGGCGGCGTGGCCAACCCATTGCTTGAAACTTACCGCCAGGCGAAAAAGACTGATGCGGAAACGGCTTTTGAAATAATCCGCAACTACCTCGACGGTTGCGTTCTTGCCGGACATAACATATGCTTCGACACCAGCATGCTGTCGCGGAACTACACCCGGCGATGTGGCAGCGATGTGTCGTGGCTTGAGAATGCCAGGACAATCGACAGCCTGATGCTGAGCCGCCTGCTGTATCCCAGACTGTGGAGGCATACCCTTGGGCATATGCTCGGCTATATGGGGCTGCCAGGAGTCAACAGCCACGATGCCACCGACGACACCGATGCTGCGGCAACGCTGCTGAATGCCCTGTTTCCAATCGCCCGAAGAGCGATGCAGCACCACAGCGAACTACGCAACGACCCTCAGGTGCGCAAAACGGCACAGCATTTTTCCGAAACCTATGGCGCACTGTATGCCAGAAGCCGCGCAATGCTTTCCTCCGACTCGCTATCGGTTGACAACAGCCTCAGCGGCTTCATGTGGAACAGCTATTGCGGACTGCAGACCATAGGTGCCATCGATAAAATCGACCACTTCGACTATGTTCTCGATCTCGTAGACCGGCTGATTGTCGACAAGAAGCGTGAACCGAGGCTTCACCAACAACTCGGAGCACACCTTCATGAACTGATGAGTTTCAACGAGGGCGATTTATTTTCGCAGGGCATTGTCCGCGAACGCCTGTGCGTGCTTACTGTGCACAAAGCCAAAGGGCTGGAAATGGACAATGTGGTCTGCTACGACCCTACTTCATATTTTGGAAACCGCGAGGAACGCATGCGGCTGCTGTATGTGGCCATGTCGCGGGCCCGGCGCCGGCTGGCTATCGCCTGCTCCGACAATCCCGCCAAATGCCTTGGAGAACTCACCCGCAGATTCGAATGGCTTTCGAACTCCGAACAGAACATTCTGCTGATGAACGCCAAAGGCTATGGAGGACAGTGCGATGCAAGAACTCATTAAGCATATATTCTGTAGAATATTCGCCGCGCAGGCGAACGACATTTGCCCACGCGGCAAAATTTTTGTAATTTTGCATGGTCGCCGCAGGAATCGGCCTGTGGCTGGCCGCAACCAATCCGTCATCTTTTCAAAAAACCGACGAATTCATGCAGGCGACAAAATCGGCCGTCCTTATTCTTTCCGACGGCACCCGTTTCCCCGGCCGCAGTTTCGGCTTCGAGGGCTCAACTTCCGGAGAGGTCGTGTTCAACACCGCTATGACCGGCTATCCCGAAAGTCTTACCGACCCTTCATATGAAGGCCAGATACTGGTAACCACATTCCCACAATTAGGCAATTACGGCGTTCCGCCTCAGGATGGCGCATCCGGTCTGAGCAGGTACCTTGAAGGTTCCCGCATCCATTGCCGTGCCATCGTGGCTCAGGACTATGCATTCCACCACAGCCACTGGCTGGCCAGTGAACCATTGGACCAATGGCTGCGGAATGAACGTGTCCCCGGACTGTTCGGCGTCGACACCCGTGCACTTGCCAAGCATTTGCGCCACCATGGCTCGATGCTTGGCAAAATTATTGTTGAGGGGTGCGGTGAACCGGAACTCTACGACCCGAACGCCCACAATCTCATCGCCGCCACATCATGCGACCAGGCAGTGGTGTTCGGCACCGACGGCAGCACACAGCCGCTGGGCAATCCCGAAGAGCTGGCTCCCGATGCCGACGGACGCAAAACAGTGGTGCTTGTCGACTGCGGAATAAAACACAATATAATACGCTGCCTGCTGCGCCGCGGAGTCCGTGTGGTGCGTGTGCCCTGGGACTACGATTTCAACCGCATACCTAAAGACGGGCTGTTCATATCCAACGGCCCCGGAAACCCGGAATTCGCCACCGCCACCATCGACCATCTGCGCACGGCGTTCAAGGACGGAAAGCCAATCTGCGGCATCTGCATGGGCAACCAGCTGATGGCAAAAGCAGCCGGCGCAGCCACATATAAACTCAAATACGGCCACCGGAGCCACAACCAGCCGGTGAGAATGCTCGGAACAGAACGCTGCTTCATAACATCGCAGAACCATGGCTTCGCTGTGGATAACGAGACACTGCCGGCCGACTGGGAACCACTGTTCGTGAACATGAACGATGGCACCAACGAAGGCATACGCCACCGCACACTGCCCTACTTCTCGGCGCAGTTCCACCCTGAGGCAAGCAGCGGCCCCCGCGATACTGAATTCATATTCGACGATTTCGTAAAAATGCTTTGACACCATGAGCCTACAAAAAAAATACCGTAAAGTACTGCTTCTGGGCAGCGGAGCCCTCAAAATCGGTGAAGCCGGAGAGTTCGACTATTCCGGCGCCCAGGCTCTTAAAGCCCTGCGGGAAGAAGGAGTCGAGAGTATTCTTCTGAATCCGAACATCGCCACAGTGCAGACCTCGGAGGGAATGGCAGACCGTATATACTTCCTGCCGGTCACTCCCGACTTCGTAGAACGTGTGATAGAGAGGGAGCGCCCCGACGGCATTCTTCTGGCCTTCGGCGGCCAGACCGCTCTTAACTGCGGTGTCGAACTGTACCGCAGCGGCGTGCTCGAACGTTACGGCGTGGATGTGCTTGGCACACCCGTGCAGGCCATCATGGACACCGAGGACCGCGAGCTGTTTGTGGAAAAGCTGAACCAGATCGATGTGCGCACTATCAGCTCCGAGGCGGTGGAAAACGTCGATGCCGCTCTCGAGGTGGCAAACAGACTCGGATACCCTGTGATTGTGCGTGCAGCCTATGCCCTCGGAGGCCTCGGCAGCGGCTTCTGCGACAACGACAGCCAGCTTCGCGAACTGGTGGAGAAAGCGCTGTCGTTCTCTCCTCAGGTTCTCGTGGAAAAATCGCTGCGGGGATGGAAAGAAGTCGAATACGAAGTTGTCCGCGACCGATACGACAACTGCATCACCGTGTGCAACATGGAAAACTTCGACCCGCTGGGCATACACACCGGGGAAAGTATCGTAGTTGCACCTTCGCAGACGCTTTCCAACGACGACTATCATTTCCTGCGCAGTCTCGCCATAAAAATCATCCGCCATATAGGTATCGTGGGCGAGTGCAACGTGCAGTACGCCTACGACCCCGAAAGCATGGACTACCGTGTAATCGAAGTGAATGCACGCCTCAGCCGCTCTTCGGCGCTGGCATCCAAGGCCACCGGCTATCCTCTGGCTTTTGTGGCTGCCAAACTTGCACTCGGTTTCGGTCTTTTCGAACTCACCAACTCGGTAACCCAGTGCACCTCGGCATTCTTCGAGCCCGCCCTGGACTATGTGGTGGTGAAAATACCCCGTTGGGACCTTGGCAAGTTCCATGGCGTAGACAGGCACATCGGTTCTTCCATGAAATCGGTGGGCGAAGTAATGGCCATCGGACGCACATTTGAAGAGGCTCTCCAGAAAGGCCTGCGCATGATCGGCCAGGGAATGCACGGCTTCACCGGCAACCGCCCGTCGGTAGTCGACGACATCGAGGGCGCCCTCAAGAGCCCTACCGACCGCCGCGTCTTCGTAATCGCCGATGCCATGGAGCACGGCATGACCGTGGACCGCATACACGAACTCACAAAAATCGACCGCTGGTTCCTCTACAAGCTCCGCAATATTGTGGACACAACATCCGAGCTCCGTGGATTCAACAACCTCGAGGCAGTGCCCGAGAACCTGATACGCAAAGCCAAGGAACAAGGCTTCAGCGACTTCCAGATTGCGCGAGCCATACTGAAATCGGAAATGGGCTGCGCCGAGTCGGCGGTTCTTTCGGTGCGCAACCTTCGCAAGACGATGGGAATTGTCCCTGTCGTGAAACAGATAGACACACTGGCGGCCGAATATCCCGCTGCCACCAACTATCTATATCTCACATACAACGGCTACCAGAACGACGTGGAATACACCGGCGACCATCGTTCAGTAGTGGTTCTTGGTTCCGGTGCATACCGAATCGGCTCTTCCGTGGAGTTCGACTGGTGCTCGGTGAACGCGCTTCTGACAGCCCGCAAAGCCGGATGGCGCTCGGTGATGATCAACTACAATCCCGAGACCGTATCCACCGACTATGACATGTGCGACCGCCTGTACTTCGACGAACTGACATTCGAGAGGGTGATGGATATTCTCGAGCTTGAGAATCCGCACGGCATAATACTCTCCGTGGGCGGTCAGATTCCCAACAATCTCGCCACCCGCCTCGACAGCCAGGGCGTGAACATCCTGGGAACATCAGCATCGTGCATCGACCGCGCCGAAGACCGCCACAAATTTTCGGCGATGCTCGACAGCCTGGGAATCGACCAGCCCCGCTGGCGCGAACTCACCAGCTTCGACGATATCGACGATTTCGTGGCCGAAGTCGGCTTCCCCGTGCTGGTGCGCCCGAGCTATGTTCTCTCCGGCGCAGCCATGAACGTGTGCTCCAATCCCGACGAGCTGCGGCGTTTCCTGCAGCTGGCGGCGGACGTAAGCAAGCAGCACCCGGTAGTTGTTACTGAATTCGTGCAGTACGCCAAGGAAATAGAGATGGATGCCGTTGCCGAGAACGGACAGATCAAGGCATACGCCATATCCGAACACGTGGAGTTTGCCGGTGTCCATTCCGGAGACGCCACAATACAGTTCCCTCCTCAGAAACTGTATGTGGAAACGATGAGGCGCATCAAAAAGATATCGGCGAAGATTGCGTCAGCCCTGCAGATATCAGGTCCGTTCAACATCCAGTTCCTTGCCAAGAACAACGACATCAAGGTTATCGAATGCAACCTCCGCGCATCGCGAAGTTTCCCGTTCGTATCCAAGATTCTTAAGATAAACTTTATCGACCTCGCCACACGTGTGATGTTGGGCATGCCCGTCGAGCGTCCTGCAAAAAGCGCATTCGACCTCGACTATGTGGGGGTGAAAGCCTCCCAGTTCAGCTTCTCGCGTCTTGGCGGCGCCGATCCCGTTCTCGGCGTCGACATGGCATCAACCGGCGAAGTGGCTTGCATAGGCGACGACACCAATGAGGCAATCCTCAAAAGCCTCCTGGCTGTAGGCCTGAGAGTTCCGAAAAAGGCGGTGCTGCTGAGCACAGGCACGCCCAAACAGAAGGCCGATATGCTCGAGGCCGCCCATATGCTGCACCGTGCCGGCCTGACAATCTACGCGACCGGCGGAACCTGCCAGTTCCTGCACGAAAACGGCATCCCGGCTATAAAGGTCTACTGGCCGTCGACTCCCGACAGCAAACCCCAGGCGCTCGACCTGCTCCACAACCGCGAGGTGGACCTCGTGGTGAATATGCCCCGAAACTTCACCGGCACAGAACTGAGCAACGGGCGACAGATACGCCGCGCCGCCATCGACCTCAATATCCCGCTTCTCACCAACTCCCGGCTGGCATCGGCTTTCATCAGAGCCTTTACCACAATCCCCGTCGATAAACTCGAAATCAAGAGCTGGCAGGAATATTAAACAAGCTCTAAGACTGCACAAAACACATATTGCCACAGACAAGCCATATTTTTACAAGTATTAACACATGCAAAAAGAGGCGTAAACTGCCACAATATACTCTATATTCAACGGTAAATCAGAAAACTAAAAACGCTACACAAGCTCCGGAAGCCCATGATGCTGAAAAAGTATGCCGTACAACATATCGGATAATTTGGCAGACGGTCAAAAAAGCCTCACCTTTGTAGCGCAAACCTAAAACAATCTTTTTTACCTTAGAAATTGTACCTATTGGAAACCCATAAAAAGGAACTCCGCGACGGAGTTCCTTTTTATTTCCCCCTACTTCTGGTTGAATCCCGCAAATATCCTCCATCAGCGCTTGGAAACCGATTGAATTTGACTTTACTTTGTACTTATTCCGTATATTTGTATTATGAACAGCGATGTTATCCGACTATTGCCTGACTCCGTCGCCAACCAGATTGCGGCAGGAGAAGTTATCCAGCGTCCGGCCTCTGTTGTAAAAGAGCTGGTGGAAAATGCCATCGATGCCGGCGCCACGGCCATTACCATTGTGGTGAAGGATGCCGGCCGTACGCTGATACAGGTTATCGACAACGGATGCGGGATGAGTCCTACCGACGCCCGCATGGCATTCGAACGGCATGCCACCAGCAAAATATCCTCGGCTTCCGATCTCTACAGCCTCCATACCATGGGATTCCGCGGCGAAGCTCTCGCCTCCATTGCTGCGGTGGCGCAGATCGACATGCGCACGATGCGGCGCGACGACAAGATAGGCACTCGCCTCACTGTTTCGGAATCGAGATTCGAAGCACAGGAACCCGTGGTCTGCGCTCCGGGAACAAACCTTATGGTGAAGAACCTGTTCTTCCACACGCCCGGACGCCGCAGATTCCTCAAGAAAGACAGCGTTGAACTGAGCCACATAATGCATGAGTTCGAGCGCATGGCTCTTGTGAACACCACCGTGGAGTTCACAATGATACACAACGACACCACTCTGCACAAATTCATGAGTGGCACCTTCAAGCAGAGAATCGGCTCCCTCTTCGGCAAGAACCTCGAAAGCCAGCTCGCGCCGGTGGGAACAGACACTTCTTTGGTAAAGATCAGCGGATTTGTGGGCATGCCGAGATTCGCAAAAAAGCGCGGAGCCCCACAGTTCCTGTTCGTCAACGGACGCCATATGCGCCATCCCCTGTTCCATAAGGCGATTGTGAAATGTTATGAACAGCTCATAGCCGCCGACACACAGCCATCATATTTTGTGAATTTTGAAGTCGAGCCGGATACCATCGATGTAAATATTCACCCCCAGAAACATGAAATAAAATTCGAACACGAGCAGGCCATCTTCCAGATTCTCGAAGCTGCCGTCCGCGAATCACTGGGCAAGACGCAAGCTGCCGGAGCACTCGATTTCGACGCGTCGCAAAGCCCCGACATTCCCCTCTTCCAGCCCGACAGCGAAGCCATGCCGCCCGACGAGAGTTTCGACGACTCTTTCAATCCCTTTACATCGGCTGATTCCGGCTCATTACCAACGCCATCACCCGCGTTCAATGACTCCGGGCTGCGTCCTTCGGGGTATAGCGGCGGCCAGGTTTCAAGAAACTGGGACAAACTATACGAGGAGTTCACAAAAAAACGCGATTCCTCCATATCCGGCCTGATAGTAAGCTCCAGCAACCCCGACTCACACGACGATGACCCGATTCAACCCGCCGGCTTCTATGAAAGCAGAGACATCCGGGACTCCGACATCTGTTTCCAGCTGGGACATAAATACATAGCCGCGCCATCGCCCGAAGGGCTGATGATCATTCATCAGCGCCGGGCCCATATCCGCATCGAGTACGAACGGATAATGGATCTCATTGCCGATAGTACGCTGGAATCGCAGTCGTTGATTTTCGCCGAAGATATCGAACTACCCTCTTCACAGAGCTCTCTGCTACAAGGCGTGGACAAGGAACTTGCATCGCTTGGATTCCGCATACGCCACAACGCCAGTTTGCGATGGTCAATCGAGGCTGTTCCTGCCATACTGAAAAACATATCACCTTCCGAAGCTCTTCAGGCAATCCTCGACAATCTGTCTTCCGAAAACAGTTCCAGGGATAATCTCAAGCAGTCCGTGGCGCTGGCATTGGCTCGCCAGACAGCGGTTTCAGCCAATCAGGATCTTTCGCAGAGCGAGGTCTCCTCAATATTCAGGGGGCTTGCACAGTGCAACACTCCGGCACACACACCCGACGGATTATCTACGTTTGTGGTAATCGACAGTTCCGAAATCGACAGACGCCTACAATGAAACAGGCAATATACCTCGTCGCACTGCTGTGCTTCATCGCATGGCCCGCAACCGGCGCCAATGCCATAAGTGAAGCCGATGTGGAAAAGGCACTGACAAAACTCGACAAGACCCTCGACAAACGCGGCCTATTTATTGAATTGCGCCAAAAGCATATCGACAGCCTTGTATCAAAATGTGGAAATCTGGACAATGCGTCTCTACTGCTCGAGGTCGTGGACTGCTACACCTCTTTCAATACAGATTCCGCTCTGAAATACCTGAATCGCGGAATAGAAACCACTTCCGGTGCTTCCCAATATCCTTTTCGCTGGCGCAGAGCGGTACTCCTGCCTCTTGCCGGATATATAGAAGCTGCCGCACGCGAATTCTCAATAATTCCGCCCGACAGCGTCCCCCAGGAACTCAAATATTCATATTTCAATGCCGGCAGGCAGATGCACAGCTATATCGCATCGTTCCTCAATGCCTTTCCAGAAAGACGCCAACAGCATCTCGACAGCGCACTGACATACCAACAACGAATAATATCGACACTTCCTCCCGGATCAAAAAAACACACCTATCACCTTGCCGAATATTATTTCCAAAGCGGACGCCCCAGAATAGCCGAGGCCATATTCGAAAACCTTCTCGACTCGCTACCTACCACGAGCAATCTAAGAGCCAGGGCTGCCCATCACCTTGCGACAATCGCCCGAGGACGTGGCGACAATCGGTTAAGTCTATACTATCTCGCCGAATCAGCCCACTCCGACATCGAGGCGGCCACCCGAGAAATACTCTCGCTCCAGGAACTTGGGGCGCAGTTACCGAATAATCAAATCGACCGTTCCTACAGATATGTGTCCACGGCACTCTCAAGTTCGGTAGAATGCGGAGCCGCATTGAGAACCATCGACACATCGCAAGGCCTTGCCGTAATCGAAGAAGCCCATAACGCAAGCATAGACCGCTTCCGCAAACGCACATACACGGCAATCGCCATGATGGCATTACTCGTTATAGGACTCATCGCCACCCTTGTTTTCATATACTACGAAATAGTGAAGATGAAACGCCTGCAACAGTCGCTAAGGCAGGCCAACAAAGTCAAAGAAATCTATATCAGCCAGTTCCTGCAACTCTGCTCGATATATATGGACAAGCTGAACCAATTCAGCAAAATCGTAACCCGCAAATTATCGACCGGCCAAGTCGACGACCTCTACCGTATGACAAAATCCGGCAAATTTGTAGAAGAGCAAAGTCAGGAATTCTACAACGTGTTCGATAACGCTTTCCTGCACCTTTATCCCGATTTTATCGAACGAGTGAATGAACTGCTCCGCCCCGACTGCCAAATTGAACTACAACCCGGCGAAATTCTTAATACCGATCTTCGTATTCTCGCCTTCATGCGCCTCGGCATCCATGAAAGTTCCCAGATAGCACAAGTACTCAATTATTCAATAAATACAATATACTCCTATAGGAACAGACTCAAGTCACGTGCCATATCAAGAGACACCTTTGAAGAGAGAATAGCCAGCATAGGCTCTTCCAAGTGATACCTTAGTTTATATTTGAAGATAAAGTACCATACATTAAATTACTGAAATAATACATATTACATACATTAAGCAATATATATTATTTATATTTGCGTTATATTATCCAACAATTTTCAGGAAAGTGGCATAACTTTGCACTCGCTAAACAAAAGCTTACACGATTATTCAGTTTTAGGGTTAGTATAGATATTAGTACTTAATGGACTTATCTCTCATTTTATCCGTAAAGTTTTTCTCACCTGCGGCATCAGCCTCGGGCGGAAAACTTTGCATCCATACCACGGATAGATGAACCGCATAAGAAAATGTGTTTTATGTTAGTTATGTAATTGTTTTAAGTCATTAAAACGAAGCAGGGCGTCCTCGTGAGAAGGCGCCCTGTCTTTTTTATCAACGCCCGATATTTGTTAACTTTGCGCCAAATATACCGAATTATAGATATATCCCGCATTAAATGGACATTCATACAATTCAGTCCCGCCTGAAACCCTTCATGATGCCCTTGGCCATACTTCTGGGGGTTCTTTTTCATTCCTACATCGATATCGTTGCGTGGATTGTGCCGTATCTCATTTTTGTGATGCTGTTCTTCACCTTCTGCCGCATAGAACCCCGTGATTTGAAATTCCACAAAGAGATGTGGCAACTGCTTGCAATACAGATATTAGGCTCTATCATAGTGTTCCTGCTATTGAATTTTATCAATCCAACGCTTGCCCGTTCAGCTCTTGTGTGTGTCTTATGCCCGGTAGCAACAGCCGCGCCCGTTGTCACCGGCATGCTCGGAGGCAGCATCGGTCGAGTGGCATCATTTTCAGTACTGAGCAACCTGAGTGTGGCATTGTGTGCTCCTGCAATATTCGCCTTGGTGTCACCCGACTCACAATTGAGCTTTTTGGAAGAATTTGCAACTATAGCCTTAAAGGTGTGCCCGATGATAGTATTCCCCTTACTTGCGGCATTCCTGATAAGGATACTGACACCACGTGTACATGCATCGTTGACCAAGGCCGCTCCTATTACATTCTACATATGGTCAGTATCGCTGATTATTGTAGTCGGACGGTCGGTAAGTTTCATAATGGCAGAACCGCGTTCATATTGGCCAGTAATGACTGCCATGGCTCTGACTGCCGGCATTCTGTGCGCCATAATGTTCGCAATAGGAAAAAGCATAGGACGCAGACACGGCGACGCAATCACCGCCGGCCAGTCGCTGGGCCAGAAGAATACCATCATGGCGATATGGATGGCCACGACATATCTTGATGGCATAACATCCGTGGCGCCGGCAGCCTATGTGCTGTGGCAGAACATGTTCAATTCCCTGCAGCTATACCGGCGAATGAAGCAGGAACATTGCCACAACAGCAATGCGTGAACCTTATAGCGGTAGCACATGTTAATTTTACAAAACTAAAAGCATCCGCACTCAAGCAGCACAACCATGTCCAGCATGTTCGAACTATTAATGAATCTACCACTTTTCCGTGGCGTAAGCCGCTCACGGATAGCCGAAGTAGTAGGATCTGCCAAATTTCATTTTCTGAAATATCCCAAAGGAGAGACTGTTGTACGAGCAGGCGAAGAGTGCACTCATCTTGCATTTGTCATTTCCGGCAGCGTACGCTCCGAGATATCCAACAGCTCAAAGCGGTTCTCGGTATCCCAGACACTCAAAGCGCCTTCAGCCATTGCTCCTGATTTCCTGTTTGGACGCACAACCCGATATCCAGGCACTGTTGTAGCACTGACTGATTGCAGTATACTGAAAATTTCCAAAGTCGATTACATAAGGATACTGAATGCAGATCAGGTGTTCATGTTCAATTTCCTCAATACCCTTTCTGTAAACGCACAAAAGGCTCTCGACGGAATCCTGGCATTGACCTCCGGCGGACTGGACGAACGGATTGCCTTCTGGATAATAGCCCTTACCCAACCTGGTAGTGAAGATATTGAACTCACATGCAAGACCCGCGACCTATGCAACTTGTTCAGCGTTCAGCGAAATGTATTCGATGCGGCATGCCACGAGATGGAACAACGCAACCTCATAAGATACTCTCCCAGAAAGATTGAAATTGTCGACCGTCGCGAAATGCTTTCACTGCTGGAGCGACAATCGGAAACGCAAGAAGATGTACCCGGGCAACTTAAAGTAGAAAACGAATAATTCACATTAATTGCTGGCGGCGATTATTCGCCGCCATTTTCATAATTGCCAAAAAAATCATGCTTAAAAAAATAGAGCATCCGCTTTCGATTTACTGAAGAAAACCAAAAACAATCTTTCTACCTTAATACCTATTGTCTAATATATGCTAAAGCTCTCGCAGCCTTACATCCCAATTATGTTGCAAAATTAAGGTTTATGCCAATCACGACCATGCACAGACTATACGGTGTTGTATAAATATAAATTGAAAATATTATTATTCGCTGTATAACTGGCATTTAATATCATTATTATATAAGTAAAAATCAAACTGCTATTTGTGGAATCATGTAGGATTATATATCTTTGCGGCAAACAACAGATATATGAAGCAAATGATTCTGATATTTGTAGCGACACTATTTTTGCTACATGCTAACGCCGCGACACCCGACGACAGCCTTGCCATAAGAATGGCATACGACAATTTGTGCCAAGGAGATACTGAGAGTGCCATGGCAATCCTTGCCGAAGCTTCCGGACGCCAGCACATACAGCCACCTCATCGGAATAGCGATAATACTTTTCTGCTATTAGGTATGACAGGTATGACAGCAATCGCGGCACTATCGTTTTTCGCATGGAAAAAAAGTCAGAGTCGATACAGACAACAGCTCCTCCATGAACAAGCTGAAACCCGTGAAAATCTGTCAAATACATTTCAAACAAGACCCTCTTTCCTGAACCTTGCCCTTGCTGCATTGAATCAGACTGCGGAACTTAGCCTGCTTGCAGAACGAAAACTGTCAGCCGGCCAAGCCAAGGACCTTTTTGCGACTCTTGCCGGAGGAAAATATCTCAAAAAAGACATCGAGACCTTTTTTGCAGAATATGACCGCAGCTTTCAGGAATTCTATCCCGAATTTTTCGACCGCCTTAACTTGCTATTGAAACCTGACATGGCTCTACCACTGCCTGCTGGCGGACGCCTTACTCCGGAAATGCGCATAGCCTCGCTGATGTCGTTGGGTATCATAGACAGCTCCACCCTTTCCAAAACCATGGGGCTTTCGCTCAACACAGTGTACACATATCGGAACAGACTGAAAAGTCGCGCGACAGATAGAGATTCATTCGATGATTCCTTGCTTGCGCTGGCGTTACAATCTTAGATTATTTCTTATATAAATAACCGGCAATATATACATTAAACCATTATATATAAATATAATACCTATTAAACAGCTCTTATATTGTTTATATTTCGACAATATGGCAGAGCAGGCGCAAAAATGAACGGCTAAATTTGCAATGTAAATAATAACAAAGGTCTAAGATTCAAGGTTAGTCAAGGCTTGCATAAGCAAGTTATTAGAACAAGGTATTAGGAAATACAAAAGGATTTTAATGGTTTTAGGTATTTAATGTTATAACCGAAGTAACAGCTGTCCGTGAAGGATGGCTGTTTCTTCGTTATTAAACCTTATAAGCAGTTTAGTCAATTATTGATACCGACTCTATTGGAGATAAAAAAAGCAGGCTGCCTTTAACATACTATTGTTAAAGGCAGCCTGCAAGTCGGGGTGACAGGATTCGAAC
>DKUJ01000050.1:100357-104581 GCA_002490635.1 Porphyromonadaceae bacterium UBA7207
CCGGACTGCGCTACGCCCCGAATTCGACTGCAAAGATAAATATTATTCCCGAATCTCCCAAACGTCGTATTAAATTATCATCGCACATCCAATCCGAACAGGCTCAAACCTGGCAATTAGCAGGGGGAAAGATTTGCAGGCGTGCGCGAGTTTGATTACTTTTGTTCGTTATTAGGAATCGATGGAACAGCTGATATACATTCTGCCACGAGGAATCGCCATAGGTGCGCTCATTTCGGCGCCTATGGGTCCTATCGGCATGCTTGTTATTCAGCGTACTCTGGGTAAGGGTCGCTGGCCTGCTTTTTTCACCGGGGTAGGTGCCGCTGCCAGCGACCTGGTGTACTGCCTGCTCACCGGTTTCTGCCTGAGCTTCATTACCGGGTTCATCGATTCCCACCAGTTCGCCATCCAGGTTGTCGGAGGCATTGTACTGGTGGCTTTTGGCGTATATCTTTTCCGCAAGAACCCCACACGCGCCCTTCGCGCCGCACAAGTCAATGCCAACAGCTATTGGAGCGACGTGGTAACAGGCTTCCTGCTCACTTTTTCCAATCCGCTGATTCTTTTCTTTATCATCGGACTCTTCGCCCGCTTCACATACATACAGCCTGAATACACTCCCTGGCATTATCTTGCGGCATATGCTTCCATTTTCACAGGAGCTGTCGGCTGGTGGTATGGTGTTACACTGCTCGTTAGCAAGCTTCGCAAACGCATCAATGTGCGTTCGCTCAAAATCATCAACCGTGTAATCGGTATGGTGCTCATCGCCATGGCTGCCGTAGGCCTTGCTGTGGCGGTCGCCGACCTGATAATGGATATACACTGACCATGAACCGCAACAAATCCCTGAATATCCCCCGAGTGGAACAGCTTGGAGTGCTGGATAGCGCCGAGGCACTGATAAACATTCTCGACGAACATGGAATCCGCCGCAACATTTCATCGCTGAACTGGCCGGAAGAATTCCCCTACCGGCCTCTGGCGACTTTTGCCACGGCCCACGACGGAAAAACGTTGTGGATTGACTTTCTGGTTCGATGCAACTATCTGCGTGCCGAGAACTACACCGACCAGTCGCCTGTGAGCCAGGACAGTTGCGTGGAAGTGTTCCTGAAACCGGAAAACTCTGAGGAATACTGGAATTTCGAGTTCAACTGCATAGGCACCGCCAATGCATCGCACCGTGTGCGGCGCAGCGAGCCAACACGGCTGAGCGCCGCCGAGCTCTCAAGCATAGTCCGCCATCCGTCGTGCGGCACACGTCCGTTCTGCGAACTTGAAGGACTTTTCACCTGGAACCTGCTTGTGGGCATTCCTCTGAGCCTGATGGGCGTTGAAGCCCAGAAGGGTTCTGCCAGACTGAAAGGCAACTTCTACAAATGCGCCTCGGCATGCTCGATGCCGCATTATATGAGCTGGAATCCTATCGATCCTCCCAAACCCGATTTCCATCGCCCCGAGTTCTTCGGCGATATCATTCTGGAGTAATCCTCTACTCTCCCCCGAAAAAATTTTCTATTTTTTTTGTGGCACTGTGGTAGCTTGCCTTGAGCGCGCCCACCGATGTTCCCAATATCTCGGAAATGCGTTCATACTTCATATCGTCGAAGTATTTCATGTTGAACACAAGTTTCTGCTTGGGCGGAAGGGTATCCACTGCCATGCGTAGGCGCCCGGCAAGTTCCTCGCCATCGAAATGGGACGGGGCGGCAACAGAGGCAGCCTCCGGAGTGTCAATTGATTCGGTATAAGTACGCCGGCGACGTTCCAGAAAGCTCAGGCTCTCGTTTATCGCAATCTTGTGCAACCATGTGGACAGGCTGGCTTGTCCACGGAAATTCTCGATTGCAGACCACGCTTTCATGAATGTGTTCTGCAGCAGATCATCGGCATCGTCGTGGTTGCCCACCATTCTCCTGATTTGCCAGTACAGCGGTTCCGAGAAGCGCTGTATCGCATCAGTGAATGCCTGGCGCACCGTTGCCGGGTCGCGCAAGCGCTGCTCGAGTTCTCTTATTTCGTTGTCGTCTGCCATGATTTGCTGATTGCAAAGATAAATATTCCGATGAACTTCCACAACAAAAACGGAATGTCGCCCGTTAGAAAGAATGAATCAACTGTTTCGCTTATGAAAAAATTACTTGCTGAAGGTATCGGAACAATGTTTCTGGTTCTTCTCGCCTGCGGTAGCGCAGTGCTCGCCGGCCCTTCGATCGGAGGGCTCGGCATCGGATTGTGCTTCGGCCTTGTACTTGTGTGTCTGTGCTATTGCCTTGGCAACATTTCCGGCTGCCATGTAAACCCCGCCGTATCGTTCGCCATGTTCCTGGCCGGTCGCATGAGCGGCCGTGAATGCGCCAGCTACATAGTGTTCCAGCTGCTTGGCGCCACCGTAGGCGCCGGCCTGCTCTACGCCATGGTGAACATGGCTCCCGGATTCAACTTCGGAGGTACTACGGCCGCATCCGGCAGCTATCTGGCCACAAACGTCCTGCAACCCGGAGCGACACCCGCACTGGCTCTTTTCAGCGAGGGACTGCTCACATTCTTCTTTGTCCTTGTGATTCTCGGAGCCACCGATGCCAACAAGGGTTTCGGTAAATTCGCAGGTCTGGCCATCGGCCTTGCTCTCGGCCTTGTCAACATTGTGGGTATTCCCGTGGACAACTGCTCTGTGAACCCCGCACGCAGCTTCGGTCCTGCCGTATTCGATTCCACCGCCTGGGGCGATTTCTGGATTATGGTTGCAGGCCCTGCCATCGGCGCCATCCTCGCAGTACTCTGCTGGAAAGCCATGGCCGCCGCAAAGCGTTCCATCGCCTGAACAAACAATCACATAAAAACTATTGGCGAATCGCCGGCAATGTTTGCCGGCGATTCGCTATATTTGCACGATAACAAACAACAGACCAATGATAGAGTACATCCGCGGCCAAGTCGCCGAGCTTAATCCCGCCGCGGTGGTGCTGGAAAGTGCCACCGGCATGGCTTTTCGTATCAGCATCACCCTTGCCACTTTTTCGTCGATTCAGAACAACACACATACCAGGCTGTTCATCCATGAGGTAATCCGCGAGGATGCATGGTCGCTCTACGGTTTTGCCGAGGAACGCGAACGCGAACTTTTCCGCGCGCTGATAGGTGTGAGCGGCGTCGGCGCCGCCACGGCGCTTCTGCTGCTTTCGTCGCTACCCGGCGAGGAACTTGCAACGGCAATCGCATCGGGCGATGTGAAACGGCTCAAGGCTGTCAAAGGCATAGGCGCCAAAACGGCCGAGAGAATAATTGTGGATTTGCGTGACAAGGTTGGCGAAAGCGTATCGGCAGACACCCGGGCGGCACTTCCCGGCATGGCGGTAGCCGATTTCGACGAGGCTCTTGCTGCGCTTACCATGCTTGGCTTCGAAAGAAAACAGAGCCAGAAAGTACTACGTGCCCTATACGATGCCGAACCGGGACTCAAAGTCGAGGCTGCCATCAAAAAGGCGCTATCGATGATGTAAGAAACTGCCTAAATATTTATCCGGGGCCATCGGCACGCAATTGCCTATAGCCCCGGATAATCGTTTATTCCTTTTATTTATTATTCCTTGACGTCGTCCTTATTTTCGTCTTCAGCCTTTTCTTTTTCGACGAACTCCACGATTCCTGCGGCGATAAGCTGGTTATACCAGTTGAAGAGTTTGCGCATGTCGGTAGTGTACACACGGTCACGATCGTAGTCGGGAAGCACCTTACCGAAGAAGTCGCGCACGGCGCTGTCGTCGGCGAATCCTTTAAGATCGACAGGCTGTCCTTCGGCCACAGTCTTAAGGCTTTCGAGCACCTCGGGCAGAGGCACATCGCCGCGTTCGGCATACATTGTCACATCGGGGAGCGACACCACTTTTTCGTGTGCATGCGACGGCATACGTTTTCCCGTAGCCAGCGCTTCTACAATCAGCGAGTTACGGCCACGCGAAAGCAGTTTGTACAATCCCGGTTTGCCAGTGATGGCTATTATTCCTTTGAGCATGATTCCTATCTTGTTTTATATGTATACATTGGTTTTGGAATGCAAAAGTAACAATTCGAGCCGGTTCTGCAAAACATGCGGCCACCATGGATAACCCGTGGCAAGGCCTGTGCTTGCGCAATTGCCGCAGATTGGCTAAATTTGCACTCCCGAAACAAAAAAATACATAGAAATAATACAATGATTACTCAGGAACAATTAAA
>DKUJ01000001.1:0-3562 GCA_002490635.1 Porphyromonadaceae bacterium UBA7207
GGATTATGCCAAGAACATCATCATCGGTTTCGCTCGTTTCAACGGTCAGTCTGTCGGTATCGTGGCAAACCAGCCGAAAGTTCTTGCCGGTGTGCTTGATTCCAACGCTTCACGCAAGGCTGCACGCTTCGTAAGATTCTGCGATGCATTCAATATTCCGTTGGTGACACTCGTTGACGTGCCCGGATTCCTCCCCGGTACCGGTCAGGAATACAACGGTGTGATTCTCCATGGTGCAAAACTCCTTTATGCATACGGAGAAGCTACCGTGCCTAAAGTAACTGTCACATTACGCAAGAGCTACGGCGGAAGCCATATCGTCATGAGTTGCAAACAGCTCAGAGGTGATGTGAACTACGCTTGGCCCTCTGCTGAAATCGCAGTAATGGGTGCCGAAGGTGCGGTAGGCGTGCTTTATGCCAAAGAGGCAAAGACTCACGAAAATCCGGCAGAATTCATCAAAGAGAAAGAGGAAGAATATCGTGAGCTCTTCGCTAATCCCTACAATGCGGCGAAATACGGTTATATCGATGATGTCATCGAACCGCGCAACACCCGTTTCCGCGTGATCAAGGCTCTCAACATGCTCGCCACAAAGAAACAGACTAATCCTGCCAAGAAACACGGCAATATTCCTTTATAATAAAACAGCACCAAAATGTTAAAGAAATATATTTTGAGTGCGGCATTTTGCGGTCTTATGCTCGCGGCGACTCCTGTCGCCGCGGCAGTTTCCGCTAATCCGCAGCAAGAATATACAGAAGTCTCCACTCAAGGTGAACAAACTGAGGCAGAGGGCGACTGGGTCGACTCCAAAGAGGTGAACACCGTGCAGATGAGCGAGGCTACGCGCAAGGCAATACAGGCTGAAAAAGCACGCAACGCGGCGGAAAACGACAGCAGCGGCGGAGCGATAACAATTATCGCAATGTGCATCGTGCTTTCCGCGCTTGTCATTCTCAGCATTCTTTTCCTTTGCTTCGGAAAGATTTCTACTGCTGTGATGAGCAGCAAGAAACGCAAGGCGCATGGCGTGACACCTGAAACATCAGAGGATCATCATGAGGAACTGGATTCAGGTGAGGTTATCGCGGCTATCGGCATGGCTCTTGCCGAACACTTCGGACAAGGTCACGACATAGAGGACACGATCCTAACAATCAAGAGAATGAAGAAATCCTACTCTCCGTGGAATTCAAAAATCTATAACATGCGCCATATTCCGGAGATTTCTCCGGCACATGCCTCCCTGCGCAGACCATTGAAATAATTGCACCAGTCTGATTCAACTGACAACAGAGACAAGGTCAGACACGCAAAACTTAAAAAACTGATAAAAATGAAAGAATACAAATACAAAATCAACGGATTGAAATTCACAGTATCCGTTGGCGATGTCGTTGACAACGAGGTAACCGTTGAGGTCAATGGCACTCCTTACATGGTAGAGCTTGACAAAGCAGCTCATGCAAAACCGTCCAAACCTGCCCTCTCACAATCCGGCAAGACCGCATCGGCTCAGCCCACGGCAGCCCCCACTCAGTCGGTTAAACCGGCTCCCGTCGCAGCAGGCGCGGCTTCAGCTGTCAAAAGTCCGCTTCCCGGAACCATACTGAGTTTTACTGTCAAGGAAGGTGACACTGTCAAGAGTGGCGACACTGTATGCGTTCTCGAGGCCATGAAGATGGAAAACGATGTGCACACAAGCAAAGGTGGCACGGTAAAGAAGATTCTTGTGAATGCCGGTGATGCCATACTTGAAGGCACGGATATAATGATAATCGAATAATCCAGTCAATCGATTCCACTATGATATTAGCAAGTGATTATTCGTTCGGCCAGTTCATGAGTAGCACCGTAGAGAATTTCTGGCAATTCACCGGGTTCCACAATTGCGAATTTACGAACCTCGTGATGCTTGCCGTAGGTTGCTTCTTTGTATGGCTCGCCATAAAGAAAAACTTCGAGCCTCTTCTTCTTGTGCCGATCGGATTCGGAATGCTCATCGGCAATATACCTTTCCAGCCGGGCATGGAGATCGGCATATATGAGGAAGGATCTGTTCTTAACATTCTTTATAACGGTGTTGAAAAAGGATGGTATCCGCCTCTTATATTTCTTGGCATCGGTGCGATGACCGATTTCTCGGCACTTCTCGCCAACCCGAAACTGATGATTATCGGAGCGTGTGCACAGTTCGGCATCTTCGGCGCCTATATGCTTGCCCTTCTCTGCGGTTTCGACCCCCTGTCGGCAGGATGTGTGGCTATAATCGGTGGCGCTGACGGTCCTACAGCAATCTTCACTACATCCAAGCTCAATCCCAACCTGCTTGGTGCGGTAGCTGTTTCCGCCTATTCCTACATGGCTCTCATACCTCTGATCCAGCCCCCTCTGATGAGACTTTTCACAACCCAGAAAGAAAGGCAGATCAAGATGCGCCCTGTGCGTGTCGTAAGCCAGTCGGAGAAGATTATCTTCCCTATCGTGGGCGTTATGCTGACATGCTTCGTTGTTCCGTCGGCAATTCCATTGCTCGGCATGCTCTTCTTCGGCAACCTGCTGCGTGAGTGCGGCGTGACAACCCGTCTTGCAAAAACAGCCTCGAACGCACTCACCGACATTGTCACCATTCTCCTTGGCATGACCGTCGGCGCGTCCACACAGGCTTCGCAGTTCCTCACCCCGCAGACAATCTTCATTTTCTTCCTGGGCTTCATGGCCTTTGTGATAGCCTCCAGCAGCGGTGTGCTGTTTGTGAAGCTCTTCAACCTCATCCTGCCCAAGAACAAGAAAATCAATCCGCTTATCGGCAACGCCGGCGTATCGGCTGTGCCCATGAGCGCACGCATCTCCAACAACCTCGGTCTGGAATACGACCCCAGCAACTACCTGCTCATGCACGCCATGGGCCCGAACGTTGCAGGCGTGATCGGCTCCGCCGTGGCCGCAGGTGTCCTCCTGGGCTTCCTCGCCTGATTCCCTTACCATTCATCCATAACCCGGCAGCCGGAAACCCGCATGGTTTTCCGGCTGCTGTCTGTCATGAACATGATGAAACTTGACAAAACACAGGCGGCGCTTCTCCCGAGGCGCCGCCTGTGCTCATTATCATATCAGTAACATCTATCTATAATCAGTCATAGAATTTTTCCGAAGTGTCTTGCTACGGAATCCGCGGCAGCTCCTGTACGAATCCTTGGGAGAGCCCGCCGGCTGATTCCTTAATATATGCATCACCGCTTATGCATCGTAGCGGTAGTCGGCGAAACGTTCCTGGAGCTTGCGGCGCGCGAAGAATATGCGGCTCTTCACCGTGCCCAGCGGAAGACCCATGTGCTCGGCGATTTCGGCATATTTGTAGCCCTGCACATGCATGCTGAAAGGAATGCGGTAGTCGTCGGGAAACTCGCCGATGGCGGCGGCAATTTCGGCGGCGCCGTAGCTGCCTTCCGGACTTTCGATGCCGCTGTCCTGGCTAAGATTGAGGTGGTAGAGGTTGTCGGTGGTGTCCACAATTGTGGCCGTCCGGACACCACGACGGTAATTGTTGATGAAGATG
>DKUJ01000001.1:3894-48553 GCA_002490635.1 Porphyromonadaceae bacterium UBA7207
TTGTTGATGAAGATGTTGCGCATGATGGTGAAAACCCAGCCCTTGAAGTTGGTGTTCTCGGCATACTTGTCTTCATTGTCCAACGCCTTAAGGGTAGTATCCTGAAGCAGGTCGTAGGCGTCGTCGCGGTTGCTGGTCAGCATGTAGGCGAAGTTGAGCATGTTGGCCTGGAGGTCCATGAGGTTCGTTTGGAATTTTGAGCTTGCCATTGTGGTGAATTGTTGAGGTGGTCGGATTCGATTTTCTTAACTTGCCGGAGGGGAGTTTCCCTTCCGACTCTTCAAAATTAGCCGGTGATTCACTCCTGTCAAGATTTTCAATGTTAAATTATGTTTCATGCAATACACCGCCAGAATCGTAATGCATAGTACTTTGATATACTGCGTATTAAGCACATATTTATTTTGTTACACAATTGTTACACCACAAACACGCGCCACGCATTGCCACCTGTTTGTAACACGTATGTGTACATTTTGTGCCTATCTTCAGGCCACATATTGCTTTGCAGCGGCTGCTGTCGTTGCCGACATTCAATAATTGCTTACTTTTGCGGGAAATTTTACCGACACTTACCAATTTATGTCAACCAACACCTCTGACAATCTGCGAAAAGTTACCACCAGGCGACTTATCGAGATGAAAGAGCGCGGCGAAAAAATCGCCATGCTCACCTCCTACGACTACTCCATGGCCCGCCTCGTGGATCAGGCAGGTATTGATGTAATACTTGTAGGTGACTCGGCCTCCAACGTCATGGCCGGCAATATCACCACTCTCCCGATAACCCTCGACCAGATGATCTACCACGCCAAAAGCGTGGTAAAAGGTACACAGCGCGCGCTTGTGGTATGCGACATGCCTTTCGGCTCCTACCAGGGCAACTCCAAGGAAGCTCTCGCTTCCGCCATCCGCATAATGAAGGAAAGCCATGCCGAAGCCGTAAAGATCGAAGGCGGCGCCGAAATCCGCGAAAGCATCGAACGTATCCTTTGCGCAGGCATTCCCGTAATGGGACATCTGGGACTCACCCCACAGTCCATCAATAAATTCGGCACCTATGCAGTGCGTGCCCGCAGCGAGCAGGAAGCCGAAAAGCTGGTCGCCGACGCACACCTCCTTGAAGAAATCGGCTGTTTCGCACTGGTACTCGAAAAGATTCCGGCAGAACTCGCCACAAGAGTAGCATCGGAGCTTACTATTCCCGTAATAGGCATCGGAGCCGGCGGAGGTGTCGACGGCCAGGTTCTGGTAGCCCACGACATGCTTGGCATCAACAATGGCTTCTCGCCCAAATTCCTGCGCCGCTATGCCGACCTTTCCTCGATAATAAACAACGCCCTGGGACGCTATATCGACGACGTGAAAACCGGCGATTTCCCCAACGCCTCGGAACAGTATTGATCACAACTGCAACCATAGCCGCCGACGACTATCGGCAGCGATTCTCCACAGGACTCGCTGCCGAAGTCCTTTGCGGCGCCTGCCCCAACTTCGGCTGTTGCTGGAACTGCCCGCCTTTCGAGGAATCACCCTTCGGGAAAGCGGTATCACGCCATAAAACACCGGTCGTTGTTCTGGCTCTCGTAAAAACCGAGAGCCACACATCCGCAGCCGGGCGCGCTTGCCTGGAAGAAGCCTTGCGCACAGCTGCCGGCAACACCGGAGGGACAGCCTTCGGAACCGGCGGATGCCGGCTATGCAACACAACGGATTCGAAAGAGTCGCACATGCAGGCCGACTGCGCACGCGCCCAAGGGCAGCCCTGCCGCCACCCCGGCAAAGCCATACCTTCGCTCGAGGCCTGCGGATTCAATCTCGACGCCACCGCGTCGGAACTCCTGTCCACAACACTGCTCTGGCACCCGGACGCTCCGGCCACCTTCATCGGCGCGGTTGTCACCGAAGCCGGCAGAGCCGCCGAGGCCGCCAACATTATCACCAGTTTCGCCGTTGATACAACCAGACAACCAAAGCAGAGATGAAATCGAACGTTTACACACGCACCGGCGACAACGGCACCACATCCCTTGTCGGTGGCACACGCATAGCAAAAAACAACATCCGGCTCGAAGCCTACGGCACAGTCGATGAACTAAATTCCTGGCTCGGCCTCCTGGACAGCTCCACCGCCATCCCTCCGGAGCAGCACCAGGTGCTCACCAATGCCATGCACAGGCTCTTCGATATCGGCTCGGCCCTGGCCACAGAAGCGGAATCCACCTGGCAGCCGGCTCCCATGCCCGACAGCGTGGTGGAACACCTCGAAGCCACAATCGACAGCCTCGACGCCAACCTGCCAAGACACAACCGGTTCATCCTCCCCGGAGGCCACCCCGACGCCGCGCGGGCCAATATCGCGCGGGCAGTCGCACGACGCGCCGAACGCAACATAATATCGCTGGCGGACACCGCTCCCGTGCAGACAAACATTCTGCGATACATAAACCGCCTTAGCGACTACCTGTTCGTTCTTTCTCGCGCGATAAACATTTATAACAATCGCCACGAAATATTCTGGGAAAAATCCTGCTGAGATTAAGAAAAACATCCTAATTTTGCACACCTTAATCCAAGCATTCGCATACCAAACCATAAATAGTAAATAATCAAACACATACCAATATGTACTGGACTCTCGAACTCGCGTCCAAGCTCGAAGACGCACCCTGGCCCGCAACCAAGGAAGAGCTGATAGACTATGCCATGCGTAGCGGATCTCCAATGGAAGTAATCGAAAACCTTCAGGAAATCGAAGACGAAGGCGAAACCTACGAAAGCATCGAAGACATCTGGCCCGACTACCCCTCCAAAGAAGACTTCCTCTTCAACGAGGACGAGTACTAAGTTGGAGCTTTTTTGCATAAACACCTTACGACCAGTGGCCAAACAAAATATAATTTGTTTGGCCACTGGTGTTTTATAGGGTCAAATGGCGTGGGCTGTTTGGCTGAAATCAGTTTTTTTGAGGATATTGAGGTGTTATTTCAACCATCAGAGGTTGGCCTGATAGTGCCTGTTAACGCCAGATCCGAATTTTCGGGATGGATTTAACGGCTTTCTGGCAAGCTTCATTAACCAATGCCTAAAAACCGGGATAACCTGGATTCTGGGTATAAATGCCTCCAGAGAAGTTATATTGCGCGGTTGGGATGGCGAAGTATTCCTCTCCTGTCTCAAAGGAAGCGTTCTGATAGTATATGCGGTTGTCGCGTTCGGCAGCGAAATAGTTGTTCATTGTCTCCTTGGCGATTCCCCAGCGAACCAAATCATAGAAACGCTCGCCTTCCATAGCTTTCTCAAGTCGCATTTCTGTACGGAGAGCCTTGCGGGCATATTCCTGAGTCCAGCCTTCGGCGGGATATAGACCAATCTTATAGTTGGCAGCATCCTTAGACGGGTCATTGAAGTCTTTGACATATTTGCTGTTCATCGCGCGGGAGCGCACACGGTTGATAAGCTGACGCGCTTCTTCAAGTCCGTTTCCTCCGATTTCGATGAGGGCTTCGGCCTTGTACAGAAGTAAATCGGCATAACGGATAAGCTGCCAGTTGAGGGCAGATGCGCCCCATGGCCATCCTTGCTGTGCGTCGGGCGATTCAGGCGACAGCCAGAAGCGCTTGGTGTTGTTGTAGCCGTAGGTATCCGAATTTCTCACCCATAAGCCGCAGGGGCTGCCCTCGTAGGTTTTATAGGAGATGGTGGGACGGCCGGTAACAAAGTCGAGGCGCGGGTCTACGTTACCGCCTACGTTGGCAAGATGATAGCTGCCGTCTGCATTGAACTCAACAATTCCGTAGTCGGGTCGATTCTGGTAGTCGAACAGAGGAAGACCATTCTCATCTGTCTGATAAGCATTGATAAGATCCTGCGACGGAAGGAAGAATCCGTCGCCCTGCCATGGGCAGCCGGGGCCGGTCATGGAGTTGAGGAGATTGCCCCAGTTGATACGGCCTACACCGCCGGAGCCGTCATCCTTGGAGAACTGTACTGCCAATACGGATTCCACTCCGTTTTCGTATTCGAGCATGTCGAGCTGCTGAAAATCGTCAAGGAGGTCGTAGCCGTCGATTTGATTGATTAGCCCGACCACTTCCTGAAGAAGGCCTTTATCGATGTTGACCACGGCATTTGTCGCAGGGTCTTCCTCATATGCCTGATAGAGCTTTACTTTTGCGGCAAGGGCGAGAGCTGCGCGGCGATTGATGCGACCGACTTCCGGCTGACTGTCAGGAAGGTCATTGGCCGCAGCCATCAGCTCGCCGGCTATGCGGGCAAGATGCTGCTCACGGGTGAACTCATCGTTGCGGACACTGGCATATTCGGTTTCGGGCAGGTCGATATCCATGTATGGAATGCGGTTGAACTGACGCACGAGGTCGAAATACCAGAACGAGCGGATTACACTCACCTCCGCGATGCGACTTTTTATATCCTTGTTGACACTTTCGTCAATCCTGCGGAGAGCGCGTATTGCGGAATTGCAACGCGAAATGCCGCAATAGACATTGAACCACTTGCCGTCGAGAAGTCCGTTGTTGGGCTGGAGTTTAGCCGTCTCCATATCGTGAAATTCCCATATGTCCGTTTCTCCGCCTCCTCCTTTGTAGGCGTTGTCGGCTCGGACCTCGCCATGGCTCCAGTTGGTAATGGAGTAGAAATGAGGATCGTTGGAGTCGGCGTAGCGACAGCCGAAAGTGGCGTAAGCGCCCGACACGAGGAGGTCGGCAGCATTGGGGTCGTTCATGTTTGCTTCCGACAGCGACCCTTGCGGTTCGTTGCGGAGGAAATCGTCGCTGCAAGAAGTGATGCAGAATGCGGCTATTGCAAGTGCCGCCATATTATTTAGTTTCATCTGAAATGTCTTATTATGATGTTAGAAACCGAACTGTATGCCGAACGTGTACTGGCGAGGCAGGGCGTAGGGATATCCGAGGCCTTCGGGATCGGCTCCGCTGTACCTGGTGATGGTGAAGAGATTCTGAGCCTGGAAATATATTCTGGCGTTCTTGAGGAACAATTTGTCCTGAATCTTTTTGGGAAGAGTATAACCCACAGTCAGTGTTTTCAGGCGAAGGAACGAGCCGTCCTCGATGTAATACTGAGAACCTTCGTTCTCGCTGTTGGAATTGTCGACCGTCGGAGCGGGAACATCGGATGCATAATACCCGGTCCGGAGATAGTCTTCATAGGCTTTGGCGGCATCGAGAAGCTGGGTGCCGTGATTTCCGGTCCAGAGAGGGAAGAAATCGGTGTAGAATTTTGAATTATTCCAGGCATCGCGGATTATGCTGTTGAAGAAGAGATTCAGGTCAAAGCCTTTCCAGTCGGCACCGATATTGAGCCCGAACTGTGCCTTCGGAAGGTCGGATCCCACCCACTCGCGGTCGCGGTTGTTTATCACTCCGTCGCCGTTGGCGTCCACATATCTTACACGGCCTACTCCGGGCCGGCCGAATTCTACTTTATACTGAGCGTTGTATGCGTCCACCTCTTCCTGTGTGCGGAACACACCGTCGGTCTTGTACACCAGCCAGGAACCGAGGGCGTTGCCCACTATGGACTTGTCGATACCGTTGCCGCCGCCCCATGTGTAGTAAATGTCATCCATCAGATCTGTGACACGGTTCTTCATTGCCGTTACATTCAGACCGATGTTGTAGCTCAGGCCATTGGATAATGTCTGACGCCATTCGGCTGTAACTTCCACGCCTTTGTTCACCATCGAGCCGCCATTGTACCAGCAGTACCCGCCTTCGCCGATTGTGGCGATATAGGGTTTCTCCACAAGCATGTCATTGGTCTTCTTGTGGAAATAATCGAATGTAAGCGACAGTCGGTTGTTGAGGAAGGAAGCGTCGAAACCTATGTTGGTCTGGTATGTCTTTTCCCAGGTGAGGTCCGGGTTTGTCGTGCGATAGCGAAGCGCGCCGGGAGACAGTGTATTTCCACCACCGAGGGCATACGCCGCGCGGTCGAGATCCATGGAGTACTTGGCATAGAAAGCATCGTTGGCAATAAGGTCATTACCGTTAACGCCGTAGGCACCGCGGATTTTAAGGTCATTCAGCCAGTTGCGCGTGTTTTCCATGAATTTTTCCTGAGAAATACGCCAGCCGAGAGATACCGAAGGAAACCAGTCGTAATTATGGCTGTCCGACAGGCGGGATGAAGCATCACGGCGGATGGTGAACGATGCAAGATATTTGTTATCCCATGAATAGTTGACCTTGCCGAAGAATGAGAACATCGAGTAGTTGGAAGCTCCGGAACCGGTATTTTTATTCGATGTCACGTTACCGAGATAAAGATAGTTGGAGTCCTCGATTTCAAGTCCCTTCCCTTCTCCGAACATATCTTCAAAGTGATTACGCTTTGCCTCGATGCCCGCAAGAGCCATCAGAGAGTTTTTGCCGAAGTCTATATTATACTGGGCAGTATTTGTCCACACCCAGTCGACAGTCTTGCTTGAATACTGATAGAGGCTGTTTGTCTTGTCGCGCAGGTTCGCAGGTGTGAAATTCTTGTCGGAACCATTGTGGTAGTTGAGACCGAAGTTGGTTTTGAGGATGAGATTCTTTATCGGCTCGACAGACAGGTAGGCGTTGCCGAACACACGCCAGTATTCATGCTTGTTGGAAGCTTCTTCATTTATGAGTCTTACGAGATTGGGTGTGTCATTAAGGCCGAAAGCGACCTGATCATTGTAATTTCCCTCAGAGTCGTAGACTGTGCGGGCCGGATGCATCTTGATGGCGTTTTCCTCTATCCCTCCGGGAGCATTGTGCTGACGCCACCAGTTGAGAGTAAGATTGCCACCCACTTTCAGACGGTTATTGATAAAGCCATAGTCGGAACTGAAACGGGTATTTGCCTTCTGGAAGTCACTGCCCTTGATAATTCCGTCGTGGTCGAGATAACTTAGCGAGAAAGACGAGGAGCCGTTCTCCGCTCCTTTTGCCAGACCGATGCTGTAGGTCTGCATGAGGGCTGCGCGGTGGATTTCATCCTCCCAGCTGGTATGCCGGGGATTGACCGTCACGCCGTTGAGATTGAGGTATGGCTGAAGTTTAGGTGTGGGTCCGTTGCCATAGAGTTCGGAAGTCGGTGTTGTGCCGTAGGCGTATTTGTAGGCCGACCAATAAGTTTCGCCCCACTGGTCTGCGTTCATCATGTTCAGACCGCTCTGATAAGTCTGCAGGGTGAGTGTAGCATCGAATGTTACACGGCATTCGCCTTTTTTTGCGCGCCTGGTCGTGATGATGATTACACCGTTGGCCGCCTGAGCGCCATATATAGAAGCGGATGCGGCATCTTTGAGTACCTGAATGGATTCAACATCATTGCCGTTAAGAATTGTACCGGGATTTTCACGGGTCATCACTCCGTCTATCACATAGAGCGGACCGTTGGCATCTCCACGGAAAGAGGATGCGCCTCGGATTGATGTTCCGGTGCTGAGACCGCCCGGAGTACCGTCGGTCGTAATATTCATACCGGCCACACGACCCTGTAGCGCCTGAACGACATTGCCTGTAGGAGTGTCTGCCACATCCTTCATCTTCACGACTGATACAGAACCTGTCAGGTCAGCTTTTCTCTCGGAAGAATAACCCACGACAACGACTTCTTCAAGCAACTCTGTGTTTTCAGTGAGATAAATCTTCATTTCCGGAGTTGCCCTGACTTCCGAGTCGTTGAAACCGACATAGGAAACTTTCAGTAATGCCCCTTCGGGAACCGGAATTGTGAAATTACCGTCGATGTCCGTTGTGGCTCCCGCATTTGTTTCCTCACACATTACGGAAGCTCCGATGAGCGGTTCGTCATCGGTTTTGGAAAGCACTGTTCCTCGCACAGTAATATTCTGTGCCTGTGCTATCATTGCCATCAGAATCAGCAATATCGCACTGAGAATGGTTCTTTTCATGTTTTTGATTTTTGGTTAAGTATTCTACTGCAAATTTAGCCTGCAATCTATGACCGGGTCTATAAAGTTTGTTGGTCGGTCTATCAAATTTCAGACAATGCACGTTTTTTGATAGGATAGGCACGATTATTAGTGGTCGTTTGATAATGCCTGTTAAACAACCTCTTAATCGCATGGGATGGACAAAAAAAACGCATCTTCATCAAAAAAAATGATGAGATGCGTTTATGCCAGTATGGTATTAGCGGTCTATTTTACCAGCGTGTTCCTGACTTGTGATGGAGTTTCTCCGTAGGCGTCCCTATAGCATTTTGTGAAATACGCCGGGGTGGAGAAACCTATCTCATAAGCAATCTCGCCGATTGTTTTCTCTGTGGATATCAGTAGTTCACGACCGCGTTGCAGGCGCAACCTGCGTATGAGCTCAACCGGAGCATAATTGGTCAGAGATTTTATCTTACGGTAGAACTGAGAGCGTTCCAATCCCATTTGGGAAGCAATCATATCGACATTCAGATCCTGATTGCCCATCCCCTCATTCAGTATCTTGAGAAAGCGATTGTAGAATTCGGAATCAATATCATTTTTAGGAAGCGCTTCTTTCCGTATGGATTTACCGGTTTCTTCCTTTGGAACGGCTGATGAAGGCGACTGCCAAAGGTTTTTTATGCGCTTGCGGTTCATTATCAGGCTTGAGCACCTGGATTTCAATACGCTGCTGTTAAACGGCTTCGACAGATATCCGTCGGCGCCGCTGTCGTATCCCTGAACACGCTGCTCATCCATCGAACAGGCAGTGAGCATCAACACGGGAATATGGGAAGTCGAGACTTCGTTTTTTATATGTCGGCAACACTCCAGACCGTCCATGACAGGCATCATCACATCGCATACAATCAAATCCGGAACATATCTGGCGGCCATTCTCACTCCCTCTTTGCCATTTGAAGCGGTGATTATATTGTAGTCAGCGTCCAGTATCTCTCCTACGAGCTTCTGTATATCCTTGTTGTCATCAATGATAAGCGCAATAGGCTTGTCGGCATCGAATGAAAGACTGCTTTCAATATTATCGAGTTCGGTTTCCACGTCACGGTCCCCGATTGCCTTCTCTGCTGTTATCGTGGTTTCTGCAATGTGCCGGACAGGAATGGTCACTGTAAAGACAGATCCCTTATTCAATGTGCTTTCTACGCTGATAGTGCCGTCGTGGAGCTCGACAAAAGCTTTTGCCAGCGACAGACCTATGCCCGAGCCTTTGGGATGAATCCGGTCGACCTGGTAGAATCTGTCGAAAATATTACCCAGATCTCTTTCGCTGATGCCTTCGCCGGTATCGGAGACCTTAAATGTCAGACACCTGTTGTCATATTCATACCACACCGTTATGACTCCGTTATTTGGCGTGTATTTGAATGCGTTGGACAACAGATTGAAAAACACACGTTCTATTTTTTCAGTATCAATGGCCATCGGCATCGGCACATTGGCCGCAGGGCCGTCTATTGTCAGCCTTATATCCCGCTTTCGCGCCACGGAATAGAAGGACTCCATCCAGTCGCGAACCGCCTGGTTGAAGTCTATTTCTGTCAGACGGAGGTTTAGTTTGCCATTCTCGTATTTTCTGAAATCGAGGATTTGGTTTATGAGGCGCTGGAGGATTTTTACATTTTTATTCGCTATCTTAATCAAGTTTTTTTGCGGCGCAGTGAGATTGTCTGCATCGGCAAGCTGCGCTACTGGTTCGGAAATCAAGGTCAGCGGAGTGCGCAGATCATGTGAAACGTTGGTAAAAAATATAAGTTTGGATTGAGTTGCGGCCTGGAGCTGCTCGTTAAGTATCCTTTGCTTGTCACGCTCTTCCTCAAGAAGTCTGTTTTGCACCATAAGTTCCCTATGGTGTTTGCTGCGCTGCCAGAATGCGCGCAGAAGCAGGAATCCAACACCGAAAAGAAGAATGATGATGGCGATACTGGCATAGAACAGGGATGTCTGCGATGAATGCTTGGCCCAATAATCATCTATTTGTGCTTTCAGCAGTCTCATCTTTCCGGCTTCCTCATTTAACGTTTCATTCTGCAAAAGAAGTATATCCGCGTTGGTCAAATCCACCGCCGAAGAAACCGGCAGTATAGTCTCCTTTTCATATGGCTGACCCTTAAGAATGGCTAAGGCTGTGCGTATGAGCCGATGTCCTTCTGTCGGATATAGGAATGTAGCGTCAATGACACTGTCCGCCACCGCCTTAATACCGATATTTGGTGCCGCATCTATTCCGATAATATGAATACTGTCACGACCATGCCTGCGGGCTACCTCCGATGCGCCGATTGCCATACGGTCATTATGGGCATAAATCAAATCGACATCCTGGTATTCCCTCAGAAGAGAATCAACTACCGTCATTGCATCCTCATTATTCCAATTGCCGGGACCGCTTGCGAGGATTATTCCCCCGTTATCTTCAAATTCCTTTACAAATCCATTATGTCTCCCTTCTGCCGGAGTAGAACCTTTCAACCCGAAAATCTCTATCGCCTTGGCTCCTTCCCCTAATATGTGCAGTGCGTAATGGGCGGCAGAACGGCCAAGACCTTCATCATCGACGCCTATTCGGGCGGTGTAGGTGTCCCCGTTGATGTTCCTGTCAAAAATAACCACCGGCATACCTTGCTCGTACACCTCCTTGACAACAGGCGTAAGAGCCGCCGCTTCATTCGGAGAAACGATTATTATGTCAAATCCGTTCTCAACGAAATATTTTATATCCTCGATCTGTTTTGTATTGCTGTCATCAGCCGAACGGATTTCGACAACAGCATCCTCGTGAAACATAATCTCACGGTTTATCTCGTCGTTCATTTTCATGCGCCAGTCGTCCTGGCTGCACTGCGACACTCCTATCTTGTAGATTCTGCGATCGGAACAGCCGGTCAAAAGGAAGAGAAGTCCCAATAAGACAAAACATGACCAAATGCGTTTCTTTTTCATTGTAATCGTTTAAGGTTTTGCAAAGTTAATCATAATGCCATGAAAAAGAGTGCATAAGGTATTAAAAACTATGCTGTACAACAAATTTGATAGCCGATACACGTTTTTTGATACCTGCCATTTCGCGTTTGTAGTAGTTTTGCATTGTCGAAACGGTAGACTGCCATACATCGCCTGGTGCTACCGGCCTCGTAAAGACAGGTTCATTTCAAGGTGAAAAAATAGACTGTTCAACATAGCTTAAATATCAAAACCATGAATGGAATAACAAAATGTCTCACTTCACTGATGATGCTCTCGACAATAGCGGCAGCATCGACAGTGTCTGCCTCCGACGGGGTGGAAGTGAACCATCTTGGTGTCAACAACACCATCGTCCGAATCAATGGCGACGGCAAATATCTTATGCTCCCCGTACAGGAGTCCAACGACGACGCCAGAATTGTCGTGCTCGTCGACGGCAATATCGACAGGACTGTCAATGTCCGGCTGGCAAAGAGCAAGGTCGATTACTTTGTACCTTTAGACCTTACATCTTATAACGGCCACGACGTGCTGCTGAATGTCATCACAACCCAGAACCGCTCAAACATCCGCGAGGCTAAAGATGATGCCTGCTGGAAAAATCTGTCTTTAACCGACACTTTCGACATTTCAAACAGAGAAAAGTACCGTCCGGCCTACCACCATACCCCCCTGTATGGATGGATGAACGACCCCAACGGCATGTTCTATAAGGACGGCGTATGGCATCTCTATTATCAGTGGAACCCTTACGGCTCCAAATGGCAAAACATGACATGGGGACACTCGTCCTCGACAGATCTCGTTAACTGGAACCATCATCCCGCCGCAATCGAAGCCAACGGACTGGGCGCCGTGTTCAGCGGAAGCTCGGTGGTAGATACTGAAAACACCGCAGGATTCGGAAAAAATGCAGTAGTGGCGCTATACACCTCGGCTGATCTCAGCCAGATTCAGAGCATCGCACACAGCGTCGACCACGGTCATACATTCGAAATCTACCCAGGCAATCCCGTTATCACACTCGAAAGCGAGGCCCGCGATCCGAATATGTTCTGGGACACCGCCAATAATCGGTGGGTGCTCTCTCTGGCTCATGCCCTCGACCATGAGATGCTCTTCTTCACTTCGCCGGACCTGAAGAACTGGACACTGCAAAGCGCGTTTGGAAAAGGAAAAGGCGCACAGGACGGAGTGTGGGAATGTCCCGATTTATTCAAACTGAAAGTCGACGGCACCGACGAAGAGAAATGGGTATTGGTGTGCAATATAAACCCCGGAGGACCTTTCGGCGGCAGTGCGACCCAGTATTTCGTGGGAGATTTCGACGGCACTACATTCAAGGCCGATACCGACGCTGACGGCAACATCCCCACCAAATGGATGGATTACGGCAAGGACCACTATGCGACCGTGAGCTGGAGTGGCGCTCCGGATAACCGGCGGACTCTCATCGGATGGATGAGCAACTGGCAATACGCAGCCGAGGTGCCCACATTGCAATATCGCAGTGCCAATACACTGCCACGTGAAGCCGGGCTGTTCAAAAATGCGGACGGACAAATCTATATGTCCTCGGCACCATCTCCGGAACTTGTAAATATCCGCGATAAAGAAATCGTAAAGGTCAACAACAAGTCAGCAGGCCGGAAAAAACGGGTTTTCTCTCTTCCGGTTTCTAATGATGGCGTGTGCGAGATACTTCTCGACTTAGACTGCCGCAGGGCTGATTCGGTTGACATCAGGATTGCCAACAATGCCGACGAATCCGTAACTTTAAGGTACAATTCCTCGGACCACACACTCTCCTTTGACAGGCGCCACAGCGGAATCGTCGACTTCAGCCAGGATTTTCCGGCGGTGACAGTCGCACCCACATTCGAGAACGACAAAAAGATTTCTTTGCGAATATTCATCGACAAATCGAGCATGGAAGTTTTCGGAAACAACGGCAAGTTCGTTATGACCAATCTCGTATTCCCCACCATGCCATACTCGACCTTGTCGATATCCGCAACGGGAGGGTCTGCCAAAATCGAAAATCTTAAAATCTACTCGATAAAAGAACTATAAACCAATACAACAGAACATTATGGCTATGATACAATCGCTGGTCACAAACCGGAAGTCGTTCATGCTCCAGATAATCCCTGTGATGCTGTGCTTTTTCGCAATGGGGTTTGTCGACCTCGTCGGCACAGCTTCAAACTACGTCCAGAAAGATTTAGCGCTGTCCGACTCTCAGGCCAATCTCTTCCCATCGCTCGTGTTCTTCTGGTTCTTGATTTTCTCAGTGCCCACCGGGATGCTGATGAATAAAATAGGCCGTAAGAAGACCGTCCTGATAAGTCTCATTGTAACAGCAGCATCACTTTTCGTCCCGGCCTTCGGCGACAGCTATGCAGTGATGCTCATCTCCTTCTCGCTTCTGGGAATAGGCAACGCCATCATGCAGACATCTCTTAATCCACTTGTGACCAATCTTATCAGCGGGGACAAACTTGCATCGACTCTCACCTTCGGCCAGTTTGTAAAAGCTATCGCATCATTCCTCGCACCTGTCATAGCCGCGTGGGGAGCCACCACGGCATTCCCGACATTCGGACTTGGCTGGAGAGCCCTGTTTGTAATATACGCCGTAATCAGCCTCCTGTCCATATCGCTATTGGCCGCCACTCCCATCGATGAGGAGAAGCCCGACAGAGCCACCGGCATAGGTGAATGTCTCAGACTGCTCGGCCGCCCGTTCATATTCCTCTGTTTTCTCGGCATAATGTGTCATGTGGGCATTGATGTCGGAACAAACACTACCGCCCCGAAAATCATCATCGAGCGCCTTGGGATTCCCCTGGAAGAAGCCGGATTCGCCACAGGCATCTACTTCATATTCCGAACGGCCGGATGCTTTCTCGGAGCCTTCTTTCTACGCTCCATATCTCCTAAACTCTTCTTCGGCATAAGTGTATCGATGATGCTCGCAGGCATGGCAATACTATTCTTCTGCGATACACTTACCCCGTTGTATTCGGGTATCGGACTTATTGGCTTCGGAAACTCCAACATCTTCTCCGTGGTATTCTCCCAAGCCCTTGTATATACCCCGAACGAGCGCAACGAAGTTTCCGGGCTTATGATTATGGGCTTGTTCGGAGGAACAGTCTTCCCGCTCGCCATGGGATATGCGGCCGATGCGATCGGGCAGGCCGGAGCTGTCGCCATCATGACAATCGGAGTGATATATCTGATGTATTACACCTTTAAAATAAGAAATATATAAAAACCGACAAATACGTTTTCGACATGAATGACATAGTTGTAGGAATGGGCGAAGCCCTGTGGGACGTGCTTCCGGAGGGTAAAAAAATCGGTGGCGCACCGGCCAATTTCGCCTACCATGTTTCGCAGTTCGGCCTGCCGAGTTGTGTAGTGAGTGCGGTCGGCGATGATGCCCTTGGCAAAGAAATAACAGAGAACTTTACTTCAAAAGGACTTAATCAGCTCATCGCTGAAGTTCCCTATCCCACTGGCACAGTTCAGGTCGAAATAGACCCGGCTGGAGTTCCCCAGTACGAAATCAAAGAGAATGTGGCATGGGACAACATTCCCTATACAGCCCGCCTTGAGCAACTGGCCGAAAGGACAAAGGCCGTATGCTTCGGTTCGCTTGCGCAGCGCAATGTGGTATCTCGCAACACAATCAACCGCTTCTTCGACGCAATGCCCCGGACCGCCGACTCTCTTGTGGTCTTCGATGTCAACCTCCGCCAGGGCTTCTATAACAAGGAAATTATCTGCAACTCTATGAAACGTTGCAACATCCTGAAGATAAACGACGAAGAACTTGTGACCGTCAGCCGTATGTTCGGCTATCCCGGCATTGACCTTCAGGACAAATGCTGGATTCTTCTCGGCAAATATAACCTTAAGATGCTTATTCTCACATGCGGCATCAATGGCAGCTACGTATTCACCCCCGGCAACGTATCGTTCCAGCCTACACCGAAAGTCGAAGTTGCAGACACCGTCGGCGCCGGCGACAGCTTTACCGCGGCGTTCATCGCTTCCATACTAAAAGGAAAAAGCGTACAGGAAGCACACTCACTCGCCGTGCAGACCTCCGCGTATGTCTGCACCAAGAAAGGCGCAATGCCAATTCTCCCCCCCGAACTGACCGCGTAATAGTCCACCTATACAGTTCATCAGTTCCTTGCTCCCGACATTACCGGAAGCAAGGAACTGTTATTTTAACAACGATTATTAGAATAAACAAATAAAAATCAATGGGAGACGGCCGCCAATACAGACCGGCAATTCAATTTTATTTGTTACTTTTACTGCGTGATTAAACGACCTCTTAAACGCTGCGAACTTTTTTTCAACTACATTACGCAGTCAACGCATTGCATTAAAAATACCCCAGGCTATTGGCGAGTATGAAACATACTTGTCAATAGCTTTTTCATTGCGGTTCGGCACATAATATAGCACCGATGGCATATTTGCCTTATCTTTGTTTTCCAGCACTCAACACATTCCAACCACGAAAAACCCACTGAGACATTATGATTGAAGACGTATATAAAGCAGCCGCGAACCGCTACGACAGCGGCATGGAATATGCCCGCGCAGGCCGCAGCGGCATCCTGCTCCCCCGCGTATCGCTGGGCTTCTGGCACAATTTCGGCGAACTCGCGCCACTGTCGCGCAGCAAGGAGATAATGCACGCAGCTTTCGACCATGGCATAACTTCCTTCGACCTGGCCAACAACTACGGACCGCGCTACGGCACTGCCGAAGAAACATTCGGACAGGTGTTCCGCCGTTCGTTCGCGCCATATCGCGACGAAATGTTCATAGCCACCAAAGCAGGATATGAGATGTGGCCCGGCCCTTACGGCAACTGGGGATCGCGGAAATATCTCATCACATCTCTCAATCAAAGCCTCCGCCGCATGGGGCTGGACTATGTGGATGTATTCTACTCGCACCGCTACGACCCCGACACTCCCGAAGAAGAGACACTACAGGCTCTTGTCGATATCGTAAAGCAAGGCAAGGCGCTCTACGCCGGCATCTCGCGATGGCCTTTAGAGGCCTCGCGCAGGGCGTTCGCCTATCTGCGCGAGCACGATGTGCCATGCCTACTTTTTCAGGACCGGCTGAACATAATCGACAGAACAGTGGTGGAGAGCGGCGTTCTCGAGGCGGCATCCCGGGCCGGATGCGGCTTCGTGTCATTCTCGCCACTGGCGCAAGGGATACTCACAAACCGCTACCTCGGAGGCATACCGGCCGACTCCCGCGCTGCAATCAACTTCTCACTCAAAACCTCAAGCATAAGCTCAGAGGTGGTTGAACAGCTTCGCATGCTCGACAATATGGCCCGACAGCGCGGACAGACTCTTGCCGAAATGGCTCTCGCATGGGTGCTCCGCGACACCCGTGTGACATCGGTAATAATAGGCTGCAGCAGCAAAGAACAGCTCATGGACTGCATCGGCACAGTCGGCAGCCCGGAATTCACAACTGCCGAACTTGAAGAAATAGACAGCATAGGCGCACGCATAAGGCCTCTCGTTTAGGTCCGAAACGACACAACGACAACCGCGCAAAGTATAAGAAAAAATACAAGCCCCGGAGAAACCATTCCCGCCATAGGAATCAGGCTTCTCCGGGGTCTTCATATTCACTACGGGGGCCTCAGAGTATAATCTGTGCATCTCGCCAAGCCATACACAAAGCATACCATCAGTCAAGTTGTGTTAATTTTAGTTATTAATTATATCTATTTTGCACATTCAAATAAAATAGCTAAATTTGGCGCAAACTTCCAGATTATAACAAAAGCCAGATTAAACCTTAAAATAACACCCTTTATTCAAACCAGGAATTTCACTATGAAAATTCATCTACGATCATTCCATTTCGCGGCGATGCTTCTGCTTTTCGCAGGAATCATCAGTGCCGGCGAAGCGATTCCCTTCCAGTCGCCGCTGACAAGCCAGAGCGACTTCGACCGATGGACAGCCCTGGATATCGATGGCAACATCGAAGGCGAGAAAGCCACATGGTACCTCGGGAACACCGACTGCGGCGGCACATGCGCCACATCCTACACCGATGTATCGACATTCAAACCAACCGACAACCGACTCGTAAGCCCCGCAATCACCCTCACGGCCTCTCAACCATATGTAGTCAATTTCCAGTACTACACCGCATATTACATGGAAGAACACCTGGCCGTATATCTCAGCACCACTCCCACCATCGCCGACGATGCCACCCCGGTAGCAGACCTTCTGATTCGCAATTACTATGGCGGAAAGCAATCGGTTATGCTCCCCGAAATCACCGAATCCGGCGACTACTACATAACACTGCGACACTATTCAAGCGGCCCCGAGGGCATGTTGATTGGCATAAAGGACTTCGTTGTCGACGTCCTCAAAGACGGCTCCGCAGAAGGAAAGGTAACCACCTACATCGACGGCACCTCCACCCCTGTGGAAGGAGTCAAAATAACATTCACCGGACCCAACACATACACCGCCGTTACCGATGCCGAAGGCTTCTACCGCTTCGAGGCGCTGCCTGCCGCCGATTATGTGGTGACATACACCAAATTCGGCTTCGAAGAAGACTCCTACCCGCGCACAGTCACTGTCAACGCATCCGAAACCCTGATTCACAACATATCCATATTCGAGATGTGGAAAACGGCACTCAAAGGCCACGTAACCGATTATGCCGGCAACCCGCTGCCCGGAGCGCGCGTCAGGCTCGAAGGATATGCCGATTATTCGGGAACGACCGACGCCGAAGGCAACTTCACCATTTCCGATGTATATCTCTACAAGGGCTACTACGGCAGCTCCGACTACCGGATGACCATCGCCAAAAACGGTTTCACTACGGTTGAAAAGACCCAGCCGATGAAATACGACTACTACAGCGACCATAATAAAGCCGACGATGTAGCCCTGGCATACAAAGGCATAGCCCCGCATAAAGCATACGCAGCAGAGAACGCCGACGGCACTGCCGACGTAACATGGACTTACCCCACGGATATAACACCCCTGATATTCGACAACAACGAACCCGGCAGCCCCATGGGTTATGAATCCGGACGCGAAGAAAATATCCTCGGCACCGTCTTCCGCACACCCATGAACATCACAAGCGTGAGCTGGTACCGTATGTCCAGCGAATATGAGGCAGCAACACCCCCGGCAGAGGTGATACTCTACATCATATCGCTTGACAACGAAGGCAATCCCGACCCCACCAACTTCCTGTACACAAATTCCGCCATACCGTCTGCCATCGACACATGGACCACATTCGAACTCCCCGAAACCATAGAAGCACCCAATGGATGCCTGATAGCGCTGAGCGCTTTGGGCTATGTATCCCTGGCCCGCGACAACAACTCCGAACCCGCGCCGGCAGGCACTCAGTTATACTCCACAACATACAATGGAGGTTATAAATACTTCGAAGACAGCAACTGGACCGGCGCATGGATGCTGCGCGCAAGCGGTGAGATAATGGAAAGCGGCGACTTCTCGCCCGAACTGGCCTATAACGTCTACCGTTTCGAGGAATCCAAGGCCGCCGACCAGTCAGCATGGACAAATATCGCCGAAGCAGTGACCACTACCGCATATACCGACAACGAATTCGCCAGCATACCACGCGGCAGCTACCAGTACGCTGTAGAAGCTGTCTATGGCGGCAATATAATATCGGAAAGAACAGTCACTGAAACTGTGCACAAAGCACAGCACACAACCCTCAGCGTTGCAGTCACTGCCGATTCCGCCCCGGGCGATGCCGAAGGCGCAACCGTAAAACTCGACGACGGCACCAACTCATACACCGCCACAGTAATCGACGGCACCGCTGAATTCGAAAAAATATGGAAGTCGACCTACGGTGTCACCGTAACCCTCAATGGCTTCGAATGCGATGCCACCACATTCGACCTCTCCGACGCACCATCCTACACCAAGTCGCTGACCATCAGCCAGATTATCCGCCCGGTAAGAAACATCGACATTATCGAAACCAACGAAGGCCTCACTCTCGCCTGGGACCTCTTCGCCGACATTTTCGACGACTTCGATGGCGAAGACCACAACGACTTTGAAATCAATCCTGCAGGCGCCATCGGGTGGCAGTATATCGACAACGACGCTCTCCCGACCTATGGCTTCGGCAGCACATCATTCCCCGGCATGAGGGAACCCATGGCCGCGATTCTTTTCAACGGCAACAACACCGTTCCTCCATTAGGCATCAATCCGGCCTACAGCGGCGACCGCTGCCTGGCATTCTTCGCAGCATACCCCACAGAGTCTGGCGGAGGACTCATACTGAACAAAAGCGACGACTACCTGATCTCACCACTGCTCAGCTATCATAAGGACTTCAAGTTCAGCTTCAGAGCCAAAACCTATGAAATACAGGACGGACGCTTCGAAACCATCCGCGTCGGATACTCCACAACCACACCCGAAGTCGACGCTTTCATATGGCTTACCGACGGATACGTTCCCGTTCCCGACAACGAGCACAGCCTTTTTGAATTCGAAATCCCCGCCGATGCACGCTATGTGGCCATCAACAGCCACTCCGACGACGTGTTCATGCTCTCGGTCGACGACATCAGCATGACCACCGGCATCACACACTCCTACGAACCGGCATCGGTTGGCTCGTTCATCGGATACAACGTATATATCGACGGCGAACTCAAGAAAACTCTGACCGAAAACTCATGGGTACTTCCGCAGCTGCCCGACGGCGTCCACACCGCCGAAGTGAGCAAAATCTATAACGGCGGAGAATCGGAACGCATGGCCATCGACTTCGGCTCTGTTTCCGGAATCGAAAACGTACAGACCGGCGACGTGCTCATAACTATGCTCCGGAACCGCCGCATGCGCATCTCCGGCGATTATGAATCGGCAACCATCTGGAGTGCCGACGGCACCATGGTCGCCCAAGGCATCACCGGCAACGACATCGTGGAACTCGACACCCTGCCCGGCGGAATCTATATTGTCATGGCAACAACCAAGACCGGCCCCGTGACAAAGAAAATAGCTCTTTAACTCCCCCATCCATAATAATATCCTGCCCACCCTGCGCTCCCAGGCACAGGGTGGGCTTTTATATTACTCACGCCCGGCAAAACGCAAATAAATTTGGCTTTGCTCTCGACTTATTTGTAACTTTGACTTCATGAAACGCTGTGTATTTGTCAGCGGGGGCGCCAAAGGCATAGGGCGCGCCTGCGTGGAACTGTTCGCCTCCCGCGGCTGGCAGGTGGCATTCATGGATGTCGACGCCGATGCCGGCCGTGAACTCGCCGGCTCGCTTGCGCCTCTGCCGGTAATCTTCCTCCGGGGAAGCACATGCAGCAGGCAGGATGTCGAATCGGCCATTGCCGAAGCCGCCGCCAACTTCGGAGGCCTTGGCTGCGTGGTTGCCAACGCAGGCATCCACCGCTCCGACACCATACTCGATGTAAGCCCCGAACAGCTGCGCCAGGTCGTCGACACCAATATCTTCGGCACCATAAACACCATGCAGGCCGCGTTGCCGGCCATCATTGCCTCCGGCGGCGGAAGCGCCGTTATCGTGGCCTCCGACCAGAGCACCGTGGGCAAAGCCCACAGTTTCTCCTACGGCCTCACAAAAGGCGCGCTGGGGCAGATGGCACGCCAGACGGCTATCGACATGGCGCCGCACGGCATAAGAGTCAACGCCGTGTGCCCGTCCACAATAGCCACACCCCTGGTCGACGATGTATTCGCCCGCAGCGGAGCATCGCCGGATGCCATAGCAGCAATGTGGGAAGAGGAGAACGCCCTTTTCCTGCGCGGAAGCTGCGGACAGCCCGCCGAAGTGGCCTCAATGGTCTTTTTCCTGGCATCGGAAGAGGCGGGATTCTGCACCGGCGGACTGTACCCCGTCGACGGCGGATACACAGCAATGTAGAACACAAAAACAAACGATTGATACAATGCCAATAAAAGTTGGAGATACAGTGCGCTTCCTCAACGCCGTAGGAGGTGGTGTGGTAGTGAAAATCGACGGTAAAGTGGCCCACGTGCGCGAGGACGACGGTTTCGAGACGCCAGTCCTCGCCTCGGAATGTGTGGCAGTAGCAGCGCCGGCGCCCGCAAAACCGGCTACCGCCCACAGCCCGGCACCGAAAAACCACCCAAAGACAATCCCTTCAAAAGAAAACTACGACCTTGCCGTACCCAAGGCGGCACCCGCTCCCGTGCCTGTGGTGGAAACACCCGGCGGCGATGTGCTCAATCTCGTGATAGGCTTCGAGCCTACCAATATAAAGGCACTCGGCACAAGCGACTTCGAGGCCTATGTAGTGAACGATTCCAACTACTTCGTGATGATGAGTGTGGCCACCCGTGGCCGCAACGACCGCACATGGGCACCACGCTGGCACGGCGTCGTGGAGCCAAACATGCAGGATTTCGCATGGGAACTCGCCCAGTCCGACCTTCCTGCATTCGACCGCATGCTCGTGCAGGCTGTCGCCTTCAAGAGCGACCGCGAATTCGAAGCCATGACTCCGGTGAACGTTGAAATAAAAGTCGACGCCACCAAATTCGCCCGTCTGCACTGCTTCCGCCCCGGCACCTACTTCGACTCTCCGGCAATAGCCTTCGACATAGTGCGCAACGGACACCCGGCAGTGCTGTTCGAACCCGACGCCGAACAGATCCGCAAAGGCATGGCCTCGAAAGAAAACACCCTGCAGGCACTGAAAAAGGAAAGCGAACGCCGGGCCAACCTGCGCAGCTCCCGCCCATCCGACGAGCCCCTGGTCGTAGACCTGCACAGCTCCGAAATCCTCGACTCCACGGCAGGGATGGGGCCGGCCGACATCCTCAACTACCAGATCGAGATTTTCGCACGCACCATGGACGCCAACCTGCGCCAGCCCGGCCGCAAGATAGTGTTCATCCACGGCAAAGGCAACGGAGTGTTGCGGGCGGCCATCGAAAAAGAACTGTCGCACCGCTACAAAGGCCACCGCGTGCAGGACGCATCATTCCGCGAATACGGCTTCGGAGCCACCCAGGTGACAATAAGCGCCAGCGCCGGCAAGACATCAGCCCGACGATGATTCTCTACTTCTCGGGAACAGGCAACACGCGCCTGGCCGCCGACCGCCTGGCACGGCTCACCGGCGACCAGGCCGTGCCCATCGACTTCGATGCTGCCTCCATGCCACTGCAGGGGCGCCGCGACCGCATCGTCTGGTGCTTCCCCACCTACAGCTGGGGGCCGCCGCCTGTCGTGGCCGACTTCATAAGCCGCGTGCGCCTCGAAGCAGGCGGCATTCCACACTTCATGCTCACCACCTGCGGCGACGACATGGCCTACACCGACCGCCGCTGGAAACGCCTCATCGCCGCCCGAGGCTGGCAGGCCGCCGGCGCCTTCGCCGTGGCCATGCCCAACACCTACGTGCTCATGAAAGGCTTCGACGTCGACAGCCCCGAAACAGCAGCCGCAAAACTCGCCGCCATGCCTGCGGCCATGGAGCCAATAGCCGAAGCAATCGGCAGCGGAGGTCCCGACATCCTCATCCGCGGCTCATGGCCGTGGGTTAAGTCGTATGTGATATACCCATGGTTTGTGCGCCACGCCATGTCGCCACGCCCCTTCCACCACACCGGCGCATGCACCGGCTGCGGCGGCTGCGCACGCTCCTGCCCCCTGGGCAACATCGCCATGCAACCCGGCGGCACTCCACACTGGGGAAACCGCTGCGCCATGTGCCTGCGTTGCTACCACTCCTGCCCACGCAACGCCGTGGCCTACGGCAAAGCAACCGCAGGAAAAGGCCGCTACATGGCACCGAAAGACATCTGAACAGAGCCCACCCCTCCAAAGGATATCCAACACTTGCAAATGTGCGTGCAAGTGACTACTTTTGTAACACATACACCAAGAAACCATCAACAGCATCTCCATGCATAAAACAGTCATCGCCACAGCAATGAGCGCAGCAGCACTGGCCGTCCAGGCACAGCCCGCACCGGCAGCTCAGACAAACCTGGCCCCCTACACCATCGACGTTATAGAAAGCCTCGGCAGAGTATCGGCTCCTGCGGTTTCTCCCGACGGCAAGACAGTGCTCTTCGGAATCTCCTACGAAGACCTCGCGGCAAACAGCGCCAACAACGACCTCTACACAATATCCGTCGACGGCGGCGAACCCCTGCGCATCACCGACACACCCAAGAGCGAAAGCGGTGCCGTGTGGTTCGACGGCGGCCGGAGGATAGCATTCCTCTATCCCGCAGCCGACGGAACCATGCAGATGTGGACAATGAACGCCGACGGAACGGCCCGCACCCAGGCCACCGAGCACGCCGGAGGCATCGACGGCTTCCTGCTGTCGCCCGACGAAACCAGAATAGTAGTAATAGGAAAAGTGAAATACGCCCGCAGCGCCGGCGACCTCTACCCCGACCTGCCCCTGGCCACAGGACGCGTGATCGACGACCTCATGTACAAGCACTGGGACGAATGGGTTACCGAAATTCCCCATCCATTCATAGGCAGCTTCGACAGCAGCAAAGTCACCGGACTCACCGACATCATGGCCGACGAACCGTTCGAAGCCCCCATGAAACCCTTCGGAGGCTCCGAATCTTTCGCATGGAGCCCCGACAGCAAGATGCTCGTCTACGTTTCCCGCAAGAAAAAAGGCATGGACTACGCGCTGTCCACAAACTCCGACCTCTACCTCTACAACCTCGAGACCGCACAGACCCACAACCTCACCGAAGGAATGATGGGCTACGACACCAAGCCCGCGTTCAGCCCCGACGGCAACTACCTGGCATGGCTGAGCATGGAACACGACGGCTACGAAAGCGACCGCAACCGCCTCTTCCTGCTCGACACACACACCGCCGTGAAACGCGACATAACCGCCGACTGGGACTACACCATCGATGAGTTCACCTGGGCTCCCGACAGCCGCAGCATCTATTTCGTGGCACCCAAGGACGGCGTAATCCCCGTGTTCAACATCCGCCTGGCCGACCGCGTCATAACACAGCTCGTCGATGAGATGGCCGACTTCACCTCCCTTGCCGTCGCCGGCGACAAGCTGGTGACAATGAAACACTCCATGCTGCGCCCCAACGAGATAATGACCATCGACCTCAACCCCCGAAGCCGTGTCAAAGCACTGCGCGAACTCACCGATGTGAACGGAGCCATATTCGCCGGCATCGACATGCCCACCGTCGAGAAACGCATGGTGCCCACCACCGACGGCAAGCAGATGCTCACATGGGTGGTATATCCCCCGCAGTTCGACCGCAACGCCAGATATCCCGCCCTGCTCTACTGCCAGGGAGGACCGCAGTCGCCGGTAAGCCAGTTCTGGAGCTACCGCTGGAACCTCGCCCTGATGGCCGCCAACGGCTACGTGGTGATAGCCCCCAACCGCCGCGGCCTCCCCGGATTCGGAACAGAGTGGAACGAACAGATAAGCAAGGACTACCCCGGACAGAACATGGCCGACTACCTCGCCGCTGTCGACGACCTAAAGCGCGAACCCTACATCGACGGCGACCGCATCGGCGCCACAGGCGCAAGCTACGGCGGATTCTCGGTGTACTACCTCGCCGGCAACCACAACGGACGATTCGCCGCACTTCTGGCCCACGCAGGCATTTTCAACATCGAGGCACAGTACCTCGAGACCGAGGAAATGTGGTTCGCCAACTGGGACATGGGCGGCGCTTTCTGGGAAAAGGACAACCCCGTGGCACAGCGCACATTCGCCAATTCGCCCCACCGCTTCGTCGACCGCTGGGACACACCCATCATGATCTCGCACGGCGAATACGACTTCCGCATCCTCGCATCCCAGGGCATGGCGGCATTCAACGCGGCCAAACTACGCGGCATTCCCGCAGAAATGGTTATCTACCCCGACGAGAACCACTGGATTCTCAAACCCCAGAACGCCGTCCTCTGGCAGCGCCTCTTCTTCCGCTGGTTCGACCGCTGGCTCAAACCGCAACAGCAGCAATAACAACGTGTCTAAGGCAAAACTGCGCAAGGAACTCCAGACCATGACCCATCCACAGCTGGTGGATGTGGTCATGGCTGCCTACGACTCGTCGCCAAAAGCGAAACAGTATTTCGAGTTCTTCCTCAACCCCGACGTAACGAAGCTCTACGATGCCGCCCTGGCGACAGTCGAAAAAGAAATCCGCCGTTCCTCCAGAGGCTACTGCAAGGCACGCATATCGTTTATACGCGCCGAAATCCGCGGATTCGCCGCTTTCGGAGTACCCGCCGACGATGTGGCGCGGCTCATGATAAGCACCCTGCGGATGCTGCTGGCCAATTACCAGAACTATTACTACACCGACGCCCTCACAAAAGGAACCTTGCGCCTCGCCGCCGACTACATGAGATACTGTGCCGAAAACGACATGCTCGGCACCGGAGCGGCCAAAATGCGCGAAACCCTCGACACAACAGCTCCGAAATATTTCCGCCGTGCCATAGAGGAACGGCTCGCCGAAGAAAACTTTCCACAAAACTTATTCCAGAACTTATGAAACACATTCTAAGCCTCGCACTCGCCGCAATGCTCACCGCAACAGCAGCAAGCGCACAGTACTATCCCGCGAAAGTAGGCTCAGTGCTCAAATACACCTCGCAGTCCGAGCTTCCCGAACCGACAACACACACCGTGACAGTGACCGCCGACAGCATATGGCAGGACAGCGGAAACACATACGTGCGACTGGAGTCGCACACCGAAACCGGAACACTGAAGACAGTCCCCGACTCATACTCCACAGCCATGTCCAAAACCGGCGACCCGCAGGCGCCAACCGTAATCACCCTCATGTCGCCCGAACAGATGCGAGAACTCATGGTCAACACCATACAGAACGAACTGGCATCGGCCGGACAGATGATAAGCCCCTCCGACCTCGAGCAGATCATGGCGCAGATACGCCCCTCGGGAAAGCTGCAGCTCACCATCGACCCCACGGCGGAACCAGAAACAAAAATCCCCGCTGCAAGCATCCGCGTAAACGTTGCCACGATGAACGTTTCCATTCACATCAGCGGTGGCAAAGTGCTCGGACAGGAACAGATAACGACCCCCGCTGGAACTTTCGACTGCATCAAGATAAGCTATATCATGAAAACGAACATGGCAGCCGACTCACTGAAACTCTACTACACCGCATGGTATGCCCCCGGCATAGGAATGGTGAAAGAGCAGGGATGCGACAAAAAAGGCAAAATCGTGGAACAGGAAGAGCTGGTGCAGATGCTCCGTCCCTGAGATACAGTCCTGATTCATATGATACCGACGGCCGCGGCGCACTTCTCATGGCGCCGCTGCCGCTTTTAGAGCTTGTTATAAAACCGTTTTCACATGATTTCCAACAGCCCGCACTGTTAAACTAACACAAAAATCGTGTGGGATTTAAAAATTTTCCATAACTTCGCCTCGATAAAAGCGAAAGAGCGCAAAACCTTGAAATCGAAACCACAACAACTATTATTCATATTATCTTAAACCAATCGCTATGAGAAAAACTCTCTTTTCGGCAGCGTTGGCACTGGCAGCGATAGCAGCCCATGCACAACTTGTCGAAGTAGCTTCTGTGAAGGAAGTAAACCTCCCGCAGAACATGGTTGCCAGCATTCCCACAATAAGCCCCGACGGCTCTTTCGTGGTTATTTCCGATGCCGGCACCGACGCACTCACAAAGGTCAACATCGCCGACGGTGCAACCCAGCTAATCACAACCAACGGTAACGGCCACGACGTTACAATCAGCGCCGACGGCAGCCGCGTGGTATTCCGCCAGAACACCATCGACCGCCGCCACCTGCGTCGCACTGCCCTCAAAAGTGTCGAAGTCGCTACAGGACTCGAAACCGAGATTGTCGCTCCCACACGCCGCCTCAACACAGGCATCGCCATGGCCGGCAACAGCGTGACAGCTGTTGAGAACGGCCGGGTTCGTGCCCGCAGCCTCGACGGCAGCCGCGCACAGCAGACAGCCGTAGTGAGCATCAACTACGGCCACCTCGACTACACAGTCAACGGCCGCACCGTAACCCTCGACCCCCAGGGCCGCGGCAGCTACCTCTGGCCCGCCCTCAGCCCCGACGGCACCAAAGTGGTTTACTACCTCGCTGGCCGTGGCTGCTTCGTATGCGACGTCGACGGCACCAACATCCGCCGTCTCGGCATGCTCCGCGGAGCCAAATGGCTCAACAACGAAATCGTGGTGGGCATGAACGACGTCGACAACGGTGAATTCGTCACCTCCTCGTCCATCATCGCCAGCGACCTCCAAGGCCAGCGCCAGACCCTCACCGCCGACGACACCATCGCCATGTATCCCAGCGCGAGCGCCGACGGCAAAAACATCGCATACGTAACCCCCGAAGGCCGCGTATTCATCATCAACCTCAAATAAGCACCGGAAATGAAAAAGATACTTCTCTTGGCAGCACTGGTGCTCACCTCCATTGCCGCCATGGCAAAAACAGCCGATGAACTCCGCGTCTACATCAACCCGGGCCACGGCTCCTACACTCCCAACGACCGCCCCATGGCCGTCCGCGGACACGGCCCCTACAGCCGCACCAACACCGACACAACAAGCTTCTTCGAGAGCAACACCAACCTGCGCAAAGGCTTCGGCATCCTCGAGAAGCTCCGTGCCATGGGTCTCCGCTTCGACCCCTCACTGAACCAGGAAGGCGAACGCTGGCAGATCGGCGCCGCTCGCGACCTCTCCAACAACATCGTGATGAGCCACGTCAAATGCGGCCCCTACCACGAAGACAACGGCACCGAGAACCAGTTCAAGAACGAGGGCAAACCCATTCCCGAAGACCTCTATTACTACAACCGCTCCCTCCCTGAGATCGACATCGAAGTAGACTCCAACAACTTCGACATGTTCATCTCCATCCACTCCAACGCCCTCGACGGCAGCGGATGGAAAACCACAAACTTCCCCATCGTGCTCTACCGCGGCTACGATGACTGCCACGGCGAGGACGGCGTGGAGGCCGAACACTCCGCTACCTGCAAGGCAATGGCCCAGAAAGTATGGCCATACCACATGGGCAACATCCACGAAGCATGGACCGCATACTCCGCCACCAACCCCAACATCCGCGGCGACATCAACTTCTACGGCTCCTCCTCCACAGCCCGCGGATATAAAGGCTACCTCGGCGTGCTCAAGCACGGCGTACCCGGATTCCTCATCGAAGGATACTTCCACCAGTACGCTCCCGCAGCACTCCGCCACATGAACTGGGACGTGAACTACGTGGAAGGCTTCAACTACGCACACGGCATCGCCGACTTCTTCGGAATTGAAAAAGAGAAAGTAGGCGACATCTACGGTATCGTACGCGACCAGCACGAACGCTTCCGCGACGACACATACGTGCCCGTTGCAACACACGACGACGTATACAAACCCCTCGACGGCGTTCTGGTAACCCTCAAGAAAGGCGACAAGACAGTTGACACCTACACCACCGACAACCAGTTCAACGGCGCATTCGTGTTCCGCAACGTAGAACCCGGCGACTACACCCTCGAATTCTCCGTGGAAGGCTACAAGAGCCCCGCTCCCGTTGCCGTTTCCGTTAAAGCTGCCGAGGTTTCCTACCCCACCGCATTCATGGAAAGCGAAAGCTACGTGCCCCCCACAGTAACCTACACCGACTATCCCGACCTTCTCGAAGGCACCGGCTTCGGCGCACGCAGCGAATATGCATTCGACAACACTAAAGCCGACGTTGCTGTCGCAGAACTCGAAGGCTGCACCGTAGCCCGCATGCTCCACCAGAACGGACGCCTCTACATACTGGCGTTCGACGCCGAAAACAACGCCAGAATCGTTGTCCTCGACGCCACAACCCTCGAAACCCTCGCCACCCCCGGCACTGAAGGCTGCGAAGGCACCGCGAAAAACCTCGCCGACATCGCCCTCACCGCCGACGGCATCCTCATCGGCTCCGCAAAAGAGCTCTGCCACTTCAGCGACGGCCAGGTTGAACCCGGCGAAACACGCGGCGAAGCCAACATATACCGCTGGACAAACAACGAGGCCGGAATTCCCGAAGGCAACCCCGAACTCTGGGTCAGCACCAAACTCAGCGCCAACATGTACCGCGCACACACCGGCGAATCCATCGCCTACACCGGCACCATGGCCGAAGGACGCCTGCTCATAAGCTCGGAAAACGCATCCACCGGCGCCGCCAAGCGCGTATGGTTCAACGTTCTCGACATTGTCGACGGAGTCAAAGTGAGCGAAAGCCACAGAAATAAAGTATTCGACAACGCCTATTTCGACTACTCCGCGCTGGGCCACTACCGCCTGAACATATCGCCCCTCGGCTCCAAGTACTTCATGATCGACGGCACCGGCAACGTGGCCGCCACCGCCAACATGGACAACATCCCCGAGGATTACGCCCTCATGGGCGAGGAACTCCTCGACAAACTGTCCAACAACCACGGCTACTTCCGCTACTCCGGCCACAGCTACATGGTAGCTCCCGACAACACCGCCGAGGGTAACGGCGGCGTGCTCCTGTTCGACATCACCGACGGTCTCGACAAGGCAACCCTCGTGCCCACTCAGAACAGCTCCCTGGCAATCGCCGAAAACACCTCTGCCGACGGCGTGGCCGCCGCCGGCGCAACCCTGGCCAAAGTCGACGACTTCGGCGAAGTAGTTTCCGCCAACATGGCCCTCTTCCTCGTACGCGGCAACAAGGTCACCCGCTTCACTACCGAAGGCGTGCGCCAGCCCCAGCCCCGCCGCGAATATGCCTACGGAATCACCGTTGCTGAAGACGGCGACCAGTACACAGTATCCTTCAACAGCACCGGCAACGCTCCCGCAGCAGCAATCGTGCTCACCAAAACCGACAATGCCGAAGAAACATTCGTAATCGGCAACCAGGCTGTCACCAAGGGTGCCAACGAACTCTCCTTCGCCAAAGCCGACGTTCCCGCAGGACGCTACAACGTGGCTGTGAAGATCACAAGCGCCCCCATCGCTGAATTCGCCGAATATTACGACGACAACAACGGCGTTGCCAAGCGCGGCGGCGTTATCACAATCACCGACCCCGAAAGCGACAACCTCGGCTACACCGTAGTGGCCACAGGCTCCAACCTGGGTGTGAAAGTCTACGCTCCCGACGGAACCGTCACCGGTCCCTTCCTGGCCGGCGATCCACGACTCGACGGCGGCAACCAGAGCTCCATGTTCCGCGGCGACGACCGCAACGGCATGGCCGTATTCGCCGACTGGAGCGACAAGGGCGCAGGCTACTGGGTAATCGATCCCTCCAACCCCGTCGACATGACACAGCTCCTCGCCGGCGAGCGTGAAGGAACCAAAGGCGCCTACGCTTTCAACGGCACCATCATCGGCGGCGGCAACTCCTGCGTGGCATTCCAGGGCACCGGCGACAACACCCGCGTGTACTCTTTCATCGAGGACTACCCCAACGGCAACACTCCCGGCAAGGAAAACAAAGTTTATGCCTACAACATCGGTTCCGACGAACAGATTACCCGCATCCCCGACCAGGTTTACGAAAACCTCAACGGAGGCAGCCTGCTGGCTAACCAGAACGTCGACATCACCATCCTCAACGACAACGCATTCATCGCATCGCAGTGCCGTGGCGAAGGCAACAACCTTGCAGGCACCCCGGGCTTCGTTATCGTAAGCAACGAAGGCGAGACCCTCCTGAACAGCTCCTCCATCGAAGCAATCACCGCCACCAGCTCCGGCATTGCCGTAAGCTGCGACGGCAAGCTCATGGCAGTGGGCCAATACAGCTGCATCACTGTATTCGACATCGAGTACAATGAATACAACGAACCCATCCTCACCAAGAAGTTCAACTACACCCTCCCCAGCACAATCGGCTGGAGCCACATGAAGTTCGACATCGGCGGCAACCTCCATGTCTACATGCGCGAACTCGGCGGCTACCACGCATACTCACTGCCCTCCGAGAACCCCGAAAGCATCGTTCCCGCCAAGGCACAGTACATCGTGGAAGGTATCGGCAGCGGTGTTGAGGACATCACTATCGAAGAAGTGGCCGACGAAGCCGATGCTGTTTACTACAACATCAACGGTGTACGCGTCGACGCCACCAACCTCACCCCCGGCGTTTACGTCAAAGTAGTAGGCACCACCGCCACCAAGGTGATGGTACGCTGACAATACGACAGCACTGATAACAATAAACCCCGACGGTTCGTCCGCCGGGGTTTATTTTTGCGCTGTATGCATCAGGCCAAAATCTCCACCTTCAAAAAAAAGCATCGTAGATGCTTCACCTGTTGAAACCCCGCCTTTACGCAGCGAAGCGGAGTTAGGTGGGGATAGCCAACGGTTAATCAGTAGTTTAGGTCGGAGACCCTGCACTTTCGAGGCGGTGCAAGGTCTCCGACTCTTTAGTACGGACGCACCGAAGACACACCGGCAAATTGCTCTTGCGGTGATAAGTGATGCCCGTAAAACCTATTGATTGGTTATTCCTCCGTGTAGTCCTGGTAGAGAAGGTCGTTGTATGGGAAGCGGGTGAGATGGATTTCACGCGCCATGTCATAGAGCCTCTTCTTGAGCCGGTCGATGTTGGTGCCTTTGCGGGCGCTCACAAACACGCAGTTGCTGTTGAGCTTCGCCATCCACGAGCTTTCAAGCTCCCCGAGGGTGGTATGGCAACGCTGCGCCGGCGTGAGGTCGTCGGCATCGCGCGGCGTGCAGCTGAATGCGTCGACTTTGTTGAAAACAAGCAGCATGGGCTTGTCGGCACCGTTGCACACCTCGCGCAGGGTGCGGTCCACAACCTCTATCTGCTCCTCGAAATTGGGATGCGATATATCCACCACGTGCACCAGGATATCGGCCTCGCGCACCTCGTCGAGAGTGCTCTTGAAGGAATCCACAAGATGCGTGGGCAGCTTGCGGATGAAGCCAACGGTGTCGGTAAGCAGAAACGGCAGATTGTCGATAACCACCTTGCGCACCGTGGTGTCGAGTGTTGCGAACAGCTTGTTCTCGGCAAACACGTCGCTTTTGCTCAGCAGGTTCATCAGAGTACTCTTGCCCACGTTGGTGTAGCCCACAAGAGCCACACGGGTGAGCTTGCCGCGGTTTTTCCGCTGCACGGCTTTCTGGCGGTCGATGGCGCGCAGCTCCTCCTTGAGCAGAGATATCTTGTTGAGAATGATGCGTCGGTCGGTCTCGATCTGAGTCTCGCCGGGACCGCGCATACCTATACCGCCGCGCTGGCGCTCGAGGTGCGTCCACATGCGGGTGAGCCGCGGAAGCAGGTACTGGTACTGCGCCAGCTCCACCTGCGTTTTCGCGCTTGCCGTCTGGGCTCGCTTGGCAAAGATATCGAGAATCAGGTTGGTGCGGTCGAGAATTTTCACTCCAAGCTCGCGCTCTATGTTGAGCACCTGCTTGGTGGAAAGGTCATCGTCGAAAATGGCCATGGCGATGTCGCCATCGTCGTCGATGAATTTCCGTATTTCCTCGAGCTTGCCTTTGCCCACAAAAGTCCTCGGGTTGGGATAGTCCAGGCGCTGGGTGAAGCGAGCCACCTCCTGGGCGCCGGCAGTATCGGCGAGGAAGGCGAGTTCGTCGAGGTATTCGGCCGACCGTTCTTCGTCCTGGGCGGGAGTGATGAGTCCCACAAGTATGGCGCGCTCGGGAGTGGCGCCGCTGGTCACTGTGGCGTGTAGTTTCATGCGTACATTGCCTCTATCTGGTCGGCATAAACTGAATTGATAACCGGCCTGCGTATTTTCAGAGTGTTGGTGAGTTCGCCGTTCTCGATAGTGAACTCCTTGGGGAGCAAGGTGAACCGTTTGATTTTCTCAAAGCCGGCGAACCCGTTCTGCAGGCGCTCGATACGCTCGGCTATGAACCGGCGTATCTCGCTGTTCTCCACAAGCTCCTCCACACTGTCGAAAGCGATGCGGTGTTTCCGGGCATATTCCTTCAGAGCCTCGAAAGCCGGAATAATTATTGCGGTAACATATTTGCGGCTGTCGCCGATCACTGCCACCTGCTCGATATAGCGGTCCTCGCCGAGTCGGCTCTCTATTGCCTGCGGCGCTATGTACTTGCCGTTGGATGTCTTGAACAGATCCTTGAGCCGTTCGGTGAGCACAATGGAACCCGAAGAATCGAACAGACCGGCATCGCCGGTGCGGAACCAGCCGTCGTCGGTGAATGCCCGGGCAGTCTCCTGCTCGCGGCGGTAGTAGCCACGCATAACCGTCGGGCCTTTCACCTGAATCTCGTTGTCCTCGCCAAGGCGCACCTGGAGTTCGGGCAACACCGTGCCAACTGTACCTATCTGGTAGCCCACCGACGGGAAGCAGCTCACTGTGGCCGTGGTCTCGCTGAGGCCGTAGCCTATAACGATATTTATACCACAAGTGTGGAAAAACTCCACGATGCGGCTCGACAGCGGAGCGCCGGCCGTCGGGAATATATTGCCGTTCTCTACACCGATGGCAGCACGGAGTTTGGAAAAGACAGTGCGGTCGTAGAACCGGTAGCGCGCCTCGAGCCACCACGGCGCTTTCAGTCCCAGGCGCGCATATTCGAGATTGCGCTTCGCTCCTATGGCAAGCGCCCGGCGCATCATCAGCGCCGGCACACCGCCGGCACGGCTCATTTTCTCCTGCACGGCGGCATACACCTTCTCCCAGAAGCGGGGCACACTGCACATGCATGTGGGGCGAACCAGAGCCACAGCCTCCTGGATACGACGTGGATCGCGGTTAACAAACACCTTTATGCCCATGGTAAGGCAGAAATATGTCCATGCTTTCTCGAAGATATGGCTCAGAGGCAGAAAGCACACGGAAGTATCGGCACTCGAAAGCATGTCCAGCCGCGCCTTGTGCATATCGATGGCCGCATCGAAGCAGCTGTGGGGAAGAATGGCACCCTTGGGTTCGCCTGTGGTGCCGGAAGTGTATATAAGGGTAGCTATATCGTCGGGACTCGCCGCGGCGGTACGCAGTTCCACTTCCGCACGGCTTTTGGCCGAGGCCATGCGCCCCAGCTCTATCAGCGATGCCACCGAGAGCGACATATTGTCGCCGGCATCAGGCTCGATATCGGAATCGATAGTGAAAATATGCTTCAAGGCAGGACATTCGGCGGCAATCTGCCTCACAGCCCTGTACTGGGCGGCTCCGCCCACTACCACCGCACGCGCCGCCGAATCGTTGAGGATAAAGCGCACCTGCTCGGGGCTGGAAGTAGCATAAATGGCCACGGGCACAGCCCTGTTGCGGAAACAGGCGAAGTCGGTGAGCAGAATCTCGGGACAGTTGGGAGCGAACACCGCCACCATGTCGCCGGGTTCTATTCCTATGGTCTCGAGAGCATAGGCAACGGCGTCGACATCGGCGCTGAAATCGCCCCACGTCGTGGGCTCGGTGCCGGCTCCGCCGGGGCTGTCGAGATCGATACGCGCGAAGACCTCGCGGTCGGCGCCGTAAATTTCCGCGCCGTGGCGTGCAAGATTGGTGAGTATATTGGACATAAATAATTATCAGACATTATGTGGTGTGCGCCCGAAAACCGGCCGGGACAACGGCCATTACCGCTCGGAAACGCACTCTCGATTTAGAATGTGTTATATTCCAACACATTCCGGTATATGTACAACGGCTCTAATTGCAGCAAATTTAGTCTATTTGCCTTGTAGGAATAACAATTGTCGGGCCCAAAACGACGTGCGCTTAACATATGTTTCCATCTGGCGCTGCCATTCCATAACAAATGTTAAGCCAAACCCGCAATAAAAAAAAGTGAGGCGCCATACATGCATTCGCATTACGGCGCCTTCCTTGAGGTACCAAGCAGAATCGAACTGCTGTGCTCGGTTTTGCAGACCGATGCCTAACCACTCGGCCATGGTACCCTGTGTGGTTTTCGACTGCAAAGGTAGTGATTATTTTTTATCCACCAAAAAAAATTTGAAAATCGCATGCAAAGAACTGAAATGTTTGGTAGAATGCCGGAAATGTTGTTACTTTGCACTCTGATTTGTGGCGCTACCATAAAAGCGCCCCGGGAAATGATGCGCCCGGGGAGCGATATGAGGATGGGCATGCTATCACAAGTCCCTTAGCTTTAAAGAAATACAAGAACGATAAACCAAACGCAGCCATGTCAAAGATTTGTCAGATTACCGGCAAGAAGGCAATCGTGGGAAACAACGTTTCACACTCGAAGCGTCGTACCAAGCGCAAATTCAACGTTAACCTCTTCAACAAGAAGTTCTATTGGGTAGAACAAGGCGTGTGGATTATGCTCACAATTTCGGCCGCCGGCCTGCGCACCATCAACAAGCTCGGTCTGAATGCCGCCATGGAGGAAGCCGTCCGCAAAGGCAACCTCAACCCCAATGAAATCAAGTTCCTGGCACTCTAACACCTCTAATCTCACTTCAAAATGGCAAAGAAAAGCAAAGACGCCCGCGTGCAGGTGATTCTCGAGTGCACCGAGCATAAGGCAAGCGGAATGCCCGGCACCTCCCGCTACGTGACCACAAAAAACCGCAAGAACACACCCGAACGACTCGAGCTTAAGAAATTCAACCCCATTCTTAAGCGCATGACCATCCATAAAGAAATAAAATAAATACCTCTGAGATATGGCAAAGAAAACCGTTGCATCGCTCCAGAAAGGCGAAGGACGTACCTACAGCAAGGTAATCAAGATGGTGAAGAGCCCCAAAACAGGTGCATACACCTTCAAAGAAGAGATGGTGCCCAACGACGCCGTCAAAGACGCCCTCAAATAAGCACACCACACTCCCCATCCCAAAGGGCATGGCAATGAAATAGCCGGCCGCACAGCCGGAACAAAGCAGCGCCGCGAGCAAAACTCGCGGCGCTGCTTTTGTACTTCATTTAGCATCCCCTGAAAGCTTGTCACATTTACCATCCCAATTTATACTAAACTTTAAACACATAAGTAGGCTTCGGGGATTAGTTTATTTTATATTCGCAGCCATAGGCCGATAAGCTCCAGTCTGACTTTGATGGAGCGTAGCTGTGGTTACGTGACAGAGAAGGAAGGGTGGAGATTGCGGCATAGGGCAAGAAGATGGTATAAACTAATTTTCAAAGACTACTTAATACAATGGACAAGTACCAAATCAAAATAAATGCCTAACTTTGCTATATGGCAAATCATACTGCAAATAAATTCCGCACAGATTTGTGGAAGGAAGATTCCATACATTCCGTTGATTTCTACAACCAGTGGTTTATGGAGTCGGCTCCGGAGGCATATAGAGTAGCAAGAGCCGGTGTTGTATCTCGTGTCATCCTCACATTAAAAGGCCTGGATTATCTATATGGAATAAACCTCAATAGAGTTATAGATAATCCGCAGTTCCTATCCGTGCTTAGAGCATGTACAGCCCCTCCAATTGCAGTAGATAGACTGGCCGGATTATCGGGGACAACCAAGACCTTAATCAAAACATTAGAAAATGGTAAAGTACCCTCTCGAATGGACAAATCGGCAATAGAGGAATCTGTCGCTCGTATTCTAAACATTGTAAACAGACTGTTGGATTTTGAGATTTTCCCATGGCTAAGAAATGGGAATACGCCATCAGCCCAAATGCTAAACAGAAGTTCGGCAATTATTGCCGATAGAATCAGCGGCACATTGGCAGACCCTATTATCCGCAATTCACAAGAAGCCAGGCAATTTAAGGCAATCGACGAGTTTTTACAAAACCTGGGATATATAAAAGTGAACTCCAATGATTTTGATTCATGCACGTTGATGCCCCCAAAATCATATGCGCACCATATGAACGTGCCTGTACGAATATCATCGGCAAAAGAAATAAATATGCCAATAGACGTGGTTATTCAAACTACGGAAACTATTAATAATCAAATGCCAATTTTAGTTGAGTGCAAATCGGCAGGCGATTTCACCAACACAAACAAAAGAAGGAAAGAAGAAGCCATAAAAGTTACACAACTTCGTAACACCTATGGAGTTGACTCCATCAAGTTCGTACTATTCTTATGTGGATACTTCGACACATCATACCTTGGATATGAAGCATCTGAAAATATCGACTGGGTATGGGAACACCGCATTTCAGACTTTTTGATGCTTGGAATATGAATATGTCTATTGAAAATAGAAGATTCGCGCTCCAGCAAGAATTAGACATCAAGAAGACCAATAAGGACAGAAACCATCTGGGGCAATTTTCTACGCCATTCACACTGGCCATGGATATTGCCCGATACGCACTTTCATTATGTGATATTAATGATATACGTTTTTTAGAACCAGCAATTGGAACAGGTGTTTTTTTCTCCGCTCTAAGAATCCTTTCCAAGCCATTATTGGCTGTCGGATATGAGATTGATCCTCATTACGCGCTGCCGTCCATAGAACTATGGAGGGACGAAGCTTTAACAGTCAATAACGACGACTTTTTATGCCAAAAGCCCAATCGCCGGTTCAATCTGATTTTGGCAAATCCACCATATTCACGCCATCACCATATAGACAGTGCTGTCAAACAACGATTACAATATTTAGTTGAATCCAATTATGGACTAAAAATATCAGGGCTTTCTGGACTATATTGTTACTTCTTAATATTATCTACCCTCTGGCTACAAAACGACGGCATCTCCTGCTGGCTAATCCCGTCCGAGTTTATGGATGTAAAATACGGAGAAGCGGTCAAGCGCTTTCTCACTTCCAATGTCGATTTAATATCTATACATCGATTCGACTCTTCTGATCTACAATTTTCCGATGCCCTTGTAAGTTCTTCCATAGTGACATTCAAAAATCGCCAGCCCAGCAATCAAAAAGTACGATTTTCACACGGCGGAACTCTATTTAACCCACATAATATTACTGAATTAGATAAAACAGAATTAAACCCTTCGGAAAAATGGAGTCTGAAATTTGATTCGTCTAACGAGGAATTGCAAGGGCATAGCCTAGGGCATTATTTTAAGGTTTCGAGAGGAATCTCAACGGGAAATAATTCCTTTTTCATACTTTCCACTACCGAAGTTTTGGAAAAAGGGCTGCCAATGGAATTTCTGACACCGATACTGCCTGCACCACGCCATCTTAGCCAGTCAATTATTTTTGAAGATTTTTCTAATTTAGATACCAACGACAAGTATTTTCTCCTATCATGTCCTCTACCAATAGAAGATGTGCAGCACCTCTATCCACAGCTTTATAAATATATAATAGAGGGAGAAAGCAAAGGCGCTAACAACAGCTACAATTGCCAGAAAAGAGTCCCTTGGTATACAACTGAATCACGCCAAGCAGCCCCAATTTACATGACATACATGGGGCGTGGAGAAAACGCCTCACGTATGTTCCGGTTTATTCTCAATGAATCAGAATCAATCGTAACCAACTCCTATCTTATGCTCTACCCCAGGGAAAAATATAAACATTGTATCTCTGACAAGGCAACACTAATACAGGTTTGGAAAACCCTTAACAGCATTCCGAAAGACAGACTCTCCAAGTGCGGGCGTTCTTACGGCGGTGGATTGTTTAAAATTGAACCCAAGGAACTTGAGCTGTTGAAAATCCCGGAGCTGAAGGATGTCTTAAAGCCTATCCAAACCTCACTGTTCGACGTTTAATATATACTACTATGTTGAAAACACCATGTCCTGAAAGAGGATTGCCAACATTAGGCATTACTAATCAGACATGGCATTACGCATTATTATAGTTCTCCAGAGCCTTTGCAAGCTCCTGCCGCACCATGGCCTTGAGCTCGCGAGGCTCGAGCACCCTCACCTTGGAGCCATAGCTCAGGATTTCCGACACAAGGTCGGGACTGATACGCATCCTGTAATAGAAAATACTGTAGCCGTCGTGCACAACCTCCTCCTGGCTGTGGTGCAGCGGAAGGTCGCGGAAATACCGCGCCTGGCGGCTTTCAACCTTCAGGGCAATGCGCTTAACCTCGCCATGGGTGAACACTATGCCGAAACTCGAGCTGAAATATTCCTCGGCGTCGAACTCCGGATCCGGCTCGAAAGTCTCGGGAAGCACAATCAGACGCGTAATGCGGTCCAGCGCGTAAGTCTTCACCTTGCCAGAGGCGGTGTGCCGCCCGGTGACATACCACCGCTGTCGAAAGATTTTCAGAAAATAAGGCTCTACCACCACACCTTCCGAGGGCAGCACGCGCCCGTAGGCATGGTAGTCGAAACGGATAGGCCTGTTGTCGCGCAGCGATTCTATCACAGGCGCCAGAAACTCGCGGGCCGAAGGCACCTGCTCCAGAAAAATCTTGTCGGCCACAGCCCTGGACCCGGCCAGCAGCTCATTGGTTACAGCCGTGTTCAGCAGCCAGTTGGTAACTCCCTCGTTGTGTCTGTCGCCGATGTCGCTTATGTAGTAGTCGAACGTCGCGGAATCGCATTTGATTTCTATGTTGAACAGCTCTTCCACAGCCTGCCGGTAGTTGTAGAACGTCCGCCGGGGCATGGGATTGCCTCCTGAGTACGAAGTGCGCATCCACAGCTGGTCGATCTGACCGCGCGACATCCGGCCGTGGCGCCTTATGGTGTCCACCAGCCAGATGTAGCGTTGCAGAAGATCCTTGGCCATCAGGCTACAGCTTTTCCGGGTGAGGCAACCGGCTTATGGCCTATGGAGAGACACAGCAGACCTGCCATAGTGATTACGGCATTCATAATCAGCAGCTCGAAGCTCGTCTCATAGCCCGTCCATTCCTTAAGGCACCATTGGAGCACCCAGCTGAGAGCAGGCGCCGCGATGCACACCAGAGGCACAAAGCGGTCGCGCACGGGCTTCTTCCAGAACATGCCGTACACAAACAGGCCGAGGATGGGACCGTAGGTATAGGAAGCCAGTGTGTACACCGCGGAAATGGCATCCTGGTTGCTTATGTAATAGAAAGCTATGATGATGATGCCCATGAGCGCCGACATCATCAGATGCACACGCTTGCGGGTGCGTGTCAGCGCGGCTTCGTCCTTGGTTTTGTGCGCGCCAAGAAGGTCGACGGTAAACGAGGTCGTAAGCGAAGTCAGCGCCGAACCTGCGGCGGAATAGGCGGCAGCGATTAGTCCGAGCACAAAGAGTATGCCCACGATTACAGGCATTTCGCTGTGGAAAGCTATCATGCCGAAAATCTCGTCGGATTTCTCGGGGCGCCGCACTCCCTTGCTGTCCATGTAGATGAGCATCAGCGTGCCCAGGAGAAGGAACAAGGCAATCACGAAAAACTGCACCACGCCGCTCACAATCATGTTCTTCTGGCTCTGGCCGGAATTGCGGCAGGCAAGATTGCGCTGCATCATGTCCTGGTCCAGACCGTTGGTGGCTATGGCCATGAACACACCAGCGAGGAACTGCTTCCAGAAATAGGTGGAAGCCTTGGGATCGTCGAAGAAGAACATCCGCGAGCTTTCATGCGAAGCTATGGCCGTGCTCATCGCCGAAAAATCCATACCTAAATTGGTTGCCACAAAGTAGATGCACAGCACCACCGACATAATCAGGCAGAAACTCTTCATGGTATCGGTCCAGATAAGCGTCTTCACACCGCCCTGCACGGTGTAGAGCCATATAAGCGCTATGGCAACGATTACCGTGAATACAAACGGGATATGCAGCGGATCGAACACCAGCCCCTGGAGCACGACGCACACAACCAGAAAGCGCACGGAGGCACCGAGCATCTTGCTCACGAAGAAGAACCATGCGCCGGTGCGGTAGGTCCGCTGTCCGAAGCGATCCTCGAGGTACCCGTAGATGGATATAAGGTTGCGGCGGTAGAACATGGGCACAAGCAGGAATGCTATCACGAAATAGCCCACGATGAAGCCGAGCACCATCTGGAGGTAGGCATAGCCCTTGTCCACCACCATGCCGGGCACGGAAATGAATGTAACGCCAGAAATGGCGGCGCCGATCATGGCGAAAGCCACCAGAGGCCAGGGGGTCTGGCGCTTGCCGGTGAAGAATGTGGAGTTGTCGCTGCCCCGCGAGGCAAAGTGGGAAATCAGCATCAGCAGCACGAAATATCCTGCGATGGTGCCGATGACAATAAGTGCGTCGTTCATTGCTTGAAGGGTATTACTTCACAGAGTACCATACTCTTGGAAACTGTTTGAATTTATATGAGGATATTGGTTCCAGACAGTTTCTTATTCGGGATATATAAGATAGGGCGCACGCCGGGCGCGGAAGCGCTTCACGTCGTCGGCCCAGGTGGCCTTGATTTCATCGGCGCTCTTGCCGCTCTCGATCATCGCGCGGATATCGCCGCGGCCGATAAGCTTCTCGAAGAAGCTGCGGAAAAAGTTCTCGCCGCCCACATCGCCATAGGCATCGATAAGATACTCCAGATTGATTCCTTTGGCTATCACTTCCTCCTCGTCGAGCCCGCTGAGGTCCACACCGTGGCAAAGCACATCCAGTTGCGGAGGATTCTTGGCTCCGGGAACGCTGCGGGGAGTGAACTCGAAGTCGCGGTTCTTCATGTCGGGGTGCCCGTATATTTCAAACGGCTTGTCGGTGCCGCGACCGAGGCTCACGGGAGTGGCCTCGAAGTAGCATATCGACGGGTAGAGATAGATGCTGAGCATGCTCCGGAGATTTGGCGAGGGAGCCACCGGAAGGCGGTAGCGGGTCTGGTGGGTATAATCCAGACAGGGCACCACCTTCAGAGGCACTGTGGCGCCGTTCTTGAGCCATCCCTCGCCCACGGCCATGCGGGCAAGCTCGCCGAGAGTCATGCCATGGACCACGGGAATGGGCAGGCGGCCAACACCGCTCTGGTAGGTCATGTCGAGCACGGGGCCGTCCACATACATGCCGTTGGGGTTGGGGCGGTCGAGCACCACCACCTCCTTGCCGTACTGGGCGGCGGCATTCATCAGGTCGATCATCGTGCAGTAATAGGTGTAGTAGCGCAGACCCACGTCCTGGATATCCACAACGATAACATCAAGGCCGTTCATAACCTCGGGAGCAGGAATACGCTTGCCGGTGCCGTCGTAAAGCGACGCTATGGGTATTCCGGTGGGTTCGTCCACACCGCTGCCCACGTGCTCGCCGGCATCGGCCGTGCCGCGGAAACCGTGTTCGGGCGAAAAAAGAGTTACTACATCAAGCCCGTTCTCAAGCATGATATCCAGAGTGTGGCGGTCGCCCACCATGCCGGTATGGTTGGAAAACAGAGCCACACGCTTGCCGCGCAGGCCGGGCACATACTCGCCGGTGCGTGCCGCACCCACCGTTACCTCCGCTGCCGCCGTGGCCACCGAGGCCAGAAGGCACAGCACTATTACCGCTGATTTCAGTGTTATTTTCATGTTAATAGACTGGTGGCGCCATAAACCTGCGCCTGGTTGTTGATTAGTGCAGAAATAGCTGTCTTATATATCACAAAAGTAGTGCAAACCCGTGGAATGGCAAAACAAAACAAAGTATAAAACATAAAATATCTGTTAACGGAACAGTTGACGCTTTGTCACCTGTTAACATTTATTTGCTGGAACCGAGCGGCCAAAATTGCTATATTTGCCTGAAATTAAAAACACCTCCCGCAAATGGACCAATATATCGTATCCGCGCGGAAATATCGGCCTTCGACTTTCGAAAGTGTGGTGGGGCAGCAATCGCTCACCGCCACGCTCAAGAACGCCATAGCCAGCCAACGGCTGGCTCACGCCTATCTCTTCTGCGGAGGCAGGGGGGTGGGAAAGACGTCCTGTGCCAGAATTTTTGCAAAGACTATCAACTGCAGCTCGCGCACACCACAGGGCGAGGCTTGCGGTCACTGCGACTCTTGCCGCCAGTTCGACCAGGGACGCTCCCTGAACATAATAGAACTCGATGCCGCCTCTCATAACGGCGTCGAAGACATCAAGGACCTCATCGCCCAGGTGATGGTGCCTCCGGTAACCGGCAGATACCGCGTGTTCATCATCGACGAGGTGCACATGCTAAGCCAGGCGGCCTTCAACGCATTCCTCAAAACCCTCGAGGAGCCGCCGGCTCACGCCATCTTCATTCTCGCAACAACCGAGAAACACAAGATTCTGCCGACCATTCTCTCGCGTTGCCAGATTTTTGACTTCAACCGCATCAGCGTTGCCGACATGTGCGCGCACCTCGGCAACGTGGCCTCGCGCGAAGGCATAACCACCGAACCGGCGGCACTGGCGATGATTGCCCGGAAGGCCGACGGCGCCATGCGCGACGCACTGTCCATTTTCGACCAGGTGGCGGCATGCACCCGGGGCAACATCACATACGAGGCCACCATAGCCAACCTGAACGTACTCGACAGCACCTACTACAACCGGCTCCTCGATGCCTTCCTGGCACAGGATGTCCCGGCGGCGCTGCTCATCTACAAGGAGGTGCGCGACAAAGGTTTCGACTCCCAGTTCTTCATCAACGGCCTGGGACTGTACTTGCGCGACCTCATGGCAGCCGCCAATCCGGCAACGATATCGCTGGTGGAACTCCCCGACGACATGCGGGCCCAGATGGCCGAACGCGGAGCGAAACTGCATCCCACGTTCATCTACAAAGCCATGGAGCTGTGCAACAGCGCGGACTTCAATTTCCGCGCCGCCTCCAACAAGCAATTCCTAATAGAGCTCACGCTCATCAGGCTGTGCCAATTACTCAGCCCCTCGCCGGAAGATAAGGGAGACGACGAGGGGCGGATCCTGCCGCTGAAAGCGGCTTCTCCTGCGGCAACCACGAATTCCACCACATCCGTGCCAACTGCCGCTCCGTCCAACGATACATATCCGGCAATCGCCAGCCCAACGCCCACGGCAATGCCGGCAACGAAACCTCCGGCTCCCAGACAGCCAACGGCAAAGCAACCCGCGGCAACATATTCCAGCGGAGCCTTTTCCATCAGCGCCGGACTGGCGGCTCGCCCCGCGCCCAAGCCCGAGCCACAGAAACCCGCCGACACCGTGGCCGGCGACACCGTGCAACACGCCAGACGCGATTTCACCGACGCCGAACTGGCCACGGCCTGGCGCCGGTTCGCGGCATCGCCCGGCATCGAAGCCCTGCCGGCAAGCGTTATGGGTGAGTTCATGCCCGTGCGCAACCCCGGCGGAGACTTCCGTATGGTCGTGGGCGCCCCTCTGCAGGCCGACACCATAGCTGCCATAAAGCCGCGGATTGTGCAGGCGCTGAGAAAAGAACTGCAGAACGACGATTTCGACTTCGAGATAACCGTGGACGACAGCGACCTGCCACCGACATACTGGTCGGAGCAAAGGGTGCTCGAGCACATGGTGGAACACAACCCGGGACTGGCCAAACTGATTCAGAAGTACAGGATGCGCCTCTGCTGAGACATAGAAAGATTGTACCTGAACGGATAAACTCAACGATTACAGAGCCGTAAAAAGCCACTGCGGTGAACAACTGCCCTTCACAGGTAGTTTAGAATATAACAGGTTGCTCAACAATCGTTGATAGACAACCTCCAAGCCCACACAATCCTTTCCAAGTAAGT
>DKUJ01000020.1:0-3478 GCA_002490635.1 Porphyromonadaceae bacterium UBA7207
CGAAAGTGCAAGGTCTCCGACCTAATCCTATGATTGTTCGTCTGTTATCCCCATCTAACTCTGCTTTGCTTCGTAAAGGTGGGGTTTCAAGAGGTTAAGCATCTCCGATGCTTTTTTGGCTGGCTGTATGTTTATGTGCCTACAGGCTTTTTTTTGAACTTGGCAGTTACGATTCCCAAAAAAAGACACACCGCACCAAGAATCAATGTGCCCCCGCTCGCGATTCCGTCCTCGAAAGGAATTATCACCTCTTCGGTGTGTTCAGGATTGTACCACAAGGATATTTCGCTTCCCTGAAAGATAAATGGATTGTGTAATTCTTTTCTGACGTGGGTGGGGTAGTGCTCTGTCTGGTATCGGATGAGTGCTGTGTGTTTGTATATCTGCTTTCGGTTGCGATATATCCGTTCTGTTTTCATGTGCGTTACCACGCCTGTTGTATGTTCCATTTCGCCCGATTTGTCGTACAGCTGGTATATGCCATACGAACCGGCAAGAAAGGCAATAGCGCCGATGCCGAGCAATATAAGCGCAATTAATTTCGATTTCATATGCACTGCAATTTCTCGTTTTCGGAGTAGCGCGATTTCGATTTTGTCGCCTTGAGGAAATATGTCAGATATAACGTGGCGGCCAGGAAGAGACTCACCGAGAAGCTGAGCACGATGCCGTAGAGCTTGAGGTTGAGGACGAAGGCCAGCAGATAGGTCGACGGCAGCCCTACCACAACATAGCACACGAAAGCGATGTAGAGCATGGGCATCACCCTTGAGGTGCCGCGCAGGGCGTTTGCGAAGGTTATCTGGGTGGCGTCGCCGAGCTGGTACAGCACCAGGGGAAATATGAGGGTTACGGCCAGGGACAGCACCGCGGCATCGTCGGTGAACAGCCCCATAATGTTGCTGCCGCCGAATATGAACAGGCCGCAGGCGGCAATCATGGCCACGATCACGATATGGTATCCGGCCCATGCCGAGCGGCGCATGGCGGCGTTGTCGGCATTGCCGGCTGCATGGCTCACGTCGATAGCCATGGCTCCGGCGATGCTGTAGTAGATGCAGAAACCGAACATGCCGCTGATAACGACAATCTGGAGCGCGGCCAGCGAAATGGCATCGATCCAGCCCGCCATGATGGCCGAGCCGGAGAAGGCGGCGGTCTCGAAGGTCATCTGCATCGACACCGGGAAGCCTGTGTGCAGGACTTTGCGGGATATGCCGCCGTTGCGCCTGTCGGCAAAGCCGTCGCGGTAGCGGCGGTAGTCGCGTCGCAGGAGCATGTATGCGGCCATGGCGACCATGGAGAGCACACGCGAGGCAAGGGTGCTCACGCCGGCGCCGAACAGTCCCAGCTCGGGCGCGCCGAAATTGCCGAATATAAGCATGTAGTTGCCAATGATGTTGAGCACGTTGGCGCCAAGTATTATCCATGTGGGGGTGGCGGTGTTGCCTATGGCGAAGCACCACTGCGAGAACACGGTGAGGACGCTCACCGGAATCATGCCGGCGAGGACTATAAGATAGTATGGGCGGATGAGAGGCATCAGTTCCGGCGGCAGCCCCATGCTTCCAAGGCAGAAATATATCATAAGCATCACTGCGGATATCACCACAGTGAATATTACGTTCACCCGCAGGGCTATACGCGCGTAGTGGCCTATGTCGTAGTCTTTTTCGCGGGAGAACAAAGCTCCGATGAGAGGGGTGAGGCCATAGCCGAACCCGATGCAGCAGAACACGGCCACGTTGAAGAAGTTGTTCACGAAAGAGGCCGAAGCCAATGCGCCGGTGGAGTAGTGTCCCACCATGATATTGTCGGCGAAGCCTACGGCGATTGAGCCTAACTGCCCCAGAAAAAGCGGGCCGCCGAGACGCAGAATCTCACGGTAGTGAGGAATGTATTTGCCAAATGTGCTCATGATTGGATTGCAGCGAAGGCGCGGAGTGTGAACTTCGCGCCTTCGAAATTATAGCATGTGGTGCTTAAACGGTTTCTCAGTCGCGGTTGCCTCCGAAAATGCGCAGAAGGAAGAGGAAGAGGTTTATGAAGTCGAGGTAGAGTGTGAGCGCGCCAATGGTCGAGAGGCGTCCTGCCTGGTCGGAGGGAGTGACTTCTGCCATGGTTTTCACCTGCTGGGTGTCCCAGGCGGTGAGTCCCACGAAGATGAACACGCCCACGATGGAGATAATCCAGTCCAGGGCGCTGCTGCGGACGAAGAAGTTCACCACAATGGCTATGACAAGCCCGAAGAGAGCCATGGTGAGGAAGCTGCCTATGCGCGAGAGGTCGCGGCTGGTGAAGTAGCCGTAGACACTCATGGCGCCGAACGTGCCGGCTGTTATGAAGAATGTCTTTGTGATTGCCGACAGGCTGTAGGCGTAGAAAATGGTGAAGAGCATCATGCCGTTGATTACGGCGAAGACGTAGAAAAGCAGTGTGGCCACAGGTGTGCTGATGCGGCGGATGGCTCCGGAGATGGCGAAGACGATGCCGAATTCGGCGATTATCAGCGCCAGCCACACCCAGCCGTTCCTTTGCACGAACTGCAGGTATTCGGGGGCGGTGCACAGAAGGCTGACTACTGCGGTTACGATAAGGCCGAGGGTCATCTTGAAGTAGACCCGCTTCATGGTGCTGTTCACCAGCGAGCCCACCCGTGCGGTGTCGGCGGGATATTGCTGGTATTGCTGAGGGGAATTATAGTCGGGATACATAGTTATGATTATGGTCGTTCATGCTATTAACAATTGTTGGATTACATTCGTTCGGGCACGTTGATTCCAAGCAGACCCATGGCGGTGCGCACGGTGTGTGCTGTTGCCTCGGAGATGGCCAGGCGCAGCGACCGCACGGCCGAGTCCTCTTCGCGCAGGATGGGGCAGTCGTGGTAGAACTGGTTGTATTCCTTCACCAGGTCGTAGGTGTAGTTGGCTATAAGCGCCGGAGAGAATGTGCGGCCGGCTTCGGCTACCACCGAGGGGAAGTCGGCGAGGTGCTGGATGAGGTCGCTTTCCTTTTCGTTTGGCACTGCGGAGTCGAAGCCGGTGCTGCCGAAGCCTGCCTCGGCAGCGCGGCGGAGCACCGAGCGGATGCGGGCGTAGGTGTACTGGATGAACGGGCCGGTGTTGCCGTTGAAGTCGATGGACTCTTTGGGGTTGAACACCATGTTCTTGCGTGGGTCGACCTTGAGAAGGAAGTATTTGAGCGCGCCCATGCCCACGGTCTCGGCAATGGCTTCGGTCTCTTCTTCCGAAAGGCCGTCGAGTTTGCCAAGCTGTGCCGACACCTCGCGGGCGTCGGTTTTCATCTGCTCCATGAGGTCGTCGGCGTCGACCACGGTTCCCTCGCGGCTCTTCATCTTGCCTTCGGGGAGTTCCACCATGCCGTAGGAGAAGTGCACGAGGTCGCGTCCCCAGTTGAAGCCGAGGCGGTCGAGCAGTATGGAGAGCACCTGGAAGTGGTAGTTCTGCTCATTGCC
>DKUJ01000020.1:3774-60817 GCA_002490635.1 Porphyromonadaceae bacterium UBA7207
GAAGTGGTAGTTCTGCTCATTGCCCACAACATAGATCATGCGGTCGATGGGGTAGTCGTCGAAGCGCTGCTTGGCGGTGCCGATGTCCTGGGTCATGTATACCGAAGTGCCGTCGGAGCGCAGCAGCAGCTTGTGGTCGAGGCCTTCGGCGGTGAGGTCGGCCCATACGGAACCGTCCTCGCGCCGGTACAGAAGGCCTTTCTCAAGTCCTTCGAGCACCTTGGCCTTGCCGTCGAGGTATGTCTGGCTTTCGTAGTAGATTTTGTCGAAGTCCACGCCCATGCGCCGGTACGACTGGTCGAAGCCTTCGTAGACCCACGAATTCATCATTTCCCAGAGTGCGCGCACTTCGGGGTCGCCGGCTTCCCACAGGCGCAGCATCTCGCGTGCCTCGGCCATTAGCGTGCTTGCGGCTTCGGCCTGGTCTTTGTCCATTCCGGAGGCCATGAGTTTCTCCACCTCTTCCTTGAGATGTGAGCTGAAAGCCACATAGCAGTCGCCCACAAGGTGGTCGCCCTTTATGCCGCAGTCGGCGGGAGTGCGGCCGTCGAACCATTTCTTCCATGCGAGCATGCTCTTGCAGATGTGGATGCCGCGGTCGTTGACGATGTTCGTCTTCACCACGCGGTTTCCGCCGGCTGCGAGAATTTTTGCCAGCGAGCTTCCCAGAAGGATGTTGCGCAGGTGGCCGAGGTGCAGCGGCTTGTTGGTGTTGGGGCTGGAATATTCCACCATCACCAGCGGGCTGTCGGGGCCGGCTTCGGTGATACCGAAATTATCGTCGGCCACAATGGCGGCCAGTACGCTGTTCCACACCTTGGGGTCGACCTCGATGTTGAGGAAGCCTTTCACCACGTTGTAGTCGGCCACTGCCGGCTCGTTTTCCTTGAGCCATTTGCCGATTTCTTCGGCTACGGCCTCGGGGCTTTTGCGTGCGGCTTTCACCCAGGGGAAAACAACAAGTGTGTGGCTGCCGCGGAATTCGCGGCGGGTGGCCTGCAGGCTTATGCTGCCGGCTTCGGTTTCCAGGCCGTAGAGTGCGCCAAGGGCTTTGGCGACTGCCTGGCAGAGTATGTTGTCGATGGACATTGTGTTATTCGTATTTGTCGCCGAATTTGAGTCGGGCGTCGGTTACCATTTGTTTGATTTTCTGTTCGCGGGCTTTGGGGCATATCAGAATCACGTCGTCGGCTTCGGCGATTATATAATCCTGGAGACTGTCCACAACCACAAGTTTTTCGCCGCGCACTGCAAAGATGTTGCCGGAGCTGTTGTAGGACAGCACGTTGCAGTTCTGTGTCACGTTGCTCTCGCTGTTTTTCGGCGAAAGGTCGTAGAGGGCGCTCCATGTGCCCACATCGCTCCAGCCGAACGATACTGTCTGCACGAACACATTGTCGGCTTTCTCCATCACGGCATAGTCGATGGAGATGCTCACGCACGACGGGAACGCCGATTCTATGAACATCCGCTCGCGGTCGATGGTAAGGTAGGTGTCGTCGTCGGTGGAGTCGAACACCCGCGATATGTCGGGAATGCATTTGCGCAGGGCTTTGCGGATGGCCTTGCAGCTCCACATGAATATGCCCGAGTTCCAGAAAAACTCTCCGGATGCCATGAACACTTTGGCAAGCTCGAGGTCGGGCTTTTCGGTGAAAGTCTTCACTTTGGAGATGTCGCCGCACACAGGCTCGCCTACCTGTATGTAGCCATAACCGGTTTCCGGTCGGGTGGGTGTGATGCCGAGGGTGAGAAGAGCCTCGTTCGCCTCGACAAAGGCGAAACCGTTGAGCACACTGGCGGTGAATTTGTCCTCGCGGGTTATGAGGTGGTCGGCAGGGCATACTATCATCGATGCCTCCTGGTCGCGTGCGGCGATGTGCCATGCGGCCCAGGCGATGCAGGGGGCTGTGTTGCGCCTTGCGGGCTCGCACAGTATCTGCTCGTCGGAAAGCTCGGGCAGTTGCTGGCGCACAAGGTCGGCATACCGCTCGTTGGTGAGCACCAGAATGTTCGATGGGGCAACGATGCCTGAAATGCGGTCGTAGCTCATCTGAAGCAAGGTGCGGCCGGTGCCGAGGAAGTCGATGAATTGTTTGGGCAGGCGTGCGCGGCTGTAGGGCCAGAACCGGCTGCCGATGCCTCCGCACATTATCACACAATATCTGTGCTTGTTGTATTCCATGTCAGAGTGTGTTGCAAATAAGTTTGTAAAATTAACAATTCCCCGGCGGCCGGCAAACAGTGTCAAGCAAAAAAAACTTAATGTGGAGTCAACAGGCAATTAACAGCGGTTTTCAGACAAATATCCCAATGGGAATTGGTCGTTTCAAAGAGTTTTAATAGCTTTGTCACCGTGGTAATAATTACTGAGGTGACAAAATAGTAATTATTGTAATAGAGTTATATTGAAACCCGACTGCTGACATTGGAGGATATGTAAGATGAAGATTCAGCATTGCCGTATAGCGACAAATTTTTTGCACAACCGTGCCTTTTAGCTAATTTTGCACACGCCGGCAGTGTTTTCTGCCGCCGGACTATACGATATGCCGAATAAGAAATTCTCCCTGCGCGACTTCTATGGTCGCCATCGCATTCTGAGCACTTTCATACTCATCTCCCTGGTAACACTCGTGATGCTCTGGGGGGCGATGATATTTCTGGACTACTGGACTATGCATGGTTCCACGGCCGTGGTTCCGCAGATAAAGAACATGCCCTACAGCGAGGCATCGGTGCGCCTGGGCGCAAACGGCCTGGCTATCGAAATCAACGATTCTGTCTACGACCGCGACATGCCTCCGGGAACTGTGATAGAGTCATGGCCCAAGGCAGGTGCCGTGGTCAAGCAGGGACGGCAGGTATATGTTACGGTCACCGCATTCTCGCCCAAACAGGTTACCATATCGATGCCTCTGAGCGGAAATGTTTCGTCGCGCCAGGCAATAAGCTATCTCCGCGGGATAGGTATCAGCGATATCAGAATGGAGACCGTGCCTTCTGAATTTCCCGACCTGGTGATGGGTGCGCGCTATGGCGATACTCCTGTCAATGTCGGCTCGGTGATTCCGGTCACTTCCACTGTTACGCTTTCGATAGGTTCCGGCCCCGTAGTGTCTGTCGACAGCCTCGCCATGGATGAGGCGGATCTGATGGGTGAAATAGATATATTGTCCATGCAGGAATGACCGACAACGTTTTCGACCTTCAGGACGGCTCCGAAGCACCTGCTTCAGCCGATGCGACAATAGAAATCGATGGTCGCGAGCTCTTCGAGCATTTCCGTTTTGTGGCCGACAAGGGGCAGGCATTGCTGCGCGTCGACAAATTTCTTGTCGAGCGTCTGCAGAAATCCTCCCGCAACCGTGTGCAGCAGGCCGCCGAGGCAGGGTGCATCCTTGTGAACGGACGGCCTGTGAAAAGCAACTACCGCGTGAAGCCGCTCGATGTGGTGCAGGTAGTGATGGACCGGCCGCGATACGAGTTCGAAATTGTGGCTCAGGATATTCCGCTGGATATCGTGTATGAGGACCGGTATGTGCTTGTGGTGAACAAGCCTGCGGGGCTGGTTGTGCATCCGGGCCACGGCAACTACGACGGCACTCTTGTGAATGCCCTTGCATGGCATTTCCGCGACACTCCCGACTACGATGTCAACGACCCGCGTCTGGGTCTGGTGCACCGCATCGACAAGGATACTTCGGGTTTGCTTGTTGTGGCGAAGACTCCGGACGCGAAAACCGATCTCGGGCGTCAGTTCTTCAACAAGACGACGCGCCGCGAATATCTCGCCCTGGCATGGGGGCATCCCGAACCGCCCCAAGGAACAGTGGCCACAAATATCGGACGCTCTACACGCGACAGGCTTCAGATGACAACATATCCTCTCGACGGTCCTGAAGGCAAAAGAGCAGTAACGCACTACTCGATAGTGGAGGATTTCGGCCACACGTCGCTTGTCCGGTGCGTGCTCGAAACCGGCCGTACACACCAGATACGAGTGCACATGCGTTCGATAGGCCATCCGTTGTTCAACGATGCCCGCTACGGCGGCGACAGAATTCTGCGCGGTGTGCCTTCGTCGACATATCAGGCTTTTGTCAACAACTGTTTCGACGTGTGCCCGCGCCAGGCGCTGCATGCCCGCACTCTCGGGTTTGTGCATCCGCACACCGGCGAACAGATGTTCTTCGAGGCTCCGCTGCCGCCGGACATGGCTGCCCTGGTGGAACGCTGGCGGGCACTGGCAGCCTCGCGCAAGCAATGAACAACGGCACAACACCAACCGGCTGCACTCTCGGACTGATCGGCCGTCCTTTGGGTCACAGCTATTCCAAAGTTTTCTTTGATACTCTGTTCGAACGCGAGAACCGTAGCGAAAGCTACGGACTGTTCGAATTGCCGGAGCTTACTCCGGCGACACTGTACACCTTGTTGCTGATGAATCCCTGCCTGCGTGGCTTCAATGTCACCGCTCCCTATAAGGAAGCGATTGTTCCCATGCTTGATTACATGGATTCCGTGGCACAAGCTGTCGGAGCAGTGAACACGGTGTCGGTGCGGCGTGCCGACGATGGCCGGGTTCTCGCGCTGGATGGATACAATACCGATGTGGCCGGGTTTACAGGCGCGATAGCGCCGGTTCTGGGCGAAGCCCGTCCGGGGGCGCTTATCCTTGGAACAGGAGGTGCGTCGAAGGCGGCCGCGGTTGCTTTCGACAGACTTGGAATCGATTTCCTGAAGGTGTCGCGTACGCCGTCCGGCAACAATATAGGCTATTCCGACATCGATGCCGCCTTGTTGGAGCGCTATCCTCTGGTTGTCAATGCCACCCCCGCAGGCACTTGGCCCGATGTCGATACCGCACCGCCATTCCCTGTGCATCTGCTCGGGCCGGCCAATATCTGCTTCGATATGGTATATAATCCCTCGCCGTCGCTTTGGCTGCGGCAGAGCGAGGAACGAGGAGCGAGGATACGCTCCGGACTGGACATGCTGTATCTGCAGGCTCTTGCCGCTCTTGAAATATGGGATGGCAATCTTCTGAACAGTCTCTGAGGGCAATCGACAGCGCTTTTTCGCTCAATACCGGCGTGATGGCTCTTGCCGGCATGCTATGTGTTCTGGCATGTCCTTTCCCGACGGCGCTGGTTTTGGTGCCGGCAGCAGTGTCGGTGGCGTTTCTTGTCAGGCACAGAGCTGCCACTGCCTTCGCGGTAGGAGTGTTTGTGGCCGTCGTTGCGGTCTGGCTGCATCCACAGCGGCCATTCCCTGAAAATCTGGCCGCAGAAAGCAGACAGTATATTGCCGCCATAGAGCAGAGCCGGCGGCGCCAGTCGTCGCAAAGCTGTATAGCGAAAGTCCGGTATGGCGGTTCATTCTTCCGCGCACGACTTGTAGTGGGCGGAACACAGCCGGTGATTTCTCCCGGGGATACTATGATTTTCACAGCCGCGATGCAGCCGGCCGGTTATAATGCCGCCATTCCAGGAATGGACGGTATTTTTGCCGCCGATCGAGCGCAGGGAGTTGTGGCCCGCGCTTTCGTCGACCCTGGGCGGATGCGCCTGGCCGGCCATGATTCATCGTCGGCGGCAGTCCTTGCGGAGGGCACCAACAGAATAGCAGGGGCGATAGGTGCCAGTGGTCTTGGCGATGATGCTTCTTCGTTGATGGCGGCGTCGGTGCTTGGCAATTATGACCTTCCCGAAAATATCGACACCAGTTTCATTGCCTCGGGCATGGCGCATCTGATGTGTGTCAGCGGTTTTCATGTGGCTGTTGTGGCAGCCTTGATAATGGCGCTTCTATGGCCTTTGCGGCTGTGGGGCAGCCGTGGCAGGTGGCGTTTTCTGTTGGCAGTAGTGCCTGTATGGCTCTATGTGGTCGCCACGGGTTTCGGTGCCCCGGCGGTGCGTGCGGCGGCAATGCTTTCGGTGGCTCTGGTTGCCCGCTTCTTTTTCAGGCAGTCGTCGATGCTCAACAGTCTGGCGCTGGCTCTGGTCTTTGTGCTGGCCATAAATCCGCATTGGATTCATTCGGCGGGTCTGCAGCTTAGTGTGCTCGCTATTCTGGGCCTTTATTATCTTGGTCCGAGACTTAATCCGGTGCCTGCCTCCCGCAGGCTGCTGCACAGGCTGGCGGCTCCGTGGGCATGCTCGTTGGCTGTGGTGATTGCCACAATGCCGCTTCTGGTGTCGATGTTCCATCAGGTATCGGTGGCCGGTGTAGCCGCCAATGCCTTGGCGGGGCCTCTGTTTCCGGTGTTCATGGCTATTGCGTCTCTTGCCACATTGTGCTCGGAAGCAGGAATCCCGAACGGCCTGTTTGTCGGTGCTGCCGATGAAATGGCCGATGTTATAATAGCGATTTCCAAAATTGCCACGAAGTATCCGCAGTGGATAATCGGCGGCCTGTATCCGGGACCGGCCGCTATGGCAATGCTGTGTGTGGCCACGGTCGCGGCGGCTGTTGCCATAGCGCAGAGAAACCTCCGGATGCGTCTTGGCGCTTGCATTCTGGCCTGTGCGATGCTGGGCATGAGCGCATGCACCGGCAACAGGCCGGGGCCGGAAGTGGTGCTGTCGGATTCCGATATCATCGTCTGCGAGTCCGGTCGTGCGACTGTGTACACTGTAAAACGTTCCGGAGTGGTTGGCGGCGACTATTCGGCATATTTCCGGAGCCGTCGTGTTGTGCCCGACTCTGTGACAGTGAGACACGTGCGACCTTGCATGGCGGTTGGCGCGCATTCCGTTCTGTTCACCGACAGCCGGTATCCTTTGTCGGCGTCGACTGCCGTGGCTCCGTTGGCTATACTTGTGGGCAAGGGGACCGCGGCGACTGATGAGGAAATCGCCGCCTATGGCACAGGTGTTCTTGCCGTTACTGCTGATATAGAACCCGGACGGCGCAGGGCATTATGTGACCTGGCCGCCCGGGAGGGTGCGGTTTTCTACGATCTCGCAAGTGGTTCGTGCTGTATCGGGGTGCCTCTACCTGTTCAGCGCCCTGCCGAGAACGCCAACAATCCAGAGTAGGACCACAGCGCCTATCACAGATGTTATCAGGTTGCCGATAATGCCACCGGCATGAAGCCCGAGGAGGCCGAAAATCCAGCCGCCGAGAACTCCACCGATGATACCGACTACGAGGTTTACCCACAGCCCGAAGCCGTAGCCACGCATGAGTTTTCCGGCGACGAAGCCGGAAAGTAGTCCGATGATTATATACCAGAGGAAAGACATAATAGATATAGTTTAGTGTTTTTGGAGATATTCACGCAATATGGCGGCGTTGTTTCTCGATTCGTCACGCGAGGCGTAGAGAAGTGTCACCGTGGGTTTCGAGGCCATCTCACGGGCGAATTCCGCGGCGTCGGGATTTGCGGAGAGTTCCGAGAGATATTTTTCGCGGAACTGCTCCCATCGCCCGATGCGGTCGGCGTGGAACCATGAGCGTAATGCAGCAGAAGGTGCCAGACTCTTTTCCCACAGGTCGAGGTCGGCTTTGATTCTGCTCTCGCCCTGAGGCCATATGCCGTCGACCAGCACACGGAAACCGTCGCTTTCCGATGCGGGCTCATATACACGCTTGAGATAATAATTCGTCGCCATCAGATTGTGTTTTAAACAATCTAACAGCGACGGATATTACTTGGTTCATAAGGTTGTGGCTAACGGGGCCTGTAGACCAGCGTAGCCATCGGCCCTGAGGCCATCGAAGCGGCTGCCTCGGCTATTTCGGCTGGGGTCTGCGCGAATTTCGCAGCCACGCATGCCTCCGGGTTCTCGCCGTGCATCACGGCCATGGCCCGTCGGAAGCCGGCTTCCTCCTTGTCCATGCCCTCGAAGCGGAATGTGGCCTCGAAGTTGTTGAGGGTGCGTTGCAGTTCCTCGGTGCTTATGTCGCCGGGGCTGGCCAGACGTTCGAATTCTTTGCGCATCATCGATTCCGCCAGCGCGATGTTCTCATCGGTAGCCTCGGCGCCGAGAGTGGCTGTCATAAGAAGCAGTCCCGGCTCTTCTGAGCCGATGATGGAGGCGTCGGCGGAGGCGAAGAGGCCCTGGCTTGGACCGTGGACGAGGTTGCGATAGCAGCGGCTCGACTTTCCGTAGCTGAGAATGTCGGTGATTGTATCCGCCGCATAGTAGGCTTTGCTGCCGTAGCCATCCATAGGGAGTGCCATTACAATACGGGCCTGCGGCACCGCGGCGCGCACCTCCTTGCGGACATCGGCTGTGGGGAAGCCCGGCTGTGGCAACTGTCGGGAGGCTATCTCCCGCCTGGGAATGTCGCCGAACCATAGCTGGGCCATCCCGGCGATTTTCTCGGCAGGGAACGGGCTTGTCACACTCAGCACGGCATTGTTGGGCGCGTAGTGGCTGTAGAACCAATGACGGATATCGTCCAGTCTTGTGTTGAGTATATGTTCGGGTTCGAGTCCTATGGTAGGCCACGAGTACGGATGCCGGGCATCGTAGCACATGGCACGCAAATGGTGCATAAGGTCGCCGTAAGGGCGGTTGAGGCACGTCTGTTTGAACTCTTCCACCACCACCGACCGCTGCACGTCGAGGGAACTTTCGCTGAAGTCGAGGGCGAGCATGCGGTCGCTTTCGAGATGAAAAGCCGTGGACAGATTGCACGCCGGGAGCACTTCATAGAAGTTGGTGAAGTCGGTGCTTGTCCATGCATTGCTGTTGCCGCCGGCAGCTTCCAGTTCGGCGTCGAATTCGGCCACGTTGGCGCTGCCTCCGAACATCAGATGCTCGAACAGATGTGCGATGCCCGTGAGTTGCCGGTTTTCGTCGCGGCTGCCTACATTGTAAAGCACATTCACCACGGCCAAAGCCGAGCCGGGGCGGGTCGCGCACACGACCCGCAGGCCGTTGTCAAGTTCAAAAGTTTCCAATACTTGTTTATTCTACGGACTACAGGCAGAGGACGGAATCAGATGATTTCCATCTTTATTATCCGCACATCCTGGCGAGGACGGTCGGCAGCGCCGGTCTCGGTTGCCTCGATGCGCTCAACGGTGTCCATGCCTTCTATCACTTCGCCGAATACGGTGTACTGGCCATCGAGGTGCGGGGCACCCCCGACAGTGGTATATGCCTGGCGCATTTCTTCGGTCAGAGGCGACGGCATTTCCTCGGCTGCGCGGCGTGCCTGGCTGATGAGTGAATCCTGAAGCTGTTGCAGGCCGGCACGGTTGCCGTTGCGCTGCATTTCAAGGATGTTGTCGCGGTTGGCGGTTACCAGGGTGTTGAAGTTGCTCTGCACCTGTGTGGCGCGCATGTTCTGCTCGATCTGGACCAGGCCTTCGGCAGTGTAGCGGTTGCCCGTGACAATGTAGAACTGCGAGCCGCTGCTTTGGCGCATGGGATTGACCATGTCGCCCTGGCGGGCGGCGGCAAGGGCGCCGCGTTTGTGGAAATATTTGGGATAAACTATTTCGGCATCGATTTTGTAGTCGGGCCCACCGCTTCCCAGGCGGGTGTCGTCACCGGCTGTGCGGGAATCGGGATCGCCGGCCTGAACCATGAAATCTTTAATCACACGGTGGAACAGGGTGCCGTCGTAGTAGTGGTCGCGCACGAGGCGCACGAAGTTGTCGCGGTGTTTGGGGGTGTCGCCGTAGAGCAGGAGAGTGATGTTGCCCATGGTGGTTTCCATGCGCACTTTCACCGAAGCGGTGTCTGGTTGGTTGTCGGTCATAGTTTTTGATTCGCTGTTGTTTTCGTTGGCGGTGTCTGCGGCGGAGGCGTTGCCGGTTCCGCAAGCGCAAAGGCAGAAGATAGCGAAGGCCATCATCGCCATTATGTAACGGATTTTCATAGCGGCGAGGTGGGGCACAGGCGTTTGTAGAGGCGGCGGAAGTTGTCGTCGGACGCACACAGCTGTTCGGCGCGCGACGCATAATCGGCTCCGTATAGTCCCGTAATAAGGTCGGGGAGGTAGTTGTGCTCGCGATCCTTGTCAATGGCGGCAGCCACGAGGCGCCGGATTGCCGGGGCATAGCCTTCTGCGTCGATGGCATGCAGGTAGCGTGCCGCCGAGGCAAGGAACTGACCGGTGAGGTCAACGGTTATCATGTTGTCGATCAGTTCGTCGATGTCGGATGGAGTGCTTTCTCCGATATGGTTGGCCAGAAATTCGTAGGTGAGCAGTCCGTCGGTGTCTTTTCGTAGGTTCTTAATCTGGTCTTCAGTCATTTTGGGCGGATTTTTCGGGTTGTTTGCCGATGTTTTCCTTGTCGGCGGGCTTTCGACGGCGGAAGCGTCGTTTTCTGTTTCTGCTGTTGTCGGTCACGGGTGCATTCTCCCCGGTTCTTTCCCGGGTGGGTGCGGCTTGTGTTTCCGGTGGAGTGCCGGCGTCTTTGCTGTTTGCGGGTTTTCTGCCACCCGGTTTTCTCCGCCGGTCGGGCCGTTGCTTTTTCTCCGGTTCCTTGTCGGGGGCATTATCGGTGCGCCTCTTGGTGCTCAGCGGGTTTAGATTAACCTTTTTCCCAAGGAATCGCTCTATCTCGGACCAGTGGCGTCGGTCGCGGTCGGCCACAAAGGTCACGGCGGCGCCTTCGGCTTCGGCACGGGCTGTGCGCCCGATGCGGTGCACGTAGTCTTCGGAGTCGTGGGGCACGTCGTAGTTCACCACCATGGTGATGTCGTCGATGTCGATGCCTCGTGCGACAATATCGGTGGCTATCAGTATGTTGATTTTGCCGTTTTTGAAATTCAGCATCACTTCCTCGCGGCGGTCCTGGTCGAGGTCGGAGTGCATTTCGCCGATTTTGAATCCCGAGCCCCTCAGCTCCCTTACCAGTTGTTTCACCTTAAGCTTGGACGATGCGAACACGATGGTTCGTGCCGCCTCCGGTGTTGTCAGCAACTTGCGCAGCAGCGAAGGCTTGCTGTCTTCGCTGCAATAAGCCACGCTCTGTGAAATCTTGTCGGCCGGCCGTGATACGGCAATCTTTATTTCTGCGGGGTCGTTGAGTATCGACGAGGCCAGCTGCTGTATTTTTGGCGGCATTGTGGCGGAGAAGAGCATCGTCTGGCGCTCGGCGGGCAGGCGACGCACAATCTGCATTATGTCGTCGAAAAATCCCATGTCGAGCATGCGGTCTGCTTCGTCGAGGATGAAGAACGACACCCGCGAAAGGTCGACATAGCCCATTTCGATGTGTGCGAGCAGGCGTCCGGGAGTGCATATCACAATGTCGGCTCCGAGTTTAAGACCGCGTTGCTGTCGGGCGAAGGTGGCGCCGTCGGTGCCGCCATAGATTGCAAGTGAGCTGACTCCGAGGAAGTAGCTGAAGCCTTCGAGCTGGCGGTCGATCTGCATGGCCAGTTCGCGGGTGGGAGCCATGACAATGCAGTTTATGGCATCTTCGGGAAAGTAGCCGTCGGCAAGACGGTCGAGCACCGGCAGCAGATAGGCCGCAGTTTTCCCGGTGCCTGTCTGTGCCACGGCAATAAGATCGCGGCCTTCAAGGGCCACAGGTATGGCTTGCTCCTGAATCGGCGTGCAGTCGCTGAAGCGCATGGCGTCGAGAGCGTCGAGCACGTCGTCGTGGAGGTCGTATTGGTCGAATCGCATAATAGATTAAAGGCAATTTAGCGCAAAGATAGCAATTTTCGGTCAACCCGCCGCATCGCGGCAAGCTGGATTCCCGGGAAACGTGCGCACATACGCACGCGTGTGCGTTTTTATTTTGTGTGGCATGTGAAAATATTGCCTGTTCGCCAAATATTAGCTAACTTTGTGCTCCCTATCGGGCAAAACGTACCGAAATTACAGCAACAAAATATGATAGACGAAAAAGAGGAATACAGCGCCAGTAACATTCAGGTGCTCGAAGGCCTTGAGGCCGTGCGCAAGCGCCCGGCGATGTATATAGGCGACATATCCGAAAAAGGCCTGCACCATCTGGTGTACGAGGTCGTGGACAACTCCATCGATGAAGCCGTTGCCGGCTATGCCTCCCACATAGAAGTGACAATCAATACCGACAATTCCATAACCGTTGTCGACAACGGCCGCGGCATTCCCGTGGATATGCACGAGAAAGAGCACAAGAGCGCTCTCGAGGTTGTGCTCACCGTGCTTCATGCCGGCGGTAAATTCGACAAGGGCAGCTATAAGGTCAGCGGCGGCCTCCACGGTGTGGGCGTGAGCTGTGTGAACGCACTTTCAACATACCTGCGCGCCGAGGTCCGTCGCAACGGCAAGGTGTACGCTCAGGAGTATTCTTGCGGCAAGCCCACCACCGGCCTTGAAATTGTCGGTGAAAGCGATACCACCGGCACCACAGTGACTTTCAAGCCCGATGCCTCAATATTCACTGTCACTGTCTACGACTACTCGATTCTCGCCAACCGCCTGCGCGACCTGGCGTTCCTGAATTCGGGAATCACCCTCACACTCACCGACCTGCGGCAGGTGAACGCCCAGGGCGAGCCGCGCCGCGAGAGCTTCTACTCCAGCAAGGGCCTGCGCGAATTCGTGCAGTATATCGACTCCAACAAGGAGTCGCTCATCAACGATGTAATCGACCTCAATACCGAGCGTGGAGGCATACCCGTGGAAGTGGCTTTCACATACAACACCACCTCCAACGAGAATATCTATTCCTTCGTAAACAACATCAACACGATAGAGGGTGGCACACATCTGATGGGTTTCCGCCGTGCCCTCACTACAACGCTGAAGAAATACGCCGAGGACAACAACCTGCTCAAGAACGCAAAGGTGGAGATTTCCGGTGACGACTTCCGCGACGGCCTCACCGCGGTTATCTCCGTAAAGGTGATGGAACCCCAGTTCGAGGGGCAGACGAAGACAAAGCTCGGCAACAGCGAAGTCGCCGGCGCTGTATCCAGCGCGGTGAGCGAGGCTCTCGGATATTATCTGGAAGAACATCCTGCCGAGGCCAAGACCATTGTCGAGAAGGTTATTCTTGCCGCCCAGGCGCGCCATGCCGCCATGGACGCGCGCCAGAAAGTGTTGCGCAAGTCGCCTCTTGTCGGAGGCGGACTGCCCGGCAAACTCACCGACTGCTCCAGCCGTACCGCCGAGGACTGCGAGATATTCCTTGTCGAAGGTGACTCCGCGGGCGGAACCGCCAAACAGGCTCGCGACCGTCGTTTCCAGGCAATCCTTCCGTTGCGAGGCAAGATTCTCAACGTGGAGAAGGCGGCGGCTCACCGCATACTCGATTCCCAGGAAATCACCAACATGTTCCGTGCCCTGCGTGTAAGCATCGGCACCGACGACGACCCCAAGGCTCCCAACATCTCCAAACTCGCATACCACAAGATAATCATCATGACCGATGCCGACGTCGATGGCGCGCACATCGCAACCCTGCTGATGACATTCTTCTTCCGCCGTATGCGTCCCATTATCGAGAACGGATATCTCTACCTGGCCACGCCGCCGCTCTACAAGTGCCGGAACGGAAAGAACGAAGAGTATTGCTGGACCGACGCCCAGGTGCAGAACTTCATCGCCAGATTCGGCGAACGCACTTCCGTGCAGCGCTACAAAGGTCTTGGCGAGATGAGTGCCGAAGAGCTTCACGTTACCACCATGAGCCCCGAGCACCGTATCCTCAAGCAGGTGCGGATCAGCGATGCCGCCGAGGCCGACCGCATCTTCTCGATGCTAATGGGCGAGGATGTGGCTCCGCGCCGCGATTTCATCGAGGCCAACGCCACATACGCCAACATCGACGCTTAAACCATCCAGTACCGCACGCCAGCCGCACCACCGAACGAACTGCGCCCCGCAGCCGTTGTAAATGAAAAAAATAAAGCAAAATGTCAAAGAAGAATAGAAAAGCACCCGGGGAGAAGCAGCTCCGACAACTGGTGGATACATATATAGCCGCACAGAAAAACGCCACCTATAATTACCGGCAGGTGTCGTTTGCCATCGGCACCGATACCCCTGCGTCTCAGAAAGCCGTGGCGATGTACCTGGCCGAGCTGGCCTTCGACGGTAAGATAATAGAAACCGCCCCCGGCAAATATAAGAGCCCCAACCGCTCTGTAGTGGCCGAGGGCACGTTCTCACGCCGTTCCAACGGCAAGAACAGCGTTATTCTCGACGCTGCTCCAGGTAGCGAGCCCGAAGAGATATTCGTGGCCGAACGTAACAGCATGCATGCTCTCAACGGCGACCGTGTGCGCGTGGCAATCGCCGCGCGCGTGCGTGGTCACGAGCCGGAAGCCGAGGTAACGGATATCCTTGAAAAAAAGGATCAGGTGTTCATCGGCACTCTGAAAGTCGACAGACGCATGTCGTGCCTGCTCACCGATTCCAAGTTCCTCGCCACCGATATCTACGTTCCACGTACAAAACTGCGTGGCGGAAAGAATGGCGACAAAGCCATAGTGCGGATTACCGACTGGCCCGACGACGCCAACAACCCCACCGGTGAGGTGGTGGACATACTTGGCGCCGCCGGAGAAAACGACACCGAGCAGCATGCCATCCTGGCCGAATTCGGTCTGCCGTACCGCTATCCGGAATCTGTGGTTAAGGCTGCCGAGAAAATCGGCGACGGGATAACGCCAGAGGAGGTCGCCGCGCGTCGCGACATGCGCCAGGTGACAACATTCACCATCGACCCCCGCGATGCCAAGGACTTCGACGACGCTCTGAGCATCCGCCGGCTTTCGGACGGGAAATGGGAGGTTGGCGTGCACATCGCCGACGTGACACACTACGTCCGTCCGGGTTCCATAATCGATCGCGAGGCCGAGGACCGCGCCACCAGTGTCTATCTTGTCGACCGCGTTGTGCCCATGCTTCCCGAGCGTCTCTGCAACGGCATATGCTCCCTGCGCCCCCACGAGGACAAACTGGCCTTCTCCACCATATTCACCATGGACGACAAAGGCAACGTTCTGGACAGTCTTATCTGTCGCACAGTGATTCGCAGCAACCGCCGTTTCACCTATGAGGAGGCACAGGAGATTATCGAAAGCGGCAAGGGCGAATATGCCGAAGAGATTCTCACCCTCGACCGCCTTGCCAAGATACTGCGCCACGACCGTTACGAAAACGGCTCCGTGGACTTCGACCGCGCCGAGGTGAAATTTGAGATTGACGAGAACGGCCACCCCGTGAGTGTGTTCTTCAAGGAAAGCAAGGATGCCAACAAGCTCATAGAGGAATTCATGCTTCTGGCAAACCGTACAGTGGCCGCTGCAATAGGTGCGGTGCCCAAGCGGAAGACTCCCAAGGCTTTCGTGTACCGTGTGCACGACCAGCCCGACGCCGAACGCCTGGCTAATCTTGCCGAGCTGTGCCGTACCTTTGGCTATAAGTTGCGGACAACCGGCACGCCTGCGGAAATCAATTCCTCACTCAACAGAATGCTTGCCGACATAAAAGGTAAAGGTGAGGAAAACTTTCTGTCGACATTGGCGATACGCTCGATGGCCAAGGCGATATATTCAACCAAGAACATCGGCCACTACGGACTCGGTTTCGAGCATTACACGCACTTTACCTCACCGATCCGCCGCTACCCCGATATGATGGTGCACCGGCTGCTCGAGCGCTATCTCGAGGGAGGGCGTTCGGTGAACGCCGCAAAGCTCGAGGACGAGTGCAAGCATTCTTCGGAGATGGAACAGCGGGCGGCGAATGCCGAACGGGCCTCTATAAAATACAAGCAGGTGGAATACATGGGCGAACGCCTTGGTGAGGTGTTCGCCGGCATGATTTCCGGTGTTACCGAGTGGGGACTTTATGTCGAGCTCGATGAGAACATGTGCGAAGGCCTTGTGCCAATGCGCGACCTCGCCGACGATTACTATGATTTCGATCCCAAGAACTACTGTCTGATAGGACGCCGAGCCGGACACCGCTACCGTCTGGGCGACAAAGTGCAGGTGCAGGTGGCGCGTGCCGATCTGGCAAAGAAGCAGCTCGATTTTGTTCTTGTCGACGAAAAGAATCCGCCGCGCTCGCTCGACACACTCGGCCGCAAACCCAAAGGCCGCGCCGCTGCCGACAACAATGCCGTCGACCGCCGGCGCCGACGTAAAAACCGCCGCTGAAGCCATGAACGGAAAGTATCAGAGTTCGATAGTGATTGATGGCCTGAGAATAATGGCCAGACACGGTGTGTGGCCTCAGGAAACAACTGTGGGAAACATGTTCGAGGTGTCTGTGAGACTCGACTTCGACGCTGCCGGAGCCATGATGGCCGATAATTTCGGTCTCACGGTGAGCTATGCCGAAGTGATAGAGCTTATCAAACAGGAAATGTCTGTTCCTTCCAAATTGCTCGAAAATGCGGTGCGCCGCATATGGATGGCTATAACCAGGAGATATCCTGAAGTTTCCGGCGGCGAGATTGCGCTTTACAAACTGCAACCTCCGGTATCGGCAGAATTGAAACGTGCCGGATTCGTGTACCGGTGGTAGAAGTCGACGACCGCACCAGTCCATCCGTTATGTACGCGGCTGGTTTGAAAAAAGATTTCGGCAGCACGGCGATAGTCTGTGCCGCCTTGTGTGTAGGCATGCTGTCATTGTTGGGATGTCGCGATTATTGCTCCTATGCATTGCTGCCGCTTTTGCCGTTAGTGTTATTCGAATATAGGAAAGTGGATCGGGCTTGCCTGCTGTTGCTCGCTTTTTCCGCTGTGTACACCTTTTGGCAGTATGTGAATGGCTATCATTATTCGCCATCTTCAATATTGTTCGGAACGGTTTTTCCTTTCATAGTGTACCAGGCGGGAGGCCTGATAGTTGAGAAACAGCATAACCCGAAGTCGGCTGTCGTGCTGATATTGTGTATGATGTCGTGTCTTGCAATACCTGCCATAGTCGCCAATGTTTATGATGCCGTCGAGACGGGGCAGTTTGTAAATGAATCAAGAAAGATTCTGAATAGTGCCGGAGACATCTCGAGGAAGCCGACTGTCTACGGCATGATGTTGTGTCTGCTCAACGGGTGTCTGGCTCTGGTTTTTATAAAAGCATCGGATTCGGTGGATAAATGGATTAAGTTTGTTCTGCTGGTGCTTTGTGCCGGCGCTCTGTTTTCCACTGTGCATCTGGTAAATCGCACCGGAATTGCCATCGCTATGGTTTCCATGGCAGCGGCAGCAGTCTTGCCTCCATACAGCTTGAAGAAAAATGGATTACAGCTGGGTGTCTTTGTGTTGATATCTGCGCTGATGGCGTTCATCTACAATCACCCGGATTCCTGTCCCGCTATATTTGACTCATATAAATCCAGGGATGCCGGAGTGGGTTCTGTCGATACGCTCGGCGGACGTGTCGAATTATGGAAAACAGGAATTGCCCATTTGTTCGGTAAACCCTTTGGTAGTGCCGAAGGAGTAGTATTCGAGGGATATCACACCTACGCCCACAATATGTGGATTGATGCAGGTATAAGAGGAAGCATATTTTCCAGTATTTTGATTCTGCTGTTTTCCGCGGTTTACATCAGAAATTTGGCTGTATTTTATAAATATGAGATAATCAGTCGTTTTGAAAAAACATAATGCTGATTGTCGGTGTGACATTGATGTTGCAGTTTGCAGTGGAGCCGGTAATAGAGGGTGAGCCGCAGTTGTTCTGGTTCTTTATTTTCACTGCTTCAGTCATTATCCATCTCAATCGCAAGTATCGTGACACTGAATGCTGTGGCAAAGAGCCGGCAGGCGCCTGACCTCTCGTAGAAAAATTTCGCTTGTTTCGGAAAAATAGCTATTTTTGCAAGTCAAATATGCCATTGCCGGCATTGAAACTTCCACCAAAGCTATGAAACGCATAAAAATAGTCGACATATTCCGCGAAGCTCCTTTGGGACAGACGGTAAGCGTAATGGGTTGGGTTCGCACCCGCCGTGGTAACAAAAACGTACAGTTCGTCGCTCTCAACGATGGCTCCACCGTGCGCAACCTTCAGATTGTTTTCGACCTCAACGAGTTCAACGAAGAGCAGCTCAAGGCCGTTACCACAGGCTCGGCAATACACGTCGATGGCGTTCTGGTGGAATCCATGGGCAAAGGCCAGTCGTTTGAAGTGCAGGCAAAATCTCTTGAGGTGTTCGGCACCGCCGACCCCGCGGAGTATCCCCTGCAGAAAAAAGGTCACACACTGGAGTTTCTGCGCGAGAAAGCCCACCTGCGTCCGCGCACGGCAACATTCGGAGCCATTCTGCGAATACGCAGCACCCTGGCTTTCGCAATCCACAAGTTCTTCCAGGAACGTGGTTTCTTCTATCTGAACACGCCGCTGATTACCGCCAGCGACTGCGAGGGTGCAGGTGCGATGTTCCAGGTCACTACGCTGCCGCTTGATAAGCTTCCGCTTACCGAGGACGGAGCAGTGGACTATTCCAAGGACTTTTTCGGCAAGCCGACAGCGCTCACCGTCAGCGGACAGCTCGAAGGCGAACTCGGGGCCACTGCCCTGGGTGCGATATATACTTTCGGACCCACATTCCGTGCCGAGAACTCCAATACTCCCCGCCACCTGTCGGAATTCTGGATGATTGAACCGGAAGTGTCGTTCTTCGACATAACCGACAACATGCAGCTTGCCGAGGATTTCGTGAAATTCTGCATAGGATACGCACTCGACAACTGCCGCGACGATATCGAATTCCTTGCCGAACACTTCGACAAGGAGCTGGTGGAACGTCTCGAGTTCGTGCTGCACAACGAGTTCGTGCGTCTGAGCTATACCGAAGGTATCGAGATTCTGAGGAACTCCGGCCGCAAGTTCGAATTCCCCGTGGAATGGGGCGTGGACCTGCAGAGCGAACACGAACGCTACCTCGTGGAGGAACATTTCCGCAAGCCGGTGATTCTTACCGATTATCCCCGCGATATAAAGGCGTTCTACATGAAGCAGAACGACGATGGCCGCACAGTGCGCGCCATGGATGTGCTCTTCCCGAAAATCGGCGAAATCATCGGTGGCAGCGAACGCGAGGCCGACTACGACAAACTGATGGCTCGAATCGAGGAAATGGGAATACCCATGAAGGACATGTGGTGGTATCTCGACACACGACGCTTCGGCACCGTGCCCCACAGCGGATTCGGCCTCGGTTTCGAACGCCTGGTGCTCTTCGTTACCGGCATGACAAATATCCGCGACGTAATCCCCTTCCCCCGTACACCCAACAACGCCGAGTTCTGAAACCATGATAGAGAAAATCAAGGCTCTGCAGGCCGAAATCGGCGCTGCGACAGCTGCAAACAACGAAGAGCTTGAGGCTCTGCGTCTGAAATATCTCAGCAAGAAAGGTGCAGTGAACGCACTGATGGCTGACTTTCGCAATGTGCCTGCCGAAAACAAACGTGAGGTAGGGCAGGCCATCAACGAACTCAAGGCATTCGCCACCGACCATCTTGCGGAAATACGCAACAGGCTCGACGAAGCCCAGGCCGGAGGCGAGCGCCCCGACCTGAGCCGCGATGCCGCGCCGGTTGTCACCGGAACCCGCCATCCCCTGTCGCTCGTGCGCGAGCAGATTATCGATATCTTCCGCCGTCTGGGATTCACAATAGCCGAGGGCCCCGAAATCGAGGACGACTGGCATGTGTTCGAGAGTCTCAACTTTGCCGCCGACCATCCTGCGCGCGACATGCAGGACACATTCTTTATCAACCGTCGGCCCGACGTTCTTCTGCGCACACACACCTCGAGTGTGCAGACCCGCACCATGACTTCGCAGAAGCCGCCAATCCGCATAATATGCCCGGGACGTGTCTACCGCAACGAGGCCATATCGGCACGTGCGCACTGCTTCTTCCACCAGGTGGAAGCCCTCTATGTGGACCGGCATGTCACATTCGCCGATCTCAGGCAGACACTGCTGTACTTTGCCCGCGAGATGTTCGGACCTGAAACCCAGATTCGCCTGCGGCCGAGTTATTTCCCGTTCACCGAACCGTCGGCGGAGATGGATATCAGCTGCGGCCTGTGCGGAGGCAAAGGATGCTCGTTCTGCAAAGGTACGGGATGGGTCGAGATTCTCGGATGCGGCATGGTTGACCCAGCCGTTCTGGAAGCCTGCGGAATTGATTCAAAGGAATACTCGGGATTTGCTCTGGGTATGGGTATCGAGCGCATAACCAACTTGAAGTATCTGGTGAACGATCTCAGACTGTTCTCGGAGAACGACATGCGCTTCCTGGCTGAGTTCGCGGCCGCCAGATGAGACAGGCCGAGCGTTACCGGCTCATCGTCGAGCGCTTTGCCCGGGAAATGCCCGAACCGAAAACCGAACTGTCGTACAGCAACCCTTTCGAATTGCTTACGGCAGTGATACTGTCGGCGCAGTGCACCGACAAGCGGATTAACGCCGTGACTCCGGCGCTGTTCGCCGCTTTCCCAGATGCTGCGACTATGGCTGCTGCCGGCGTGGAGCATATTCTCGAATATATAAAGTCGGTATCATACCCAAACAACAAGGCCAAAGCGCTGAAGGGTATGGCATCAAAGCTTGTAGAGGACTTCGGTGGCGAAGTGCCTGCCGATATGGACAGCCTTCTTTCTCTGCCCGGCGTCGGGCGAAAGACTGCCAATGTCATTCTTTCCGTGGTTTTCGACCGGCCTGCGATGGCGGTCGACACACATGTGTTCCGTGTTGCAGAGCGCCTGGGGCTGACTACAGGCAGCCGCACGCCCGAGGCTACCGAGCGAAAGCTCACTGCCATGATTCCCGCCGAGGTGCTCGGTAGGGCGCATCACTGGCTCATTCTCCACGGGCGCTATGTGTGCAAGGCGCGCACGCCTATGTGCGGCGGGTGCTTTCTTGCCGATTTGTGCCGTCATCATGAGAAGGAGCACGGCAAAGCGCAGGTTCGCGGACAAAGTCTTTGAATAATGGACGAAAGCAATCTTTTTATATTCATCATCGAGATGCTGGGTACTGTGGCCTTCGCCATTTCCGGCATCCGCCTTGCCGCCGCCAAAAGTTTCGACTGGTTCGGCGCATATGTGGTGGGACTTGTCACTGCCATTGGCGGTGGTACTGTGCGCGACGTTCTTCTCGGCGTTCCGGTGTTCTGGATGCAGACATCATCGTTTCTGGTTGTCACATTCCTTTCGCTGCTCACTGTGATTGTGTTCCGCAAGGCATTGGTGAAAGGCATGCGCACCGTATTCCTGTTCGATGCCATAGGTCTGGCTCTGTTTGTCGTTGTGGGAGTGGAGAAAACCATTGCCGCCGAATATCCCATGTGGGTGGCTGTTGTGATGGGAATCATAACAGGATCCTTCGGAGGCATAACCCGCGACATACTCATAAATGAAGAGCCGCTGTTTTTCCGTAAGGATATCTACGCCACAGCCTGCCTCGCCGGCGGGGTGGTGTACTGGCTGGCGACGCTGATTCCGGGCGTCTCGGCAATTGTTGCCCAGGCCTCATGTGCTGTTTGCGTTGTGGGCTTGAGAATAGCCGCCGCGAAATGGCGGTGGAGTCTGCCTATTCTGCACATCGACCCGTCCGACTTGCCGGAAGAGCCATGAATTCTCCAAGAATACTGCAGCTGCTGAAATACGGAGTGGTGGGGGTGCTCAATACTGTGGTTACTTTCGGCGTGATATATATCTGCAAGTCATTGCTTGGATGGAACATCTATGTATGCAATGTGTTGGGCTATATTGCCGGGCTTGTCAATTCTTTTATGCTGAACCGCAATTGGACTTTCGCCAGCCATGGAAGCTATCTGCCTCAGATTGTGAAATTCGGGGTAGGATTCGCTGCCTGTTACCTGTTGCAGCTCTGGGTAGTTTGGTTTATAACATCGTCGCCGCTGGGGCAGCATGACTATCTGATATTTGGAATAGTTATGTCGGGCTATGGAATCGCAACTGTTGTGGGTAATGTGGTGTTTACCCTGGCCAATTTCGTTTATTCGAAAATGGTAACGTTCAAGAACTGAAAACGCGGATTCTGAATAAGTCACCTATCAGCAAATGCGATTGCATTGCATATACATAATTGTTACAAAACAGTGACACAGCTGGGTGAAAATTTACAATGTAACAATTATGTAACAAAATGCAGGTGTATGTAATGCGTGGTATATCAATGTAATAAGTGATGAAATCCGGGTGGCTGGTGTTGTGAAACATATTTTAACATTAAAAATCTTGACAGGAGTGAATCACCGGCTAATTTTGAAGTGTCGGAAGGGAAACTCCCCTCCGGCAAGTTAAGAAAATCGAATCCGACCACCTAAAAAATTTCACCACAATGGCAAGCTCAAAATTCCAATCGAACCTCATGGACCTCCAGGCCAACATGCTCAACTTCGCCTACATGCTCACCAGCAACCGCGACGACGCCTACGACCTGCTTCAGGACACAACCCTTAAGGCGTTGGACAATGAAGACAAGTATGCCGAGAACACCAACTTCAAGGGCTGGGTTTTCACAATCATGCGCAACATCTTCATCAACAACTACCGTCGTGGCGTAAGGGCGGCCACAATCGTGGACACCACCGACAACCTCTATCACCTCAATCTTAGCCAGGACAGCGGCATCGAAAGTCCGGAAGGCAGCTACGGCGCCGCCGAGATCACCGCCGCCATCGGCGAGTTCTCCGACGACTACCGCATCCCCTTCTGCATGCACGTGCAGGGCTATAAATACGCCGAAATCGCCGAGCACATGGGCCTTCCGCTGGGCACGGTGAAGAGCCGCATATTCTTCGCGCGCCGCAAGCTCCAGGAGCGTTTCGCCGACTACCGCTACGAGGCATAGGCTACCGGTGCGGCAGGCACAAGGTACCTGCCACCACTTCCCGCACCAAGGATTCGAACAAGCATAGCCGTAGATTCACGCAACGGCAATTCGATACCAAGATTCAAAGAAACACATAAGCCTAAGCCGATTAAGCATCTGAAAGATTGAGATTTGTGATACGTGCAGAATGCTGCGCCACCAGGCGTGGCATTTTGCATTTACCTACCGCAACTCCTGCTACAACATCAATCATAACCTCAAGCATATAGCCGGAATGGTGGGTGTTACAATCCCCCTCACGCTCTACGTAGGGATATTCAGTCATTTATGCCTTTGTACTTTGTTTTGAAGCCATACAGCTCGGCAAGCGCAAATATTTGCTTTGCGCTCGACTTATTCGTATCTTTGCGCAAATACCTTACTATGCTATGACCGACACCGATTTTCAAGCACAGATAAAGCAGGGCATTCCCGCCGAGCTGCCGCCGGCCCGCCCTTACGACAATAATCCCGGACACGCTCCACGTCGCAAACAGATACTCACCCCGGAGGAGGAGAAGCTTGCACTGCGCAACGCTCTGCGCTATTTCCCCAAAGAATGGCATGCCGAGCTGGCTCCAGAATTCGCCAATGAACTTCGCGAGTACGGCAGAATATACATGTATCGTTTCCGTCCGGAATATCCCATGTATGCAAGGCCGGTGGAGTGCTATCCTGCACGTTCGCGACAGGCTGCGGCCATAATGCTGATGATTCAGAACAATCTCGACCCGGCAGTGGCGCAGCATCCTCAGGAACTTATTACCTACGGTGGCAACGGTGCCGTGTTCCAGAACTGGGCGCAATATCTGCTCACGATGAAATATCTCAGCGAGATGACCGACGAGCAGACTCTTGTGATGTACTCCGGCCATCCCCTTGGCCTGTTCCCTTCATCGCCGGGGGCGCCGAGGGTGGTTGTGACCAACGGTATGGTGATTCCCAACTACTCCAAGCCCGATGACTACGAGCGCTTCAATGCGCTTGGCGTGAGCCAGTACGGGCAGATGACAGCAGGCTCCTACATGTACATAGGTCCGCAAGGCATTGTGCACGGAACCACCATCACCGTGCTCAATGCCGGACGCCGCCGCTCCCGCCGTCCCGACGGTTCTCTGGCGGGTATGCTGTTTGTCACAGCAGGCCTCGGCGGCATGAGCGGAGCACAGCCGAAGGCCGGCAATATAGCCGGTGTGGTCACAATCGTGGCCGAAATTAACCCTGAAGCTGTGGAGAAACGTCGTAGCCAGGGCTGGGTCGACGAGGTGTACACCGATCTCGACCGACTTCTTGCCCGTGCCGCCGCCGCCAGGAAGGCCGGAGAGGCCGTTTCGCTGGCATATCAGGGCAATGTGGTGGATCTGTGGGAGAAGCTTGCCGCCGAAGGTGTGGATGTCGATCTGGGTTCGGACCAGACTTCGCTGCACAATCCGTGGGCAGGAGGCTACTATCCGGCCGGGCTGTCCTTCGAAGAGGCCAAGCGCATGATGGCTGAGCAGCCCGAGGAATTCCGCAGCCATGTGCAGCAGTCGCTGCGCCGCCAGGTCGATGCAATAAACAAGCTGTCGGCCGCAGGCATGTATTTCTTCGACTATGGCAATGCCTTCCTGCTTGAATCGTCGCGGGCGGGTGCCGACATTACCAAGGAAGACGGCAGTTTCCGATATCCTTCCTACGTGCAGGACATAATGGGTCCGCTGTTCTTCGACTACGGTTTCGGACCCTTCCGCTGGGTTTGTGCCTCCGGCCTTCCCGAAGACCTCGAACTGACCGACCGCCTTGCCGCCGAAGTGCTTGAGGAACTGCGCCGCGAAGCTCCTGAGGATATCGCCGGCCAGCTCGACGACAATATACACTGGATTCGCCAGGCAGGAGCCAACAGGCTCGTGGTGGGATCGCAGGCGCGTATCCTTTATGCCGATTCCGAAGGCCGCACGCAGATTGCGCTGGCTTTCAACCGCGCTGTCGCCGATGGCCGTCTGCATGGGCCGGTGGTTCTCGGCCGCGACCACCACGATGTCTCAGGCACCGACTCGCCCTATCGCGAGACTTCGAACATCTACGACGGCTCGGCATTCACCGCCGACATGGCCGTGCACAATATGGTGGGCGACTCGTTCCGCGGCGCCACATGGGTGAGCCTCCACAATGGTGGCGGCGTAGGCTGGGGTGAGGTTGTCAACGGTGGTTTCGGAATGGTTGTCGATGGCACGTCCGAGGCCGAGGAACGAATCAAGAACATGTTGCTGTGGGATGTGAACAACGGCATCGCCCGCCGTTCCTGGGCTCGCAACAGCGGTGCCCGCGCAGCCATAGAACGCCAGATGCAGCGCACACCCCTGCTCAAAGTGACACTACCCAATCTCTGCGACGAAGAAACAATAGAAAAAGCTCTGAACAAATGAAAACCGACAATATCCACTATATAACTCCCGAACGCCTGTCGCTTGCATGCGTCGAACATATTGTAGAATCAGGCGCTGCCATTGCCTTGTCCGACAAGTCGCTGGAACTGATAGCGCGCTGCCGCGACTACCTCGATGCCAAAGTGGCATCCGACTCAGCACCTATCTATGGAGTCACAACCGGCTTCGGCTCGCTGTGCAACATATCGGTATCGTCCGACCAGCTCGGACAGCTGCAGCGCAATCTGGTGATGAGCCATGCCTGCGGTGTCGGTGAAACCGTGGCGCCGGAAATCGTGAAGCTCATGCTGCTACTGAAAGTCCAGAGCCTGAGCTACGGAAATTCGGGTGTGCAGCCTGTTACCGTGCAACGCCTGGTGGATTTCTACAACAACGACGTTATCCCCGTGGTATATTCCCAGGGTTCGCTTGGCGCCAGCGGCGATCTGGCTCCGCTGGCCAACATGTGTCTGCCTCTTCTGGGACTTGGAGAAGTGCTCTGGCAGGGCAGGCAGGTGCCGGCGGCAGAGGTTCTGCAGCACTACGGCTGGGAACCCATAGCCCTTCAGAGCAAGGAAGGCCTGGCGCTGCTCAACGGCACACAGTTCATGAGCGCCCATGCCGTGGCCGCGCTCATCTCGGCCCGCCGGCTGTGGAAGGCCGCCGCAAGCATCGGCGCCATGAGCCTCGACGCTTTCGACGGACGAATCGAGCCTTTCGGCCCGCAGGTGAACGCCGTTCGCCACCACCGCGGCCAGATCGAGACTGCCGAAGTGTTCCGCAACCTCCTGCGCGGCAGCGAGCTCATCGCACGACATAAGGAGCATGTGCAGGACCCCTATTCCTTCCGCTGCATCCCCCAGGTGCACGGTGCCGTGCTCGATGCCATCAACTTTGTGTCGGCGGTAATCGAGGATGAAATCAACAGCCCTACCGACAATCCTACCGTATTCCCCGACGACGACATCATTGTTTCCGCCGGCAACTTCCATGGCCAGCCCATAGCCATGCCCATGGATTACCTGGCACTGGCACTCTCGGAGCTTGCGAATATTTCCGAACGCCGCATCTACAAGCTGATTGCCGGAGTGCGCTCGCTACCCTCGTTCCTGGTGGCCCGTCCGGGACTGAACAGCGGCTTCATGATACTGCAGTATGCCGCGGCTTCCATCGTGAACCAGAACAAGGGCCTGTGCTGGCCCACAAGCTGCGATTCCATTCCATCGTCGCAGGGTCAGGAAGACCATGTGTCGATGGGCGCCAACTCGGCCACCAAGCTTCTGCGTGTGGTCGCGAATCTGGAGCGCGTGCTGGGCATAGAGCTTATCAATGCAGCCCAGGCTCTGGATTTCCGCCGCCCGGCACGTTCTTCCGAAGTGCTGGAGAAACTTCATGCCGATTTCCGCGGCTGTGTTCCCTTCATCGCCGAAGACACTGTGATGAGCCCGCACATCGCGGCCGCCGTTGAATTTGTAAAAGGCATGCGCTGAAATGGAAGAGCGCATATTTATTGTAGGCCTCAGCCAGATCTGGGGCGTGATTCCGCAAGAGCGCCGCAGTCTTGCCGGCGCGGAAATGGACAAGGACTTCGGACACATCGACAATGCCTATGTGGAGATTTCCATGCCCGGCGGAACAGTGGCCTCCATGGGCACTATGGATACGCTCGACAGGTCGCGTCTCGAAGGAGCCACTGTCCTTTCCGGCCATGGACGCATGCTCATTCCCGCTTTCGCCGACTCCCACACGCATCTGGTCTACGCCGGTAGCCGCGAGGGGGAATTCGAGGACAAGATCCGCGGACTTTCCTACGAGGAAATAGCCGCCCGCGGTGGTGGTATCCTCAACAGTGCCGACCGTCTCCACCGCACCACCGACAACGAGCTGTTCATGGGCGCCATGGGGCGGCTCGCCGAGATTGCCTCGAAAGGGACCGCCGCGGTCGAGATAAAAAGCGGCTATGGGCTCAATCTTGCCGACGAGCTGCGCATGCTGCGCGTTATCGCCCGCCTGAAGGAGAGTTCGCCGCTGGAAATAAAGGCCACATTCCTGGGGGCGCATGCCGTCGGCAGGGAATATGCAGGCCGCCAGCAGGAATATGTCGACATGCTCATTGCCGACATGCTCCCAGCCGTTGCCGCCGAAGGGCTTGCCGAGTATGTGGATGTGTTCTGCGACCGCGGTTTCTTCACCGTGGAGCAGACCGATGCCATTCTCGAGGCAGCCTCCCGCTACGGATTCCGTCCCAAGATTCATGCCAACGAGCTGGATATAAGCGGAGGCGTGCAGGTGGGAGTGGCCCATGGCGCGCTTTCGGTCGACCATCTGGAGCGGATAGGACAGGACGAAATCGATGTTCTCCGCCGTTCGTCCACGGTCGCCACCATGCTCCCCGGGGCCTCCTTCTTCCTGGGCCTGCCCTTCGCGCCTGCCCGAATAGCGGTTAACTCGGGTCTTACCGTTGCTCTTGCCAGCGACTACAACCCCGGCTCGTCGCCTTCCGGCGACATGCGCATGGTGTGGGCGCTGGGCTGCATAAAGATGAAACTGAATCCTGTGGAAGCGCTTGCCGCATGTACTGTCAACGGTGCCGCAGCCATGGAACTGTCCGACACCGTAGGCAGCATCGCTCCCGGCAGGCCGGCATCGTTCATTCTCACCAGGCCTGTGCCGTCGCTGGCGTTCATACCTTATGCCTACACCTCGCCATGGATTGAGCGTATGTTTATCCGTGGACGCGAGATGGAATTACATCCCTGACAACCCTATTACCACAATGATGAAAAAACTGACACTCGCCACGGCCGCCTTTCTGGCCGCCACAGCTGCGACTGCGCAGGAAACGCCGCTGTGGGTGCGAGGCACCGCCATAAGCCCCGACGGAAATACGATTGCCTTCACCTATAAAGGCGACATATACACAGTTCCGGCCACAGGCGGACGCGCCACCCGCATCACAGTGTCGCCGGCGGTCGATGCCAATCCTTTTTTCAGTCCCGACGGCCGGCGGCTGGTATTCAACAGCAACCGCGAAGGCAGCCACGACATCTATGTGGTTGCAGCAACAGGAGGCACGCCCGTGCGGCTGACAACGCATTCCGGAGCTGAGAGCGCCCGGGGATGGCTCAACGACAGCACCGTGATTTTCAGCGCCGATATCATGCCTTCGGTATCCGACCTCAACGGACCGTTCTTTAACCAGACATATTGTGTGGCCGATACAGCCGGCAGCCGTCCGCGCATGCTGCAGTCGCTGGCTATGCAGAGCCTCGATGTCAACCCCGCGGGAGACATAGTGTTCCAGAATCGCAAGAGCTTCGAGAATCTTTTCAGGAAGCATGAGGTCAGTTCTGGCACTCCCGATGTATATCTTCTGCGCGACGGCGAGTTCACACGCCTCACCACCGGCGAAGGCTCGTTCCGAAATCCGGTGTGGCTCGGTGCCGACGGCACCCGCTATGCCTACACGGCCGAGGGCGACAGTGCCGGTGCTCTGAACGTCTACGCCGCCACAGTGGGAGTTCCGGGAAGCACCCGGCTAACGGCTTTCGAAGAGCACCCGGTGCGCTACCTGAGCGCAAGTGCCGATGGCAAACGTCTTGCGTTCTGCCACGACGGCGCGGTGTACACCCTCACGCCCGGCGAAGAACCGCGGAAAGTGGATATAGAGGTGGTGGCCGACAACTACGACGGCGACCACCTGCGCAGCATCGTTACCGGCGGCGCCGACAATATGGCGGTGGCTCCTTCGGGCGAAGAAGTGGCATTCACATACCGTGGCGACATCTATGTAACTTCCGTTGAATACCCCACAACCAGGCGGATAACCGACACTCCCGGGCAGGAGCGATGTATGGATTTCTCCGCCGACGGGCGTTCGCTGGTGTACGATTCCGAGCGCAATGGCCGCTGGCAGCTCTTTGTCAGCCGTCTGGCCAACGATGACGACAAGAGTTTCACCTACGCCGCCGACATTGTAGAGGAGCCGCTCTACAGCTCCGACAAGGCTGCCCAGCAGCCGGAATTCAGTCCCGACGGCACACGTGTGGCATTCCTCGAGGACCGCACTACACTTCGCATTATCGATGTGGATACCAAAGAGGTTACTACTGTCTTGCCGGGCCGGTTCAACTACAGCTACGCCGACGGCGACATCTCCTTTCAATGGAGTCCGGACGGAAACTGGCTGCTGATTGATTATATAGGTGTTGGCGGCTGGAACAACAAGGACATAGCTCTTGTGGCTGCCGACGGTTCGGAAGTAATCGACCTTACCGAAAGCGGATATGAGGATGGAGAGCCCCGCTGGGCAATGGACGGCAAGGCCGTGACATATTCCACCGGCCGCTATGGCTATCGCAGCCATGGCAGCTGGGGCAACGAGGACGACATTGTGCTTATGGCGCTCGACGGCGAGGCATGGGAGAAGTTCAATATGACAAAGGAGGAAGCCGAGCGAGCCCAGGCCGACAGCGACGACAGCGATGACAACGAGTCCGACGATGACGACAGCGCGACCCGTAAGAAAAAGAAGAAGAAACAGCCCCGTGTGCAGCCGACGGCAGCATCGGCCTTCGATCTCGGCAATCGCCGCCACCGCATAGCGCGTCTCACAGGCCGTTCCTCAAAACTTGTCGATTATTATCTGTCGCCCAAAGGCGACAAACTCTACTATCTGGCCGCAGCACCGGAAGGAAGCTACAAACTGTATGTGCGCGACCTGCGCGACGACGAGACTTCGGTACTCAGCACGGAAGTCCGCGGCGGATTCATCGCCGACAGGAAAGGCGAAAACCTGTTCATACTCTCCGGCAGCGGCATGAAGAAGCTCGAGCTGGCCTCGGGCGATGTGAAACCTATAGAATTCGAGGCGCTCTATGACCGGCATCCATCGCTGGAGCGTGCCTATATCTACGACCACGCATGGCAGCAGGTTAAGGACAAGTTCTACGATGCCGACATACACGGAATCGACTGGGACGGCTTCGGCGAGCACTATCGCCGTTTCCTTCCGGCTATAACCAATTCCGCCGACTTCGCCGAACTGTTGAGCGAGCTTCTCGGCGAACTGAATGCCTCCCACACAGGTGCCAGTGCCTACAGTTTCGATTCGCCCTCACTGGAGACCGCTACACTGGGCGCATGGTTCGACCCCGACTATGAGGGCGACGGACTGCGCATAGAGAGGATTTTACCCCGTGGCCCACTGTCGGCTGCCAAGGCACGTCTGGCTCCGGGCGACATCATCCTTGCCGTCGACGGGCGCCGTATCGAGGCAGGTCGTGACTATTTCCCCTTGCTCGACGGCAAGGCCGGCCGCCCCACGCGTCTTACAGTGCGTCGCAACGGAGACCCTGCCGACAGTGTGGTTACTGTCAAGCCCATCGAATCCGACACCAGACTGCAATATCAGGCATGGGTGGAACGCAATGAACAGCTTGTCGACAGCCTTTCCGGCGGCCGCATAGGCTACATCCACATCGAGGGCATGGACAGCCCAAGTTTCCGCACCGCCTACGACCGCCTGCTGGGGCGCTACCGCAATTGCGACGCCGTGATTGTGGACACGCGATTCAACGGAGGCGGATGGCTCCACAACGATGTGGCAATTCTGTTGGGCGGCAAGGAATATGTGCGTTATGCGCCGCGTGGCCAGTATATAGGCTCCGACCCCTTCAACCAGTGGTTCAAGCCATCGGTGATGCTTGTCAACGAGGCCAACTATTCCGATGCCCACGGCACACCTTATGTGTACCAGACTCTTGGAATCGGCGACCTTGTGGGAGCGCCGGTGCCCGGAACCATGACCGCCGTATGGTGGGAGCAGCAGATCGACCCCTCTCTGGTGTTCGGCATTCCCGAGGTGACATCGTTGAACCGCGAGGGAAAACCGCTGGAGAACACCCAGCTCCAGCCTGAAGTGGAAGTGTACAACACACCGGCGGAGACAACCGTCGGCAACGATGTGCAGATAGCCACCGCCGTGCGCCATCTGCTTGAAAAACTCGGCGCAGCAGCGCAATAGGCTACCGGACATCGTATAAACGGATTTCAAACGTAACGCCGCATCTCCGGGAGGTGCGGCGTGACTTTTTTATTGGCATTTTATCCGGCAACTATTGGACGGTTTTGCCGATTATTTTTCCAAAAGAACATATTATTGTATATAGTTTGACTTTTTTGTGCTATTTTTGCCCAATATTTGTGTAATAGTTATAGCTATCATATCCAGATATCTTAATTGACTGATACCGGAGAATAAACAAACCACAATAAACCGAAACAACAAATGACCAAGAACACATTTCTTGCGGGAGTGGCAGCAGCCACGATGGCGCTCTTTACCGCTTGCGCCGACGATACTCCCGGAGGTGGAAGCGGACGCGGAAAGCTTGTGCCTGCCGTAGAGCTTGACGCCTCGGTGGAAAAGCCGGCCAGAAGCGGGGATGACGCTCGTGGCGGCGTCCCCGATGTGGCTTCACTGAAACTGAGAATGACCTCTGCCGACGGCTCCTACAGCCGCGAATGGGAATCTCTTGCCGACTTCGGAAGCGAACAGGAATTCAAAATAGGAAATTATACTTTCGAGGCATGGTATGGCACCGCCGATTCCGAAGGCTTCGACTGCGCCTACTACCATGGGAGCGAGCCTGTGAAAATCCAGGATTCCAAGACAACGACGGTTTCTCTCACGGCATCGCTCAAGCAGGCCATGGTGAGCGTGAACTACACTGAAGCATTCCGCAATTTCATGACCGCATGGAGTGCCACGGTGGGTTCCACCGTTGTCGTTGCCGACGAAACGCGACCTGTGTATGTCGTTCCAGGCGAGACTGTGGTGACTATAGACTTCACCAAGCCGAACGGCCTCAAGGGCAATGACTACGAGGTGGCACGTTTCCAGGCAATGGCCAAGACCCATTACACAGTCACCGTCGATGTCAACAACGGCGAGGTCGGCGATGCCATGCTTGTAATCACCTACGATGAGGGCATGGAAACGGTTACGCACACCATCGACATCAGCGACCTGGTGATGAATGCACCTGCTCCCGAAGTAGTGGTGTCTGGCTTCACTCCCGGTACCGCTGTTGAATTCGTGGAAGGGATTCCCGCCGCCGATAAACTGATAATGAATATTTTCGCACAAGGCAAAATCGCCTCGGTCGATTTGACCACCACCAGCGAGTCGCTGCACGCCCATGGATGGCCGGCTCATGTGAATCTGGCAAATGCCACCGAAAGCGAGAAAAGTGTTCTTGAAAGCTTCGGGCTGGTTACCAAAGGGCTGTCCGGCAACATCGACGAAATCGCCCAGCTGGATTTCAGCGAGGTGTGCCGTTATATCAGTGAAAAAACGGATAACACGACCCGTTTCTCCCTGGTGGTGCGTGACCGCAATTCCAAAAGCTCAGAGGCTGTGGAACTTCTGCTGCTTCTCAAGCCTCTGCAACTGGAAATCACCGGAACTGCCGCATACTGCCCCGGAGAACCTCTTGCGGTGAACATGGCATACAACGGTATTGCTTCCAGCGAATATCTCAACGTGGAATACAAGAACGAGCGTGCCACATGGACCAAAGTGCCTGTGGTGGAATTCGGGCCGGCCACAGCTGATGCCGAAAGCTCTGTATCCCTTGTGCTCAGCGGAATTCCGGCCGATATTGAACGTGTTACCCTGCGTGCAGGGGTAGGCACACGCTACAGCAACGAGTATACAGCTGCTCCCGCACCTTTCGTGCCGGTTGTTCCCGAAAACGATGTGTTCACCGACCATGCCATGGTTACCGTGGAAGGAACCGAGGATGGCATGGACAATGCCGTGCTTGTCGGCAAAGCCGAGTATTACCTTAGCACCGAAGGTGGCTCATACACCAAGGCAAACGGAAATGCAGAAGGCGACTATCTGCATCTTACCGGTCTTGAACCCGGAACGACATATAAGGTGAAGGTGCTGATTGACGGTGTATTCAGCATGGCGCGCAGTTTCACTACCGAAAGCGCCGCACAGCTTCCCAACAGCGACATGGAGCAATGGGGCGAAGCCGGCAAAGACTCGAAATGGACAAACTGGTTCCTCGGAGAGTCTGAAAACGGTACCTGCTGGGGAACCAACAATCCGATGACCACATCATCCGGTATAAACGCAGGTTATACCAGAATTTCCGGCACACAGCCTACCGACGACAGCCGCAGTGGGAAAGCTGCGCTGATACAGACCGTAGGGTGGGGCGACGGTAATACCAATGTCGGCAACTTAAGTATTGTGAAAAAAATCGATGCCGGTCTTCTGCATCTTGGAAGCTCCCGCACATCGCGTCCTGCAGGTTACGACGGACGCGAAGGCGCCATTACCACCGACGATCTCGAGTGCGGCCTCGCTTTTGCCTCGCGCCCATCGGAACTTACGTTCTGGTACAAGTACTCGCCTAAGAACAGCGCCGACCGCGGCTATGCCGAATTCGCCGTGTTCGATGCCGACGGCAACACCATAGCATCGGCCAATGTGTCGTTGGAAGCCGCCGACACCTACACGCAGGCAAGTTTGCCGGTTGCTTATGCACGCGGTACTGCCAAAGCCGCAAAGGTGTATGTGAAATTCCTGTCCACATCCGACAGGACTTTCCTTAGCAAGAACAGCAATAACATCAGCTACGGTTCCAACCATCTGGGCTCGAAGCTCTATATCGACGATATAAAACTCAATTACTAAACGACTGCCGTATGAATACCAGAATAAGCATATCGATAGCCGCCGCGCTCCTGTCGCTGGGCGCCGTTTCCTGTTCGGAGAAATGGGAGCCGCAGCCGGTGACAGGACTGGGAGAGCTTTCGCTTGCGTCGATGAGTGTGGATGTGAACACCTCCACTTCCGAAATCAGCCGTACGGGTGTGGATCTGTCGCCTTTCCTGGTCACCATAACACCGGAGAGCGGCGGGGAGCCCAAGGAATACGTCTATGGCGCAATGCCCGAGATTGTATCTCTCGCCGTGGGCAATTACACTGTGAAAGTGCGCAGCCACGAGGTGCAGAAAGCCGAGTGGGAGCGTCCCTACTATCTGGGCGAGAGGAAATTCGAAATCCGCAACAAGGAACTTACCGAAATAGGCGTTGTCACAGCCTCTATGTCGTCGCTGAAAGTAACAGTGTCCTATACCGAAAAACTTCATTCGCTCATGGGCGACGATGCCACCGTGACAGTGGTTGCCAACGACGAAGGGTCGCTTGTGTATGGCCCGGATGAGACACGCGCGGGCTACTTCGAGGTGGTGGACGGCTCCATGACCATGGTAGCTACTTTCCGCGGAAGTGTCGGCGGACAGTATGTCGAAAAGGTTGTCTCTTTCAATAATGTAAAGGCCGGAGAACATTACTCGATATTGTTCAGCACCAAGGTCGGTCCCGAGCCGCCTGAACAGACCGGAGGCGTTGACCCGTCGGGAATGACTGTCGACGGAGAGGTCACCAATGAGACTGTCGGCGGTAACATCGACCCGGGCGACGAGCCGATTATCGACGACAACGACCGTCCCGGCCAGGAAGAGGGGGGAGATACTCCGCCTCCAGGTCCCGACGATAGACCTGCCGCTACCTTCAACAGCACCACAGTGAATCTCGAAGGCGAGAACGATGCTTCCACATGGAGTGGGCCGGCCGTTGTGACAATCGGCTGCCCTGAAGGGTTCGCACATCTGGTTGTCAGAATCGATTCCGAAGGGCTTACACCCGACGTCCTTGCAGGCGTGGGACTGGATTCCGAGTTCGACCTCGCATATCCGGGCAATCTCAAGGAAGGTCTCGAAGGTCTTGGCTTCAAGACCGGTGCCGACGTAATCGGCAAGACTACCATGGATTTTGACATCACTGACTTTGTGCCATTGCTCAATATCTATCCCGGTAAAAGCGATTTTATGATAACTGTCACTGACTCCAAAGGGAAGCAGTCGCAGGCGATACTGAAATTCAAATCCTGACCTGAACAATGAAAAAGATAAGCATTATCATAGCCGGTTGTGCCGTTCTGGCATTTGCCGCAAGCTGCTCCGATGAGCAGCGGCTGGGCGACGGTCAGGGAAAGCTCGTGCTCACCACCACAGTGAACAGTGACATGGAAGTTGTGTCGCGCGCGCTTGCCGACGACCTGGCCGCCAGCACCAGAGTGTGGATTTCCAACAGCCGCGGACTAATCCGCAAATATGACAGCGCTTCGGAACTGCCCACCGAGGCCATCGACCTTGTGAGCGGCAGCTATGTCGCCGAAGGTTGGGCTGGAGATTCCGTGCCCGCGTCGTGGGATAAACGCTGGTTCAAGGCCTATGTGCCGTTCAGCGTAAGCCGCGGCAACACCACCAATGTGAATATGGTGCTGAAAATAGCCAATACGGCAGCCAGCGTGGTCTACGACGAAGGCGTGGCCGGAGTGCTCAAGGATATCAGCATGACTGTGGGCCACACAGGCGGCGAACTGGTGTTTGCCGGCGAGAAGGCCGCCGACCGCGGATATTTCATGATGCCGTCGGATTCGCATGTGCTGAACTACGCTCTTAAGGGTACTCTGGAAAGCGGTGCGCCGTTTGAGCTCACAGGCGCTATCGCCGATGTGAAGCCCGCTACCGAATATGTGCTCAATGTCAAATACACCAACCATGAGGTTACCACAGGCGGTGGATATTTCACCATTGAGATTGACGACAATCCCATCAATATCGAAACCCAGGTGGAGATTGTGGCGCCACCCGCTTTTTCCGGCTACGACTTCATTCTCGGCGAAGGCATCACAGCAGAGCCCGGCAAAGTAGGCCGCCGCACCGTGTATATAACCAGTGCCAGCCGCATCGACGCCGTGGAACTTATCGCCGATGACCTTACGGATATAATATCCGGCAACGATGTGGAACTGTTCGGCATGGGCGAGGGCGTGAAAGCCGCCCTTGAAGCCGCAGGCATCAACTTCTCGAACAACTACAATGCGGAAGCCGACAACACCATCGTGCAGATCAACTTCGAGGAAGAGTTCACAGGTACTCTTGCAGACGGTGTGCATAAATTCGCTTTCAAGGCCACCGACCGCGAAGGCCGCGTCGGCACCGCCACCATGACCATCAATGTGAGCAACTCGGCTGTGACCACTGTGGCGGTAGACGATCTGAGCGTATATACCACCCGTGCCGTCCTCCGCGGTAAAATATCCAAGGATGGCATCGGCAGTGTCGGTTTCCGCTACCGCAAGGCCGGTGCCCCGGACTGGACGGAAGTCGCTGTCACGCCGGAGTCGTATGCTATAGGCACGGAGTTCACCTATGCCCTGGAAGGACTTGAGACAGGCACCACCTATGAATATGCCGCCACAACCGACGGCTTCGCCGATACCCCCATGGAGTTCACCACCGAAGTGGCTGCACAGCTTCCCAATGCATCGTTCGAAGACTGGCATATGGACGGCAAAGTGTATCTGGCTTTCGGAGAAGGCGGCAAGAAGTTCTGGGACAGCGGAAACAAGGGTGCCACAACGCTTGGAAACAGTATTACCACGCCGGACACAGAGGTGTTCCATTCCGGAACAAGCTCGGCGCAGCTTCTTTCCAAATTTATAGGTTTTGGTGTAATCGGTAAATTTGCGGCCGGCAATCTCTTTGCCGGTGAATACCTTGAGACTGCCGGTACCGATGGCGTACTCGGTTGGGGGCGCCCGTTTGCTTCCCGTCCGTCGGCAGTGAAAGTCTGGGTGAAGTATCGCCCAGGTACACAGGTGAGCGACAAGTCCAATACCGGATATCTGAACGGTCGCAGCAACGATGTGGGAATTATCTATGTGGCGCTCACCGACGGCACCACCGACGAGTACAAGGGTAGCCAATGGTCGGTGGTGGTGAAGACAAGCGCTGCCAATCGTCGTCTGTTCGACCGCACCGAGCCCCGCGTGATCGCCTATGGCGAGCATGTGATGGAAACCGCCACATCTGGCGAGGATATGGTGCAGGTTACAATCCCGCTGGACTATGCACGCACCGATGCCCGCCCGGTAAATATAATCTTCGTTGCATCCGCCAGCCGCTATGGCGACTATTTCTGCGGTTGCGAGGGTTCCACCATGTGGTTGGATGATATAGAGCTGGTGTACTGACACCGCTTTTTCCCGGATTCAAGCGGGTCGCGTGGAGGCAAAGCCATGCGACCCGCTTTTTTTCGTTGTGCCGCGCACCATTTGGGCGACGGATTGTTATAATGACAGTCGGGTGTGTGCCCGGCGTGAACTAATCGGAATATACTATGGAATATCTCAGCGAAGAGAAACTTGTGATTGTCGGCGCCGCCGGCATGATCGGATCCAACATGGCGCAGACCGCACTCATGATGCGCCTGACACCCAATATCTGCCTCTACGACCCATATGCACCAGCACTTGAAGGTGTGGCGGAGGAGCTGTATCAGTGTGCGTTCGAAGGTGCCAGAATCACATGGACCACCGATGTGGCCGAGGCTCTGCGTGGTGCGGCCTATATTGTAAACTCCGGAGGCGCAGCCCGCAAGGCCGGCATGACTCGCGAAGACCTTCTCAAAGGCAATGCCCAGATTGCCGAACAGTTCGGCAAAGACGTGCGTCAGTATTGCCCGGATGTGAAACATGTGGTGGTGGTTTTTAATCCTGCCGATATCACCGGCCTCATCACCTTGCTGTATTCCGGATTGAAACCCAGCCAGGTGAGCACTCTTGCCGCTCTCGACAGCACGCGCCTGCAGGACCAGCTGGTGAAGCATTTCGGCATTCCCGCCAGCCTTGTGCGCAATTGCCGCACCTACGGCGGCCATGGCGAGCAGATGGCAGTGTTCGCTTCCACAACCACTGTCGACGACCGTCCGCTGACAAAACTCATCGGCAGCGACGAACTCTCCATAGGCGACTGGGAGCAGATGAAGCTCAATGTGGTGCAGGGTGGCAAGCGCATAATCGAACTGCGCGGACGCTCGTCGTTCCAGAGCTCGGCCTATCTCTCGGTGGAGATGATAGCCGCCGCCATGGGTGGAAAGCCGTTCCGCTGGCCTGTGGGCGTGTATGTGAACGACGACCGTTATCATCATGTGATGATGGCCATGGAAACCACTCTGGATGCCTCGGGCGTGCACTACAGAAATGTGGAAGGCACCAAGGAAGAGCAGGAAGCGCTCGACAGCAGCTACCGCCATCTGTGCAAGCTCCGCGACGAGGTAATCGCCATGGGTGTGCTCCCGCCTGTTGCCGACTGGCACAGGCTGAACCATAACATCGACTGAATCCGCAACGGATGAAATAGAAGGAGGCTGCACCGATAGTGTTCGGCGCAGCCTCCTTTGTGTGTTGTATGCACTGTCAGCGGATTCTGTCGGCGGCGGCGAGAAGCCTGCGGTCGTTGACCATCATCGACCGCGCTATCCATATGAAGATGGCAGCGATGAGTGGTAGCGGGAATCCACCGACGACAACCATGCCGAAACCATCGGTGACCATGAAATGGAGCGCGCCGACAATCGCGGCGCCGATTGCGATTACCAGCGTCACGGAGGCGATGCGGATCTGCAGAGGCAGGTTGCGGTAGAGGAAAATATCGATGGCGGCAAGTATGGCGGCTGTGATGTTGATAATCATGAACGGGAGGTCGGAGGTGGGTTCGATGTCGACCCCGTCGACTGTTCCCACGGGCATGATGAATGCAAGCCCCAGGAGGTTGAAGGCAAGAAGCAGAAGTACGGACTGCCAGCGCTGGATTACCATATTGATTAAGGTTTTTATAGTGTTTGATGAATATTATTCACAGGATTGAGCCGAGGGAGGAGCCTTGGGTCGCATAGCGCGCAGTCTCCAGAAGCAGCGGCAGGGTGGATGCCTCAGGCTGGTTTTTCCCGGCGAAATCATTGATGAGTTGTTTCATTGCATCTATCTCGTCGCCGGGATTCTGCGCACGGCGCGCCAGGGCAATGAGTGTGTCGATGGCCTCCCGCCGCCTTCCTGCGAGCCACATGGCAATAACGGCGAGGCGTCGGTTTATGGCATCCTCATCGTTGGAGAAGGCTTCGAGTACGGAGTCGGCTCCGGAGTAGTCGCCGTTGGCCAGGAGCGCTTTGCCGAGCTTCAGACGCGCTTTTGTGTCGCCCGGTTCCGATATGTATTCGAGCTTGTAGAATGTATCCACGGCCTTGGCGTAGTCGTGGGCGCGGATGCATGCGTCGCCGAACAGCTCGGTGAATCCTACATCGTCGGACATGATTTCCGCATACGGCCGGAGGATTGTCAGAGGCAGCTCTCCGGCGTCGATGTCGGTGCCGGCCACGGTGTCGAAGTCGTTGTCCATTATGTACCTTGCGGCTTCCATGGCCAGGCGGGCATCAGGCTCGAGCTCAATGGCCCGCAGGTAGTGTTCAACAGCGAATGCCATGCTGGACGCTGCGAACGTCCGCGCGAGGCGTCTCTGCAGTTCGGCGTCGTTGTTGTCGGCATCGTTGTTGCCGATGGCCATATAGAGGTCCATAGCCAGCCGGTAGTTGCCGGTGTCGAAAACGGTGTCGGCAAGCCTGCGCATGGAATCATGGTCGAATCCGGCCCAGGAAAGGGCAGCTGCGGAGAACCGCAGATTGTCCAGCCCCATATCGGAGGCTCCGGCAAAGGATTTGGAGAACCGGGCGAGATTTTTCACGTAGTTGTTGATCAGATCTCCGCGGGGCTTCTCCTTGTCGAGGGCTTCAAGAGCTTCCCGTCCTTCCGGCGACTGTTCGAGGCTTTCGAGAGTCTGGTAGTTACCGGCGAACATCGAGGCGCGCAGATGTGCAGGAGTCTGTGCAATCATCAGCGCCAGGGCGAATTTGTCGCTGTCGCACAGCATGGGCATTTTTTCCATGAACGACATCATGCCAGCGCCTTCGCTGTCGACGATTTCGGCGAGTTCGCTGCGGTTCATGTGGAAAGGCAGAAACCATACCGATGGTTTTGCGAAGAAAGGGAAGTGCCGCATGTTGCCGAGCGTGGCGGCGAAAACATCGTCGCCACGGCTCTGGGCTTCGCCGAACTCCTTTATTTTGTCGAAGGAGCCTTCCGGCATGGCCGCCATGAGTTTTTCGGGGTCGGAGGCTGTTTCGGGGCTTATGTTCGCACTGAATCCTCGGAGCTGTTCGCCGAGGTTGCGCGATTTGTCCGCCGTCTGTCGCTGTTTCTCAAATTCGGCCACCAGACCGATTATCTCATCGGGCGACTGCTGTGCTATTTTCGCCATTGCCCCTGTGAGCACCGGCACATCGAATGTTCCGTTGCGTGCTATCCTGGTAATGCACACGAACATCCACACCAGTGCGGCCACAGAGATACGCGGCGTGCCCTTGCGGCGGATTCTGTCGAGTACGCTGTAACGGTTTGCGTCGATTTCCTCAGAAAGTCCCAGTGCGGCCACCCACATCTCGCGGTCGTAGTCGGGTAGGGCGGGATCGAGAATCATGCCGGCGATTAGTTCCGCTGTGTCGTCGGATAACTCACGTTCGGTCCAGATGTGCATGAAAATGTCCGAGGCAAGCTGCTCGAGGCGTTTGCGCCGGGAGGTGTCGGTGAGCGCGAGCGTGTCGGCCATCAGCGATGCATGCTCCTGGATGTAATCGGCCATAAGGCTTTCCACTGATTCCTCGGGGCGCATGCGGGCGAAGCGCAGTTGCGAGAAGTAGGGCGACGGATCGTTGTCGGTGCGCAGGCGGCGTTCCATGTCGTCGGCAATCCTTCGCAGCCGGCTTTTCACACTTTCGAAGCCATCGATTGCGTCGTCGGCAGGAAAACCGGCGGGAGATACCATCAGTCGCAGCATGAAGAAATAGCGCTGTTCGGCAGAGGCGATGGCGCTTTTGAAGCCGCTGTCGCGGATAGTGCCTTCTATTTCTTTCAGCAAAGCGATGGCTTCTTTTATTCTGTTGCCCTCCATGGCGTTCTGGAAAGCTGTGAACTGCGAGGGTAGCTTGTAGGTCATTGTATTGGCGGAGAAAGCGGTTGTTGCATGTTGCCGGGAATTGATGCTGCAGGAATCAGGAGCACATGTAGTCCTGTGCCGGTGGCACCTTTACGCAGCCATACAGAGGCATAACGTCCGGCAATCCGGTAACGTTCGATGTCGGCGGCGGCAAGGCACACGGTGTGCACGGGAGCACCGGGATTGTCGAAGTCGCAGCCGAAGCTGAAAAAATCGACAGTCAGCGCCACGTCAGGGTTGGTAGAGAAAACCCATCGCTGGGGTCTCGTGCACAGTGTGAGGCTTTTTTTTGCTGCCAGCGCCATCCATGCCATACTCGTTGCCATCGGGTAGATGATGAACAGGACTATGAGCATCAGATAGGCGAAGCGATGGTCGTACATGGCGGCCACGCCCAATCCAAGCAGTAATGTCGCCGGTAGCCACAGCCAGCTCAGCAGGCGCTTTCTGGCGATTGCGGAAATATATGCCGAGGCATCGACGGTGAATACTGCCGTTGTGGCGCCGGAAAATGCCATATGCTGTCAGTCGCGTGCGGGGCGCGCCACGGCCGGTTCGGAGGGAACTGCAATGCCGTCGCGTATCAGCAGGGCGTCGATTTCGGGGTCCTGGCCGCGGAAACGGCGGTATAGTTCGGCCGGGTCTTCGGTGCCGCCGCGGGTGAGGATGTTGCGGCGGAAGCTGTCGGCGGTCTCGCGGTCGAAAAGTCCTTTGCTCTTGAGGAAGGCGAACGCGTCGGCGTCGAGCACTTCGGCCCATTTATAGCTGTAGTATCCGGCGGCATATCCTCCGGAGAATATGTGGCTGAACTGTGGCGAGGTGAGCGAGCCTTCCACGGCGTCGAATATCTTCACGCCATCGGTGGCGCGGGCTTCGAATTCCACCACATCGGTCACGGGCTCTGTTATGGTGTGCCATGCCATGTCGAGATAGCCGAAGCTGAGCTGGCGCATGCAGGCATATGCGGCGCCGTACTGCTGGGAGGCGGTGAGGCGGTCGATGAGCTGCTGGGGAATTTTTTCGCCGGTCTGGTAGTGGCTGGCGAAGCTGTCGAGGAACTCGCGTTCGGTGAGGAAGTTCTCATTGAACTGCGAGGGCAGTTCGACAAAGTCGCGGTAGACGGAGGTGCCGGACAACGAGCTGTACCGTGTGTCGGCGAGAAGTCCGTGGAGGGCGTGGCCGAATTCGTGGAGGAATGTCTCGACCTCATAGGGAGTGAGGAGCGACGGGGTGTCGGCGACGGGCTTGGTGAAGTTCATCACAATGCTCACCTGGGGGCGGGAGTTGGTGCCTTCCGGCGTGATGTACTGGTCCTTGAAGCCTGTCATCCATGCTCCGGGGCGTTTGCTGGCACGGGGGAAGAAATCGGTGTACAGCACGCCTATGAACGAGTTGTCGGCATCGGTTACTCGGTATGCCTTCACATCGGGGTGGTACACCTCGATGTCGGGTGCAGGAGTGAAGGATAGGCCGTAGAGCTTGTTTGCCAGGCCGAAAACGCCGTCGACCACTTTCGACAGTTCGAAGTAGGGGCGCAGAGCCTCTTCGTCGAAACTGTATTTGGCGGCTTTTAGCTTGTTGGAATAGTATGAGTAGTCCCAGGGCATTATCTGCATTGGTTTTCCCTCGAGTCCGGAGGCAAATTCGGTGAGTTCGTCCATCTCGGCCTGCAGGGCAGGGCGGTATGCGTCGCGGAGTTTGTCGAGAAGCGCGTAAACGGCTTGGGGGCTGCCTGCCATTGTGCGCTGCAGGGAGTGTGCGGCATAGGTGTCGCTGCCGAGCAGGCGGGCGATTTCGAGTCGTAGCTCGGCAATACGCTTTAGGATGTCGACGTTGGATGTTTCTCCCGAAGTGTTCCTGCCGGTATATAGGCGGTACATTTTTTCGCGCAGGTCGCGGCGCGAGGAGTTTTTCATGAACGCCATGTACACGGGCTGGTCGAGAGTGAAGAGATACTCGCCGGTGCGTCCTTTGGCGGCAGCGGCATCGGCGGCAGCCGAGATGCTGCTCTGCGGCAGGCCTTCGAGGTCGTCGGCTCCGAGATAGATTTCATATGTGTTCAGTTCGCGTAGAACGTTCTGGCCGAATCGGGTTGTGAGTTCGGAGAGTTCTGCCGAGAGCCGGCGGTAGCTTTCGCGGTCGTCGCCTTCGAGTTTGGCGCCGGAGAGGGCGAAACTGTCGTAGGTTTTCTGCAGAAGCATTGCGTCCTCTGCGGTGAGGTCGAACTCGTCGCGACGGTTATAAACCTCTTCCACACGCTTCCACAGGTCGCCATTGAGGGTCACAGAGGTGGAGTAGTCGCTGAGTTTCTGTGCGGCGCTCATTGCCACTTCCATCATGGCGTCGTTGCTTTCGGCCGACAGCAACGGGTAAAACACGTTGAGCACACGGTCGAGGTCGGCACCGACAGCTTCGAGTGCCACTATCGTGTTTTCGAAGTCGGGGCGCTGAGTCTGGGATGTTATATTGGCAATCTCGGCCTGTGCAAGTTCGATTCCGCGGTCGATGGCCGGAGTCCACATGGAGTCGGCGATCTGCGAGAACGGAGGTGTGCCTTCGGGAGTGTCGAAGGGCTGCAGGAATGGGTTTTGAGCTGTTGTCATTGCTGTGCCTGCCACCATGAGTGCGGCGGCAGCTATAGTGTGGATTTTATTCATAATCGTGTTTGTGCAAAAACTGTGCCAGATGTCGGCTGTGATTATCTCTGAATGCCGCGCGAGTCGAGGGCGCGCTGGTAGCGTGCCGCATTTATGCGGTGGCGGTCGTAGCTTGTGGCGAAGTCATGGTAGCCGGAGAAGTCGGCGCGTGCGCACATATATATGTAGCTGTGGGCAGGAGCGTCGAGCACTGCATCGATGCTTGAGCCTTCCACAATACGTATGGGGCCGGGAGGCAACCCGTCGATTTTATATGTGTTGTAAGGCGAATCCACGGTGAGATGGCGGGCGAGTATGCGCCGCAGGCCGAAGTCGCCGAGGGCGAATTTCACCGTAGGGTCGGCCTGCAGTTTCATGCCTTTGGCCAGCCGGTTGAGATACAGTCGTGCCACCATGGGCCGTTCGTCGGTTCTGGCAGTCTCTTCCTCGACTATCGATGCCACTATTGCAACCTGCGCCGGTGTCAGGCCCAGCCGGTTCGCTTTGTCCAGCCGTTCCTGGTTCCAGAAGCGGTTGCGGGCATCGAGCATGGTGTTGATTACCCGCTCGGCGCCGGCGGTCCAGTAATATTCATATGTGTCGGGCATGAAGGCGGCTGCGTATTCGGCCGGTCTGAAACCTTTGGCCGGCAGCAGCGAGTCGGCAGCGGCGGCGAAGTCGGCGCTGTCGATCTCCATATGCGACCCTACGTGAGCCGCAAGGTCGCCGAATGTGCGCAGGTTGTTGAATGTGAGCCTTATCGGGGACTGTCGTCCTGTGGCCAGCCGCCGCGCCACGTTTACAGCTCTTTCTCCGGGCTGCACAAGATACGAGCCATGGGCGGTGGCGGAATTGCCGTCCTGGAGTTTCCATAGCCTTGTCACCATAGAGCCGAACTTATGTCCCAGCGAGGAACCGAGGCTGTCGGCAACAGCCGCCGGCGATGCCTGTGCGGGAATGAACACTCTCACGGGGGCATTGCCGTCGTAGCGATGATCTATCAGGATTTTCCATACGCCGAAGGCTACACCGCCGAGAAGCAGCAAGGTGGCCAGCGACCATTTGAGTACTTTTGCCATTGAAGTCGTAAAACGATTGTTTTGCCAAAGATAGCGAGTTTGCGGGGTGCCCGCAATAGGATAAGTGCGGGGTATTGTTAATGTAAACACTATTTAACATGCGCGGCAGTAAGTTTTTGTTTAATTTTGCGTCATACTGAAGAAAGCCTGAGAATCGAATCAGCGACTAAAAGAAAAAACTTAACACCAAATACAAGCATTATGAAAAAACGCTTCTTCAGCGGGCTGGTATGCTGCGTCGCCGCAGCTTTCGGCACGCTTTTCGCCCAGGAAGCTCCCCAAGTGCCCCAGCTGCCCCAGGATACCGCCCTGGTGACAGGAGTGCTTGACAACGGGCTGACCTACTACATCCGCCACAATGAAACTCCCCGCGGACAGGCCGACTTCTACATAGCCCAGAAAGTGGGTTCGATTCTGGAAGAGGACAACCAGCGCGGTCTGGCTCACTTCCTGGAGCATATGTGCTTCAACGGTACCGAAAACTTCCCCGGCAAGAAGATTATCGAATGGCTCGAGAGCGTGGGTGTGAAATTCGGCCGCAATCTCAATGCCTACACCTCTATCGACGAGACTGTATACAATATCTCCAACGTTCCGGTGGCACGCACATCGGTTCAGGACTCCTGCCTTCTCATTCTCCACGACTGGGCAAACGCTCTCACACTTGCCGGCGAGGAAATCGACGCCGAACGCGGTGTTATCCACGAGGAATGGCGTTCGCGCAATGTCGGCTCCTCGCGCATTCTCGAGAATCTGCTTCCCACCATCTATGCCGGCAACCGCTATGGCTACCGCATGCCAATCGGCACAATGGAAGTTGTGGACAACTTCGAGCACCAGGCGCTGATCGACTACTACCACAAATGGTATCGTCCGGACCAGCAGGCCGTGATTGTGGTCGGCGACATCGATCCCGCCTACATCGAAGCGAAAATCAAGGAATTATTCGCACCAATCCCCATGCCAGCCGACGCAGCTGAGCGTGTGTATTTCGAAGTTGACGACACCCCCGGCACCATATACGCCATCGGCTCGGATACCGAAATGGAAGTGGCCGACGTGATGATGTTCTTCAAGAGCGACGAGATACTGCTCCCCCGCGAGATGCGCAACACCCAGATGTACTACATGATTGAATATCTTCAGCGCATGGCGTCGATGATGCTCAACACACGACTGAGCGATCTTGCCAAGACTCCGGAATGCGATTATGCGCAGGCCCGCGTTTCTATTGGCGACTTCTTCCTTGCCAAGACAAAAGGCGCCCTCACCCTGGATGTAATTGCCAAGAACGAGAATGTGGTGGAGGCTTTCGCCGAAGCATACCGCGAGGTATTGCGTGCCGACCGCACCGGTTTCACTGTGGGTGAATACGAGCGTGCCAGCAGCGAGTTCATCTCTCAGGTCGATAAAATCTTCAACGAGCGCAAGAGCCGCGAGAACGAATCCTACAGCGAGGAATATGTGCGCCTGTTCGTCGACAATATTCCCGCTCCCGGAATTGAACTCGAGAAACAGCTTTTCGACCAGTTCGCCCAGATGATCAACGTAGACATGGTGAACCAGTACTTCCAGAGCCTGGTGCAGGACGACAACCGCGTGCTTGTCGCTTTCCTGCCCAAGAAAGAAGGATTCACCGAACCTACAGAGAACCAGTTCGCCGAAGCCATCGACAATATCGACAACGAGGAACTCGAGGCATACAAGGACGAAGTCCGTACCGATCCTCTCATTCCCAGCCTCCCTGCCGCCGGCAGCGTGGTGTCCACCGCACATAACGATACCTGGGATGCAACCGAATACACTCTCAGCAATGGCGTGAAGGTGGTTGTCAAGCACACCGACTTCAAGGCCAACGAAATCCTGTTCCAGGCCAGCGCACTGGGCAAGGGCCTCTCGACCCTCGACCAGAGCAAGGCTCCCTCGATTCTCTTCGGCGAGGTTGCAATGAGCCGCAACGCACTGAACGACTACTCCAACTCCGACTTGCAGAAGTATCTCGCCGGCAAACAGGTGAACGTGGAGTTCAGCTACTCGACCTACAGCCGCGACATGGAAGGCTCCACAACCGTGGCCGACCTGCCCACACTGATGGAGATGATCTATGCATGGTTTACAGGCGTGGACCTCAAGGAAAGCGAGTTCGCCGCAACACAGGACATGTATGCCGGCATTCTTGCCAATCAGGAATCGAATCCCCAGTTCACATGGCTTAAGAAAGTGCTTGAAACCCTTTATCAGGCACCCTCGCGCCATAACATCACTGCCGCCGACGTGCGTGCCGCCAACCGCGCCGACATCGTGGAGATGTACCGAAACATGCTCGCCAACGCAGCCGACTATACTTTCTATTTCGTAGGCGACATCGACGAAACCACTTTCGTTCCTCTGATGGAGCAGTACATCGCCACACTGCCTGCCGACAAGGCTACCGCTTCCCGCGAGTTCACAGTCGACCCGGCATTCGAGGTTCGTGCCGGCCAGGGCGAGGATGTTGTCACATCGCGCATGGAGACTCCCCAGAGCTGGGTATTCATCGCCTTCTCCGGCAACATGCCGTACACCGCAAAAAACCGTGCGCTCACCACTGTGGCTTCCCAGGTGCTTTCCAAGCGTCTGCTCGACAAGGTGCGTGAAGAGATGGGTGCGACATATTCCATCGGCGCAGGCGCCAATATGAGCCGTGTGAACGGAACCAACACCATGTTCCAGATTCCGTTCCCCATGAAGCCCGAATTCCGTCAGGAAGTGCTTCCCATTATCAAGGACATGGTCAACGCCATGGCGACCGAAGTCACCGCCGAAGAGATTCGTCCCGCTATCGAATACATAGGCAAGACCTCTGCGGAAAGCCTTGAGAAAAACGAAGGATGGCTTGGCGCAATGGTTGCTTACGATATAAATGGCGTGCAGACATTCACCAACGCTGCGGAAGTAGCCGCCGGAATCACTCCCGCCGATGTTCAGGACTACATGCGCGAACTGCTCGCCCAGGGCAACTACCGGGTGATAATTCTCGACCCCGAAGTCGTGGCTGAAGAGACTGCTGAATAATAGCCCGAATATAATTGAACAAGCGGCTTTCCCGAATCCGGGGAAGCCGCTTGTTTTTCAGGTGGTTTCAGGCGATAATCAGAGTGTGAGACCGATACTCAGAATGCCGAGCGATGCCGGATTTGCTCCGCAACGGCGTATTTCGGCTGCGCACTCCGCCATTGTGGCGCCTGTTGTTATAACATCGTCCACGATGGCGATGTGGCGCCCCTCGAGTTGCGAAGGGTTGTCGATGGTGAATCTTCCGGCCACATTCATGCGCCGCTGGTTGCGGTCGCGGTGTGTCTGCGTGGCGTGCGCCCTGGTTGCCACAAGAGCATTACCGGTATCGCACTGAAGCGCTTCGGCAATGCCGCGGCAGATTTCAGCGCTCTGGTTGTAGCCTCTGCGCAGCCATTTTGTCCAATGCAGAGGCACCGGCAGCAAAAGGTCTATGGCCGACGGTGATGGGGCATCGGGTCCGACGCCTGCCGCCGCCAGCTCGCTTCCGAACAGCCGGCCCATGCAGCGGGCAAGGTCGGGACGGTCGGCATATTTTGCCGTGCGGATTATTTTGGAGGAATTGTCGGTGTGTGAGTAGCGGAACCAGCTGCGCAGGGGGCCTTTTGGAATGCCTGTGCTTCCCAACATCTGTTCAAGCCCCGGGGAATCGATGCGCAGGTCGTTCCGCGGAAGGCGCAGCAGGCATGGCAGGCATATGCCCGTATCTGTCACTGCCAAGGCTCTGCCGCAGCATGGACATGCCCTCGGCAGTATGCTGTCGGCTATTCTCGACAGCCAGGTCGCCTGCCGGCATTTATCGGTCATTGCTATACAACCTAAATATAAGGAAGACCGCGGCCGGAAGTCCCGGTCGCGGCCTTATGTGTGGGTTGTTATGTTCAGTTTTTGCCTACTTCGGCGATTGCCTCTTCGGCGAGTTCGGGGTCGACCATTATTCGGCCGCAGTATTCGCAGACAATCACTTTTTTGTGCATCTTGATTTCTATCTGCTTTTGCGGCGGGATTCTGTTGAAGCAGCCTCCGCATGCATTGCGGTCCACGATAACCACACCGAGGCCGTTGCGGGCATTGCTGCGGATGCGCTTGAATGCCTGGAGGAGGCGTTCGTCGTCGACCAGAGGCTCGAGTTTCTTGGCGCGTACCTGGAGGTTCTCTTCCTCGGCGCGTGTCTCGCTAACGATGTTTTCGAGAGCGGCTTTCTTTTCTTCGAGAATATGTGTCTGGTCGGTGATTTCGGCTTCGGTAGCCGCGATTTCGTTACGGTGGTTCTCGATGTTGCGTTCGATTTCGCCTATGGTTTTTTCGGCGAGTTCGATTTCGAGAGTCTCGTATTCGATTTCTTTGGTGAGGTTGTCGAATTCGTGGTTGTTGCGAACGTTGTCGAGCTGCTGGCGGTAGCGCTCTATCAGAAGCTGCTTGTTGGCAATCTTGTTCTGTTCGGCAGTGCGCTGAGCCTGCAGGGCATCGACTTCGCTCTGGTATCGGCCCACGCGGCTGTGAAGGCCGGTGATGGTGTCCGAAAGGTCTTTAACTTCCAGAGGCAGCTCGCCGCGGATGTTTCTTATGCGGTCCACCTCGGTGAGGATGGTCTGCAGTTCGTAGAGGGCTTTGAGTCGCTCCTCCACGGTGCGGGGAGCTGTTGCTTTTTTCTCTGTTGCCATTGCGATTAGAGATATATTACTGGATTTTTTTCCTGCTTTGACTTATGAACTGCAAAGTTAGGAAATTTTCCGCAGATAAGGGTCATCAAAATGTCTTTGGCGCAATTTTCGCTTTCGAAATGACCGATGTCGAACAGCGCAATGTCGTCGCGGTGGTCGGCGAAATCGTGATAGCGTATGTCGGCGGTAACGTAGGCATCGGCACCGGAAGCGATGGCATTGCCGATGAATTCGCCACCCGAGCCGCCGCACAGTGCCACCCGGCGTACCATGCGGTCGCTGTCGGCAGCTTCGAGTGAGCAGCGTATGGCGCCGGTGCCGAAGGTATCGCGCAGCATTACTGTGAACTGTGCCATGGTGACAGGCTGCCGCAGAACCGCCACAACGCCCAGACCGGTGTTGTTGTCGGACCTGGATGTCGCGCTTTCGGTATAAACTTTCACAGAGCTGTCGATATCGGCAAGCACACGCACGGCATGAGCCGTCCAGTTTGCCGGTATCAAGGCCGAGCAGATTACGGCGTCTTTGCCGGTGGCCACCGGTATGCCGTTTTCGTCGTCCGCTATATCGATAATCGACGTCGGTGTTGTGGCCACATCGCGCGCGCCTTCGATGTTTCCGAGAGCCAGGGCGAAATCGGTGGCTTTGCCTGGGGGGCACACACAACGCAGGCTGTCGTATGCGATGTTCCGTGGGCTGAGCACGTTCTCAACCTCGGCGCCGAGTTTTGCCGCCATGGCCTGGCTGATGCCTCCGGCGGTGCTGTCGAGCGATGTGTGGGCGCTGTAAACGGCCACACCGGATGCGATTGCCGCCTGCACCGCAAGCTCTGCGGGTGTGCCGCCGGTAATGTGCCTGAGGCCGCGGAAAATCAGCGGGTGGTGCGATACCACAAGGTTGCAGCCCAGCGCCACCGCTTCCGCGATTGTGTCGGGTGTCACGTCGAGGCATATCAGCACTCCGGTTACCTCGTCGCATCCCGGCGGAAGGCCGATCTGCAATCCGGAGTTGTCCCAGCTTTCCTGAAGCTGGCGGGGTGCGAACCGTTCGAGTTCCCTGACTATGTGGTACAGTTTCATTCTTCGGCCGGAGCTAAGGCAAGCTGCAGTTCGTCGAGCTGTTTCTGGTCGAGCGCCGAGGGTGCGTCGAGCATTACATCGCGGCCACTGTTGTTCTTGGGGAAGGCTATGCAGTCGCGGATGCTGTCGAGGCCGGCAAAGAGGCTTACCCAGCGGTCGAGGCCGTAGGCGAGACCTCCGTGTGGCGGTGCGCCGAACTTGAAGGCGTTCATGAGGAATCCGAACTGTTCGGCAGCCTTTTCGGGAGTGAAACCGAGAATCTCGAACATTTTGGCCTGCAGTTCGCTGTCGTGGATTCTTATGGAACCGCCGCCGACTTCGACGCCGTTGATGACCATGTCGTATGCATCGGCGCGAACGGCTGCCGGATCGGTGTCGAGCATCGGTATGTCTTCGTCCTTGGGATGTGTGAACGGGTGGTGCATGGCCATGAGGCGCTGCTCTTCGTCGCTCCATTCGAACATGGGGAAATCCACCACCCAGAGGCAGGCGAATTTGTTGCGGTCGCGGAGGCCGAGCTGCCGACCCATTTCAAGACGCAGCTCGCAGAGCTGTTTGCGTGTTTTCATGGTGTCGTCGCCGCTGAGAATCAGGATGAGGTCGCCGGGTTCGGCATCCATGGCTTTGCGCAGCTCCTGGAGTGTTTCCTGGGTGTAGAATTTATCGACGCTGCTTTTAACGGTGCCGTCGGCTTCCACACGTGCGTAGACCATTCCTTTGGCTCCGATCTGCGGGCGGCGTACATAGTCGGTGAGTGCGTCGAGCTGTTTGCGGGTGTAGGAGGCAGCTCCCTTGGCGCATATTCCGCCGATGTATGCGGCATTGTCGAATACGGAGAAGCCGTGGCCCTTCATGGTGTCCATAAGCTCCACGAAGCGCATTCCGAAGCGGATGTCGGGTTTGTCGCTGCCGTAGTATTTCATGGCGTCGGCCCACGGCATGCGCAGGAACGGCTCGTTGATTTCTATTCCGCGGATTTCTTTGAAGAGATGCTTGGCCATGCCTTCGAAGAGCTCGATTACGTCGTTCTGGTCGATGAAGCTCATCTCGCAGTCGATCTGTGTGAATTCGGGCTGGCGGTCGGCGCGGAGGTCTTCGTCGCGGAAGCATTTTACTATCTGGAAATAGCGATCCATGCCGCTCACCATCAGCAGCTGCTTGAGTGTCTGTGGCGACTGGGGGAGAGCGTAGAACTGTCCGGGGTTCATGCGCGAAGGCACCACAAAGTCGCGGGCGCCTTCAGGAGTGGAGCCCACAAGCATGGGAGTCTCTATTTCGAGGAATCCTTTGGAATCGAGGTAGCGGCGGACTTCCATGGTCATGCGGTGCCGCAGCTCCAGATTGCGGCGCACAGGGTTGCGGCGCAGGTCGAGGTAGCGGTAGCGCATGCGGATGTCGTCGCCGCCGTCGGTTTCGTCCTCGATTGTGAAAGGAGGAACCTCGCTGGGGTTGAGAACTGTGAGACTGTCGGCGAGGACTTCGATGTCGCCGGTGGGAAGGTTGGCGTTCTTGGCGGTGCGTTCGGCGACTGTGCCCTGTATCTGAACCACGAATTCACGGCCGAGGCGCACGGCAGCGTCGTTGAGTGCAGCGTCGTGTTCGTTGTCGAATACTATCTGGGTTATGCCGTAGCGGTCGCGGAGGTCGACAAATGTCATGCCGCCCATTTTGCGGACGCGCTGTACCCATCCTGCGAGTGTTGTGCGACGTCCGGCATCGGCAAGACGCAGTTCGCCGCAGGTATTTGTTCTGAACATATTTTTGTTGGCTTATAGTATATCTTGCAGAAAAGCATCCCCTCAAATATTCAAGGGGATGCTGTGAGTTCTATCTTGATTATCGGTCGCTCTGCGACTGGATGTTCATCTGCTGGTTTTCAGGAGTGAGTCCGCGGTTTCGCAGCAGGGCGTCGACTGTCGGTGCCTGGCCGCGGAAGCGGATGTAAAGTTCCATGGGGTCTTCGCTGCCGCCTTTCTCAAGCACGTATTCCTTGAATTTCCGTGCTGTCTCGGGGTCGAAGATGCCTTTTTGCTTGAAGAGTTCGAAACCGTCGGTGTCGAGAACCTCAGCCCACAGGTAGGTGTAGTATCCCGAAGCATATCCGTCGCTGCCGAAAATGTGCTTGAAGTATGGTGCGCGGTAGCGGAAGGTGAGCTGGGAGGGCATGCCGAGGGCTGTTGTAACGCTGTCCTGGAAAGCGGCCACGTCGACATCGCCTTCGGGGTTCAGTTTTCCGAACTGGAGGTCGAGCAGTGCGGCTCCGGCGAGTTCGGCGGTTGTGAATCCCTGGTTGTGGGTTGCCGAGGCTTCAAGTTTGGCGATGAGTTCGTCGGGAATCACTTCGCCGGTTTTGTAGTGGTGGGCGTATGTGCGCAGCAGTTCCGGCTCGAAGGCCCAGTGCTCGTGAATCTGGGAAGGAAGTTCTACAAAGTCGCGGTCGACGTTGGTGCCGGCCTGGCTCTTGAGCGGGGCGCGTGAAAGCATGCCGTGGAGGCCGTGGCCGAACTCGTGGAACATGGTTTCCACTTCGTCGAGGGTGAGCAGGGCAGGGGTGTCGGCTGTGGGGCGGGTGAAGTTGCCGACATTATAGATGATGGGTCGGCTTGAGCTACCGTCGGCATTCTGCCATGAGCCTTTGAATTCGCTCATCCATGCGCCCTGGCGTTTCGATGCACGGGTGAAATAGTCGGTCATGAACACGGCCACATGTTCGCCGGTGGCGGCATCGGTCACGTCGTAGACGGTCACTTCGGGGTAGTATTTGGGAGCATCGGGCATTTCAGTGAATTTGATGCCGTAGAGACGCTCTGCCATTCCGAATATGCCTTTGCGCACCGAGTCGACGGCGAAGTAGGCGCGGACCTCGTTTTCGTCGAGGTTGAATTTCTTGCGGCGTACTTTCTCGGCGTAGTAATAGTAGTCCCAGGGTTCGATTGTTATGCCTGCGTTTTCGCTGTCGGCGAGCTGCTGCATTTCCGCAACCTCGGACTGTACGCGGGCCACGGCCGGACGCCAGATCTGCATGAGCAGGTCTTCGGCGGCTCCGACGGTCTTGGCCATGACATTGCTGGTCATGTAGGCGCCGTAGTTCTCGAATCCCAGAAGCGCGGCTTTTTTAGCACGCACCTGCAGGATGCGGCTGATTACCGGCAAGTTGTTGTATTCGCCGCTGCTTGCCAGGGTGGTATAGCCCTGGTATATCTTTTTGCGGAGGTCGCGGTTGTCGGCATACTGCAGCAACGGCAGTCGGCTGGGTGCGTGGAGGGTGAATACCCAGTGTCCTTCGCCGAGGCCACGGCTGGCGGCTTCTTCGGCGGCGACGGCTATGCTGCCGTCGGGCAGTCCGGCAAGGGCAGATTTGTCGTCGACCACAACGGAGAATGCGTTGGTGGCGTTAAGCAGGTTGCGGTTGAATGTGAGGTATAGCTCGGTGAGTTCGGTGTTGAGAGCTTTGAGGCTGTCCTTGGCAGCGGCGTCGAGGAGTGCACCGTTGCGGGCGAACACTTTATAGTAGTCCTCCACGGCCTTGCGGCGGTCGGGCGACAGCCCCATCTGGTCGCGACGCTCGTAGAGGCTGCGTATGCGCTGGAAGAGGGCGTCGTCCATGGTAATCTCGTCGGAGAACTGCGAGTACATTGGATAGAATTCCTCCGCGATAGCCACCATCTCCGGGGAGTTGTTGCTTTCGTCGAGGGCGAAGAACACGGCTGCCACGCGGTCGATGATTTCTCCGGAGCGCTCCAGCGGCATTATTGTGTTGTCGAAGGTAGGCGTTTCCGGATTGGATGTGATATCGCGGATCTGCTGTTGCTTCTGGGCAATGCCGGCGCGAAGGGCAGGCATATAGTCGGAGTACTCAATGCTGCCGAACGGCGGAATCTGGTACGGTGTGTTGTATTCCGTCAGGAACGGATTGGCATGTGCCGGAGCGGTTCCGGCGGAAGCGCCGACGGCAACGGCTGCCAGGGCGGCAAAGGCAGTTAGGCGGTGTGTCATGTTTGGCATCGGTTATGGCGCCCTCGGTAGGCATGGCTGCCGCTCGGACGCCTTTGGTTTCTGTTCACAAAGTTACAAAAAAAATCGTAGAATACGGCAAATACATCATCGGCTTGTCAATAGATGTTTTCTCGCCTATGCACATGCAATGGAGTGGCTGCACTGTGTAACAATTTATGTAATTTTGTGTCTCTATTATGGACAATTCTATAAACTGTGATGAAAAAGCTTTTGATATTTATCGTCGGTATGCTTTCGGCTGTCGCAGCCTTGGCCGCGACCAATCTTTCTTTATACAGGGGTGTTTATGCTAATGACAGTGCCGAAGCCGTTATCACCGATTCGGTATGCATCGTATATTTTCAGAAAGACAGCACCATGCAGGCTATCCTTGAGGTACCTGCGTCAGGATTGCGTCATAAAACCGTTTTTGCGCCGGACGGTTCGGTTTCGTTTCCCGCCGAAGTGGAGCCATTGGCTATATCCGCAGCAGGCAGTGTCCTGAATATAAATGGTCTTGAACTTGAAAAGGTTGAGGATATAGCCACGGTCGAACCGTATGAAATGGACGATTGCCGGACGGATATATCGGTCGGTAAATGTCTGCAACAGTGGAGACTCGGTGTCGACTATGGTGCAGACGAGAATCAGACATTCTGCGAAATAAATACCAATCGCCATATGTTTGTTTATCTGGTAAGCCCGTATATGGTTTATATCAGGGCTGCCGCGGCACGAAACAACAACAAGGGAACACTGTTTTCCCAGAATATACGCATGATGAAAAACAACAACACAGGCGAATATACGATGCACATCATGCCCGGCAACCTTGCTTTCTGCAGGAACGATCTGGAAATCGACAATGCCAAATTTCAGCCCAATACATGCACATTCAGCCCCGACGGAGGCATATACTGGTCGCTGATTTCATTCGAGCCGGGGAACATACAGCTCAATGGCTGCGGCGAAACCTATCAGGTGCCACGCAGGCAAAAAGATTCCGGCATAAAGGAATGGATTAAATATGAGCCTTATTCAACAGACTCTGAGTTGCCATTGCTGAGGTAATAATCCGGCACGGCTACATGGCTCTTCATAACAGCAATTAAAGTGATATTAAAACAAAATCGAGGCCGGTCCAGCCAATCAGTGTGTCGGCGTCGATGACTGAGATTTTTGAGATATTGTCGTCGATGGTATGCCGTGCGGTTACATTGCCATGCCAGTCGAGCCGATAGATTGTCGATTCTCCAACTTGGCCATATGCGCGGCCACGGTATAGAGCATAGATATAATCATCAGTGGCGCTTATGTCGGCGAAGTGCAATGGATTCAGCTGCTCGAAGTCCGCTTCATCAAGCGTGGCGGGGTCGAATGTTGGCTCTGATACTTCTATGGTATTGAGCATAGTTCCGTCCAGCCCGAATATCTCTATTACAGGATGCAAGCGGTAAGCAAAAGCCAGTAGACCATGTTTACCCGAATACGCCATTTCACCTGCATTCGGCATCCATTCCTGCAGCTCGGGAGATATGCCGATTTGCCTGACAGGGTGTATTTCCGAAGAATTCAGGTCGGCAATCATCGCATATTGGCGGCCACCGTTGGGTTCACGGCCTATGAAAACATATTTCCCGGAGCCGGTCATAAATACATCCTGGGCATATTGCGAGATTGGGAAGGGTACAGAACTGTTGTTGTCCATTAGATATTGCATTGTTCTGCATAGTGCTGTATCGTTTCGGACAGTATAGATTTCGCAGTCGTCCTGACCAATCACCTGTATTGTACCGTTGTCGGCAACGAAGGGATATGGCATATATGAGATATAATATCCGTCTTTCCGCTTGCCCATATCTAAGCTGACTTCCAGTGTGTTGCTGTTGCGGTCGATGAGCGCTCGGCGGAGAAACCGCTGTCCATATCCATCTTCACACTCGAATACAAACATCAATGTGTCGCCCGACGCTTTCATGTCGATCATGTGCCTGATAGCCGGTAATGGCTCTCCTGCCAGGTGGAGTTTCGTAGTCGTCGAAGTCGGCTGAGCGTTGGCGCATCCCGACATAAGCAGGGCGAGCGCGATTATATGCATTATCTTCATTCCAATTCGAGCGGTATATATGGAACTGACATTCGGGTTGCATCGGCATTATTCATCACCTTGCCATCCTTGCCGACAATATGAACCCTGTTACTATCTCCGCCCATCTCTGAAATCATAAAACCGACAGGCGATTTGAAATAGCGTACAAGAGTTTTTTCAACATCGGTTGCCGAGCATCGTTTATCGTTGCCGTCACGGTATGTATATTCCATTATGGGATTGTTCGTGCGTTCAAATCCGATTGCCTCCCAGA
>DKUJ01000009.1 GCA_002490635.1 Porphyromonadaceae bacterium UBA7207
TCTACCAACTGAGCTACTACCGCGATTGGTGCTGCAAAGTTAATAAAATAACTGTTGCCGCCGCATTTTTCAGCCAAATAATTCGCGGAAGGCGTCGGAAACTTTAGCAACCTGATGGATGCGTATGTTCATGCGCGAGGTGTCGATGCCTTTGAGGTTTCCGGCGGGTATGAGCATGTCGGTCATGCCGAGTTTGGCGGCTTCCGATATTCGCTGTTCGATGCGTGTCACCGGTCTGATTTCGCCCGACAGGCCCACTTCGCCGGCCATGCACCAACCGCGGGATATGGCCATGTCGACGTTGCTGGAGAGAACGGCGGCTACGACGCCGAGGTCGAGCGCGGGGTCGGAGACGCGCAATCCGCCGGCGATGTTCAGGAACACGTCTTTCTGGCCGAGTCTGAAGCCTACACGCTTTTCCAGAACGGCGAGCAACATGTTCATCCGCTTGCTGTCGAAGCCGTTGACACTGCGTTGGGGTGTGCCGTAGGCGGCGGTGCTCACCAGTGCCTGCACTTCGATGAGGAAGGGTCGTATTCCTTCGAGCGTAACGCCTATGGCCACGCCGGAGAGTTCATCTCCATCGAGGCTTACGAGCATTTCCGAGGGGTTGGTTACTTCGCGCAGGCCGCGTTGCATCATCTCGTATATGCCGATTTCGCTTGTGGAGCCGAAGCGGTTTTTGATTGCCCGCAGCAGCCTGTACATGTGCTGGCGGTCGCCTTCGAACTGTAGTACGGCATCGACAATGTGCTCAAGTACTTTTGGGCCGGCGATGGTGCCTTCTTTATTGATATGCCCTATGAGCAGCACGGGTACGCCGCTTTCTTTGGCGTATTTCAGCAATGAGGCTGCGCATTCCCGTACCTGGCTGACGCTGCCGGCCGAGGATTCGAGAGTGTCGGAGGCTATGGTCTGTATGGAATCCACTACCAGTATTTCCGGCTGGACCTGGTCGATGTGCTGGAAGATGTTCTCCAGTGATGTCTCGCAGACAATGAACAGATTGTCGGATCCGCGTCCTATGCGGTCGGCACGCAGTTTCAGCTGGGTGGCGCTTTCCTCGCCGCTGACATAAAGTATGCGTCGGTTCCTCACCGCAAGCAGGTTCTGTAGCACAAGGGTGCTTTTGCCGATGCCCGGTTCGCCGCCGATGAGCACTATGGAGCCGCGCACCAGGCCGCCTCCGAGCACGCGGTTGAGTTCCTCGGAGGGCATGTGGTAGCGAGGTTCGTCGGTGGTTTCTATCTGGTTTACAGGGCGGGCTGTGCTTCTGGCTGCGTTTCTGGAACTTGAAGCGCCTTTGGTGCTGCTCACCTTTTCCTCTACCATGGTGTTCCACGCACCGCAGGCCGGGCATCGGCCAGACCATTTCGGAGAGTCTGCCCCGCATTCCGAGCAGAACCATAATGTTTTTTCGCGAGTTTTTGCCATGGCGGGTATTACTGCATTCGTGAACGGAATTGTGAGAGGGCGATGGCGGTGGCTACGCCTACATTGAGGCTTTCCACCGGCGATGCGCCTGCCGGAAATGGTGGTATTGTTATGCGCCGGCTCACTGCTGCGGCGCAGGCGTCGCCGATGCCATGGCCCTCGTTGCCCATCAGCAGGATGCCGCCAGGGCCGAGATTGGCGGTGTAGATGTTGTCGCCGTTCATGAACGTTCCGTAAACGGGAGTGCTGTGGTCGCGGGCGGCAGCGAGATATGCGGCAAGGTCGGTGTAGGATATGTCCACATGAGCCAGCGCGCCCATGCTTGCCTGCACGGCCTTGGGGTTGAAGCAGTCTGCCGTTTCGGCGGATGCTACTATGTGTTTCACTCCCATCCAGTCGCAGCAGCGTATTATTGTGCCCAGATTGCCGGGGTCCTGCACGCAGTCAAGGGCGACAACGAGTTCGTCGGCTGCCGGAAGGGATGGCTGGGTGGCGGCTGGCAGGTGGAAGAATGCTATTACTTCGGGCAGGGAGGTGAGCCTGGAAATCTGGCGCAGCTCGGCCGGCCGCACAACGGTCGTGTCGATGTCCGGTGAGGCTTCCGCCCAGGCTGCGGTGGCATAGACTGCCGCAGGGCAGAAACGCGCCATGAGCTCGAGCACCAGTTTTGAGCCTTCTGCCACGAAAATGCCGCTCCGCCGTCGTCCTTTGGCGCTGTCAAGACCGGCATATTCGGAAAGCTGCCGGCGGCTGAAACGGAATGGTTCAGAAGTCATATCCTGCTTGTGTGGCTAATTCTTTGTCGGCCTGGATGGTAGAGCCGGTTGTTGTGAGCATGTCGCCGGTGATGGCGCCGTTGATGCCTGTCTTAAGCGCTTTCAGCATTGTTTCACGGCTCAGGCGGGCACGTCCTCCGGCAAGTCGGAGCTGTACTGTAGGATGTGCCATGCGGAACAGGGCGACGGTGAGCAGAATTTCGTTGTCGGAAATCGGTTCGGTCTTTTCCAGTGGTGTGCCTGCTATCGGCACAAGGATGTTGATTGGAATCGACACTGGCCGTACCTTTCGCAGTTCTATTGCCAGCTCGACCCGTTGCCTGCGGCTTTCGCCCATTCCTATTATGCCGCCAGAGCATATGCCGAAACCGATGCTCCGCGCAGCCTCTATGGTGGCGAGCTTGTCGGCCTGGGTGTGCGAGGTGCACAGGTTGCCGAAATGCGATGGAGCTGTTTCGAGGTTGCAGTGGTAGCGGCGGGCGCCGGCGTTCCATAGCTCCTGGAGCTCCTCTTTGCCGAGAAGGCCGAGCGAGGCGCATGTGGCTATGCCTGTCTCTTCTTTTACCTGCTTCAGGATGGTGCAGATATCGGTCAGAGCCTTGCCTCTCACGGAGCGTCCGCTGGCAACCATCGAGAACCGTCCAACACCCGACCGGGCGTTGTGTGCGGCGGTTTCCATGGCTTCATCGGCATCTATTATGTCGTAGGTGTCGCAGCCGGTGTGGAAGTGGGCCGACTGGGCGCACCATTTGCAGTTTTCGGAGCAGCGTCCGGAACGGGCGTTCACAATGGAACAGCTGTCGAACTTGCGCGGGCAGAACTGTGCCGTGATTTTCGCCGCGGCATCGAGCAACGCCTGCTGCCCTTCGGAATCATCGATGTCGGCGAGGGCATACAGGATTTGGCAATCGAGGCTTTCTCCGGCGAGCACTCTGTCAAGAGCTTCGCCGACCAGTGCTTTGCTATGTGGTAGTGATTGGTTGGATGTCATATCTGCAAGGGGTTCATAAGTTTCCGACGACCTCTTAATTGTAGAGAAAGCGTTTGATGGAGCGTTTTGGCGTTTTCTCGAATTCGTGGTCCATCAGTTCGAAGTCGCGAATCTGGCTGAAGGAGGGGAGTCGCTTGTTGAGCAAGGCTATTTCTTTTACTATAGCAGCCGACATGCGGTTTCTGTCCATATTGGCGGTGGAATCAGCATCGGGTACGATCAGGGCTACCAGTTTGCCCTGGCGGTCTACCACCAGACTTTCGTCGACCAATGGCAGGTTGTTGATCTGTTGTTCGATTTCTTCGGGATATATGTTCTGTCCCGACGGGCCGAGAATCATGTTTTTGTCGCGTCCGCGGATATAGACATATCCGTCGGCATCGATCTGGCATATGTCGCCGGTATTCATCCATTCTCCGTCGAATACCGCGTGGGTGGCTTCGGGGTTGCGGTAGTAGCCTTTCATAACATTGTAGCCGCGCACCCACAGGGTGCCGGGTGTTACTGTAGGGTCGGGCGAGTCGATGCGGAGTTCCATGCGGTCCACCGCTTTACCGCAGGCTCCAGGCCGCTGGCGGCTCCAGGGCGCGTAGCATATCAGCGGGCCGCATTCGGTCATTCCGTAGCCCACGGTGAACGGGAAGCCGATGCGGCGCAGGAAAGCTTCCACATCCTTGTCGAGTGCGGCGCCTCCCACAATAAGTTGTTGAAGGTTTCCGCCGAAGGCTTCCAGCAGGGCTTTACGGATTTTTGCCAGCACCTTGTCGCGTAGCAGGGGAACAGCTATGGCAACTTTCATTGCCGGACGTCGCAATTTTGGGAAAACACGGGTTTTCACCATTTTCTCGATAATCAGCGGCACTGTAACCACCAGTTTTGGATGCACTTTGCTGAAAGCTCCCAGGAGGACTGCGGGAGAAGGCGTGCGCGAAAGCATGAAAACATGGCATCCTTTCACCAGCGGATGCAGAAGCTCCACGGTGAGGCCGAACATGTGGGCAAGAGGCAGCATGTTCAGCATTGTGTCTCCTGGCTTGAGAAAGTCGAGACCGTCGATGCTGAACTGTATGTTGCTCCAGAGGTTGCCGTAGGTGAGCATCACGCCTTTGGAGAAGCCGGTGGAGCCGGAGGTATAATTTATCAGAGCCAGACTGCCGCCATTGTGCACGGGGTAATCGACGTTTTCGGGGGTGAAGATTCCCGGATAGCGTTCGCCGAAAAGTCTGTTGTAGTTTTCGGCGGCAAATGTCATTTTCTCGGAACGCGAGAACAACAGACTGCTGTCGGAAATCCGGATTGCGGCGTCGATTGCAGGCATACGGTCGGCGCTGACGCTGTTCCATGTGTCGGCGTCGGCAAACAGCAGGCGGGCTTCGCTGTGGTTCACCAGATGTTCTACTGTTTCAGGAGTGAATCCCGGAAGAATAGGCACACTAACAGCACCGTATGTAAGGCTGGCAAGGATGCCTATTGCCCATTCGGCACTGTTGCGGCCGCAGAAAGCTATCTTGTCGCCGACGGCAACACCGGCATGTGCGAATGCGAGGTGATATTTGGCTATTTTCACGGCAACATCGCTGTAGCGGTATGTCACAGCGTCGATATTGGTGAGAGCCGGAAGATTCCAGTTGTCGCGTATGGACTGGCTGATATATTCTGTCAGTGTGCTTTGTTGTTTCATTGTGTGGCGTTGCTTGCCGATGTTTTGCAAAGATACGGATAAGTCGAGGGCAAAGCCAAATTTATTTGGACTTTGCCGAGCGTGAGTATCTAAGACGCAGTCAAAGATACGGATAAGTCGAGGGCAAAGCCAAATTTATTTGGACTTTGCCGAGCGTGAGTATCCGGGATATCAGTAATACATTATTGTGCGGGATATCCAACCGGGTTGTTGAGCAGCGGCAGGGCCGATTGTGGCAGGCCGAGGAGTTTGCGGATGCCATCGGCGTCGAGTGTGGCGCGGGTCACCGTGGCAAGGCCGTTGGCCGCGCAGTATATATTTATGTTCTGCGAGGCTATGCCAGCATCGGCGGCAGCCATCATTGAGGCCCGTTCGCCACCTGCCGTGCGATTCATTTCCGCTACCAGCAGAATGGCAGCCGGAGCGTCGAGCACGAAATTCTGGCTGAATTCGGCAGTGCCTGCAAGGAGGCGGCGGTGGTCGCCGTCGGCTTTCTTTATCAGGCGGTTGGCTGCGAAGTCGTAGAGGTAGACTCCGGTGGAATCGAAGTAGTAGGCGTCTATTTCCTGCCAGTTCATTGCCGTGGGGTTGGTGCGGTGGGCGTCGGCCGGCCGGTTTATGCCGCAGCATGCCCACAGAAGCGATGAAACCACTTCTGTAGACAAGGCGCGCTCCTTGTCGAATTCTCGTGTGCTTCTGCGCATTTCCAGCGCTCGGCCTGTCGGGAGGCCGCCGGAGGTTTCCGGGCGGGGCAGGGCAATGTCGGCCGCCGATATGGTGTATGAGTTTGTCATCAGTGAGAGTAATATTAATGCTTTACGTATCATAACGCCGGTAATGTGTTCGAAGTTCAAAGAAAAGAGACCGCCGCGGACTGTCCGGGGCGGTCTCTGCTGTGTTTTGGCGAATTATGGCTTATTTGTTGTCATTTTCGATCTGAGCCACTTCGGGATCTACACCCCACTGCTGTTTGCTGAGGCGCAGATAATTGTTGTAGCGCCACTGGGCATTGCTGCGTGCGGCTGCGAAGAGTTCGGAAGCTTCAGTGGGATACTGTTTCTTGACGGAAGCGTAGCGTACTTCGCCCATGAGGAAGTTTTCGAACTTGTCCCAGTCCGGAGTCTTGCTGTCGAGAGTGAAAGGATTCTCGCCCTTGAGCTCTGCATCGGGGTTGTAGCGCCACAGATGCCAGTAGCCGCATTCGACTGCGCTGGCTTCCTCGGCCTGGGAATGACCCATGCCGCTCTTGAGGCCGTGGGCGATACAGGGCGAGTAGGCGATAATCAGCGACGGTCCGTCGTATGCTTCGGCTTCACGGATGGCCTTGAGGGTCTGGGCCTGGTCGGCACCCATGGCAACCTGTGCCACATATACATAGCCGTAGGTTGTGGCGATGAGGCCGAGGTCTTTCTTGCGGATGCGCTTGCCCGACGAAGCGAACTTGGCGATGGCGCCGATAGGTGTTGCCTTCGACGACTGGCCGCCTGTGTTGGAGTATACTTCGGTGTCGAGAACCAGCACATTGATGTTCTTTCCGGAAGCGAGTACGTGGTCGAGACCGCCGAAGCCGATATCGTAGGCAGCGCCGTCGCCGGCGATAATCCACTGGCTGCGGGCTACGATGTAGTTCTTGAGTTCGAGGATGCCTTTGCAGATGTTGCAGCCGCATGCCTCGCACAGAGGAACGATTTTGTTGTACACCTCATAGGTTTCGCCGGCGCTGTCGCGTCCTGCGAGCCACTTGGCTGCCAGAGCCTTGATTTCATCGGAGCATTCCTGGCAGGTGGTGGCGGCTTCCATCAGGGCGGCGATGCGTTCGCGGATTTTTTCGGTGGCTACCTTCATGCCCAGACCGAATTCGGCGAAGTCCTCGAAGAGGGAGTTGCCCCATGCCGGGCCGTGGCCTTCGGCGTTGGTGGTGTAGGGGGTGGAGGGCACGGAACCGGAGTAGATGGAGGAGCAGCCGGTGGCATTGGCTACCATCTGATGGTCGCCGAAGAGCTGGGACACGAGTTTCACGTAGGGAGTCTCGCCGCAGCCCGAGCAGGCGCCGGAGAATTCGAACAGCGGGGTTGCGAACTGGCTGTTCTTGGGGTTGAGCTTCACATCTACCAGGTTCTGCTTGCTGGCTACGTGGTCCACGCAGAAATCCCAGTCTTTCTGTACTTCCAGCTGTGATTCCAGAGGTTTCATCTCCAGAGCTTTCACGCCTTTCTTGCCGGGGCATACCTCAACACAGTTGCCGCAGCCGAGGCAGTCGAGCACGTCGACAGCCTGGATGAAACGCAGACCCTTGAAGGCCGGACCCATGGCGGGCAGCGAACCGGTTTCGCCGAAAGGCGATGCCGCTGTCTCTTCGGGAGTGAGCAGGAACGGACGGATCGAAGCGTGGGGGCACACATATGCGCACTTGTTGCACTGTATGCAGTTTTCTTCCAGCCATTCGGGAACGAATGCGGCCACACCGCGTTTCTCGTAGCGGGCTGTTCCCTGCTGCCAGGTGCCGTCGGCGATGTTCTCGAAGTCGGATACTTTGAGCAGGTCGCCGTTCTGGGCGTTGATGGGATGGCATATTTTGGTGAAGAACTCGGGGGCGTCGATTTCTGCCGGCTTCTCGTCGGGCAGCTGGGCCCATGCGGGATCCACATCGAGACGCGAATATTCGTTGCCGCGGTCCACGGCGGCGAAGTTCTTGTCCACTACGTCCTGGCCTTTCTTACCGTAGCTCTTCACGATGAATTTCTTCATCTGCTCAATGGCCAGATCCACGGGGATAACCTCGGTGATGCGGAAGAATGCGCTCTGCAGAATGGTGTTGGTGCGGTTGCCCAGTCCGATTTCCTGCGCGATTTTGGTTGCGTTGATGTAGTAAACGGTGATATTGTGCTGGGCGAAGTACTTCTTGATGTGGTTGGGAAGATGCTTGGCCAGCTGGTCGCCGTCCCATATGGTGTTGAGCACGAAGGTGCCGCCGTCGCGCAGACCGCGGGTTACGTTGTACATGTTCAGATACGCCTGTACATGGCAAGCCACGAAGTTGGGGGTGTTCACCAGATAGGTGCTGCGGATGGGCTTGTCGCCGAAGCGAAGGTGCGAGCAGGTGAAGCCGCCGCTCTTCTTGGAGTCGTAGGCGAAATATGCCTGGCAGTATTTGTTGGTGTTGTCGCCGATAATCTTAACCGAGTTCTTGTTGGCACCCACTGTACCGTCGGCACCGAGACCGTAGAACTTGGCTTCGAATGTGCTGGGGTCGCCCATGGCAACTTCGGGAAGCAGGGGCAGGGAAGTGAAGGTTACATCGTCCACGATACCCAGGGTGAAGTGGTCCTTGGGCATGGGAAGCGCGAGGTTTTCGTAAACTGCCTGAATCTGCGAGGGAGTGGTGTCTTTCGAAGCCAGACCGTAGCGGCCGCCTACAATCACTGGGGCGTCTTCGCGGCCGTAATATGCTTCTTTCACATCGAGATATAGGGGCTCGGCGTTGGCGCCGGGTTCCTTGGTGCGGTCGAGCACGGCGATGCGTTTGGCTGTGGCGGGAACGGCAGCCAGAAGGTGCTTCACCGAGAAGGGACGGTATAGGTGAACAGCTACCAGACCCACTTTCTCGCCTTTGGCAACGAGGTTGTCGATTGCTTCCTCGATAGCCTGGGTCACGGAACCCATGGCTATGATCACGCGGTCGGCATCGGGAGCGCCGTAGTAGTTGAACAGATGGTATTCGCGGCCTGTGATCTCGCTGATTTTAGCCATGTAGCTTTCCACGATTTCAGGCACGGCCTCGTAGTGCTTGTTGCATGCTTCACGGTGCTGGAAGAACACGTCGCCGTTTTCGGCAAGGCCGCGTGCTACGGGAGCCTGGGGGCTGAGTGCGCGCTTGCGGAATTCGGCCACTGCCTTGCGGTCCAGCAGGGGTTCGAGGTCTTCCATTTCCAGAGTTTCGATTTTCTGGATTTCATGGGAGGTACGGAAGCCGTCGAAGAAGTTTACAAAAGGTATGCTGCTGGAAATGGTGGCGAGATGGGCTACGCCGGAAAGATCCATGACTTCCTGCACGGAGCCTTCGGCGAGCATGGCAAAGCCGGTCTGGCGAACGGCCATCACATCCTGGTGGTCGCCGAAGATACTGAGGGCGTGGGATGCGATTGTGCGGGCCGATACATGGAACACGGTGGGCAGAAGCTCACCGGCGATTTTGTACATATTGGGAATCATCAGCAGCAGACCCTGGGAGGCGGTGTAGGTGGTGGTGAGAGCACCGGCCTGCAGGGAGCCGTGGACAGCGCCGGCAGCGCCGCCTTCCGACTGCATTTCCTGCACCAGGACTGTTTCGCCGAAGATGTTCTTGCGTCCTGCGGCAGACCATTCGTCGACATATTCAGCCATTGTCGACGACGGTGTAATGGGGTAGATTGCGGCCACTTCCGAGAACATGTAGCTCACGTGGGCGGCTGCCTGGTTACCATCGCAGGTCAAGAATTTTTTTTCTTTGCTCATAAGCGTGGAATTTATACGGAAAATTTGAGTTTTCGTTGGTCGAGGGAGATATGGCTTTCGCCTTTCCGAAGCGCAAAGATAACGATTTTGGCACGATTTGTCGTAAAATCCACTGCTAAAAAGTTATAATCGGAGCTTTGCCATGCCAATTGTGGGAGTTCTCGCAATTGGAATCCTCGGCCTGGCGGGGATGTCGATTCAATTGCCGGCAGAACACCCGACGCGAGCGTTATCTGGCCAGAGACAGGTTGAACGACAGTCCGTAGGACGTACTGGAGGTGGGGTAGGAGCTGGTGGTTACGATGGGGCTGTTAACCTGGTGGTCGAAGTATGCGGCCACGGTGAGGCGCTTCGAAAGGATGTACGAAGCCGAGAAGTTGATGTTGAATGTGTTGGTGCCGCTGGTGGGCTGGGTGTAGTTGGTCTCGATGCGGCGGATCAGTGCCTGGTTGTGCTGGAACGATACGTCGGCGTTGAGCGTGAGGTCGTTGCTCACGCCCTGCTGCGAGCCTTTCATCTTCAGCACGGTGTTGAAGCCCACGATTTTGTAGCCCAGGCCGAGCGTTATGCCTTTCTGTGCCGCTTCCACCACCTGTCCGGCTGCAGAGTTGAGGGTAATGGTTCGCTGGTCGCGGTATTCGGCGTTGAGTTGCAGCTCGTTCTTCAGTGTAACGTTCACGCCGAAAAGCGGAGCGAAGCGCTCGGTTATGGCCACCGACGAGATATTGAACGGCGATGTGGGCACGGGCATGCCGGTGAGCTCATCAAGGGTGAAGCCGAGGTTGCCGTCGGCCTGGGCCCAGTTCAGGTAACTGGTGTAGGAGCCCACGGAATAGGTGCACTGGTAGGCGTGGGTGATAGTGAAAGTCTTGAAGATGTCGCGCATGTTGCCCAGATTGATGAAACCGTCGTAGGTTATGCGCCAGTTTGGAAGCACGGCGGAAAAGTCGGGGAAAGGTGTCAGGTACTGCTTATGCGCCGGAGTGTTGGTGTAGGCCGCTATGAATGCGGGAATGAGCACGTCCGAGGAGGTCTCGCCCACAGTTCCCACTTCCGGATTGAACGGCTGTCCGGCATGGGGGCTGCCCGCCAGGAAGCCCGTCGAGGGATAGTCGGTTCCTGCATACTGTGCTTCGACGCGGCGGCGGATTTCGGGGATGTTGCCCAGAAAATCAGCGAAGGCCTTGGAATAATAGCCGTTGTCGGCCTTGGGGCTGCGCAGCGCAGTAAACAGCGCGCAATGCGTTTTGGTGTAGGAACCCGAATAGGTTGTGGGCATGTCGGCGTACATGAACTGCATCTGGCTGTTGCGGTTGTCGGTGCGGTTGAAAGTCAGCTGCACCTTGAAGCCCTTGAAGAGTTCCAGATTCACCTCGATGTTCAGTTCGTTGCCGCGGCTCCACACTGCGGGCGAGGTCTGCCCGTCGTCGGTGATGAGCCATCCGCGTTCGAGGGCGCGGTTGACATACGACTGGTCGGTGAAGCCGAACGCGAAGTCCAGACCCGGAGCCATCGGGCCCGCCGAATGTGTCTGGCCGAATATGTTGCCGATGTTTGGCTGGAACAGCGGCAGCGACAGCGAGCGGGTGTTGCGGTAGCGCACCGATACGTTGCGTGGCGACAGCACGAACCTGAGGGCATATTCACCGATGTCGCGCGCCAGGCTCCTTTCTTCCTTGAGGATTTCCACGATTGTGAACTTGAGGTTCTGGTCGGAGCGCGTGAGAATCTCCACCGAATTCTGGTCGACGGCCTTGAAGCGTACGGGCACTGGCGTGCCGTCGGTTTTAGCTGCCGTAACCTTCACTTTTTTGTTGCGCAGGTTGTGCTTTATCACCAGCGATGAGTCAGGGCTCAGCCGGTAGGTGCGCTCGAATTTGCGTGCACGCTTGGGCGGAGCGTTGCTCGGGCGGGTGTTGGCGAAGCGTTTGGTGACATCGCGCATGATAGGCACCTTGTTGTAGAGTGTCTCGAAGTTTATGCGGCCGTCGGCATTCCATGTCGCCTGGTTGGCGATGGTGTTGCCGAGTTTGGTGCCGTCGATTGTGGCGCCGCGGTCCCAGCGGTAGGTCGCGTTGTAGCTCACGTTGGCTGTGAGATAGTCGAGGAACGCTATCTTGGAGAACGGCGCCTTGTACTGGCCGGTGAATGTCTGGTTGTAGCTCCAGGGTGTGCCCATGGAGAGAATGCTCTGCCACACGGTGTCCTTCCATTCGCGGTAGCGGTCGGGGAACAGGCGGCGGTTCACCGCGCCTACCGTTTCCTCGATGCGGGCCGACGTGTTGGAGTTGAAAGTCAGCGACAGTGTCTTTGTCAGGTTCCAGTTCAGCGACAGCTGGCGGTCCCAAAGCCAGTTCTTGCTCACCGACACCGGCAGCTGGAACATCTGGTCGGTTTCCGACCTTGTCTGCTGTTCGTAGTAGTAGCGTGTCATTGTGGTGAGGAACGAGATGTTGTTCGGTAGCCACTGCAGTTCCCAGTCCTTGAGGAAGCGCACGTTTTTGCTTTTGCCTTTCAGCTTGCCGAAAGGCTTGAAAGGCTTTATGAACGGAGTGTATGAGTAGGCCAGCGAACCGCGGTAGTCGTCGGTGTTCTCGTATTCGGTGGTGGGGTTGTTCTTGCGCTGGCGGGTGAAGGAGAAGTTCAGGGTAAAGTTGGTGGGGTCCCAGGGCATGGGCTTGCGGCTGCGGACATCGAATTTGAGCCCGGAAATGGAGAAGTTCTCAACTGTGGATTCAGTCACGGCATAGGAGCGTATGCTGTCGCGCTCGGCTTCGGTGGCACATTCCTCGAGAGCGTCTTTCAGAGTCACGTCCTGATCGAGAGGGTTGTACCGCGGCGAGGTGCGTTCGGTGCTCATGGAGTAGTACACGGGAGCGCGCAGTTTGGCAGCAGCAGGCAGGAATCGGCCCACATCGCCCTGCACGGCCACGTTGAATTGGCGGTAGTCGTCGAGGCGGCGCTCGTTAAGGCTCTGGTCCACACCTCCGAATCCGGCAGTCTCGATATGTGTGCCCAGATTCACGGTAGCTATGTCGCTCATGTTCAAGGTGGCGTTGGCGCGTGCGGCCCATCCTCCGTTTTCGTTGAAATCGGTCACTTTCAGTTCGTTCACCCACACGATGCCGTCCTTTGTGGTGGCAGCGTTGTTGCGCACGCCCACAAGAATCACCCTTACATCGCTTAGCGACGGATTGCCCATCACGGCCATGGAATTGCGTTCGTTGTCGGGGTCGCGGCCCGTGAACAGTGTGGCATAGCCCACACCGCTTTCCTGTGAGCGTTTGGCCCGGTTGCGCTCCTTTTTGAGGTCCACCAGAGCCTGGAGGTTGAAATCCAGGTAGTTTGCCGCCGGCCACACGAGCGAGCGGTCAGAGTCGAGATAGCGGTTGTAATTGCCGGGAGGAGTCAGCGACAGAGGCACTTCGTATTCATAGAAGTTGTTCTTCACGTCGGTGCCGAGGCGCACGAATACCGAAAGGTCGCCAGAGCGCAGGGCTGTGGCGTTTTCAATCAGCGCTTCGGCGTGCACCCACATCTGCATGCGGCGGTAGTTGCGCAGGTCGAGCTGGGTGTTGCGGTACACGCCGCGGGCATCGCCGGCGTTGAGGCCGAGCACTTTCAGCGACATCGACTGTTCGTTCAGCTGCGTGATCTGGCTTTGGCCGGGGTCGGTGATGCGTGTCACGCCTGGGGGAAGCACATAGTTCACCGGCTCGCGGTCGGCATTTTCCTCGATGTTGACAACGCTGACATCCAGCTGCCCCTGGGCGGGAGCGTCGCCGCGGCTGTTGAGATTGAAGTCGTAGGTGCGCCATTCGCCGCGCACAAGCTCCAGGGTTGCGAAGCGCAGGTGCGTGGGCTTCTTGAAGCCGGTCATGAATATGCGGGCGAAGCGTATGGTGGAGAAGTCGCTGATGGAGCCCACGATTTTTTCGAAATCGCTAAGCGGAATCTTGAACTGATACCATTCGGTCTCGGGGTTGGTGCCGTCGCGGGTCGGCACCACCGACACCTGCTTGTCGGTGATGTAGTTCTTGCCTACCACCAGGTCTTCGGGACGGATGGAAATCCGGTACTGGAAATAACGCTCGTATTCGTTGAGTGTGTTGTCCTGGTTGATGTCCTCCACGTCGGGAGTCGAGCGGCTGCTCTGGTACAATGGGTCGGAGGCGTCTTCAGGCGACAGAGAGTTGCCTTCCACGCCGTTGTAGCGTTTGTAGCGTTCGAGGATGCCCAGCCGCTGTTCGTCGTAGTCGTAGCCGCGGTAGAAGTGGTAGTTGTCGCCGGCAGGGTCGTTCAGCGGCGAGAACTGGTCTTTTTCCATTCTGGCCATGGCTTCGGGCGACAGGCGCTGCCGCAGGCCGGCAACATAGTCGGCATACGATGGAAAAGCGAACTCGTCGTTGTTGGGCAGTCCGTCCAGGCCGACGTCCTGGGCCACGCGTGCGCCGGTGGCGTTGTCGAAAGAGTAGGTGAGAGAGTTCTGCTGCGACACGCGGCCCCATACGGTCTGTTTCAGGAATGAGTCGTCGCCATCGTAGGGTATGCCGTTCTCATAGCTCTTGAGACCGTCCTTGAGTATGTCCTCGCTTATTTCGCCAAGGTTGATGTATAGGTCGCCGCCTTCGAGATTGGGATTCTCCGGGTCGAGGAAGGGGTTGAGGAGCCAGAACTGTATGTATTCGATATTGCTCTGTTCGAAGTTGGTGTTGTCGAGGCGTCTCATGATGCCGCCCCATCGGCGTTCGGGGTTTAGCAGATTGCCCTGGTCGTCCACTCCGGTGTTGTCCAGGTTGTAGGGTCCGCGTTCCTCGGGGTAGTAGGAGAGGTTGAGAGTCTGGATGTTGGGGCTTTCGCCATATCCGATCTCGCGGCCTGGGAAAATTTCGCGGCTGGTGACTTCGCGCACATACGGGTTGGACAGTTGCTTGAGGTCGCTTTTGATATAGCCGGGGCACATCGACGAGTTGCGCTGGGTGAACAGTCGGTCGATGAAATACCAGTTCAGCAGAGCGCGGTTCTTGCCGTAGTCCACATTGTTGCTGAGGGCTGCCTCAGGAAACAGAGCGTCGGGCGAAGGATCGTAAGGAGTCGAGGCCAGGAACCATGCGTATGGCGAGCGCAGGTCGATGCCGGTCTGGGTGCTCTCGAAATCGTCGATATAGCTCGAGCCTTTGTTGGAGCCGCTTTTCTGGGCGTGAGGCAGGAGTTTGGCGAACTCGGCGGTTAGCGCCAGCCGCGAAGGAGCCGAGGCCGTTACTGTCGGAATCTTGTTCAGCAGGTTGGTGAGCCACATGAACTCGCCGTTGTAGTTCAGGTTCACACCGAGCATCGAGTTGTTCACAGTCTCGTCGCCGATGTTCACCTTTTCTATCAGTGCTTTCTCGGAAAAATGCAGGAACGTGGCGCCTATGTTGAGGCGTTTGTTGAGCTGGTACTGTAGGTCAAGTCCCAGAAGTGTTTTTCGCTGGGTGGAGAAGAGGCTCTGGTTTTCCAGTGTTACGCTGATGCTTTGTCCGGAGTCGATTATGCTTTGGTTTGTTATGGTTACAATGCCCATCGCATAGTCCACGGTGTAGTCGCTGTTTTCGGTGAGCTGCACGCCGCCGGCAGTGACTATTACCGAGCCTCGCGGCACGTTCATGGCGTTGAGGCGTATCTGCGAGCCCGACGATGCCTGGTATTCGCCCGAGAGAATGAATTTGTTCTTGTCGGCATACTGTCTGGCCACCACAATGGTGGAGTCGTAGAGCTGCGGGAAGCAGTACTGTTCGGCCAGAGCCTCGTTGCCGATTTTTTTAGCCAGATGTTTGCCGAACGGCTCGGCCACGGGGAAAATGACCTTGCCGGTGGAGGATATCACGGTGTAACCCTCTATGAAGTCGAAGAATCCGTCGGGATTTCCCTGCTCGTTGGAGTCGATGCGGTCGAGATTCATCACCTGGAGCAGGCTCTGGTTGTTGAGTCCTGGCACGGGCAGGTAGTTGATTTGCGTGCCGGTGGTGTCGGAGAGATACTTGATGTTGAGCTTGAACTTGGCTTTCTGTACCTGGTAGCCGCCGAGTGAATATACGTTCTTCATCATCAGCCTCCACATGGGCAGGTGCGGCGATACTGTCGTGCTTTTCAGCATTTTCACGTAAAGACACTGTTCGGTGGAGGTGATATCGCCGGAGAATTCACCCACCTGGTACACCTGTCCGTTGTAGGTGTACTCGAATGCCACGGCCAGCACTTCGTCGGCATTCAGGGCGCTGCGGGTGGAGATGTATCCCAGAGTGCTGTTGAGGGTGTACTCCGACGCCGACAGCAGACGGGCGCTTTCCACTTTCTCATAGTCGCGGCCACCCTCGATGCCGAATGCCTGCAGCGGCTCGAGCGCCTGGGTTACGGCGTTGATATTGCGGGCGTCGGGGTATTCGCTCTTTATAACGGAGAGCAGGTTATTGGATGCGTTGGCGGGGTTGGGGAGGGCGGCGTTGGGTTGCCAGTGGTTGTTGGCGAGCCGCGAGTTTTCGCCGAGGTCGGTGAAAGCCACCAGGTTGCGGCTTTGCTCGTAGCGTCCGCTCTTGTTGGTCACCCACACTTCGATACGTGTAATGCTCACACCCGACGACACATATGGCAGGCGAGAGGCGAAGGAGTCGTAGTTCTCGTAGAAAAACTGGGAGAGGAAATAGTGCCTGTTCTGGTCGTACTGGTCGGCGTTGATGGTGAACTCGGTGGTCTGGGCGCCGCCGTTGGTGTTCACGCTGCGGCTTTCGGAATTCTGCTGCGATACAAGCGCCGTGGCTGTGAGACGCCCGAACTGCAGCTTGGTCTTGATACCGAACAGCGCTGTGGAGCCGCGGATCAGCGAGGAGCCGGTGGTCATGCTCACGTTACCGGCTTCGATGGTCTTCACGATATCGTCTTCCTTGCCTTCGTAGGCCAGCTTTAGATTCTTGGAGTCGAAGTCGAAGGTGGCGTCGGTGTTGTAGGTCATGTTGAACTTCAGCCGGTCGCCTACCGAGGCCGCTATGGTAGCCTGGATTTTCTGTTCGAAGTCGAAATATGTCTTGCGGCGCGCCGAGAGCGACAGCGCCGGATTGTCGGTCTTGTTGCTCTTTATGCCCATGTTCACCTGCACGGTGCCTTGTGTGCGCAGGGAAACGCCTCCGGGACCGAAGATTTTCTCCAGTGGCCCCAGGGCGAAGTTCATGTCCAGTATATTGAATGGCTGCTTCTCTTTGTTCTCCACCAATGCCTGGTTGCGTTCGCGGTAGTAACGCTGCATGGAGCGGCGGAGCTGCCAGTTGTTGTATTGCTCGGCGGTGAGCATGAACGGCGTTGCAATGTCTATCTCGCCGATTTTCGTCCTCACCACATAGCAGCCGGTTGCCGGGTCGTAGTCGGCGGTAGTGACCATGTTCACAGGTGTGTTGAGGTCGTAGGCAAGCTCGTTTGCAAGGAGTTCCTCGTAGTTGCGTGGCACTGTGGGAAGCACAGGCAGTGGCAGGGGAGAGGCCGAATCGGCGGGCGCGGGGTAGGCTGCCGGCGCGGGCCCGCGGTAGTCGCTGGTGCGGTATTGAGCCCACGAACATAAGGCCACCGCCATATAGGCGACAGCCAGCGTCAACAGGCGCATCGTGTTGGCAACTCCTACTTTTCCCATTTGCAATTTCCGCCGTGGCGGAGTTCTACATATAAGAATATAACGCCTGCGGCTCACAATTATTGTCCCGCCATGTTTATTGGGTACTCCAGCTCGGCAAAACTCAAATATTTGGCTCGCTCTCGACTTATCCGTATATTTGCCGTATGGAAATACTCTACGAGGACAATCATATTATTATTGTAAACAAGCGTGCCGGAGAAATCGTGCAAGGCGACAAGACCGGCGACGAACCGCTGGTGGAAACTCTCAAAAAATTCATCAAGGAGCGAGATGCCAAACCGGGTGCTGTATTCATGGGGGTAGTACACCGTCTCGACCGACCTGTAAGCGGTGCGGTGATGTTCGCCAAGACTTCCAAAGCTCTGGCGAGGCTTAATGCCATGTTCGCCGCGGGAGACATCCACAAGACCTACTGGGCGATAAGTCGCAACCGTCCTGCCGAAGATTCCGCGTCGCTTACCCACTACATAACCACGGTGGAGCGAAACAACAAGAGCTATGCATCGCCAGAACCCGTGCCGGGCGCCAAGGAGGCGCGTCTGCAATACAGGCTGGCTGCCGTGGGCGAGCGGTACTGCCTGCTGGAGGTGCGCCTGCTCACCGGACGTAAGCACCAGATAAGGGTGCAGCTTTCGGCGATAGGCAGCCCCGTGAAAGGCGACCTGAAGTATGGCGACCGTCGGAGCAACCCCGACGGCAGTATCTCGCTCCACGCCCGCCGCATACAGTTTGTACATCCGGTTTCAGGAAAAGAAATCGACATAATAGCTCCGGTGCCTGCCGGCGACCGCCTGTGGGCCGAACTGGAGCAGGCAGCAACACATGATTGAAATGAAACAGCTCAGAATAGTATTCTTCGGCACTCCCGAATTTGCAGTAGAAAGCCTTGAGGCGCTCATCGGCGCCGGATTCGATATCGCTGCCGTAGTTACCATGCCCGACAAAATCGGAGGGCGCGGACACCGTGTTATTGAATCCGCCGTGAAGCTTGCCGCGATAGCCCATGGACTGCCTGTGCTGCAGCCCGAAAAGCTGAGCGCTCCCGAGTTTGTCGACAGGCTCAAGGAAATAGCGGCGGACCTTTTTATTGTAATAGCATTCCGCATGCTCCCGAGGGTTGTGTGGACAATGCCCCCGATGGGAACGTTCAACCTTCATGCCTCCCTGCTGCCACGCTACAGGGGAGCAGCGCCGATAAACCGCGCCATCATGAACGGCGAAACCCGCACGGGAGTGACAACCTTCCTTCTTAAGCATGAAATCGATACCGGCGATATCCTTGCGCAGGAGAGCACCGCGATAGGTCCCGACGAGAATGTGGGCAGCCTCTATGGGCGACTTATGAAAATCGGCGCAGGGCTCACCGTGTCGACCGTCCGGGCTATCGCCGAGGGCACCGCGAAACCTGTCCCGCAGGACAATGTGACTGTCGACGGGGAACTACCGGCGGCTCCTAAGATTTTCCACAGCGATTGCAGAATCGACTGGACGGCATCGGCTGAGAATATCCACAACCTTGTGCGCGGTCTTTCCCCGATACCTGGCGCATGGTGCGAGGTATCATCCCAAGGACCAGAGGCTGCCGCCGACTACACATTAAAGATACTACGCACTGCAAGAACCGACTGTGAGGCTCCTGCTGCCGGGATGCTGCGCCTTGTCGGCGGACAGCTCGTGGCAGGGACTGCCGGGGGCGCGATAGTCCTTCTGGAAGTCCAGCAGGCGGGAAAGAAAGTTATGGACGCCGTGGAATGGTACAGAGGCACGCGCGACGGAGTCGACGGTAGGTGTATTTGCCTGATTTAGCCCTCCGAAAGCCATTTTACAATTATTTCACAGCCCGCACCGGCGCAAACTCGCAAATAATGACTAATTTTACGGCATTGATGGCTCAACACATCCGTCAATGGCCGACATAGCTGCGAACTATTCTCAAAGGTAAGTGTTAAAAATTTAAGCAGACTACCCAAGCCGGCTGAAAACTAACATTTAACCTAAAGAAACCATTATGGAAAATTCACACATTCCAACGCCGGAAGAACGTCGCCGCCAGCGACAGGAAAATGGCGACGATACCGGTTCCAAAGCCAACAGAATCATGCGTTCCATCTTCGGAATAATCATGATAGTGATATATGTCGGCATGGGCGTGCTATTGCTGATCAACTACTTCAACTGGGGTGGCGACTGGGCATGGACACGATATGTAGTAGGCGTGGTGCTCATTATCTACGGCTTTTGGAGAGCATACCGCCAGGTCTCCGGAATCGACTCCAGGCTCTGATATACCATCCCCGACACCGAAAAAACGCAATGAACAGAATAACAGCATTATTCGTAGGTGCGGCAACCCTCGCAGCGGGTTGCTGCGCCACTTCGTGCATCCATCCCGAAAAGAAAACGAATACATCGACATCGGGAACGGCAACATTCGTGTGCGACAACAGCTTCGAGAACATCTTCGAGCAGGAGGTGTCGGTGTTTGAATACCAATATCCCGATGCTCATCTGCTGGTGCGCTATGCCACACAGAGCGAAGCCTTCGACTCGCTGTTCAGCATGAACACGCGCACCATCGTGGCTGCGCGCGACATCACTCCCGAAGAGAAGCGCGCCCTTAAGGCACGCTACCGCAACCAGAGAGGCGCCAATGTGAACGTGCGTTCGGCAAAGATTGCTGTCGATGCCGTCGCTTTCATTGTCAACAGCACTAATAATTGCGAGAAACTCACCGTAAGCGAGATTGCCGATATAATATCGGGTCGCACCGACCGCTGGGACCAGCTCCAGCCGAGCGACCTCGGCGCCATCCGCGTGGTATTGGACCAGACTGGCTCCAGCCTGGGATCATATCTGCGCGACAGTGTGCTGCATGGCGGCGACCTCGGCCCCAACGTGTATGCCGCAGGCAGTATCCACCGGGTGTTCCGGATTGTGGAAGAGAATCCCAACGCCATAGGCGTGCTGGGCGTTTCATGGATAACCTCCGACATGGATTCCGCCGACATCAGCCAGGAAGAGCTCGCGCAGAGCGTTCTATCCGAAGGTCCTGTAATGGGAGCCACGCTCACCCAGCGCGTGAAAGTGCTTAAAATCAACCGCGACGACGATGTCAGGGCCTACAAGCCTTACCAGCAGTATATCTATGAAGGTAGCTATCCGTTCTTCCGCAGCATCTACATGATCACCGCGGCATCGCCCTCGAACGTCGCCGGAGGGTTCTACTCCTTCGTGACAGGTCCCATAGGACAGAAAATAATAATGAAAACGGGCATAATGCCGGCACATGTGGCTGTGCAGCGTGTCGAGCTCCCCGAGTGAGCCCCGTGGCCAATCAATGGAAAAAGTATAATAACAATCAATAAACAAAGTCAATCGGAATGAAAATCAAATTTCTGTTGTCGCTGTTCGTTGCCGGCACTCTCGCTGTAGGTGCCCAGACACAAGGCTACAAAGACGGTATCGAATACTACAAAGCCGGACAGCACGACAATGCCCGCACAATTCTCGAACGAACTATCAACGATCCCGCGACCGACCGCTCCCTGGCCAACTACTACCTCGGACAGGTTGCTCTCGTTCAAGGCGACAAAGCCCAGGCCCGCACTTATTTCGATGCCGGACTCGCTGCGGATGCAGAATGCCCCTTCAACTATGTAGGTCTCGGTGCTCTCGCGCTTCAGGAAGGTAACGACGAAGCTGCCAAGGAACAGTTCAAGCAGGCTCAGAAATTCGGCAAGAAAAATGCCGAAGTGAGCGTGTCCATCGCCCGCGCATATTACAATGCCGATCCAGTGAAGTACGACCGCGACATCACCAAAGCTCTCGAGAAAGCCCGAAAAGACTCCAAGAACGCCGATCCCTCCATCTACGTGCTCGAAGGCGACATGCTTGCCGCTGCCGAAAACTTCGGCGACGCCGCAGCACGCTACGAAATGGCCATCACCTACGACCCCAACAACCCCGAGGGCTATGTGAAATTCGCCAACGCTTATTTCAATGTCAACAAAGACTTCGGAATCAACAAGCTCCAGGAGTTCCTCAACGCACATCCCGAATCGGCCATGGCACAGCGCGAGTTGGCCGAGAAACTCTTCCTGGCCGACCGCTGGAAAGCCGCTTCCGAACTCTATGGCAAATACATCCAGAACCCCAACCACTTCCCCGAGGACAAAGCACGCTATGCTGTGCTTCTCTACTGGGGCGAGGACTATCCCGCATCGCTGGCTATCGCCGACGAAATCCTCGCTTCCGATCCCTCCAACTTCCTGATGCAGCGCGTGCGCTTCCTCGACCAGACCGCCATGGGTCAGTTCCAGGCAGCTGTTGAAAACGCCGAGAAGTTCTTCGCATCCAACCCCGAAGCCAACTTCACCATCAAAGACTACACAACCTATGCCGACGCACTCTCCGGCATCGGTCAGGACTCCCTCGCCGTGGTGCAGTACGAACTTGCCGCAAGCAAATATCCCGAAAACGGCGATCTCCTCAAGAACCTCAGCACAGTATATTCCCGCAACCGCCAGTACGACAAGAGCGCCGAAGCATACGACGCATATCTCAAACTCCAGGAGAACCCCTCGCTGACCGACCTCTACGGAATGTCCGGCCGCTACCTCAACGCTGCCGTATATGCCGACTCCATCCGCGCCAAGGAACTCGCCGGCCGCGGCATCGAATATGTGAACCAGGTAATCGACCGTGCCGCTGATGTCAGCCCTATGATGTACCAGCGTCTGGCCCGCCTCTATGTGGCCGCAAACGGAAAACGTCCCGATGCCGATGCCATCGCAGCATACGACAAGATGCTCCAGCTCCTCGACCAGAACCCCGATAACCTTAACCCCGCCAACCCCAACAACGCCCTCGACGAATACAGCGAAGCATACGCCTTCGAGCAGGCATATGCCTCCATCACAGGCAACCAGGAAGGTGTGGAACACTGGGGTAAGAAATATCAGGAAATCCGCGACCTGAAAAACCAACAATCGGCAGCTCCCGCACAATAAGCCCCGGGCATCTGAAAGACTGTTCAAATTCTTTTGAGACAGGCTTCCAAGCCGAGAACTCCCGACTCCGGGGATTGCCGAACCGCCACCGCGTTTCGGGCATTCCCGGAGTCGTTCTTTTTTTATTGAAACGCAAAAATACTGAATATGACACAGCCATTGGCCGAACGGCTCAGACCACAGACAATCGACGATTATATCGGGCAGACACACCTCGTAGGCCCGGGAAGCATTATCCGGCGCATGATTGAATCAGGCAACGTTGCATCTTTCATCCTATGGGGCCCTCCCGGAGTAGGAAAGACAACTTTGGCTAAAATTATTGCGAACACCACCAACAGTCCTTTCTACACGCTGTCGGCAGTGACATCCGGAGTGAAGGACGTCCGCGATGTGATAGAGCGCGCACAGCGCGACGCCTCAGGAATGTTTGCCAAAGGGCGCCCTATATTGTTTATCGACGAAATCCATCGTTTCAGCAAAAGCCAGCAGGACAGCCTTCTCGGAGCCGTCGAGAAAGGCACCGTAACGCTTATAGGGGCAACCACCGAAAATCCCTCTTTCGAAGTAATCCGTCCCTTGCTATCGCGGGCGCAGGTCTATACCCTCAAGCCCCTTGAGGCCCCGGAATTGCAGCAGTTGCTGGACCGGGCGCTGCAAAACGACCCCGTGCTTTCGAAGTGCGATGTGCGTGTGGAGCAGACCGCCGCACTTTTCCGGTTCAGCGGAGGCGACGCCCGCAAACTCCTCAATATCCTCGAGCTTCTCGAGCAGAGCACACCACACGGACAGCCCGTGGTTGTCGACGACCGCACCGTAACCGAGCGCCTCCAGGAAAATCCCAATGCCTACGACAAAACCGGCGAGATGCACTACGACATCGTGTCCGCATTCATAAAGAGCATCCGCGGCAGCGACCCCGACGCCGCCGTCTATTGGCTCGCACGCATGATTGCAGGAGGCGAAGACCCCGAATTCATCGCCCGCCGCATGGCCATCCTCTCCTGCGAGGACATCGGGCTGGCCAATCCCAACGCGATGCTCGTTGCCGAGACCACCTACGAGATAGTCCGCAAGATAGGAATGCCCGAAGGCCGCATTCCGCTTGCCGATTGTGCCATCTACCTTGCAAACAGCGCCAAAAGCAATTCGGCATATCTGGCCATCGATGCGGCACTTGCCGAAGTGCGTGCCTCCGGCGACCTCCCCGTGCCGTTGCACCTGCGCAACGCTCCCACATCGCTTATGAAAGAAATGGGCTACGGCCACGACTACCGTTATGCCCACGACTACCCCGGCAACTTCGTGCGCCAGCAGTTCCGCCCCGATGCGATAGCCACAAAACGATTCTGGCATCCCTGCGACAACCCCGCCGAGGAAACCATGCGCCAACGCTATATCTCCCGCTGGGCCACCGACCCCTCCGGCGACTGAAAAATTCCCACGCTGAGCCAGAACCGCTCGGATAAGTCGTACTTTTCTGACCTATAGGTCTTATCAGATTTGTCCAGACTTGTCTGAAAACTACTATTTCTGATTCACTTTCCAATATCCCGATTTGTTGCTTCCGATTCGCTCGATCAAACCTTGTTCTTTCAGAGAACTCAGAATCTTTCTGACAGCACGATCGGTTAAGCCGATTTCCGTAGCTATTGCGGATGCTGTGATATTAGGTGATTTCAGCAGTAAGTCAAGGACATTAATCTCGGATTTATTAGGAACTTTGTTAGGAACTTTATTAGGAACTTTTTCGATGGCCTTGTGCTTTTCCAACGTGTCGCGGATCTCGGTGAGCATAAAGTCGATAGAAGGTCCCGACTGCCCGGCCGCTGTAGATGCGGCAATAGCATCGTAATATTGTTGTTGGTTGGAGAAAACCATATTCTCCACCGGAAGATGTTCAAAAACAGGGTTCAATTTTCCAAATATGAGCGATTATTGCGTTCCTGACCTACTGAATCTGGCGAATCGGGGCGACGACTTTCTTCCCGTTTAGTATATCGGCCACATCTTCTTCCGAAAGCGTATTACCTTCGATTACCAGCGGATAATAGATGATTTTACTGTGAATAACAGGATGTTATACTGGTTTAATCGCGGATTTAATAACGGCGATTTCTTCATCGGAGAGGTTGTATTTGGCGTAAAGTTGTGCGTCGATTTCCTCGATGCTTTTGCTCCAGTCGATGTCGCTATTGGCGGTGAAGTCCTGCATTGGTACAAGTTGGTACACTTGAGCGAATCCATGTTGTGTATTCTTCTTAATAGAGACTAAATATCTTAAGAATTTAGTCCGTAAATATTTAATAACAGCATGACATTCAACCTCAGAAAGATTCTTATCAGGATCGTATCCAATGCAAATATATGTCTGAGAGCATATACTTCCAGGTTCCCCATAAAATGGAGTACCGAGTATTTGGTCATCATTTCCAGTACCAGCCGCCTCTGGGATATATACTTTATGAAGTGGAACTACATCATAACTTTTTATCATGTCTGATGGCTTAATCCATGCAAAGCCGCAGGCAACTGCCTTTTTATTAAGATAGTACTTGATTGTATGCTCCGGAGTGGGTTTTATTGAATACTTATCCCAATTAGTGTTCAAGATGCCCTTGGCGCAGTCGCAGAACAAAGTATTTGGGCCTACCAATGTCATAAAGGACTCAGATGATAGGCTCTGAACTTTTGATATTATTTTTTGAGCGGCCACATCTCTGACTACAAAACCGACATTGGAGCCGTTCAAATAATTAATGGATTTCATTCGGTTCCGACCTCTGACTGAAACAAAATTACATGGGCCGGAGTAATTGGAACTATAAAGAAAATAGTTTACACCTCCTTTAATTTCAACGTTATTGAAACAATCAGATGCACTGATAAAGTCATATATGCTTATAAAATGATTCTCATTAAGCATCTTATCAACCCATTCATGAGAAATACCACGTCCTGTCTTTGTCATCCAGCGACTGGGAGTAATCATATTCACATAAAGTGGCTTTAGATTTATCGCAGTTTCTATGAATAAAGGATATATAGCACCAGCCATCGCGCGATTGTTCGCTTCCGCGTCGTTCCCCTGTGAGACTTGATAGGGGGGATTGCCTATTACAGCTGCAAAGTTCATATCTATTATTTCCTGAGGTACGTAGAATTGGTTGTAGTCATGTTTTATTAAATCGTAGCTGGTGAACTTATCGAAGATATGTTCGATGGGTAAGGAGAGCAGATTGTATACTTTCCGTGTAAATTCATATGCCAGTTTAGACGTGCATACGGAATATATCTTGTCGGATACATAATCCCCAAATCTTCTTAATAGTGCTATTGTAAACTCTCCTTGTTTGGATGCAATATCCAATACTGGACCATATGAAAAAACAGTTTCGGGAAGGAGTTTTACAACATCGTCAGCCACATTCAAAGGCGTGACTATCTCTGAGTCTGACATACGACCAAATTTGCGCATAGCAATTTCTACTCGCTTGATGTGCGTCAAACTCTCATCCTGCATCAAATCATTAATATTCTCAATCTTATAATCAAACTTTTGCAAAACAAAAGGATTGCTTTTTCTCTGAACGAGATTGAGAATATCTATATTAAGACCGAGATTGTGAGCAATACGGCGATTATCCTCAGTTGTTGGAATCATTGCAATCACATCTTCAAGTGATTTTACTGTTGATTCCGTTAAAAATGAAAAAAAGAGAATACGCGCATAATATGCCGCCAATCTTTTATGGAGGTTATCATTCTCTATGGTTTCCGTAGGTTTATTTGTCTTTGAGGACGGATTGTCGCTTTGTCCAGAATTTTCTTTTGGCACATCTGTTTCTTTCCCATCGGGAACATCTATATTATCGCCTTCTCCCTCGGTTGGTTTAATTTGCAATCCATTTTTCGCATCGATAGGCTCAATCGTTCGCAATATTGCTGCCAGAGTATCATCTTGCAGTAAATCATTATCAGCTGGTATCTCGGAGGCATCGTCCAAAATGCTTCGTGTACGTGAGTATTCTCGCACGGCATTGGTAATATTGGTTGGTGTAGCCTGTTGCAATTTGTTTTTGTTAAGCACAATAATCGGTGAAACCTCCAACTCCTTTGCTATACGTTCCTTTAATTGCGAATTGCCCTGTACCTCAGTATTGACATTGTAAAACTGCGATTTCAGTTCTTGCAGTACAAACATTCGATTCTGGTCGAAATCCACAAGCAATGTCTGCGGCTTCATATTGTATTTAATAATCATGCCGTTTTCATCCTTGAAAGTCGTAACATATTGATTCTGCAAACGGAATATCGCTTGGTCATATTCCTGAGGCGAAGCCGTGCTTTTGAGATATAGCATCGTATCCCACTGCGGTACTGTCGTGCCGGTCAGCATTCGATTGACAGTCAAAGTGAGCGTCTTTTTATTCTGGTTCTCAAAATTTTTTATTGCATGTTTTACTTCGTCCGTTGATTTGTATTTAAGTTCATCGTCAAAACCGGCAATATTGATTATCTCATAATCTCCGAGATTCTTAAACTCCTCGATGTTCTTCCGTATCAAAGCTGACATGGCATCGCACGAAGCCCTGAACGGTAGTACGCAGACGATGTGACGACACATTTTGCCATCTTTAATTTTGTCGTAATCAAGGAATCCAAGCAAGTTTTCATCATCTTTAGTGCCGTCAATAACCTTCAATAATTCGAGTATCTCAGCTTCGTGTTTGAATTGGCGGTGACCGCCATTCTTTTGGCTTGTCATGGATATCGTACGGAACAGTTCAGAGAACGCATAGGTAATGCCCTCCTTTTGCATCTGCTCCATCTTTTTGCGCGACGACTCGTTGGGATTAAAGGCAAAGCGAATCATTTGCGGAAAGCCAAAGTATGGATTCTTCCACTCATCGCAGTCATCTTCCTTTAG
>DKUJ01000053.1:0-2296 GCA_002490635.1 Porphyromonadaceae bacterium UBA7207
ACGACTTTGGCAAACAATTAGTTGGCGATTAGCTGAATATCCCTAAATTGGACTGGGATGGCAACATTATTGCCGGATACAACGATCTGCATGGGACGCTTTACCACATCGCCGCTGCCGACGATTCAACTCTCTTAGGCTGGAATGGCAAAGAATCTGTCATTATATCAGCCTCGGATTCATAAACTGTTTTCCACTGTTATATCTATGTTGCCGGAACTGAGCTGCTTCCCGAAGGACGGCGGGAGCGGAACTCCGAGTCTCGCAGTTTGGCAAAAGCCCGCAGGTATTTACGGATCGACGACACCATTTCCTGGGTTTCCTGGAGCATGTTCACATAGACATACAGCACAGCCATAGCCGCAGTGTCTCCGTCGCGCAACTGGTCGTGGGCATGGTGGTATGTGTCGGAAATCGTATCCTTTATCTCGTCGCACTGTCGTCGGAGGGCGCTTATGGCATCCGTATCCCCTGCTCTCATAAGCTCCAGGGTATCGGCGAACAGCGTGTCTATCCGGGAACATATAAGCTCGTATTCAGCTGTGTAGCGCCGTGGCAAGGGAAGAAAGTTGTTTTCCACATGCTCTTTGCACACCTCATTTATACGGTGCAGATTATACAGGATACTCATACAGCAGTTGTTGCTCAGATAAAACCATGTGCTTTTCTCGATTGCCATCTCGCGTGTCAGATAACGGAGACACAGCGTTTCTTTCCGGCGGGCATTTTTAAGCATTGTTTTCTGGCGGGCAAGGCTTGCTTCGGTCTTGCGGAAAACACCTGAGTTTTCCGCGATAAAGGCCGATGTCATATCACGATATTTTTCCCCGGCATAAGCCATGAACTTCTGTTGCTGCTCGGTTATATACATCATCAGCAATGGCCATGTCTGATGCTTGTCCCTGGTGGAGACAATTGTCTGGAAAAGGACGTCGCCATTGTCGGCCTCAGTCTTTTTACTGAATCTACGGTTGCTCTTCACAATGATATATATCGTCAGTGCCGCCAGCAGGAACATTATCCAGTGGCCTCCAAAGTGCATCGCGGCCACGATAACTCCGGCTCCGATAAAGGCTGCCCCTGCGGTAATAAACCAGCCGCCGATTACGGAAATCACCCCCGTGATACGGAATACGGCACTCTCGCGTCCCCATGCCCTGTCGGCAAGAGAAGTTCCCATAGCGACCATGAATGTTACAAACGTGGTCGACAGAGGCAGTTTGAGAGATGTGCCGAGGGCTATCAAAGCGCCTGCAAGCACCAGATTTACAGAACCGCGCACAAGATCGAAGGCCGCACCCTGCTCTATTATCGTGTCATCGACATTGAAACGTCGGTTAAACCAACGCCGCACTTTCAGCGGAGTAACCCGGCGCACCCAGGAAAGCACACGTAAAGTCCACCGAACCAGCCGCCTGGCGATACGTGACGAGCCAAACATCTCATCTCCGCCCTGCTGGCTTCCGAGACCGATTTCGGTTTTTGCCACATTCCGCGCTTTTTGGGATGTGGCAAGTGCCACTACCATTATAACGCCGGCACCAATCAGAAAATAGACAGGAGTGTCTGCCGGGCCATTCAGGGAGTCCATGAGAAATCCCCTGGCATCTCCGCCGCCATTGGCCATATAATCCTGATATGACGCCAGGCCGCTGAGAGGGACGCCGATAAAGTTTACAAGGTCATTTCCCGCAAATGCCATAGCCAATGCGAATGTACCCATCAGCACAATCACTTTCAGCACATTCACCCTGCATATATGGAGCAGCTGCATAAGCACAGTGAAGAAAGCGAAGCAGGAAAGTATGATGATTGCCGTGTTGCTGTTTATCCATGCTTTCAGCCCGGGAGTCATGAAAGTCAAATTCTTTGCCCCTTTAATCAGAAGGAAATAAACAATGGCAGTGGCGCATATGCCGCCGAACAGTCCGATTTTCCACTTCAGCCTGCTTCGATATTCGAATGTGAATATCATTCTGGATATAAACTGCACAAGGGTCCCGAAGAAAAAGGCTATCGCAACCGACAGGAAAATGCCGAATATCACCGACAGGGCCTTCTCGGTGTTCAGCAGCTCATCGAAGCCGAGCTCCACACCGCCTGCCATTTTTATGAGAGCCACAACGAACGTCGCCCCCAAAAGCTCGAATACCATCGAAACGGTTGTGGATGTAGGCATGCCCAGGGAGTTGAAGATGTCAAGAAGGATGATATCAGTGACCATTACCGCCATGAATATGCATATTAGGTCATAGAACGAAAAATGCTCGGGACGGAAAATTCCGTGCCGGGCAAT
>DKUJ01000053.1:2587-2717 GCA_002490635.1 Porphyromonadaceae bacterium UBA7207
CATCATTCCGTTACTCATTGCCGCTCCTATAAACACACCGATGGAAGCCACAATCAGAACTCTCTTGAATGATGCCGCCTTCGACCCTATTGCCGAATTCAGGAAATTGACAGCATCGTTACTCACACCT
>DKUJ01000053.1:3010-11410 GCA_002490635.1 Porphyromonadaceae bacterium UBA7207
TTGACAGCATCGTTACTCACACCTACCGAAAGGTCGAACACCGCCAGCAGGAACAGAAATATAACAATACAAAGAAACAGTATTTCCATTGTTTTCCCAGTTATTTATTTGCTGCAAAGTAACCGCGAAAACATTTCATGAATATTTCAAAATCCTTAATCTTTTATTAACGAGGGCCTGCAAGCAGAGCCTTGTGTTGCTTGATTATTCAACCTTCGAAAGTGTTATACGGAAAAACAGGCCGCCGGAATTCAGATTTTCGACATAAATGCCACCGCCATGAAGAAGAACCGCGTTTTTAACAATCGAGAGACCGAGCCCCGTACCGCCTTCGGCACGCGAACGGCCTTTGTCTATCCGGTAAAACCGTTCAAACAATCTGTGCAGATGCTCCGGAGCGACGCCGTTGCCATTGTCGGATAAGGCGATAACGACCTTCTCTTCGTTGTCGTACACAAGGCCGATTCTGATTCTTGTTCCACCGCTGTACGCGATGGCATTGTCGATCAGATTGTTGAATATCGCCTCAAGCAACGACGCGTTTCCGGGTATGACTATATCTCCTGCAACGCTGTTCTCTATGGCGATATTCTTTGTACCGGCAATTATCCGACGGTCTTCGACCACCTCATTTATTATACCTGTAAGATTTACCGCTTCTTTCACGATGGATGAGCGTCCATCGTCCATCCGGGTTATGAGCGCCACATCAGCCAACAGCCGCTGGAGCCTTTCGGTGTTGGTCAGACACCGTTGCAGGAACAGTTTTTTCTTTTCTTCGCTGAGATTCCCATGTGCCATCAATGTCTCCACACATACACGAATCGACGCGACGGGCGTTTTCAGTTCATGATTGATATTATTGGTGAGCTGCTTTTTTATATGCTCCTTTTCCAGCTGTTCATGAAGAGCGGCACGATGCTGGCTGTCACGGTCGGCATAAGCCTGCTGGAGTTTGGCATACAGGCGGACGATATGATTGGAAATCTCGCCAAGTTCATCATGAGGAAACGGCTCCGTGTCGGAAATCCTGTCGCCATTCTCGACATTCTCAGCGAATCTGTTGAGCCGCATTATATGCTGTCCGACACGCCGGGTCACGAAATAGCCTAACACACACATCAGCAGAGTCACGGCTCCCATTACCCACAGGAAACCGTAGTCCGCCTTCAGCAATTCACTAAGCGATAACGAATAAGGCACAGCAGTACGTACAATGTAACCCTCCCGGCTTTTCTGTGCAGAATAGAAATAACTGTCCCCGGTGCTCTCGCTATGACGCCGCACGGCATAACCGGTGCCGGAATGTAATGCCTGTCTGATTTCAACACGACCGAGATGATTGGTATTCGGAAGAGAGTCGAGAGTATTGTCGTAAATAATATTTCCGTTTTCGGCAATCACACTGATACGTATATTATCAAACGGCCTGAATTCTTCGATATTCATTTCTGAAACACTGCGGCCCCTTTCCAGTTCGGCCAACAGGTATGAATTGAATGTCTGGAGCCGTGAGTTTATTCTCTCCTCCTTGAATTCCTTCTCTCTATGATATTGAAAAAATACAAGACAGCCTACCAGAAGCAACGAATATCCCAGCAACCACATAAACAGCCGCTGTGGATAGGTGAATTTATTCGACAAAAACATAGCCATAGCCGGAACGGGTAACGATATTTTTGCCGTACAATCCGATTTTCTGACGGATACGGGTGATATTCACATCCACAACCCTGTCGAGCACCACAACCTCATCAGGCCATATCTCGCTGAGCAAGTCAGCGCGTGTGAAAACCTGTCCACGCTTGGAAAGTAGTCTGAACAGAATTTCAAACTCCTTCTTCGGCATCTTAACCTCCAAGCCGTCGACCATACATGTTCTGTTCCTTGCAGAGAGTACAAGCCCCTTATATGAAACCAGATCGGAATGCTGTCCGGCGGTGGCTACGGAAGCCGAAGTTCTGCGAAGTACCGCCCGGACACGGGCAAGAACGGCTTTCAGGGAATATGGCTTCATTATGTAGTCATCGGCTCCGACATCAAGCCCCGCAATCATGTCTTCCTCCGTATCCCTGGCAGTGCAGAATATAATCGGAACCGAAGCTGTCGCCGGATTCGATTTCATAATGCGGGCCAGTTGTATTCCGGATATTTCCCCCATCATGATATCAAGGAGAACCAGATCATAGCCGCCAAGATTCAGAGCCAGAGCCTCTTCGGCACTATACGCACAGTCAACGGCATAGCCCTCAGCTTCGAGATTGAATCCGAGACCGTCACACAAGGCCTCTTCATCATCGACCACGAGTATCTTCTTCACATTTCCCATACGGCAAAGTTAGCAAGAATAATGAAGATTAAGATGTTGTTCGGATTTTGCTTTTGTCAAATCCAATCTACCATCCGCGGCGCTTTACCCTGCGGCGGATTGCCATGGCGAAATAGAACAGCACGAGTGCGATTCCTCCGACAATCCAGCGACCGTGGCTGTCGAGGGAAAACAAATCCATATTAGCCGCCAGCAGCCACGCCAGCAGCACGAACACTATCCAGAGCAATACCTGATAGGCGATTTTCACTTCGTTGCATATTCGGGAAGTCTGCAACGCTCAAAGGCATCGATGTAGCTTCCGGGTGTTACATTGTAGATAGCAACACCTTTGACTCGCGCATAGTTCTCGATGCGGTGGTAGCTCCGGAAGGCTATGGCCATGCTTTCCACAATCTGATGCAATCTATAGCCTTTGTATTCATGCGACACCCGCTGCTGTTCCTGACCGCTTTCCTTGTAGAAGTGCTCCTGGATGGCCACGACTTCGTTGTTGTCGTCGACAGCCAGCGTTCTCATCCATGAATGGTCGGCGCCGGCGACATACACCGTATCGTAGCCCATCCATATGGCCGCCATCAGCGAAGGAACAAGCACATTGCGGGGGCGCGGCATGGCCAGCCGGAGGTCGAAAGCGATTCGGCAGACGGCATCGAAGCCTTCGATGCCGACATCGTTGAACGGCACCACCTCTACCCCGCTTTCACCCAACAGCCGGCAGGCTTTTGAGCGCATAGCCCCGGGTACCAACAGCTTCATAGGCCAGTCGACCTTTCGAAGACTCGCCCATAGTTTTCCGAGCCCGGAGTCGTCCGTCTCTGAGAAAAAATGAGGGTCGGCAAGCACATGATATGCCGGCCGCATACGGCGGAACTCTTCCGACAGCGGCGCGAAATTCACAGTCAAGGCATCGATACTGCGGATGAATCCGATGCTTTCCTTTATGGTCGTGTTCAGCGAAGGCCCGTTTGCAAGGATTATGAGCGGCTTGCCATTTCCCGCTTTCGGGACAGCGCATACTCGCGACAGCAACGCCATCTTGCCGATAGCCTTGAGCGTGGATCCGAATTCCGACAGCATGCTCGCCATGGTCAATCCCTGCTGTAGTCGTGGTTGCGCAGATACTCCACCACTGCTGTAGGCCGATGCCGCACAATACTCCACAACTTACGTGAATCGTAGGTTATTGTCGTGGTATAGCGCCGCATACGCGCCGTTCCATACAGAACACGGGCTATCCAGCGCTGCCCTACAGTACTCAGAGTCGAGATCCGTTTGTCGTTCATTCTGAAAGCCAGGGCATTTGCCAGGTCGGTGATTCCGGGATCGCATGCATCGGTAGCGTTGAGCACCAGTGTTTCCTTGTCCGGCCAGGGATATACACACAATCCGGCACCGGCTGCGGCGACATCGGTTGCATGTATCGCGCTCACCCTGGCGTCGTTATCCGGAAAATGCATGAACCAGCCCCTGTATATGTCGGCGGCGAGGCGGCGGGGCCATCCTGTCATCCCCGTGCCTATACAGTTGGCCACACGGAGAATCACAGGTTTCAGCCCGTTGCGCCTGCATGTGTCGATAAACCGCTCCTCACACTCCACTGCGTGATGTGCCCTGTCTACCGGCTCTTCCTCGCTGATTGCCAATCCTTCCCTCTGAGCATACACGTCGCACGTCGATAGCATAAGCCCGACCTGCGCGGCCTCGGCCTCGGCCACAAGCGCAATGCCTTCGCATGCCTCGAAATAGGGCTTTACGAATTTCTGTCCGCAGGTCTGCAGCCATACGGCTACGGGGATGTCCTCCGCCATTATATCGATAGACGGCGAAGTGTGTTCAGCAGTTCACGGTTGATGGGCTTGTCGTTCTTGATGGCTTTCGAGAAAGGCACATAGACAATCTCATCGTTCTTTATTCCAATCATCACATTGCGCTGGTCCTCCATCAGTGCGTCGATGGCGGCCGCACCCATGCGCGATGCCAGAATACGGTCGTGTGCGGTAGGAGAACCACCTCTCTGGAGATGACCCAGAATCGACACACGCACATCGTATCCAGGATACTCATTCTTCACACGCTCGGCCAGACCCATGGCACCGCCGGTCACAGGGCTTTCGGCGACAAGTACTATCGAGGAGTTCTTGCTCTTGCGGAATCCGTTCTGAATCAGTTCGGCAAGCTGGTCGACCTCGGTGGAAATCTCGGGAATGATGGCCGCCTCGGCACCTGAAGCAATGGCACCGTTGAGAGCCAGGAAGCCGGCGTCGCGCCCCATCACCTCGATGAAGAACAGACGCTCATGCGATGTAGCCGTATCACGGATTTTATCGACACATTCCATTATGGTGTTCAGTGCCGTATCGTATCCGATTGTTGTATCGGTACCGTACAGGTCGTTGTCGATGGTTCCGGGCAAGCCTATGATAGGGAAGTTGAACTCGTTGGCAAATATGCGGGCACCGGTGAGAGAACCGTCTCCGCCGATTACCACCAGCGCGTCTATTTCATGTCGCTTTATGACATCGAAGGCCAGCTGACGGCCTTCCGGAGTCTGGAATTCCTTGCACCGTGCGGTCTTGAGGATTGTACCGCCCTGCTGGATGATGTTGGATACATTCTGAGTGCGGAAATCAACAATCTCATCGGTTATAAGCCCGCGATATCCGCGATAGATTCCTTTCACTTTAAGCCCGCTGAATATCGCCGCGCGTGTGACGGCACGGATGGCGGCATTCATTCCGGGAGCATCTCCACCGGATGTGAGAATTCCTACACACTTGATCTGCGACATACTTCTCTTTTTTACTTTAGAGTTCTACCATGGGCACTGCCCTTTATTGTATGCAAAAATACGAAGAATATGCGACAATCGCATACCTTGAACATCATTTTTTGCCTTCCTATACCTTCCTGATACCGTTAAAATGCAGCCACGGAGCAGCGGCGCTCTGCCGCTGCTCCGTGGCTGATATAGTAGTATGGAGGAATCAGCGCACAGCCACCTTTGTGGCCTTTCCGTCGATTACCACCAGATAGAGTCCTGCGGGAACTTCCATCGAAGGCATTGCGCGACCCGAAAGATCATAGACTGCCGCTGTTGTGTAGTCGCCAACTATCACAATCCTGCCGTCGGCACCATAGGCACGGGCGCCCTCGGGCTCAAGGACAGGAGCATCGACACCGCTGCCCAAATTCGCTGCAAAGACAGCGAAACCGTTGGCGGGTACCTTCACGGCAAGTTTACCCTGCGCGTTACGGTACAGCCCGGGGCTGAAACCCTGCGAAGCGCGCACCAGCGCGGCATTGTTCTCATTGAGTATCCGGGCGTCCACCGCCACCTCCACCGGGGCACCGTTGATGGCCGGGTTGATGAAAGCCACAACCTGCTTGTTGCCTGCCGTGAGTGTGATCTGGCGCGGATTGCTGAACTTGGAAGCCAGAGAGCTTGCTTCGAAAGTGGCGTCGCGGGCAAAGAGCGACGGGTGTTCCATGCGCAGATTAATAATCGACGCATATGTGTCGCGCAGATAAACACGGCCGGGGTCGTCGAGGTAGTTCCAGCACACTATCTTGTTGCCGGTGTCGTTGCCGCCGTCGGCATCTTTGGTGGTCTGACCGTTGCCGAGTTCGCCGAACTGCCATACCATCTTGGGGCCGGGAGTCAGCAGCATCTGCACAGCCAGCTGGCCAAGACGCAGGAGGGAATTCTCGGTTATCGTAAGGTCGGATTCTTCGGGAAGTTTCACGCCATCCACACCATAGGCGGCATTCTTGAAGGCCATGCGCTCTTCGTCGTGGCTCTCGGCATATGCCACGGTGCTGCCCCACGGACGGCTGTCGCGGCTGGAGAGGAAACGGTAGAGATTCATATCACCGTTGTCCCAGCCCATTGTGAACTGGCACGATGCATTGTTGATGTTGGCCCACTGCAGCTGGCCATCCTCGGCGAGAGCTGTCTCCTCGCGGGCGCCTCCAAGGAGTTCGTTGATATGTATCCCGTTGGGCTTCACGCTCTTGATAACTCCGTGCAGACGGATCATGCGGTCGATACGGCTCTGGTTGTACTGGTCGGTTCCACCGGCGGCGGCATAGCTCTCGTTGTCGCCGAGACCTTTCACGAGGTCGAAGCGGTAGCCGTCGACGTTATACGCCTCCATCCAGTATCTGAGGGCATCGGTCCACTGCTGCTGCACCAGAGGATTGTTCTGGTTCCAGTCGTTGAGCACACTCCACTGGTGCGGAGCCACTGCATTGTAGAACGGATTGGATTCCTTGGGATACATCATATACCAGGGATGGATGCCGTCGCTCTGGTTGAACACTATATCGAGCACCACTGCCATGCCCAGACGGTGGCATTCCTCCACAAAGTCCTTGTAGTCGGCGGGCGAGCCATAGGCCTTGTCGGGAGCCATGTAGAAGTTGGTGTTGTATCCCCAGCTCTGGTTGCCGCTGAATTCCATTATGGGAAGCAGCTCGATTACGTTCACACCCAGTTCCTTCAGATAAGGTAGCCGTGCCATGGCACGCTTTATGGTTCCGGAACCTGCGGCGGCACCGTCGATACCGGTGAAGTCGCGCAGAAGAAGTTCGTAGATAACAAGATTGTTGTGGTCGGGAATAGTGAAGGGCGAGAACTCATAGTCGTCCATGTCGCCGCGATACACTGCCAGGAACACACCTTGCACCTTGTCGGACGGATAGCGCGGACGGTCGCGCCATGCGATATTCATCTGCGAGGTGTTGTCGTTGTAGGGGTCGAGAATAAGATGTGCATATGGATCGGCTACCTTGTACTTGTCGTCGACAATGTAGTAATACGGCAGCCACTGGTCTTTTGGCAGGCCGGGAACTGTAATCCAGAAATAGCGGTTTCCCTGGTAGTCGTGGTAGTTCATAACGTTCTTCTCCAGCATCTGGTAGTCGTCCCAGGCGGGCACGAGCATCACAGAAATCTTGCCGGGGGCAGCGAGGCAGAAAGTCACCGAGCCGTCGCTGTTCTCCACCGCACCCATTTTGGGCACACCGCCGGGATAGGGCTTGGAGCCTGAGTTGTCGGGATAGGCAATCTGAATCGATTTGGTTATGGTGTTGCCGGCAAGTGTGGCCGAAGCCTCGACGTTGTAGGTGCCGGGCTTATCGAAATTGTAAGCCTTTGTTATCTGCTTTGCACCGGATGCGCTGGCTATTTCCGTTCCGTTGACCTTGATTTGCATGGCGCAATCGGCGGTTGCCGTCGCTGTGAAGGTCATCGTGGTGGGCTGTGCGATCAGCCGGTCGGGATAGTCGCATTCGAGCAGCATCTGGAAACCATCGGGAACAACGTCCACGAATATGTCGCCACCCGACGCAGTCTTTCCCTGCTTGCGGCCATCGCCTGTGCGGAACACTATCGCTATCTGCTTCACTGTTTCACCGGCCGGAACTCCAAAATATTCGCGGATGTTTCCGATGGTCAGTGTGTAGGTGCTGGGGGCTACATATTTCAAACGGTTCTTGTCGGTGTTCGCTTCCTGCTGGTTGCCGGTGCCCGGCCAGGGAGTCACAACATATTTCCAGTCGCCGGAACCGCTGCTCAAATTGGTAATCACACCTATGTGGGCGTACACATCGGTGCTTTGCGGCAGCCCCATGAGGCCTTTGTTTCCTAAAGGCGAATCGGCGTGGTAGGTCAACACCACTCCCTGGCTCTCACATTGCAGTGGATACGGATCGGGGCTTACGAGCTGGGCCGCGCAAGGCCACATTGCCAGCAGCACGAGAGCCACCAGCATCAGTCGGATCGTTTTCATCTTTAAACTCTGATGTTGAGGGTTGTATATAAGTTTTTCTATGATATAATTCTCGAATCAAGGAGTCATTCCATCTCCAGGCCGCAAAGTTAGTAATAATTTATCACTAAGACAAATCGCCATTGAGCATCTCAAGTCAGGCGCATCGGAATACATAGTTTTTAAACACAGTCCCGCACACGCAAAGCGGCAGCCACCGTATTGTGCAATTTTTCTTTACATTATGTAAACAATATTTAACAATATGGGGGGGGATTGTGTAACTATTCAGCGGACGCG
>DKUJ01000048.1 GCA_002490635.1 Porphyromonadaceae bacterium UBA7207
ACAGTTCAAGCCAGGAACCTTCCGAGGCAACATAGTCGGCGATGAATTCCTCGTCGGTCTTGGTAAGATCCATCAGAGAATTGCCTTCCGGAAGATAGTTGAACACATACTTTGCTTCGGAATCGGAAGGTGTCACTGTCGTTTCCAGATAGTGCGTCCATTTGCTGGTGCCATCGAAAGCGCCTTGTACAATGTCAAAGGTAAGACTTTCGGCCTCGGCAGGACCGCGCAGCTGCTCTACATCGCCGGTCTCTGTATTTATGCGATACATGTACAGCGCAGTTGTGGCTTCTCCGTCGTAACCGAAGGCAAACATGATGTATGGCTTGAAAACATACCCGCCGGCTGAGCTGTCGTAGCTGGAGGCAAACGACATCCTGCGGGTTTTCTCACCGGTGAAAAGCTCGAGCCACTGCCCCTCGGCGGCAATGTAATCGGTGATGAATTCCTCGTCGGTCTTGTCAAGATTAACCAGATAATTGTCTTCAGACAGATAGTTGAACACAAACTTGGCATCGGGGTTGGAAGCTGCCACTGTCGCTTCCAGATAGTGCGTCCATTTGTTGGTGCCTTCAAAAGCGCCGAACGATACGGAAAGTGTCTCCTGTGTCTGCACTGCGGTGGTGGGAGTGAAATCGACTCGTTTCAGTTCGGTTGTGCGGGTGCCGTCGTCTTCGACTCCGAATATGAGTGCTGTGTACTCTGTATCCACTTTGAGATAGAGCCCCTCGAGCATATTGTCCTTGGTACTCAGAACCTGCTCTCCGGTAAACACCAGTTCGGATTCAAACCAGTCGATTATGGTATTTGTCTGGTTCAGGTACTGCACGATGCGCCCTACTGCATACGACGGTGTATATGTTTCGCTGAACTTGTCGGTCTGCACAAGAAGCGCAGCATAATGTGTGTCCGGACTTGATGGAGTCACTGCAATTGAGAACTCTGCGGGAGATATCTGGCTGGCAACAACTTCGAAAGTGCAGTTGTCGGTAACAACAGGCTCGGGAACGGTGAATTCGACTGCCTTTACTTCGGTATCCACCACGCCGTATTCACATCCGAAAGCCACTGCGTAGTACTTCTCACCGACACATAGATTCTTGTACGATACCTCTGCATGCCTGCTGGGAGTTACTTCTTCCCAGGTCTTTCCATATTTATATACCAGCTGTTCAAGTTGTGCGGCTTTGGAGTATGCAAGACTGTTAAGGCCGCTGGCAGCCACATCGCTCTCCGAGAACATAGCCACACAGAATGGGCGGTCACCGAATTCTTCCGGAGCGTCGGCTTTGATATTCACTTTGGTTGATGTCGGCTCTACAGTGATGGAAAAATCGACAGGCTGGATATCGAGCACATTGGTACAGAAGCGAATCATGGTCGGATCGCTTGTGGGAACAACTTCATTGTTCTCGATTTTGGCGGTGTACACCACAAGGGCAATTTTTGTGTCGTCGGATATTATCACGCCGGGAAACCAGTCACGAACCTGATTGCCATATTCAAATACCTCTTCCGGATTGAAGCTCGACAGCGGACGTCCCATGCTCGCGGCTACGGATTTGATATATTCGATGTCGTTGTACATCAGGGATTCCGCCCATATGCTTTCGTCCATGCCAAAGGACTCCAGCTGCCATTCGGGCATGCCCGAAATGCGATAGAACACCGAAGGCTCCGCTCCGGTGATGGTGAGCTGCGCGCTGGTGTAGCGTGGCTTCACCTCCACTTTCACAGGGCAATCGCCCCGCGAGGCCTGATATTCCATAAGCTCGTTGGCACTCAGCTCCAGAAGTTCGCTGGCTCCGTTCCTGAAGTTCAGATTCATATGGCTGAACCCTTCACTCCGGGTGGAGCTGGTGTACGACATGTTTTCGATATCCTCCACTGCGATGCTGCGGTTAAGATAGCCTTCGGCATCGTATAGGTTTATTTTGTCGGTTGCCGCAAACAGCATCGAAGCTGCGGCCACGGCCAGCAGGCCGCCTGTCAGAATTTTTTTCATAGCTTCGGGCTTAACGGATTATGATTTTATACGAGATATCACCTGCAGTGACAATATACACACCGGGGGTGTAGCCGTCCAGCGACAGAGTATAGTCGCCGCCATCGGCTGTGCCGCTGGTCAGCAGAGTGCCTGCGGCATTGAATACGCTCACCACAGTTCCCTGGAGAAGTCCGTTGAAGTGAAGGGTGTTGCCACTGCGCGACATCACTTCGCCAGAGACAACGTTTCCGTCGACACCGCTGGCAGGGTCATAGAGATGCTGGAAAAGCGCGATACTGCTTTTTTCGACCTGCACATCAGTTTGTCCGCCGGTTGCCACCAGATGGGTATCGGTGAAATTCAGACGCAGCGCTTCGGAGAGAACGATTTTTACTTCGCTGCCATCGTTGAGGTGGAGCTTCAGGACATTGTAGCCCGTAGCCCACGCACCAAGGGAGCAAACAGCCATCGCAAGACTAAGTAGAATTTTTTTCATTTAAGGTTGTCTTTGTTAATGATTGTTGGTTGTTAGCGCCGTAAAGATAGTAACCTATTCCGAACACCAATAAACATTAACAATTATTAAGCCGATTATGAAACCCGGTGCAACCGCAAAAGCGGCTGCACCGGGCTATCCATGGGTCAAGCATGGCAAAATGCCACACTTAAAAACCTAATTCATTTCAAATTTTGGAATCCACGACACGGAGAATCTCCTCTTCGGCAGCGGCGGCCTCGGCCTCCAATGCGCGGGCTGAAGCTATAAGCTCATCGGCAGCGGCACGGTCGGCCAGGCCGGCGGCGTTGATGCGCACATTGAGTGCCGCACCCCGCACCGCAGCACGTGCGGCAAGGGCGCCCACGCCGGCGTCGGTCACCGAGGCCGGATTCCCGTCCGAAGCCATGGCCCGCAACAGCGGAAACGCTTCGGCAGCCGCACGGGCGGTTTTCAGAGGCACCTGGCTGGCATATAGCGTTGCGGCCTCTATGGCGGCGGCACGCTGCTCCTTCTCGCTGTCGGTGCCTTTGGGCAGGCTCATGGCGGCCTTGATGCGGTTGAAGGCGGCAGTATCCTCATCCACCAGCGACAGCAGGCGCTGCATAAGCGCCTGCCCTGAATCGGCGGCATCGGAGAATTCCTTCCAACGTTCGTCCCAGCCGGACTTGTGTGCCGACAGGTTGGCCACCATCGTGCCCAGTGCCGCACCGAGAGCACCCATATAGGCTGCCACGGAACCTCCGCCTGGAGCCGGCGATTCCGACGCGGTCTCCTCGGCGAAGCCACGGCAGCTCATGGCAGTGAGGCGCACGCCGCCGTCGCCGGATTTCGATTCGAGCATATACTCTATCACCTTCTCGGCAGGATCGAAGGGCTTGAGATCGTCAAGTCCCATCGACTTCACGGCGATTTTTATGATTTCGCTGTCGGGAATACCCGTCGAGCGCTGCTGCATGTGCAGATAGTGGCGGCCGGCTTCGATGAGGGCGCGTTTGGGAAGCAGCCCCACGATTTCAGTACCGGTAACGCGCAGGCCGCGGGCAGCTGCCGCACGGCTCACTTCGTCGAACGCCCGGTGAAGCGGCGTGGCGGCAATATCGGTTATGTTCATCGACACCTGGGCGATTCCATACTCATCGATGAACCAGCCTATGGCCTTGGTGCCTTTGAGTGTGCCTGGAATCATCACGGGCTTGCCGTTCTCGTCTTTCAGCGGCTTGCCTGTGAGCTTGCCTCCCTCGCGGGCAGGACGCCCTTTCTCGCGAACGTCGAAGGCAATGGCATTGGCACGGCGCGTGCTGGTGGTATTGAGATTGAAATTCACGGCTATAAGAAAGTCGCGTGCGCCCACGGCTGTGGCTCCTGTCCGGGCCACACCCTCGTCGAAAGCACGTGCTCCGAAATCGGGCTTGCCGGTCTCGTCCTCCATTTTCTTTGGCAAGGCCTCGTATTCGCCGGCACGGCACACGGCCAGATTGCGGCGTGCGGGGGTGAATGCCGCGGCTTCGTAGCAATATGTGGGAACTTTCAGCTCGGCGGCAATGCGCTCGGCGAGCTTGCGGGCCATGGCGGCGCATTCTTCCAGTGTCACTCCCGCCACGGGTATCAGAGGCAGAACGTCGGTGGCACCCATGCGGGGATGCGCTCCGTGGTGGTGGCGCATGTCGATGAGTTCGGCGGCACGTCGCACGCCCTCGAAAGCGGCTTCCACAACAGCTTCAGGCTCGCCCACGAAAGTAACCACCGTGCGGTTGGTGGCTTCGCCCGGGTCGACATCGAGTATTTCCACGCCGCCGGCAGCGCTGATTGCCTCGCAGATACTGTCGATAATCCTGCGGTCGCGTCCCTCGCTGAAATTGGGCACGCACTCGATTATTCTCTTTTCCATGGTATGCTTTTCTATGGTTTGTCCGGCAAAGATAATGCAATCGCTTCACTTTTTTCATCCTTCGTGGTAATTTTTAGCATGATTCCGCGTCTATATTAAAGCATTCTATCGAAAACTATCACAATGGACCATATTCTTCAAGCCCACGACATATGCAAGAACTTCGTGGGACACACAGCTTTGGATAATGTGAGCGTAGACATTCCCCGGGGAAAAGTCTACGGACTGCTCGGCCCCAACGGCGCAGGAAAAACCACATTGATAAGAATCATAAACCACATCACCGCCCCCGACAGCGGCACGGTGACTTTCAACGGGCACCGCCTCACCGCCGCCGATGTGCCCAACATCGGATACCTCCCCGAGGAGCGCGGACTGTACAAGAAAATGAAAGTCGGGGAACAGGCTCTGTTTTTCGCACGGCTGAAAGGACTGTCGAAAGCCGACGCCACAAAATCGCTCCGGGAATGGTTCGACAAACTGCAGATTTCCGACTGGTGGGATAAAAAAGTGGAGGAACTCTCCAAAGGCATGGCGCAGAAAGTGCAGTTCATAGTCACTGTGCTGCACAAACCTGAACTACTGATTTTCGACGAGCCGTTCTCGGGATTCGACCCCATAAACGCCGCCGTTCTCAAACGTGAAATCCTCGAGCTGCGCGACAAAGGGACGACCATCATTTTCTCGACACACAACATGGGAAGCGTCGAGGAGCTTTGCGACTGCATAACCCTCATCAACCGCAGCCGCAACATCCTCAGCGGAGGCTTGCACAGCATCCGCGAACAGTTCGCCGGCCATAACTACGAATTCACATTCATCGGCAACCCCGACATGCTCGCCGGCGCGCTGAATCCCTTCGGAAGCAACTTCACCCTGGGTGCCATCGATGCCGACGGCAACGCCACGGCCACCATAACATGTGCCGACAGCCAGGCAGCAAGACCCATGCTTGCCGCCGCCAACGAGGCTGTGGACATCCGCGCGTTCCGGCGCATCATGCCTTCCATGGACCAGATTTTCATCTCCGCCGTAGAATCCTACAACAGCTCCAATCCCGCAAAACAATGAACTCACCGCTCTCAATCATAATATCCCGAGAATACCTCGAACGTGTAAAACGCAAAAGCTTTATAATAAGCACCCTTCTGGTGCCGGTGTTCATGGTGGCGCTTATGGTGGCCCCGGCGGCGCTGATGCTGCTCAGCGAACCCGAGACAAAAGCAGTGAGCGTGATCGACCAGACCGGAAAAATAGCACAGAGGCTCCACGGAAACGGCGAAGTGACTTTCGCGACATCCGGCGCACAGCTCGACAGCCTCCGCCAGAACCACGACGTCGACGTGATAATCGTGGCCGAAGCCGATGCAATCGACCGCCCGCAGACAGCGATAACCGTCTATAGCCGCGGCTCCCTCGGCATAGCCACCGACTCCTACATAACCTCACAGCTCAACCGCGCCATCGAGGACGTCCGCCTGGATGCATACAACATGGGCAACATCCGCCAGATACTCCGCGAAGTGGAAGTGGACTGCAGCTACCCCGCCATCAGGCTCGACCGCGAAGACGAATCGGCAAGCTCAAGCGCCGTGTCCTACGGCATAGCCATGTTTCTGGACATGCTGCTCTATATGTTCATCCTCATCTATGGCCAGATGGTCATGAACTCCATAATCGAGGAAAAGAACAACCGCGTGCTCGAGCTTGTGGTATCGTCGGTGAAGCCCAAGACACTGATGCTCGGCAAAATCCTCGGCATAGGCTCCGTGGCCATAACACAGATTATAATATGGGCTGTCATAATAGGCGCATGCACAATCTGGGTTACACCCCTGATGGGCGAGGCCGTAGCCTCCGACCCTGAAACGATGGCAATGTTCTCACAGCTTTCCGACGGCAGCTTCCTCGCCTCGCTGCTGGTCTACACCCTGCTGTTCTTCATCGGCGGATATCTGTTCTATTCGGCCATATATGCCGCCATAGCCTCCGCCGTCGACAATATCCAGGACGCCGGCCAGCTCTCTTCCGTTGCAACCATTCCCGTGATACTGGGCGTTGTCGCCTCCATGAGCGTAATCAACAATCCGGCATCTACCCTGGCTGTGTGGGTGAGCATAATCCCCTTCACATCTCCCATGGCCATGATGGCCCGCCTGCCCTTCGGCGTTCCGTTCTGGCAGATTGCCGTGTCGATGGCGGTGCTCTACGCTTCCTTCATGTTCCTGATCTGGCTTTGCGCGAAAATATACCGTGTGGGCATTTTCATGTACGGCAAGAAACCGACCCTGCTGGAAATAATCAAGTGGGCGAAATATAAATAAGGAGAGTTCCGAAAGGCACAAAACAATTGCAAACAATTGCCCGCGAAGTTCCGTTTTTAAGAAGTGCTCCGATTTTTTTGCCAAAAGCAAAAAAATCCGTACCTTTGCAGGCTGAATGCACAAAACCGGTTAGAAACAAGCTACATGAGACAACTAAAAATCACCAAATCAATTACCAACCGCGAAAGCGCCTCGCTCGACAAGTATCTTCAGGAAATCGGTCGTGAGGAACTTATTTCGGTCGAAGAGGAAGTTGAGCTGGCTCAGCGCATACGCCAAGGCGACCAGGTCGCTCTCGAAAAGCTGACCCGCGCGAATCTCCGCTTCGTAGTGTCTGTAGCAAAGCAATATCAGAACCAGGGACTCTCGCTTCCCGACCTCATCAACGAAGGCAACCTCGGCCTTATAAAGGCCGCCCGCAAGTTCGACGAAACCCGCGGCTTCAAATTCATATCCTACGCCGTGTGGTGGATTCGCCAGAGTATCCTCCAGGCACTGGCCGAACAGAGCCGAATCGTACGCCTGCCGCTGAACCAGGTAGGCTCTCTCAACAAAATAGGCAAGGCGCTGAGCAAATTCGAGCAGGAGAACGAACGCCGTCCTTCACCAGAGGAACTCGCCGAAACCCTCGACGTGCCCGTGGAGAAGATTGCCGACACCCTCAAGGTGTCCGGCCGTCACATCTCGGTGGATGCCCCCTTTGTGGAAGGCGAGGACAACAGCCTCCTCGACGTGCTCACAAACGACGACAGCCCCATGGCCGACGCCGCCCTCAACCAGGAATCCCTTTCCAACGAGGTGGAACGCGCTCTGCGCCAGCTGCACGACCGCGAACGTGAAATCCTCAAGATGTTCTTCGGCATAGGCTGCCAGGAAATGACCCTCGAGGAAATCGGCGCCAAATTCGACCTCACCCGCGAACGCGTCCGCCAGATCAAGGAAAAAGCCATACGCAGGCTCAAAGGGCAGAAAAGCCGCCTGCTCAAAAGCTATCTCGGACAATAACATACACCACGCAACCATAGGAAGCCGCGCCCCTCGAAAGCGCGGCTTTTCTATTACACTCATGCCTTCCGGAATCGGTTATTCCAAATCCTTGAACTATCTTTGCAGAAAATGACGCCACGCAGCCTGAAGACACGCACAGCCCACACGCTCAAATGGAGCCTGGTCGACCGTATATCGACCCAGGTGCTCTATGCCGTAACCGGTATTGTGCTTGCCCGCGCCCTCAGCCCTTCCGACTTCGGCCTGGTGGGAGCCGCGCTTGTTTTCCAGGCTTTCGCCACACTGCTGATCGACGGCGGCTTCGGCTATGCCCTGCTGCAGCGCAAACGCCCGACGCGTCTGGACTACTCCACTGTGCTGTGGTTCAACATCGCCGTGGCGGTGGCAATGTACATTGTCCTCGCCTTATGCGCACCCCTCATCGCCGACTGCTTCCAGGGCGACAGGCGATTGATTCCCGTGGCACGGGTGCTGTTTCTTTCTCTCATAGCCAATGCCGCCACCATAGTGCAGACCAACCGCCTCACCAAGGCGATGGATGTCCGCGGCATAGCGCTGGCAAACTCGCTGGCGCTGATTGCCGGAGGCGTTGCCGGCATAGCCCTGGCGCTCACAGGCGCCGGAGTGTGGGCCATCGTCGGGCAGACCCTCGTGCTCGCCGTGGTGAAATGCATCGTATTGTGGACCGCCACACGCTGGAGGCCTCTGCTGCGCTTCTCATGGCCGGCTCTGAAATCATACTTCCCCCTCGGCTGGAAAATGATGCTCACTTCATTTATGAACATCGTGTATGTGAACATCTATTCGCTGCTTATCGGCAACCGCATAGGACTTGTTTCCCTGGGCTACTACACACAGGCCGACAAATGGAGCAAGATGGGAGTGAGCAGTCTCACCCAGGTGCTGACATCGAGCTTTCTGCCGGCGCTGTCGGCGGTGCAGGACGACAACGATCGCTTCGGCCGTCTGTGCTCGAAGATGACACGCTTCACAGCCTACGCACTCTTCCCGGCCATGCTGTGGCTCGCCGTGACTGCGAAACCGCTGTTCCACTCGCTGTTCGGCGACAAATGGGACGCCTCCATAATCCTCTTCCAGCTGCTTCTCCTGAGAGGAATAGCCGTGGTGCTCACCTCCATGGCCACGAATTTCCTGCTGGCGAAAGGCTGCGGACGCGACATCGTGCACATGGAGATACTCCGCGACGGCTCCGCAGTGGCTGCCCTGGCCATAACGTTCCCTGTCATGGCCATCGCCACTCCCGACAATCCCGTGCTCGGACTTGAATATATGCTGTGGGGGCAGCTTGCCGCCGCAGTGCTGTCGTGGGCGGTCACCGTGCATATAGCCCTCAGGCGCTATGCCGGACTGTGGGCCGGATACGTGCGCGATATCGCGCCTTATGCCGCACTGAGCATGCTCACGATACCTTGCATGCTCGCCGTAGGAAATGCATTCCCGGAACCGTGGACGCAGCTCGCCGCCGAACTCGCCGCCGGTGCGGCCGTCTACCTCGGCATCAACGCCATCCTCCGCTCCAGAATACAGGCCGAGGCCATAGCATTCTTAACAAAAGGCCAACAGCCGCGATAAATTGCCGCAGCTGTTGGCCGGGATATATGGCAAGCACTGTTACTGCTTCCCGAATACCTTCGACAGATATTTTTCGTTGAACCGCTGCAGAAGCTCCCAGAAAGCGGGCACAAACAGCGTGCCCACAAGAGCGTTCACAGCCATGCCGAACACCACAGCCGAACCCAGCGACACACGGCTGGCAGCGCCTGCGCCTGTGGCGAAGAGCATGGGCATCACGCCGAACACAAAGGCGAGCGCCGTCATCATGACCGGGCGGAAACGCACATTGCCGGCCTCGGTGGCCGCCTGCCGCACGGGCACTCCGCGCTTGCGGTAATCCATGGCATATTCAACAATAAGGATGGCGTTCTTGGCAGCCATGCCAAGCAGGAGAATGATGCCTATCTGGGTGTAGATGCTTATGCTCTGGTTCATGAAAAGGCAACCCAGCACGGCTCCTGACACCGCCGTGGGCGTGGTGGCAACGACTGCCAGCGGATTGGTCCACGATTCGTACTGCGCGGCAAGCACAAGAATGGTGATTATCACCGCGAACACAAGCACCAGAGCTATGGTGGTTCCGCCCTGCGTTTCCTGATATGCCTCGCCGGTCCATGCGTAGCCGAACGAATCGCCGGCCACATTTTCCACCATTTCCTCCATAGCCCTGATGCCTTCCGACGAGCTCACATGTGCCGCCGTGGTGCCGGTAATAGCCGCCGTGGTGTACATATTATAGCGGTTTACGGTGCTCTCGCCCATATCGGGCACCACGCTGGCAAAGGCTCCGAAAGGAACCATGTCGCCACGGCTGTTGCGCACCGCGAGCGACAGCACGCTCTGTGGAGTGGCACGCGCGGCGGCATCGGCGCTCACCAGCACTTCATATGTGCGCCCGAACTTCACGAAGTCGTTCACATAGCTGCTGCCCATATTGGCTCCGAGTGCCTGATAGATCTGCTCGAGGGTTAGAGAATACATCTTCGCCTTCTCCCTGTCCACTTTTATGCGGAACTGCGGCACTTCGCCGCGATACATGCTGGTGATCTGCGCAAGTTCGGGAACTTCGGCAGCCCGACGCTGCATTTCCTCCACAACCTGGGAAATGCGGGCACTGCCCAGGTTGTTGATGTCCAGCAGCTGCATTTCAAGACCGGAGCTCGCGCCAAGCCCCGGGATGGCGGGAGGATTCACGCTGAATACCACGGCCTCCTGCACGGATGCCGACAGCTCATCGACGCGGCGGATGACAGCCTCTACGGAATTGTCGGCTCCACGCCTCTGGTTCCATGGCTTCAGTACCACGAACAGCGACGCCACATTGCTGCTGTTGCCGCCGCCCACGAACGATGTGCCGCTCACCGCTATCACATCCTTCACCTGCGGCTCCTCACGGATCTGCCGCGCCAGACGCATGGTCACACTGTCGGTGCGCTCCAGCGAGGCTCCGTCGGGCAGCTGCAGGCTGGTGATGAAGTAGCCCATATCCTCCTGCGGGATGTAGCTCGACGGCCAACGGGAGAAGCCCCAGAACGCCGCTCCGCAAATCGCGGCGAACACCACCAGCGAAAGCACCGGGTGGCGCAGCAGACGCCCCACGGTGGAATTGTAGACTCCGAGCACCTTGCCGAAACCGGCATTGAACCACCTGTAGAGGAAGAATTTCGACTGTCCGGCGCGCGGTTTCAGAAAAAGGGCGCACATAGCCGGAGTGAATGTGAGGGCGTTGAAGCCCGAGAACGCCGTCGACACGGCTATGGTGAGGGCGAACTGCTTGTAGAGCTGCCCGGTGATGCCGGAAATGAATGCCGTGGGTATGAACACGCTCAGAAGCACAAGCACTTCACCGACAACAGGCCCCTGCAGTTCGTTCATGGCTTTCACTGCGGCCTCGCGTGGTGTGAGCTTGCCCGAGTCCACAAGCCGCGAGCAGTCCTCGACCACAACAATAGCATCGTCCACCACTATCGCTATGGCAAGCACAAGGCCGAAGAGCGTGAGTGTATTGATGGTGAATCCCATGAGCTTCATCACCGCGAAAGTGGCCACAAGGGACACCGGAATCGTTATCATCGGAATCACCACCGCACGCCAGTTCTGCAGGAAAAGCAGGATTACCAGCATCACTATGAGCGTTGTCTCGAGGAATGTGACAATCACTTCGTCGATGGAGGCGTCGACAAAGTCGGTGGTGTTCAGAATCACCTCATAGTAGATATCCTGAGGAAAATAGCGGCTGAGCTGTTCGAGTCTGTTCTCCACAGCCTTGGCAACCTCCAGGGCGTTGGCTCCCGGAACCTGGCTTACTCCTATCAGCCCGGCCTCGCTGCCGGAAACATCGGCAACCATGGAATAGGACTCACTGCCGAGTTCGACCCTTGCCACATCGCTGAGCCGCAGCATACTGCCGTCGCTTCCGGCGCGCAGTATTATGTCGCCGAACTCGGTGGCGTCGGCAAGGCGCCCGCGCGATGTCAGGGTGAACTCGAAAGGCTGCCCCGAAGGATCCGGCGGCGCCCCCGCCGAGCCGGCCGACACTTCGGCGTTCTGGCTTTGTATGGCGGCCATGACATCGGACGCCGTTACTCCGCGCACGCGCATCAGCTCCGGGTCGAGCCACACGCGCATGCTGTACTCTCCCGCGCCGAAGGCCTGCACATTGCCTACGCCGTCGATTCGCGAAAGCTCGTCGACAATATTCAGCTGGGCATAGTTGGTAAGGTACAGACCGTCGGCCGACTGCGGGTCGCGCGATTTCACGGCTACGAAAAGTATCATGTCCGACGAACGCGACATAACCTGCACCCCCTGCTGCTTCACCGCCGAAGGCAGCACGGGGTCGGCCTGGCTCACCCTGTTCTGAACCTTCACTGTGGCGATGTCGAGGTCGGTGCCGTTCTCGAAAGTTATCTCAAGCGAATACGATCCGTCGGAACTCGAGGTGGAACTCATATACATCATTCCCTCCACACCGTTCACCTGCTGTTCGATGGGCACGCCTACGGCTTCTGCCACCGTCTGGGCATCGGCTCCAGGATAGCTGGCCATTACATAGACTGTCGGCGGCGTTATGTCGGGGAACTGTGCCACCGGCAGTGTCTTGACCGTGAGCAATCCCGCCAGCAGCATCAGTATGGCGATGACTGTGGCGAAAATCGGACGGTCGATAAAAAACTTGCTGAACATGGCGCTATCTGGTCGGGTTTGGTTGCACTTCCATGCCGGGGCGTACCTTGATCATGGCGCGGGTGACATAGCGGTCGGTCGGAGCTATGCCTTCGGATACTATATACATGCTGTCGCCCACGGCATGGCCAAGTGTCACATGCCGGTATTCCACCTTGTCGGAATCGTTGACAACATACAGGTAACTGCCACGCTGGTCGCGGCCTACGGCGCTTTGCCTTACCAGCATGGCATGGGGATTGCAGCCGCAGGGCAGATCGACACTCACAAACATTCCGCTTCGCAGCTCGCCGTCGGGATTATCGATAACGGCCTGGATGGAAACAGTGCCAGTAGAAGTGTCGACCACCGGTGCAAGATAGTCCATCGCCGCCGTGTAGCCGCGCGACAATGTGTCGCTGAAGCTCACCGGAATGGAACTGAAATCCATACCGGTGTTGCCCATCCGCTGCCTGATGACAGGCAACAGCGACGCATCCTCGACAGCGAAATTGGCAACCATGACGGCATCGTCGAATATCTTGGCGAGCGACACCGGCTGGGCTGCGCCGCCCACATATGCCCCCACATCCTGGATACCGGAAGTTATCCGTCCCGTAAAAGGCGCACGCACGGTGCAGTAGCCCAACTGGGTGAGCGCCGTGTTCAGCTCGGCCTGCGCCGAAGCCACAGCGGCTTCCGAGGTCTCCATGGCACTCCTGCCCTGCTCGGCCTCCATCCTGCTCACGGCGTCGCTTTTCAGTGCCTGCCGGAGTGCCTGGTAATGGGCGGTGGCATACTCATGCTGCGAACGAGCCGTGGCCAGGGCGGCACGCGCCCGCTCCACGGCATCACGGTACTGGCTGTCCTCGATGCGGAAAAGGACTGCACCCTGGGGCACACGGTCGCCGGATACATAGTTCTTCGACTGGATGTAACCGTCGACACGCGCCACCACATCGACCTCGCGGTTGGCGGAAAGAACGCCTGGATAGGTTTTGCGCAACACTACCGAATCGACCGCAGGCACGGCCACGTCGACAAGCGGTTTCTCTGTTTCATGGTTGCCGCCGGTGCTGCCCGAGCAGGCACATACCATAAATGCGATTGCGGCCAATGCCGCCGGATTTGCTCTTTTCATAGTTGGACCCGGAATGTCCATCCCCCGCCAAGTGCCTTGTAAAGATCCACAAGCGCTGAGAGCGCCTGCGAACGGGCTGCGACAAGGGTGTTTTCGTATGTGAGATAATTAAGTTCGGCATCATCGACATTGGTGAACGCCGTGAGTCCCTGCCTGTAAAGGTCGAACGACAGCGCGGAGCTCTCCGCGGCATTCTCCACAACAAGTCCTATGCTGCGTATGTAGCGCAGGGAGGCATCGTAGCGGCGGGCGGCGTCGCGCACTTCCTGCATGGCGGTGAGCACTGTAAGATTGTAGGCGTCGACGGCGCCTCGCAACGAGGCTTCGGCTTCGGCGGAAGCATAACGGCGCCCGAGGCCGTCGAACACGGTCCAGCTCAGTGTCGGGGCTATGTTGTACCCGAAACTGCCGCGGCCGAACAGATTGCCGGCCGCATGTGCCGATGTGCCCACGCTGCCCCGGAGGCTAAGCGATGGTAGATATTCGCCCCGTGCGACGCCAAGCGAGGCTGCGGCGGCATCGATCTGCCGTTCGGCCTGCACCACATCGGGTCGGCGCCGGAGAAGGTCGGCGGGGACACCAAGCGCCGGCATAGCCATGCAATCGGGCAGCGGACGTGCCTTGTGAACTCCCGCCGGCAACTCGGACGGAGCCATGCCGAGCAATACACCCAAGGACTCCACCGACGAAGCTATGGAAGCCTCGAGCATGGGAATCGAGGCAACCGTCGAGTAATACAGAGTGCGCGCCTGCGCCACATCGAGCTTCGAAGCCAGGCCGGCGGCAAAGCGTTCCTCGGTTGTGCGCAGTATCTGGGCCTGGCTTGCCGAATGCCGGCGGGCGACTTCAAGCTGCTCCCGCGATGCCAGCAGGCCCAGATATGTGCCGGCAATCTGTGCATCCACGGCATTGCCCACACTCTCGTATTCTGCAGCGCTGACAGCGACCTGCGCCTTGCGCTCTTTGACCTGGCGTGTGATTTTGCCGAACACATCTATTTCCCAACTCATTGTCACGGAACCCGAAAAATACGACTCTGTGGCCTGCGTCACGGCCTCTGCCCCGGTGCGACCCGAAAGACGTTCCCTGCTGTAGCCGGCGGAAAGCCCCACTGCCGGCATGTAGGCGGCGCGTGCCTGCCCTGCCTGTGCTTTGGCTATGGCTATGCGTGTGGCGCTGGAAGCAAGGTCGTAGTTGCGTTCGCGCCCAAGCGCTATGAGGCTGTCCAGAAGGCTGTCGCCGAAGCCTGCCCACCAGCGTGCGTTGTCGCCGGAAGGCGATTCCGCAGGCTCGAGGAGGCTGTCGAGCCCCCAGCCCGAAGGCATAGGCGACAGAAGATGGCGGTCGGCAGACATTTCTCTGCCGTACACCGCAGTGGCGCACAACATCAATACTGCCACAATGGATGAAATTCGTGTCATCACAGTTTGGAACATGTTCTTGAAACGTGTTGGATTCAACAACTGAAGGTTGCCAGGGGCATGCCCTTCCGTATTTTTTATAACAAGCTGAAAACCCGGCGCGAGCCCTACTTAACATAGATTAACCACCGCCAGACACCCTCCATTTCACATATTTCTGTATTTCGCGGAATTTTCGTATCTTTGCGCTCGAAAAACCGAATTCAACAAAAAGTGAGCGGCCACGAACAGGCCAGCAAAACTCACAGTATGTGGAATGAAGACATACAGCTTATGGACATTTGCAGCCAGGATATAGGATTGTTGTTTGAGACAAGTTGGGAAGTTTGCAATAAGGTAGGCGGAATATATACTGTTCTGTCCAGCAAGGCAAAGACGCTCAAAGACCGCTTTGGCGACAATCTGATTTTCATCGGGCCCGACGTATGGAGCGCCGGGAATCCATCGCCATATTTCATCGAAAGCCGCACCCTGTTGAAATCATGGGTGTCGCGGGCCATGCTCCCCGAAGGCGTCGACGTGCGTGTGGGCCGGTGGGACATCCCCGGAAAACCTCTGGCGATTCTGGTGAAATTCGACGGCATGTATGCTGACAAAGACATGGCCTACGGCCGCATGTGGGATCTCTTCAAGGTGGATTCTCTGCACGCCTACGGAGACTACGACGAAGGCTGTGCCTTCGCCCGCGCAGCCGCCTTGGTTATTGAAAGCATAATAAGATATTCGAAGAAAGATCCGGCGTCGGTGATAGCACATTTCGACGAATGGACAACAGCAATGGGTCTTCTGACTATCAAGGCCGACATGCCGCAGGTGGCCACTGTGTTCACAACCCATGCCACAAGCATCGGACGGAGTATCTGCGGAAACGGCAAACCGCTGTACGACCAGCTCGCCAACTACAACGGCGACCAGATGGCCCAGCAGCTGAACATGGAAAGCAAGCACTCTCTGGAGAAAGCGGCAGCATGGAATGCCGACTGCTTCACTACAGTGAGCGACGTAACCGCCGCCGAAGCAGCCCAGCTCCTTGGCCGCAAGCCAGATATGGTGACGCCGAACGGATTCGAACCCAAACTCGTACCCGCAAAAACAAAATACGCCAAATGCCGCCGCGAAGCCCGCAAGTGCATACTCGAGGTGGCGGAAGCTCTCACGGGATGCCATTTCGACGACGACACATTCATTGTCGGAACATCGGGGCGTCTCGAATACCGCAACAAGGGCCTCGATGTTTTCATCGACGCTCTCGCACGCCTGCAGGAAACGCAATGCGCCGGCCGCAGGATGCTTGCCCTGGTGATGGTTCCCGGATGGACCGCCGGCCTGCGCCCCGACCTGGCACATGCCTTGACCATGGGTGAACACCGGCGTCTCGACGACCCTTACATAACCCATCGTCTGAACAACTACAACGATGATCCGGTGAACCGCCGCATACATGAAGCAGGTTTCGCCAACGATGGCAACTCCTGCATGAGCGTGCTCTACGTTCCATGCTATCTCGACGGTTGCGACGGAATCTTCAACAAGGACTACTACAGCCTCCTCCCGGCATTCGACGGCACCGTTTTCGCAAGCTACTATGAACCCTGGGGCTACACTCCACTGGAAAGCATAGCCTTCGGAGTGCCTACCGTAACAACCACACTGGCCGGTTTCGGAGCATGGGTGGAAGCTACATGGCCCGGAGCCGGATTCGAAAGATGCGGAGTAGAGGTGGTGGGACGGACCGACCACAACTACCACGAATGCGTCGGAGCCATAGCCGGAGAAATCGGAAAGCTCGCCACAATGTCGACGCAAGCGACAGCTCAAGCGCGTAAGGAAGCAATGGATGCGGCCAGGAAAGCCGACTGGACAATATTCATCGAACAATACATGCAGGCTTTCCGTATAGCTTTCGTTAACCGCGACGCCCGCTGCATGGAATAACGCACCGGCGACACTGAAAAACAACTCAAGAATACATCTAAAACTACATATGATGAAAATTCCCGTTAGTAACACTAATGCCCCCGTATGGCGCGACATTACTGTGAAATCCGAATTGCCCGCCAGACTCAAGCCCCTCGACGAGCTTGCGAAGAACCTCTGGTGGGTATGGAACAGCGAAGCGAAAACCCTCTTCCGCAACCTTAACCCGGATCTCTGGCGCAAGACCGGCGAGAACCCTGTGATGCTGCTCCAGCAGCTGACCAGCGACCGAATCGCCGAAATCCTTGCCGACAGCGATCTCATGGCTGAAATCAACCGTGTGTATGCCGACTTCAAGGAATATATGTCCAAGCCCATGCGCAAGGACATTCCTTCGGTATCCTATTTCTCCATGGAATACGGACTGTGCAACTGTCTGAAAATATATTCCGGCGGTCTTGGCGTTCTTGCCGGCGACTACATAAAAGAAGCTTCCGACAGCTGCGTGGACATGACCGCCGTAGGTTTCCTCTACCGCTTCGGCTACTTCACCCAGACACTCAGTGTCGACGGACAGCAGATCGCCAACTACGAGCCCCAGAACTTCAACCAGCTCCCCATCGAGCAGGTGATGGAAGCCGACGGCCGCCCCATGATTGTGGAAGTGCCTTATCCCGGCCGTATTATCTACAGCCATGTATGGCGCGTGAACGTTGGCCGTATGAAGCTCTATCTCATGGATACCGACTTCGACGCCAACAGCGAATTCGACCGTCCCATCACACACCAGCTCTACGGCGGCGACTGGGAAAACCGCATCAAGCAGGAATATCTCCTCGGCATCGGCGGTATAATAATGCTCCGCAAACTAGGCATCAACCACCAGCTCTACCACTGCAACGAAGGCCATGCCGCACTGCTCAACCTCCAGCGTCTGGTGGAATTCGTGCAGGACAAGGGTCTTGACTTCAACGTTGCCCTCGAAATGGTGCGTGCGTCCTCGCTCTACACCGTACACACCCCCGTACCCGCAGGCCACGACTACTTCGACGAGAGCCTCTTCGGAAAATACATGGGAGAATATCCCGCGAAGCTCGGCATCAGCTGGAACGACCTCATGAACATGGGTCGCGAGAACCCCGACACCAACGAGCGCTTCTCCATGAGTGTATTCGCCCTCAACACCTGCCAGGAGGCCAACGGTGTGAGCTGGCTCCACGGCGAAGTGTCGAAGAAAATGTTCTCCGGCATCTGGAAAGGCTACTCCTGGGAAGAAAGCCACGTAGGCTATGTTACCAACGGCGTGCACATGCCTACCTGGGCAGCTTCGGAGTGGAAGGAATTCTATTCCAGGAAACTCGGCAGCCAGGTGTTCGACAAACAGAGCGACCCCGAATCCTGGAAAGGCATCTTCGAAGTGCCCGATCAGGAAATCTGGGACCTGCGCGTGCAGCTCAAGAACAAATTCATCAACTTCGTGCGCCGCGACTTCAAGGAAAAATGGCTTGCCCACCAGGGCGATCCCTCCTCGGTGATGAACATCGTGGACCGCATCAACCCCAACGCCCTGATCATCGGCTTCGCCCGCCGCTTCGCCACATACAAGCGCGCACACCTGCTGTTCACCGACCTCGAACGCCTCGAACGCATTGTGAACAACCCTGCTTTCCCCGTGCAGTTCATATTCGCCGGCAAGGCTCACCCCGCCGACGGTGCCGGACAGGGTCTGATCAAACGCATTGTCGAAATCAGCCGCATGCCGCAGTTCCTGGGCAAGATCATCTTCCTGGAAGACTACAACATGATTGTGGCAAAACGTCTGGTAACAGGCGTGGACATCTGGCTCAACACCCCCACCCGACCGCTCGAAGCTTCCGGCACATCCGGAGAAAAAGCCGAGATGAACGGCGTACTCAACTTCTCGGTACTCGACGGCTGGTGGTACGAAGGCTACCGCTTCAATGAGAAAGCAGGCTGGGCGCTCACCGACAAGCGTACATACACCGACCAGAGCCAGCAGGACAAACTCGACGCCGCCACTATATACTCCATGCTCGAAAACGAGATCATACCCCTCTATTTCGAGAAGAACTCCGCAGGCTATTCGCCCCGCTGGATCCAGTATATCAAAGGCTCCATCGGCGACATCGCTCCCCACTTCACCATGAAGCGCATGATCGACGACTACATCGACCGCTTCTACAGCAAGGAGGCCGCACGCAGCGAACACCTTGCCGCCCACAACTTCGCCGCAGCCAAATCCATCGTGGCATGGAAGGAAAAAGTGGCACAGGCATGGGAAGGCATCAAAGTGGTGAAAGTGCTCCACAACGGTGAAATCGCACAGAGCCTCACCGGCGACGACCTGCATGTGGAAGTGGAAATCGACACCAACGGCATCGGCCGCGACCTCGGCCTCGAAATGGTGGTGTACCGCCAGGCCGACGGCGTGGAACATCTCATCCGCAAAGAACAGTTCAAGATTGTGAAGGAAGAAGGCAACAACATCACCTTCGAACTTTCCACCAAAATCAAGGACGCAGGTGTGTTCCGCTACGGATTCCGCCTATATCCCAACAATCCCGAACTGCCCCACCGCCAGGACTTCGCATTCACCCGCTGGATCTGATTCCGCACTCCGGAACACTCCTATAATCGGCCGCCGACCCGGACAAGGGCCGGCGGCCTTTCTTTTTAGCAGAAATGGAACCTATCGAGATAAACACACTATCCGACGATGCACTGGCTCCCTACGCGAGCCTGACCGAACGGCAGCTGCGCAACCGCCGCACACCCTCTGAAGGGCTGTTCATCGTGGAAAGCCCCAAGGTGATAGCCGTGGCTCTCGATGCCGGCATGGAGCCGGTATCGCTGCTGTGCGAACACCGCCACCTCACCGGCGATGCCGCCGCCATCATAGCGCGGATGCCACACACACCCGTCTATACAGGCAGCCGGGATCTGCTGTCGGAACTCACCGGATACACACTCACCCGCGGTGTGCTGTGCTGCATGCGCCGTCCGCTGGAAAAAAGTCCTGCCGATGTACTCGGCAGCGCCGCGCGCGTAGCCGTGGTGGATTCGGTGGTCGACAACACCAACATCGGAGCGATTTTCCGCTCGGCCGCTGCTTTGGGCATTGATGCGGTTGCTCTAACCCGCACATCATGCGATCCGCTCAACAGGCGCTCTGTGAGAGTGTCGATGGGATCGGTGTTTCTGGTTCCATGGACATGGGTCGACTCGGTGGAGCAGGTGCGCGACTACGGACTAAAGACTGTGGCCATGGCACTCACCGACCAGTCGGTGCCTATCGACGACCCGACGCTCAACGACGAACCGCGTCTGGCCATCGTGCTCGGCACCGAAGGCGACGGGCTGGCGCATGGCGTGATTGCCAATGCCGACTACACGGCACGCATTCCCATGATGCACGGCGTGGACTCGCTGAATGTGGCGGCGGCATCTGCCGTAGCGTTCTGGCAGCTCAGAAAAGGCGCACGCTGACACCAACGCCGACATAAGGCAGAAGTCCCCGCGGAGTCATCCCATAGCCGGCCTGCAGGGCTATGCTGAAACGTCGCGTCCGGGCAGCCACCGGCTGCGCGACTGTTGCGGCATAGACAGGACGCTCGAGCACCAGGCTGTCGAGACGCGGTTGCCATCCGCTCACATAGGCCCTGTATCCCTCGCCGGCATACTCGCGGCTTTCCACAGGCACCTCTACGGCCACACTGTCGGGCAAGGGACACGGCGTCGGCACTGAGTCGGGTTGTTCCGCGCATGCCAGCATGGCACGCCGCGGAGCCAGCAGGCGAACGGAGGCAGGCGGCGGCACCTCCACACTCACCGTATCGTAACGCGTGACAACCACGGGAAGCGTGGCCGTAACGGATCCCGGGGCCTGAGAAACAGAACAGCGTCCCGCCCAGAAACAAACGGCTCCCATCGCGATGCCATAAAAGGCTTTCATATGTCGGGAATGATTTCAGCCAGTACCTTGGCATGCAATGCTGCCAGAATTTCCACAGAACGAGGGCTCTTGAGAAACGCGAGGTCGGCAACATTATCCATAAACATGTTCTCGGAAAGCACCGCCGGACATAGGGTATCGCGCAGGATTGCGAAATTGCCCGTCCAGTAGCCGCAGGGAGGCGACGAACGGTTGCCACTGTAGCCTATGGCGGCAGCCCCGGACGAGAGCGCCGCGGCAAGTCTCCGGCTTGTTTCCGATGCGCCGGGAGCCACCCATGCCGAGAACCCTCGCGCACTGTGCCAGCCGGAATTGCCGGCGGCATTCACATGCAGCGAAAGCAGCACGCAAGGCTCACGGCGGCAGAGCGCGTTGGCACGGCGCACACGCTCGCGCAAGGGCACATCGCCCGATTCCGGTACAAGCATGTGGGATTCAATTCCATATCCGGCGAGCTGCCGGACGATTGCTGCGGCAAGCCGCCTGGTGTAGGTGGCTTCGCGGAAAGTTCCGTCGGGGCTACATTTTCCGGGAGTGTCGGCTCCATGGCCGTTGTCGATTATCACCTTCATGAGTATGCACTGTTTTAGTTTTTACAGTGCAAACTTAGGCACATCCCGGCTGGCATTGTCGGCATTTCGGTCCGGCCGGCGGACAAAAGTCAGAGCCCCATCACATCGCTGAACCGGCGCCGGGCGCTGTCGCTCACCGGAATAGCCCTTCCGGCCATAATCACGCAGTTGCGCTCCACCACCCTTACCTTGTCGAGGTTGACAATGAACGAACGGTGCACACGCATGAAATTAGCCGTGGGCAAGGTCTCTTCGAGTGCCTTCATGCTCATGAGCGACAGCACGGGGCGGTCGCTGCCGCCGGAATAGATTTTCACATAATCCTTCAGCCCCTCTATAAAGTCGATTTCGCCGAACGGTATTCTCAGAATCCTGTATTCACTTTTAACTACCAGAAAACCATCAGCCGGCCGGCAGCTCTGATTCCGCTCTGGAACGGGAGCCGGCATCACCGCCGCAGCACGGTTTGCGGCCTCGAGAAATTCGTTGTAGCTCACCGGTTTGAGCAGATAATGAATAGCATTCACCCCGAAGCCTTCCAGAGCATAGTCGGTATATGCCGTAGTGAACACCACGCGTGTGCGAGGAGTAAGCCTGCGGGCGAGTTCTATTCCGGAGAGTCCGGGCATGTGGATATCGAGAAACACAAGGTCGGGCTCCGCCGCCACTATGGCTTCGAAAGCCTCTTCGGAGTTGTTGAACTCCCCCACCAGACTAAGGAAGGAGGTTTTCCGCACATATGCCGCTATGAGAGCGCTTGCAAGAGGCTCGTCGTCGACAACGATACAACTGAGCTGGCGTTGGGCTGTCATTTCCGTGGTATGCTTAAAGGGATGGATAACCTGGCCTCGAACACCCCGTCGGCCACTCTCGTGCCCAGCGAGGCGGTGTTGCCGTAAATAAGCGAAAGCCGGCGCCGCATATTGGCCAGCCCGATGCCGCCACCTCCGTCGCCATGCCGCTTGCCGCCGTCGAAGCCGTTGCTTGTCGTGCACACAATCCGACCGCTCTCCACGGCAAGCCTGATGCGTATAGGATGCTGAGGTCGCGCCTGTAGACCGTATTTGAAGGCATTCTCTATCAATGGGATGAACAGCAGCGAGGGCACCTCGGCATCCTTGCCGGAATCGATATCTATCACTACCTCCAGATTTTTCTCGCCGCTACCCATTCTGAGGCGCATCAGCTCGGTATAGTTTGTCAGCAGCTCCGCCTCACGGCTGAGTGCCACCGCCGGCTCATTCTCATAGAGCATCTGGCGCAACATGCCCGAAAGCTTGTGTACGGCTTCCTTGGCAGTGTCGGAATCGATGTCGATGAGAGCATAGATGGTGTTGAGCGTATTGAAAAGGAAATGCGGATTCAGCTGCCGGCGCAGGCTGTCCAGCTCCATGGCGTTCTGCGCGGAAATGAGCTTCTGCTTCTGCAACTGCACATCGGCCAGGCGTGTGCTCAGGCGCATAGCAGCCGCCAGCCCAATGACAAGAATCATCATCACGGCATCGCGGGTCATCCACGAGGCGCGCCGTGCCAGATGCTGCCACTGGTCCAGCCTGTCCCACCGCGGATGTCTCGGCATTTCGACGAACAACGCCCCCAGCAGATGGTACAGCGACAGCGCCAGAAGCACAAGCACGAAATTGATGGCGACAAATTTCAGAATCCTCGGCTTTGTGCGACCGAGCGAGCGGTCGACAAGCCAGAAATAGTTAGTATAGAACACCGCCAGGAAGAAAAACGCCTTGAGGTAGAATCCCGGATAGAAAGTTAAGGCGCTGCGGTGCGGAAAAGCAATGCCCACCATCAGTTCGGGCAGGACGAACAGAATAACGATGAATAAAGTATGAGCCAGCACCGTGGCCGGATTTCGCTGTCGGGTCATGCTGCAAAAGTAAGCGTTTGCCAACAAAACACCAACAATGAATAGACAAAGTCCCGTGTAACACCGACAAACCGGCAAGAAAAGCGAACGTCTCCAACCAACCATTAGAAATAATGCTTATCTTTGCATATGTGCTAAACCCAATTATAAAAGCCTCTTGAACCAACAAGTCGACATAAAGGAAAATGATATCTTCGCGCTTTCGCCAGAACTTCTTGATACTCTGCTCAAAGACCATACTTTGAGTATAGATGGACATCAAGTCAACATTTTCTGGGCTACTGACAGCTATGCCGACCGCGGCGCAGGCTATCAGTATGGAGACAAAATCACCGTTGAAGCCATTACTGGTTCAAACGGGAATGTCATTGTTCCGCGAGCGGTAAAGTCGCGGCCGCAACAGCAACAACGCAGCCGCGAGATGGCCGAGGTGTTCACACCTTCATGGATCTGTAACAAGCAAAACAATCTTGTTGATAATGCGTGGTTTGGTCGTGAGAGCATTTTTAATACCGAAGTCGACAATCCCGACGGCACTCATTCATGGATTGTCAGTACCGAGCCAATCATTTTTCCTGAAGGTAAGACTTGGCGTGACTATGTAAATGAAAACCGCCTCGAAATCACCTGTGGCGAAGCTCCATATCTCGTAAGCCGTTACGATACCGTAACAGGCGAGCCCATTCCGGTGGAGCGTCGTATCGGACTACTTGACCGCAAACTTCGCGTTGTCAGTGAGAATACCGAAACTACCGGCGAATGGCTGAAAGCAGCACAGTCGGCATATCAGAGCATTTACGGTTTTGAGTGGCAGGGCGACAATCTTATCCTCGCCCGTGAAGCGTTGCTTTATACCTTCTTAGACTACTATCGTGCCAAGTTCGGCAAAGATCCGCAACTCAAATCCCTGCAATATATCGCATACATCATCTCATGGAATATTTGGCAGATGGACGGTCTTAAGGGAGTAATTCCTAATAGTTGTATTAAATTACCTAAAATAAAGAATGAGTCTTTATCCCTTTTTAATCCTGAGGATTTAGGAGAACCACAAGAACAGACTTTATTTGAATGTCCTGGATGCAAGAATAAAGATATTCACACTCACACAGGTAAGTACGCAATAATTAAAGACTGGAAAGAAAATAAAATTTTAACCTTTGTATCTTTGATTAAACAAAAGTAATATGGAAGGTGCATTATCAAAAATAGACACAACAATCCTTGACAATATAATTGTCGGTCGTGTTGAGCCATACATATATGCTTTTTCAACAGAGACTGTTCCCAACTATCTGAAAGTTGGAGACACAGCGCGCAGTGTGCGTGTGCGTTTGGATGAGTGGAGAAAGATTTTCCCAAATCTCATTCAACAATATGAACATTCTGCGCAGATTGACGCTGATACTATCTTCCGGGATTATGCCGTACATGCCTTCTTAGAGCAGGAGAAGGAGCGAGAACGGTTGCAACCTCATACAATTGAAAACTTACCCTATTACTCCAAAGAGTTTTTCAAAGATGCAACAGTTGAAGATGTAGATGCCGCCATTAAGGACATTATTCAAAGTGCTAATGAAAAAAATGGCAAATATCCGCTGTATTCTTCTGATCGAATGCCACTGAAATACACTTACGATCGCACAGAAGATTTCGCACCACGAGATAACCAACAGCAAGCTATAGACAATTTCAAAGCCGCCGTTGAAGCTGGACGTAAAAACTTGTTACTCTATGCCGTTATGCGTTTTGGCAAGTCATTTACATCAATGTGCTGTGCAAGGGAAATAAATGCACAATTTGTCGTTATTGTATCTGCCAAAGTTGATGTCAAGGAGGAATGGAAAAAGACAGTTGAAAGCCACATATATTTTGTAGATTACCTATTTGTTGATAGTGAAGCGTTGAAAAGTAATGAGAATATCATTGCTTATACGCTTGCCGACCGGGATAAGAAAGTTGCCTTGTTTTTGACTTTGCAGGATTTGCAAGGCGATGAAGTAAAAGATAAGCACAAGGAGGTATTCAATCGCCATATTGACCTGCTTATTATTGATGAAACTCATTTCGGCGCGCGAGGAGAATCTTACGGTAAAGTATTGCGAGAGCAAAGGCTAAGTACGTCTGAAATAAACAATGAGCTAAAAGGTCTTGATGGATTTGAGACGCTTGACCATGTTGAAAATGCAACCAAGGCGCTGAAAGCAAAAATCCGACTTCACCTATCGGGTACACCATACCGCATTTTGATGAGCAATGAGTTCCAAAAGGAGGATATTATTGCTTTCGTTCAGTATACTGATATTATCGATGCACAGCAACAATGGAACGATGAACATCTAAAGGAAGATGACTGCGATGAG
>DKUJ01000032.1:0-897 GCA_002490635.1 Porphyromonadaceae bacterium UBA7207
CCGTTTCCTACGGCATTTCACATTCTATATCCAAGCCAAATATGGGAATTCAACTCTGGAATACAATTACAGCGACCAAAATGGAAATACTGTCTCAAGCTATTCCAATAACGGAAAAGACAGCTATTGGGAATCTGGCCTGAGATACAACAACACGTTCTGGGGAATATACAATCTTCGCGCCAGCACCGGCATTGATAATCCCACAATGGAAGGCTTTGTGGATGGCAACTTTATCCGTTTCAAAAAAACGACATGGGGCATGAATGTTCAGAACATAATTATGCTCAACAAACATGGCCTGACAATATATCTGTCATATTATATTAACAGCCCGGGGGGATTATTCACAAAAGAGCGGAATCGATGGTCTCACGCCCTGCATTGCGAAGTCTCCAAAAGTTTCAACAACGGGCTGAATATGTCTCTGGGTGCATACAGCCTCCTTGACACAAAAAATCCAATATTCTATAACAGCCCGGACTACAGTTACAGCCAGCGGCGGCTTATCAGCTATTCATCATACGAATTCAAAATATCCTACAGCTTCGGCAAAAGGAGGGTACGAGGCGCCAATGATGCCGACAACGCCAAACTTGAAGACAGAATATCAAGATAAATCAACATAGGGAATGTTCCCAATCTAACTAATCAACCATATGGAACACAAAAATCTACTCTCGCGAATCGACAGCTTCATCGATTCCCTCGGACAGCAAAATATGTCCGACCAACAGGAAGCTATTCTTCTCACTGCCGACATCCACAATATCGGTGGCAAAAACGATAAATGCATCAACGAGATCAAGGATTCGTGCAACGGCACAGGCGAAAACAAAAACGACGGATGTACAAACTATAATGTCTGCTCAGGTGGCGACAACAGCGGATGCAGCA
>DKUJ01000032.1:1158-66059 GCA_002490635.1 Porphyromonadaceae bacterium UBA7207
GGCAGATGCCCGGAGGCATTTAACCCAATCCCGCCATGAAAAAAAGTATCGTCCTATTCCTTTTTTCCGCCATAAGCGGATTGTTGCCGGCTTTGGCCGCCGGTTTCAGAACCGTGCTTGTGGATGCCGAGAGGCAGCCTGTGCCAGGAGCCGTGGTATCGTTCTATACCCTCCCCGACTCCGCGCTGGTGGATGCCGTGACTTCGGATGCCAAAGGACACGTTGCGTTTGCGGATGCCAATCCCGCACCTATGGTGCTCAGAATCCAGGCGCTGGGGTTCTTGCCTTTTGTGGATACGGCTGAAGCCGTGGGCGATACGCTGCAACTTGCAAGACCGACCAACCAGCTTAGAGAACTCGTGGTAAACGCCAGGCCGGTGATGCAACGCACTGCGGGGCAGTTCACATACCTCCCAAACGACCTGCGCACAAAGACCGACAACAGCTTCGAGCTGCTGCGACTGGTGCCCCTGCTCGACGTATCCGACCGCGGCATCTCGATTTTCGGCAAAGGCTCCTCCCGAATTTTCATCAACGGACGAGACCCCATGATCGGACTCGATGCAACCATGGAGATGCTGCGTGCGACGCCTCCTTCGCATATAGTACGAATCGAGATAATAACAGCACCCGGGAGCAGATACAGTGCCGCCGACAGCCGCGGAATAGTGAATGTGGTGCTCTCGAATCCATACGAGGGCATCAGGGGAAGTACTACGGCATCGGCAAGCTACGAAGCAGGCCGCGTGGCGCCATATTATTCTCTGTGGCTCGGAGCATCGAAAGGAAAGTTCAACGCATCGGCAAGCCTGATGTACTGGGCACAAAACACCCACAGCAAGGAGCGGACCACATACACCTACGCCGAAGATAACCGCTACGTAACCAACCTTTCAAGAACATCGGGCTACTCAAATTATCTTTCCGGTGCAATAACCGCCACATATGACTTCACAAAAAAAAGTTTCCTCAGCCTCGGTGTGAGAATCAACGACACAAAATCATACATCAGGAACAGCGTCGCCACCGAAACATCCGAAAACGGAAATCCTGCCGTACACAGCACCTCCGACATTCACACCCGCACACCATTCGGCGGACCGAATTACGGATTCGTGGGATACTACCAACTGAGAACCGACGATAAAGGCAGTTCCCTCGAAATTGCCGCCGACTACTATGCATCCCGCAACAGAAGCAATACCGATTATGTTTTCGGCGCCACAACCGCCGCGCAAAGCGAGTCACAGAAAAGCCGCGGCGCACACTTCCGCTCCGATTACACATGGATATTCAACGACTCGCATATGCTTTCGGCGGGCTACAATTTCTTCAGGTCGAAGCTCGACGACGATTTCGACTTCTACGCCGAGAGCAACCGCTTTGTCTACCGCGAAATGGTGAACAGCGCATATGCATCGTGGCGTGCATCGTGGAGCGGCGCCTTCTCGACCTCCGCCGGGCTACGCGTGGAGAACACCCGGACCGACGGGCACCTCATCGACACCGGCGAGCGGACAAAACGCAACTACACCGACCTCAGCCCATCCATAAGCCTCAGTGTGGACCTGCCCCGGGGAAACCAGAACATATCGCTGGATTTCAGCCGGAGTATATCGCGGCCTTGGTATCAGAAGCTGAATCCATTTATCCGCTGGACTTCCGACAACACATACACCAAGGGCAATCCTTACGAAAAACCGGCATACTCCTGGTTCTGGTCGCTGTATTACAGCTTTCTACGGGATTTCGTGTTGAACGCACAATACTACACATACACCGACCTGCCTTTTGATTACCAGTACTCCGACGGCTCAGGAAACACCGTTTCGAGTACTACAAACCAAAGCAGCGAACATGTCTGGGATATAAAATTGCAATATAGCAAAACCTTCTGGGGTAAATATAACCTTCGGGTACGCACTGGCGTTGAGCATATAAAAGTCGATGCGGCCGTAGAAGGCGATATTGTCCGATTCAGGAATTTCCACTGGTTTCTTGATATAAGGAACATATTCCGCCTTCCCAGATACGGGCTTCAGCTATACCTGTCGTACTCCCTGAAGAGTCCGGCAGGCTCGTTTATGAGAGAAACAGGCCGCTGGAGCAATGGCTTGACCTTCGAGGCAAGCAAAAGCTTTAAAAACGGTATCAGCACCGCTGTGGAAGTATACAATATCATCGACCGGAAATCACCGACTTTCTACTACGGCACAAGCTATAGCTATCGGCAACAACGGCTTACAGCGGGGACTGCTGTGACACTGAAAATATCCTACCGCTTCGGCAAACAACGCGTCCGCGGCGCCGAAGAGGCAAATTCTCCGGAACTCGAACAAAGGCTCTCCCGATAATCACATCCGAAAATGTTCAAACGGCCTTTTAAGACATATCGCCAACTTGAGCATGCCGACTGCGGCATTACCTGCATCCGCATGATTGCGCGCCATTATGGCCGGAAAATATCGGCGAACTATCTCCATAAGATTTCCGACACCAGCAAGCTCGGCATATCGATAAAAGACATCGTGCACACCTGCGAGACAATAGGCTTGCATGCCAGGGCAGCAAAGCTTACGGCCGGCCAGCTGGAGAAAGCGCCTCTGCCCGCGATATTATACTGGAAACAGTGCCATTTCGTGGTTCTATACCGGATAGACACAAAAAAGAGACGGTATCACATCGCCGACCCTGCCGGCGACAAGCTGGCGCTTTCCGAAGAGGAGTTCGCAAGAAACTGGCAAGCGGGAAACGAACGCGGGCTGATTGTACTTGTCGACCCCACCGAAAAACTCCATCAGCACAATGAAGGTGAGGACATGCGCCGGACTCCCGGTCTGCTGAAACTGCTCACCGATTCGGTGAGGCAGCACCGCCGGTTCTTCGCCATTGTGAGCCTTCTCACACTTGTGATCGTGTGCGCCGACATATGCACGCCGTTTATCTTCCGCAGCACCATCGACGACGGCATCCAGGGCCGGAACATCAATCTGGTATGGCTGCTCGTGATGGGACAGTTCTTCGTCTTTGTGGGAAATTATGTGGCCAACAGCATTTCCGACATACTGCTCACAAAACTGGGGCTCAAAATAAGCTTCGCCATGATGAACGACTACCTCAACAGGATAGTCGCTCTTCCGATGAGCTTTTTTGACCGCAAAGTCAACTCCGACCTGATTCAGAAAATCGACGACCAGAACCGGCTGAAGAATTTCCTCACCGGCATGCCCGACATGTCGGTGTTCACTGTGCTGAATTTTCTGGTATTCTCGGGAATCCTCATTTATTTCGAGGCACGGATCTACGCTATATTCCTGTTTGTATCGGCTTTGACCCTGCTGTGGTCAGTCTACTTCAAGAACAGACGGCGCGAAATCGACTATGCCAACTTCGAGTACTCCTCGGAGAACCGCAATAACCTCTACGAGCTTGTGAACGGAATGGTGGAAATCAAAGCCCACAGCGCGCAGAACTCGCGGGTGGACAAATGGCGGACCCTCCAGACCAAAATCAACGGACTCACGGTGAAATCAGCTTTTCTAAACCTCACGCAAAGCAGCGGAAGCACTCTTTTCAACCGGCTGATGGACATTGCCATAACCGGAATGTGCGCCACGTTCGTTGTCCGCGGCGACATGACCATAGGCGTTATGATGACCGTGAACTACCTCATCGGCAGGCTGTCGGTCCCGCTAAGGAATATCTACACATCCGTCAACGTAATCCAGGATGCCTCCATATCGTACGAACGTCTGGACAGCATTGTGAATTACGAAACAGAAGAACGCAACCCACATCCGGACACCGCTACCGGCGACATCGTTTTTTCCAATGTCAGTTTCAAATATCCCGGCAGCTTCTCGCCCCTTGTGCTCAGAAACCTCAACTGCACCATCCCTGTGGGAAAGACCACAGCCATCGTGGGGGCAAGCGGCAGCGGAAAAACGACTTTGCTGAAACTGCTGCTCGGTTTCTACAAGCCCACCGCGGGCACGGTAACGGTCGACGGGCTGGACATATCCACAATCGACACCAACGACTGGCTGAAATCTTTCGGCGTTGTGATGCAGTCGGGCTATATTTTCAGTTCGAGCATACTCGAGAACATAGCCCTTGCCGATGAGACCCCCGACCGGGAAAAAGCCGAGCAAGCCGCCCGCCTTGCATGCATCGACGATTTCATAGCCACTCTGCCCATGGGCTACGACACCCGCATAGGCGCCTCCGGCCTGGACCTTAGCGGCGGCCAGAAGCAGAGACTGCTGATTGCACGGGTAATATACAAGAATCCCGACATAATAATCCTCGATGAGGCCACATCGTCGCTCGACGCCAACAACGAGCGCAGGATTGTCGAGAATCTGGAAACATTCTGCAAAGGTAAAACGGTAGTGGTGGCCGCCCACAGGCTCAGCACGGTAAAAAACGCTGACAACATACTTTTTATCCACGATGGCACGGTGCGCGAAAGCGGAACCCATGCTACGCTGGTGAAAGAACGTGGCGGATACTTCGCTCTGGTGCAGAACCAGCTCGAACTGGGCGCATAAGCCGTTGAGCGGTCAGGAGTCAGGTCTGACATTTTTTTTGTAACTTTGCCAGACACCTGCCGTCTCTCCCTTTCTCTCCTCTCTCCGGCAGCTTTTCACAACCGACTAATCCATGAGCGAACCCGACAAACCCATAGAAATCCCACCTACTCCCGAACCTGAAGACACAGCGGCGGAAAACGCCTCCGGCGACGACGGCGACGAATACGTTGCCGCCACCAACGGGTCGCGACCCTACACGGCGCCATCAGAGGTTGTGCGCCACCAGCTCAGGGGAATGTACCAGACATGGTTTCTGGAATACGCCTCATATGTGATTCTGGAACGCGCCGTACCGCACATCGACGATGGCCTCAAGCCCGTGCAGCGCCGTATACTCCACGCTATGCGCACCATCCACGACGGCAGATTCAACAAAGTGGCCAACATCGTGGGCACAACCATGCAGTACCACCCGCATGGCGACGCATCAATAAAGGACGCTCTGGTGCAGCTCGGACAGAAAGAGCTGCTTGTCGAGCCTCAGGGAAACTGGGGCAACATCCTCACCGGCAGCGCCGCCGCTGCCGCACGATACATCGAGGCACGCCTTTCGCCTTTCGCCCTTGAGGTGCTCTACAGCCCCAAGGTTACCCAATGGACAATGAGCTACGACGGCCGCAAACACGAACCTGTGACCCTTCCGGCGAAATTCCCCCTGCTGCTGGCTCAGGGCGGCGAAGGCATAGCCGTGGGTCTGTCGTCCAAAATCCTGCCCCACAACTTCAACGAAATACTCGACGCCGCCATCGACTATATCGAAGGCCGCGAGTTCAACCTCTATCCCGACTTTCCCACCGGCGGACTCATCGATGTGTCGCGCTATAACGACGGCCGCCGTGGCGGTGCGCTCAAGGTGCGTGCGAAAATCGAGAAAATCGACGCCAAGACGCTCAACATCACCGAGCTCCCATTCGGAAAAACCGCCGACTCGCTAATAGAGTCGATTCTCAAAGCCTTCGAACGCGGGCAGATAAAAATCCGCAAGGTGGAGAACAACACCGCAGCCACGGCGTCCATCCTCGTGCATCTGCAACCCGGCACATCCTCCGACAAGACCATCGACGCCCTGTACGCCTTTTCCGACTGCGAAATCAACATATCCCCCAACTGCTGCGTAATCCGCGACAACAAGCCATGCTTCCTGAGCGTGGGCGATGTGCTCCGCCACAGCGTGGACACCACCCGCGACATAATAACAAGCGAACTGCAGGTGGCGCTGGCCGAACTGCGCGAACAACTGCTGTACACATCGCTGGAAAAAATATTCATCGAGGAACGGATCTACAAGGACCGGCAGTACGAACAGGCCTCCGACCTCGATTCCGCGCTGGCACACATCGACAGCCGGCTCGAGCCTTTCAAGCCGGCGCTGACCAGGGATGTGACACGCGACGACCTCCTGCGGCTGCTGGAGATAAAAATGAAACGCATCCTGCGCTTCAACTCCCAGGCCGCCGCCGACGCTCTCGTTGCCCTGCAGGCAAAAATCGACGACACTCTCGACCGCCTGGCGCACATCGACCGCGAAGCCGTGAGATGGTACACCGAACTCAAAAACAAATACGGCGAAGCATTCCCGAGGCATACGGCCATAAGAGGCTTTGCCGCTATCGAGGCAAGCACCGTGGCAGAAGCCAACGAGAAACTCTACATCAACCGCGAGGAGGGCTTCGTGGGCACAGGACTCAAAAAGGACGAGTTCGTGGCCAACTGCTCGGCGCTCGATGATATAATCGTGTTCTACCGCGACGGACACTACAAGATAACCCGCGTGCAGGAAAAGCTGTTTGTCGGAAAGAACGTGCTCTACGTCGACGTATACCGTCGCAAGGACGAACGCCTGACATTCAACGTGATATACCAGACAGGCCGCGGAGGCGTGTACTACATGAAGCGCTTCAGGCCTTCGGGCTTGACACGCGACAAGGACTATGAGCTTGTGAAGGGCCTGCCGGAAGTGCGTGTGGCATGGTTCACCGCCAACCCCAACGGCGAGGCCGAGACCGTGAAGGTTGCCCTGAAGCCCAAGAACAGGCTCAAAACACTGACCTTCGACGTCGACTTCGCCAAAATAGCCATCAAGGGACGTGGTGCCCAGGGCAACCTCGTGACAAAGAACGAAGTACAGAGGTTCTCCCTCAAGGAAAAAGGAGTCAGCACACTTGGCGGGCGCCAGGTGTGGTTCGATTTCGATGTAATGAGGTTGAACTACGATGGCCGCGGCACCCTGCTGGGCGAATTTTCCGGCGACGACCGCATACTGGTGATACTGCCAGGCGGCGAGTTCTACCTTACCGGCATAGAACTCACCAACCACTACGAGGACCGCGTGCTGGCGATACTCAAATACGACCCCGCCACTGTGTGGACAGCCGTGGTGGCCGATGCCGACATGGGCTATCCATACCTCAAACGCTTCACCTTCGAGGCTTCGGCACGCCACCAGAGATTCATCGGCGAGAATCCCCGCTCGACGCTCATGGCACTGAGCGGCGACGAGAATCCCGAGGCTCTGCTGACATTCGCCGACGCCGACCGCGCACCCCTTGCCGTGGATGCCGCCGGTTTCGTAGGCGTGAAAAGTTTCAAGGCCAGAGGCAAACGCCTCACCATGCTTCCACTGGCAAGTGTCGAGCTACGAGCCGCAAGCGTGCCCGAGGACACAGAGTCTGCCCCGGCCGACGATGCCGAAACCCCGGACATCCAGCCCGAAACAAGCGAGGAACAATGAGATTGTCTCTGGCTACAGTCCTCGCCGCAGCAGCCATTACCCTGCAGGCCTCCGAACCGGCACCGGTGCGCCCGGTGCTGTCGGCCTATACGGTCCACGCAGGCTCGGCGCACATAGCCGAGACATACCTGTCGCCCCTGAAATACAGCGGGCAGGCTTTCGGCCTGGGATATGAGCGCATGCAGGCTATGAAATTCAACCCGGAACACTGGGTGCAGACCCTCGACCTGGGGCTGGACTTCGCCCGCACGCTAAACCCGGCACGCAACGCCACAACCTGGCAGCTCATGCTCGAAGGCGCCTGGAGCATGACCCACCGCTGGAAACTGCACGGCGGATGGAGCCTCTATGCCGGCGGAAACGCCGACCTGCAGCTCGGCGTGCTCTACAACCGGCGCAACAGCAACAACCCGGCAGCGGCAAAAGCGGCATTCACCATAGGCGCCACCGTGGCTGCCGCCCGCAGCATGCGCCTCGGCAGCCTGCCGGTGACATTCCGCTACCGGCTGCGCATGCCGCTCACAGGCATGTTCTTCTCGCCGCAATACGGCGAACTGTACTACGAGATATATCTTGGCAACCGTTCCGGACTTGTACGCGCCGCCTGGCCCGGCAACTTCCTGCGGCTCGACAACCTGCTCAGCGCCGACCTCCATTTCGGCGCCACCACCCTGCGCCTGGGCTACCGCCTGGACTACAGCAGCAGCAAAGCCTCGCACATCGTAACGCGCCGCCTCAGCCACTGTGCCGTGGTGGGAATAACCTGCGAGTGGATTTCGCTTGGCGCAGGCTCCCGGGTCACACCCGCGCTCAAAACCATAAACGCTCTCTACTGATGCCCCGTCTCTTCCGCAGCCTGCGCAATGCCGCGGCAAAAACAATCCTTGCCGCCGCTGCCTGCGGGGGCCTCTCCGGCTGCCACTCCATAGAAAGCTGGGACAACGACGTGTACGGCAATTTCGACGCCTTGTGGACAATCATGGACACCCACTACTGTTTCTTCCGTGAGAAAGGCATCGACTGGGAAGAGACCGGGCAGAGATACCGCCGACAACTGAAACCCGACATGGACGCCACAGAGTTTTTCGGCGTCTGCGCCGACATGCTCGCCGAACTCCGCGACGGCCACACCAATCTCTCCTCATGGTTCGACGTTTCGTACTACCGCCAGTGGTGGTCGGACTACCCGCAGAACTTCAACCTCAGACTCATCCAGGAAAACTACCTCGGGTTCGACTACCATTCCGGCGGCCCGATAATCTACAAAATCCTGGAGGATGAGAACATAGGCTACATGCACTACTCCACCTTCGCCGCCGACTACGGCATGGCCTTTCTGGACAACATGCTCTACAGCATGAAAGACTGCGACGCACTGATAATCGACGTGCGCGACAACGGCGGAGGCAACCTCACCGTGGTCGACAAACTCGTGAGCCAGTTCATCGACCAGACAATAACCGCCGGATACATATGCCACAAGACAGGTCCGGGACACGACGACTTTTCCCGGCCCTTCGCCTACACCATAGAACCGGCCACAGGGCACGTGAGATGGCTGAAACCGGTGGTGGTGCTCACCAACAGAAGCACTTTCAGCGCGGCAAACAACTTCGTGAGCATAATGAAGAGCCGGAAGAACACCGCCATAGTCGGCGACATCACCGGCGGCGGCTCGGGTATGCCGTTCTCGTCGGAACTGCCTTGCGGATGGGGCATCCGCTTCTCGGCAAGCCCCGTCTACGACGCCGATATGAATCTCACCGAAAACGGCGTGGAGCCTTCCCGGAACTGCCGCATCGACATGAACCCCGCCGCCGAAGCCCGTGGCAGAGATTCCATCGTCGACTTCGCCATAGCCCTGATAAAAGCATCGGTAAAACCGGCATCATAACCACCGGACCAACGCGCAAATAATACTGATGCAACTCCACCGAAGGTGGTGCACTTTGAGTGGCCGCCTTATACCTGCACCATACCCCGAATCGTCGTGTTAATATATACTAAGTTTGGTGTAATTTTTTGTTATCACAAATTTTGTAACTAATATTGTAAAAAAAGCACATCTATTCTAACCCTGGCAACATACCTTATGGAAAACAAAGAAAAATCTCTCAAAGAATTTGTAGCAGGATTGGACCTGAGCATCATCAACGATGAAGACAGCGTTCTTCTCGACAGTATGGTGGGAACGAGCGGAGCCCAAAGTCTGTGCAACAGCGACCACAACTGCGCACCCAAATGCGACAGCACTGCCGATAACTGCCACGCAAGCAACTGCGCAGCCGGATGCGGCAAAAAGTGAAATCCCGACTTTGGTTGGGTGGATGCCCGACAATAGTCGCAATCAAACGTGTAAAAATAATTAAAAATTGCTGTTTTTTTAATTTGGCTTGTCTAATTGATATTAATTACGTATTATTGCAAAAAAATATTCCAGATGAACCAATCATGCTAAATGTTTTATCATTTTTGTCCACATCTGAAAGAATAATAAATAACAATCTGTACAACCCACCTTACAAAAACCTATGGAAAAAGCAGACAAAAATCTCAAAGACTTCGTGGAAGGTCTGGAACTGACTATCCTCAACAACGAAGATAGCATTCTTCTCGACGGGATGGTAGGAACAAGCGGAGCATCCAACACTGGATGTAATACCGACCACAACTGTAGCCCAAATTGCGGTAGCACTATTGATAACTGTCACGCAGGCAACTGTTATGCCGGATGCGGCGTTAAGCCATAATAAAAAAATGGAGGCTTTCTCCAAACAGACACGGAGGAGGCCTCCGATTAATCCATGAAAAGAAGCACGTATAATTCAGTCATTCCTTTGGGCTCGGGACTCAGCCTGCTGTATAATGCGGTGAGCGATGAGTTTCTGGTCTTTAAGAATGGCCTGTTGGATAAGGAATGGAATCCGGAGTCGCTTGGCACGCAGCTATACGACCGTCTGAAGCAGGGCGAATTCATCATTGATGAGGATGTTGATGAAAAGCAGCGGTACATCGATAAATCAATCCGGAAGCTTGAGACCGATCGGAACTTCCATATTATAGTCAACCCAACACTGCAATGTAATTTCCGCTGCTGGTATTGCTATGAAGAGCATCTTCCGTCCAAAATGGACGAAAGCACTGTTTCAGGCGTAAAGAATCTCATCGGCACATTAGCGAAGCAGGGTAAGAACGTGACCCTGTCCTTTTTCGGCGGGGAGCCTCTTATATATTATGCCGAGATCATGAAGCCACTGATCGAATATGCCAACACCGTATGTAATGAGAACGGTGTCGGATTCGAAACCAATGCGACTTCGAACGGATTCCTGTTTACCAAGCCTGTAATTGAAGAGCTTCGCGCCAATAATTTCAAATACGTGCAGATTACCCTCGACGGCAACGAGGAACAACACAACAAGGTAAGACACACAGCCGACGGGCTTGGTTCGTATAAACGGATAGTGTCGAACATATGCCTTCTGGCGCAGAACGGAATTGAAATAATACTTCGTTTCAACTACACGCCGGACAATATCAACGGCATAAAGGATGTAGCACAGGAATTCGCACACCTTAGCGGAGCTGAACGCGGGCGCATCCATGTGTCGCTACATAGGGTATGGCAGGAAGAGGACGTGGAACCGGTTGTCCTCGAACAGGCAATAAGCGCATACACACAACTGGGAATCGATGCGAAGCCAACGCTATTCGGCGACTTCTGCTATGGCGACAAGCCCAACAGCATTGTTGTGAATTTCAACGGCGATTTATATAAATGCACTGCCGTTGATTTCTTCAACACACCACGCGACGGTTACATCAGCTCTGACGGCAGTCTGCATTGGGAAAACGGCAGCCTTGAAAAACGCCTGTCGATGATTTTCTCGAATGCTGAATGCCAGACATGCCGGATATTCCCGCTATGCCACGGCGGCTGCTCTACCTGGCACATAAAATCCCCGGATGGATATTGCATACTCGATTACAACGACGAGAAAAAAGACGATGTAATCCTGCAGAGATTCCTGTTCAACCTTCGCTCGAAACGGCACTGGCAATCAATGCTGTTAAAAACTGAAAAACCATGAAACTGAAACACAGCATCGCACTACTTGGTATTCTTGGTATCTATTTCCAGGGACTGGCCTACAGCATAACAGGCCTTATTGTCGACGAAGATTCCCACAAGCCATTGCATCATGCTTTCTTTGAGGCACGGAATGCCGATAACCGCGTTGTAATAGGCAATCAGTCCGCTCAAGACGGGCGATTTATGTCCGGAGAGGTTACCGACAGCCTGCTGAACATAATGGTCTACCACCAGGACTACGATACCCTGTATATGAAGTTGCAGGGTATGCCGGAAGGGCTTTCCGATCTGGGCGTGATAGCTCTGCGCCGAACGGCGGAACAGCTGAAAGAACTGACAGTCACGGCATCGCCTGTTGTCCAGGGTGTCGATAAGTTCATAGTCTACCCTACCGCCCGGGAAGTCGACCAGAGCGCGACATCCCTCGGCCTGCTCGACCAGCTGCAATACAGACTCCCCGGACTTCGCGTCATTGAAACGCTCGGGCAAGTCACCATCTACGGGCAGGCACCCCAGTATCTGATTAACGGGCGTAAAGTACAGTATTCAAGGATATTGGGTCTTAACAACGACGACATTCTCAGAATAGAGTACTACGACAACCCCCAGCTGCGTTTCGGCGACCGCCCTGCCATTAATTTCATCATGAAGCCACGGACCGATGGCGGCTCCGTATTCGCCAGCGCCCGCTCGGCTGTGACTACGGGTAATGCCGCCGGAAATCTCGGGCTCACTTATTTCCGAGGCAAATCGGAATGGAATCTAAACTACAATATCGACCATAGGTCCTACAACGACCGCCGGGTAAGTTTCCATGAGGAATTCTTCGGCCGTCCGGAAATTGTGAGCAGAACGGGAACAGGACAGCCCGGTAAATTCGCATACACCACCAATTATCTGGCGCTCGACTACACATTCATGCCCTCGAGCAAGACATTGTTCGCCGTAAACGTGGCAGGCTCGCTTTACCGTCAGAACCTGAACGACATCGCGGATATCCGCCAGACAACAGGCTCCATCACTCAGAACTTCACAACCTCTACATACCGTACCGCAAATATTAAGACGCCCTCCGCCGACCTTTATCTGAGGCATAATGTAAAGCAGAACCATACGATTGAAGCAAATGCTTTCGGAACCTATAACGACGGAAATTTTTTCAGGGACTACGACAACACCTTCGATAAATCGTCGATAAAATCGACTACCGACAACAGTTCGTGGCGCGCCGGCGGCGAGGTAAAGTACAGCATCTATTTCAAGAACGCCTCCACATATTTCGGAATCACCGACACCTACAATCGCGCCACAAGCGATCTTATCGAGAACGGCACTCCGAGCCGCAGCAGAGTCGGGGTAAACAATCTGTTTATATTCGGGCAGCTGGCAGGCCGCCTGTTCAACCGCCTTTCCTACACTGCCAACGTCGGCTTCAAGACTTTCCACTCGAGCGACGGCACAGAGAGCCGGAGCGCGTCCAGAGGCAAAGCCTCCCTATACCTCACATACAATATCTCGAAACCGTTCTCTCTGAGATATATGTTCATCTACGACCCGTCCATGCCCGGCATCGGGAATCAGAGCGAGCTGATACAGAGTGTGAACGAACTCGAAGTGCGCAAGGGCAACATCAATATAAAACCGACGATGCTCATCAAGAATCAGATTACCGCCTTGTATATGGTCAATAATTTCGGAGCATCACTGCAGGCAAGCCACAGTCGCACCAACAATCCGATATTCTACGATTACTCGCTCATCACCGATGCCACGAGTCCGTACTACAACCGCTTCCTCGGCCAGACTGTCAATGGCCGCTATAACGAGAATTTCACCGTGCAGGGCGAGATATCGTACCGCAACATATTCGGTCATCTGAATATAGGCGGAAACGGCGGCTGGAGCAAGTACAAGGGCGTGCGCAGCACCTGGAGCAATTCCTACGACTTCGGCTTCGGCAGCATCTACGCCACGTTCTTTGTGGAGAACTTCTCCCTCTCCGCACAGTACACCATCTCACCGTTCTATTCGCTGTCGGGCAACACATACGCCAGTCCCGAGCGCTGGAACACCATAACGGCACAGTACCGCTGGCGAAACTGGTTCTTCAATGTCACTGCCGTAAACCTTTTCACCAAGCGCGGCGGCAGATACCATTCGTGGTCGGATACTCCGGCACACACATACGAAGATAGGGTCGACATCCATAACTGCGGCAATATGATTATGCTCGGAGTTACCTACAGAGCCAATTTCGGAAAATCCATGAACAAAGGAAAACGCACCGTCCGCAATGGAGGTGTCGACACCGGCATTGACATGAGTCTATGATAAAGGGGAAATTCCCTCTGTTCTGGCAGGCGGAGTCCACAGACTGTGGACCCGCCTGCCTGCAAATGCTCTGCCACTATTACGGGCGCAGACACTCCCAGCGGTTCATAAAGGACAAAATCGACATATCGCGCATAGGAGTTACCGTGGGCGACCTGCTGCGTTGCAGCAAGGAACTCGGCTTCGACTCCGTGGCGGCAAAGATGAGCCTTGACCAGGCGGCTAAGCTGGAAATTCCGGTTATCCTGCACTGGAAATCGATTCATTTTGTGGTCCTGTACAAAATCAGGCAGACAAAAAACGGCCCGGTATTCTGGATTGCAGACCCCGCAAACGGAAAGATTGCCTTCAAGGAGAAAGACTTTGCCGACTGTTTCATATCGGAAGACGGCAAGGGTGTCGCCATTATTCCATATCCCACCGCCGAATTCCATAAGTCTGCCGAATCCGCGGATGAAGACAGCAATGATGTAATCCGCAATATTGTCCATAAGATATTCCGGCAGCGTGGCGCCATAATCGCCTCGATATTGCTCACCGCGTTTTCGATGGTATGCTCATGGATGCTGCCCTATCTTTACCAGTCAATTATCGACAATGGAGTATTGACAAGGAATACCGGATATATCGTCACTTTCCTTTCGATACAGATAGCCTTTTTCATAGGCTATCTGCTGAGCAATGTCGCGGGCAGCTATATTCTCAGCAGGCTTAACTTCCGCCTGAGCATTGTCTTTATCCGCGATTTACTCAACAAGGTCATGCGGCTGCCACTGAAGTATTTCGAGACTCATCTGAGCGGAGAGTTTCTGCAACGCCTGGACGATTTCAACCGTCTGCGCGTATTCCTCACCGACCAGATTATCGGCATGCTGTTCTCTATCCTCAACCTCCTGCTCTTCGGATCGCTGCTCTGCTATTTCTCTCCTGTGGCATTCTGCCTGTTTGTTGTTTTTGCGGTATTGTCATTTCTGTGGGGCAGCTATTTCATCAAAGAGCGGAAATTTATCGACTACACACTGTTCTCCCTACAGGCCAAGAACCGCAATCTGCTGTACGATATAATGTCGGGCATGGCCGACATCAAAATCAACAACGCGCACAAATACCATCTCGACATCTGGGAAGACAATCAGTCACAGATAAACGACCTGCAGTTCAGGCAACTGAAACTGAACTACAAGATGAACACCGGCAGGCTTTCGTTCAACCAGCTGCAAAGCATAATAATTCTCGGCGGGTGCTGTATATTCGCCGCGAATTCGAACCTCTCACTTGGCGTTCTCATGAGCATAAGCTATGTGCTCGGCCAGCTCACCGGCCCTGTCAACAGCCTGCAGGATTTCAGGTTCCAGATACAGAACGCAAGAATCTCGGCCGACCGCCTCTATGAGCTGCAACGCAAGGAAAACGAATCGGAATCCGACGATATGGCCGGCAAGGTACCGGCATTCGGCAACATCCGCCTGGAAAACGTATGTTTCAAATATCCGGGCAGTTTCTCTCCATATATTCTCAAGGACTTTTCCCTGTCGATTCCAACAGGCAAGATAACGGCAATCGTCGGCAACAGCGGCTGCGGCAAAACCACTCTGATAAAGCTGCTGCTGGCATTCTACAGACCTCAGGCCGGAAATATCTGCATCGGCAATTCAAACCTGCAATCCATAAACATCAATTCCTGGAGGAATATCTGCGGAGCCGTTCTGCAGAACGGATGCATATTCAGCGGCACTATTGCCGAAAACATCGCGCTCGACACCGCCATTGACAAGGAGCGGCTCGGCTCCGCGGCACACACGGCATGCATCGATGATTTCATTGCCACCCTTCCTGCAAACTACAATACCCGCATCGGTGGCAGCGGACTTGAGCTGAGCCAAGGACAGAAGCAGCGCATACTGATAGCCCGCGCGGTATACCGCAATCCGCAAATCCTCATATTCGATGAGGCCACGTCGTCGCTCGACACAATCACCGAACGCAGGTTGATGGACAATCTCAAAGAGGTGTTCAAGGATAAAACCGTAATCATCATCGCACACAGGCTGAGCACTGTCAGAAATGCCGATAATATAGTGTATATAAACAATGGCACTATAGTCGAACAAGGCACACACGACGGGCTTGTCAGGCAGAAAGGCATGTACTATTCCCTGATCCGGAACCAACTGGACCTGGAAACAGTCTGAAATTCATCTATTTTTTGCGGATTATGGTGAGGCCGTCGCGCAGGGGGATGATTATTTTCTCCACGCTGTCGTCGGCGGCCACAAGGTCATTGAACAAGGCAATGCCTGCCGTCTGAGGGTCGCTGCCGGCGCTGTCGGCATTCAGTATCTTGTCGCTCCACAGGGTGTTGTCGGCGATGATGAAAGCCCCGGATGGCAGCAGCGGCAACAACGCCTTGTAGTACAGATGGTAGTGGCGCTTGTTGGCGTCGATAAACACAAGGTCCACCGGCCTGCCCGACCGGCACAGCTCCGGGGCAAGCTCCAGGGCATCGCCGATGTGCAGCGTTATGTCGCCTCCGCGCTCGCCGGCGGCAAGGGTGGCCGCAAGCTCATCGGCATAGTCGCTGTCGATTTCCACGGTATCCAGCGTGCAGCCCTCCGGCATGGCGGCAGCCATGGCGAGCGCCGAATATCCAGTGAAGGCGCCTAACTCGAGAATACGCCCCGGACGAATCATGCGCACCAGCATGGCCAGCAGTCGCCCCTGGGCGTTGTCGGAGCACATACGCGGATAGAGGCGCCCCAGATGTGTGGCACGGTACAGCGCGGACAGAGCCGGGGGTTCGGCGTCGATATGCGCATCGATATAGTCTTCGCGGGTCATTGCAGTGGGTAGCACAGCAGCCACATGGCGCCATGCGTGAGAATGGTTATGAAAATGAGAATCCAGGTGAGTTCGGGGCTGCGGCTCCAGGCCTTCCAGGCACAGAAGCCGGCAAGCAGCACCCATGCCGGATATAACCACAGGAGTGTGTGCGCCAGGTCGCCTTCGGGATTGCCTGCTATAAGCCAGGGCATGTCGGCCACCGGCAACATGCTGGCGACAATCACAATCTTCACCCATAGAGGCAGAGGGCGCTGCGGCAGTTCGTCAGCACTCATGCTTTTACGGTTTTCTTTGCCTCCGCGGCAGCCTTTTTGGCGGCGATATATGCCTCTACGGTACGGCGCACGCCCTCTTCGAGATTCACCTTGGGGCTGAAGCCGAAATCGGCCTGCGCATCGGCCACCGAGCAATTCCAGTTGCGCTGGCGCATGATCTTGAACTTGTCGCGGTTGAGCGTGGAGGGTTTCAGAGTCAGCGCAGCCACCTTTTCGGCGACAACCGAAGCCACATATGCCATCCACAGCGGAAGCTTAACCGGCACCACCCACGAGCGCCCGAGCGCTTTCGACACCATGGTGCGGAACTGGCTCTGGGTGTATGCCGCAGGCTCGCTGATTATGTAGCGTTTATGGATTGTATCCGGCGAAGCGATGGCATCGAACATGGCGGCCACGAGGTCGTCGACATAGATGAATGTAAGCATCTGGCGACGGTAGCCCACGCCGAAGTCGAAATGGCGGTCGATGCATTTCACCATCATCAGGTAGTCCTGCTCACGCGGCCCGTACACACCCGTGGGGCGGAAAATGGTCCACGGCAACCAGTTCTGAGTACTCAGAAATGTTTCGGCCTTTATTTTACTGAGACCGTAGCGCGTGTTCGGATTGGGTACAGCCTTGGAGTCGATGGGCGTGTAGTTCTTCTCATCGACAGGGCCGAGAGCGCTCAGAGAACTCATGAACAGGAAATGCCCGGGCACGGCACCAAGCCGGTAGATGGCTTCCGTGAAGTCGCGGAGATAACCGTAGTTTATGCGGTTGAAATCGGCGAAGCGTGCGCACTTTGTGGCGCCGAGATTGTAGATTATGCTGTTCCACCGGCGTGCCTTCGGAAGCGCTTCGCCGAGAGCTGTCTCAAGGGCGTCGGCATCGTCATAGTCCAGCACCACAAAGTGTATGCGGCTGTCGGTGAGATATCGCCGCGAGGTGCTCTCGCGCACGGCGGCATATACCTCGTAGCCACGGCGCAGACCTTCCTCGACAATAAATCCGCCGATGAATCCGCCGGCGCCCACCACAAGTAGGGTCGGCTTGTCTGCCGCAGTATTCTTGCTGTTATTATCCATTGTGTGTGTCAACTCATAAAGTCAATTATGGCCTTGCGATAGCTTGCCATGGTGGAGCGGGCGAAATTCTCGGCGCTGAAACGGCGGATATGGCGCCGGCCACGGCCGGCCACGGTGTCGTGCGCCACGGTGTCGTCGATAAGTCGCGCGGCGGCCTCGGCATATGCCACGGCATCGTCGGGGTGCACATACACCGCACCTTCGCCACCGGCCTCCTCAAGACAGGAGCCGGTGCATGCCACCACTGGAGTGCCGCAGCTTAGCGCCTCCACCACCGGAAGACCGAAGCCCTCGTAACGAGATGTGTAGGAAGCCACACGGGCACAGCTGTAGAGCGCGGGCAAGTCGGCCATGGGCACGTCGGTGAGGCATTTCACACGCTGCGACAGGCCGAGAGCGGCCACGGCCTCGCGGAACCGGCGGCCATAGTCGCCGCTCAGGCGCCCTACCACCACCAACTGCACCGGCTGAGGCAGCCGTGCAAGCCCCTGGAGAGCCAGCAGCTGGTTCTTGCGGGGCGATACCGTGCCCACGGAAATTATGAAGCATTCGGGCAGCCCGTATTTCTGGCGCACACGCTGCCGGTCGGCAGTGGTGATGTCGAGGCTGAACACAGGATCGACACCCTGATACACCACATCGATTTTGGCAGGGTCGATGCCGTAGTCGGCCACAAGATCGGCGGCGGTGCGCTCGCTGATGGCTATCACACGCGAGGCCATGCGCGCCGAGCGGCTGTATTTATAGTCATAGAGCCTGCGGTCGATGGCGCCGTAGTCGGCAGGAAACCGGCGGTATATTATATCGTGGATTGTCACCACCGTGGGGCATACGCCCTTCACAGTCAGCGGAAGCTCGTTGCTGAGGCCATGGTAGAGGTCGATGTTGTCGCGCGAGAGGTCGAGAGGCAGGTCGAAAGTTCGCCAGAAAGCCTTGCGCACACTCCAGGCGGGCTTCAGCGCCGGCACACACAGGCTCACGTTGTCGCGGGCCAGCAGAGGCCGCAGGCGCTCGTTGTCGGTATCGTCGGGAGCATACAGCACGAACTCCGAACCCGGATATGCCGCCGAGAGTATGTTCACGGCATAGCGGCTGTAGTTGCCCAGGCCTGTGTTGTTGGCCACGGCACGTTTGCCGTCCATACCTATTTTCAATCCCTTGTCACTCATTTCATCTGCAGAAGAGCCCTTACAGCCAGGGCATAACCGGCGGCACCGAAACCGCATATGCAACCCGCGCACACCGGCGACAGCAGGGATGTGCGCCTGATGGCCTCGCGGGCATATATATTACTCAGATGCACCTCTACGACAGGCACATCCACGGCGGCCACGGCATCGGCCACGGCCAGCGATGTGTGGGTGTAGGCGGCGGCGTTAAGCACTATACCACAGCAGGCGGGGTCGGTACCGAAACGCTGAATCAGCTCCACCAGCTCGCCTTCACCCTGGCGGCACTCGTGGCGGATATCGAGCTGCGGGAACCCGGCCCGCAGGGAAGCCACTATATCGTCGAGGGTGGCGGTTCCGTATATTCCGGGTTGCCGCCGGCCAAGCATGTTGAGGTTGGGGCCGTTCACCACGGCTATGTAGCCTTCCCTACTCATCGCACTTCCACTTTTGCCGTTGGCGGCAGCTCGCTGTTGCGGCGGTCGACGGCATCGATAAGCTCATGGGCGAGGTGCATGAATGCTGCCGCCGACGCTGTGGCCTCGGTGGCCACGGGACGCCCGCTGTCGGAATGCTCTCCCACACTGGCCACCAAGGGGATGCGCGCCAGCACGGGAACATCGTATTCCCCGGCAAGGGCATCCACATTGGCATCGTCGCCGAAGAGATAATAACGTTCGTCGGGGTGTTTCTCTGGGGTGAACCATGCCATATTGTCGACCACGCCGAGCACCGGAACATTGATTTTGGAGTCGCGGAACATGGCTATACCCTTGCGGGCATCGGCAATGGCCACTTTCTGGGGAGTGGTGACCACCACGGCACCGGTCAGCGCCAGAGTCTGAACAAGAGTCAGATGTATGTCGCTGGTTCCGGGAGGCATGTCGATGAGGAAATAGTCAAGCTCGCCCCAGTCGGCCTGCTCGATAAGCTGCCTGAGCGCGTTGGAAGCCATTGCCCCGCGCCAGACGGCCGCACTGGATGGATCGATTACAAAACCGATCGACAGCACCTTGACACCATATGCCTCCGCTGGAATTATGAGATTGCGGCCGTCGACCTCATGCATGTACAGTTCGGTGGATTCAAGCCCGAACATCTTCGGCAGCGACGGCCCGAAGATATCGGCGTCGAGCAGTCCTACCGAATAACCCTCGGCGGCGAGTGCCACGGCCAGATTGGCGGCCACAGTGCTTTTTCCCACACCGCCCTTTCCGCTGCTCACGGCAATGATGTTCTTCACTCCGGGGAGCACGGGTGCCTTCTCCGGAGCAGGCACGCCCTGGCGCACGATGGCATTCACAGTCACATCCGCACCCGGAGCCGCCCGTTCCACAGCGGCCTTGGCGGCCTTTAGCAGCGATGCCTTGAAAGGATCGGTGGCCTTGTCGAACACAAGGCTGAAACTTACTGTATTGCCGGCGATACGGATGTCGTCGGCGAGCATTTCCTGTTCGATAATGCTGCGTCCGGTGCCTGGATACCGCACCATGGCGAGGGCATCGGTGACAAGAGCGGGATATATGGGATCGTTGGCCATTGTCTTATAACGTGTTTGTTAGTCGTTGTTCTGATTCATGAGTCCTGGCATCTGGATATAGCCGCGCGAATAGCTGCGGTATGTATCGCGGTCGAGCTCTTCGGCACCGGGAGGCTCGCTGAGCGATTCTTTGCCGTCGGCACCGAAAGCGAGATAGCGGATGGTGAGTCCGCGGTCGAGCCACTGGCTCTCGTAGTGTGTGCGGATGGCAAGCACCGGGTCGGCGGCACGTGCGCCGGCATCGATATCGGCATCGGCGCACCTGATTGCCAACCCGTTGTGGCGGCACATCATCTCTGTGTATGCATAGAGGAAGGGACTGTCGGTTTTCAGGTGCACCGTCGCTCCAGGAGCCAGCACACGGCGGTACAGCTCCACCATCCTTGTGCCCGTGAGGCGCTTGGTGGCCTTCTTCATCTGCGGGTCGGGGAAGGTGATCCATATTTCAGCCACCTCGCCGGGAGCGAAAAAATGCTCCAGAAGCTCTATCGACGTGCGCACGAAAGCCACATTGCGCAGCCCCTCGGCGGCGGCGGACTTGGCGCCGGTCCACATGCGGGCACCCTTGATGTCGATGCCTATGAAATTGCGTTCGGGGAAACGCCTGGCCAGCCCTACCGCATACTCTCCCTTTCCGCAACCGAGTTCCACTGTTATGGGATTGCCGTTGCCGAAAAACTCTTCATGCCAGTGGCCGCGCATGGCGAAGCCTTTATCGCGAAGCACACCGTAAGGATACTGGAACACCATAGACAGGTTTTCCATTTCGGCGAATTTGCGCAGTTTATTCTTTCCCATCAGCGTGTAATTTTTATTGTTTCGGTTCCGGAGCCGGCCATGGTGGCATTAACGATAAACAATGCTCCGGGCGTATTGGTTGTGAAAATTCGGACTGTCGACGATGCCGGCTCCACATCGGCAAGAAGCATGCCGGCGGCATTGAACACACGGACCCCGGCTATTTCATCTACCTGCGAGCTGAGCACAAGCACGTCGCCCTCGAACCAGGCCTTCAGCCTTTCGGGAGCCACGGCTTCCGGACTGGTCGCTCCGGCCTCAACCGTGATTTTAAAATCGGACCACTGCGGTGCTCCGGCGAAAAGTGTGGAAGTTTGAGTTGTGGTGTACAGCTCCACGGCACCCTGCTCCACACCTCGCCACACCTCGGTGCCGGTAGCCGGCACTGCATCCAGCGCCACTGCATCTATACTCGCCAGACCGTCCATATTCTCCATGGCATAATCGCCCACCGAAATCAGTGAGGCCGGCAGCTTCACTGTTCTCATGCCGGTGGCTCCGCGCAGCGCATAGGCGCCTATATGCACGATGCCGTCGGGAATCACTCCGCTGCCGTTCCGCAAAGGAGCGCCGGCGAAAGCGTAGTCAGGCACGGCGCCGGCGCCGGAGGGCACTTCGGCGCTTTCAAGAGCCGTGCATCCGAAAAACGCACCTTCGCCAAGCACAGCACCTGAAGGAACCATAACCGACTCCAGACTGGGGCACCCGGCGAAAGCCCAGCCCCCGATGCTAATGTCGGTCGGACATAGCCCCATATCAGCCGCACGCAGTCCGCTGCCTGCAAAGGCGCTCTCCCCCACAGTTCGCAAGCCGGCACCGAAGTCAAAGCTCTCAAGAGCGCCACAGCCCTCGAAGGCACGTCCGCCGACGGAAGTAATGTTCCCGCCGCCATGAATCCGCTCAAGTGCGCTGCATCCGGAGAAAACACCTGCGGCAAGAGTTCCTCCACCTACAGTGGCCTTCTCCAGCGCCACACAGCCGGCGAATGCATAGTCGCCGGCGGCACCTTCTGCAAAATCCGCCTCGCACAGCTGAATGCAGGAAGCGAACACTCCGAAACCTGTGGCACGTGTGTGCGTGTCCAACACGACCGACCGCAGCCTACTGCCGGCAAAAGCGCCGTCGGCAAGAGTGGTGGTTTCCGCGGGAAACACAACGCTCTCCAGAGGCGCACCCATAAAGCAGCCGGCAGGCACGGTAGCCGCCGGATACTGTATGCGCCCGTGCAGAGGTTCGCCGTCGTAGGCAGCTATGGATGCCGACGACAGATCGAGGCTGCGCAGCGAAGGCAGGCTGTCGGCAATGAAAAAGAGGTCCGAAGCGTCTATTTTGCCACTTACTACAAGGCCGTCCACACCACTTTGTCCGCGCAGCTGGGCGCCAAGACTGCCGGGACTGCACGATACCTCCACGGCACCGGCAACAGCAAACCCTGTCAATGTGATAGATAAAAATAGGCCAAGTCGCATCGCTTTGTGTTTGATTTGCAAAGATAAGCATTTCCCCTCAATTCAGAGGCAGAAGAACCGACGCAGGATATTTCAGACCGATGCACAGACCGATGCGCAGACCGATGCGCAGACCCTTGAAAAAAACGGCAACACCCGGATAAATTTGGCTTTGCTCACTATTTATCCGTATTTTTGACTGAACAAAACGGAAGAACCTGGATAATGAGACGATTCATATATGTTTTAATGGCCGTTATAATATTCGGCATCGCTTCATGCTCGAAGTCAATGACTCAATATGATAATGAGATAAGCCTGGCCGAAATGATAATGCGGAACAATACGGACAGCGCGTTGTCGTTGCTGGACGAGATTGATCCTTCCGAACTTGAAATCGACTCCTTGCGGGCGAAATATCATTATCTGAAGGGATGGGGCCATCTGAGCAGCAACCGTTCCATGGTTGGCGATTCCCTTATAGGATATGCCCACAATTTTTATCGCGGTAAAGATATAGTACGGAATATCCGAAGCGGGATTGTTTTTGCATGGTATAAATTCTGGGTAGGAGACACTCCAGGTGCGCTGACCATGCTTGACTCCCTTGCTGAATTGCCTGACATACCCGATTCGATAATGGTACAGACGGTGCGAGTCCGTGTATTGCTCGGAGCCTCGGAATATCAGGGAAGACAGCTTGTTCCGTTCGCTAAAAAGCTACATGACCTGGAAACGGATTCCATGAGAAAGATGGAGGCACAATATATGCTTCTGGCGGCTTATGAATATGCGGGAGAAACCGACTCCGCTCTTTATATCGCGGATGAGCTTATAGACTATGCCCGCAATAACAACTGGGGCGACAAGCAATTCATATTTGAACTCGAACGGGCACAGTTGCTGACCGAGAACGGCAGGAGTGCCGAAAGCGACGAACTGATAGGAGATATATTCCGTAAAGCAGGCCCTGACAACGGAGCGGCTGATGTGTTGTATTTCCAACATGCCATAAACGCGCTGAATACCGGCGATATCAATCGCGCCGTGCGGAACCTTGCGCTGGCCGACAGTGCCGCAAGTAAGTTACGGAAGGACGATGACGCATATTATCGCAGCTACAGTAACCTGCTCAACGCGATTATCGACTTCAAACTGACAGGTCGCATCAGGCTGGCACACATCAACAGCCTGAACAACCGACAGAACGAACGCTTCAACCGTGTGAAAGCCTCACAATGGGAGTCGGAACGCGGTGCGGTGCAGCAGCAGAACCGCGCGTTGGCACTGAAGGCGGAAAGCGAACACAAGACTGTGATAATACTTGTAATAAGCCTTGTGGCGCTGATTATCATAGCCGGAGCGATATGGATTATAAGAATACGCCGATTGCGTGAGCGTGAAAACGAGGAGCGCATCGAAGCGTTGCAGAAAATGATTGAAGAGTATAAGGCCGCTCCAGCCACACAGGATTCCGGAACCAACAATCCGGGAGCACTGCGCGGCGCCATGCTCAAGCAACTCGGCATTATCAAGATGGTGGCTGAGACCCCGACAGAGCAGAACCGTGAAATGCTGCGAAAAATATCCTCCATCGACGGAGAGATAAACGGAGAACTTGTCGACTGGGCGAACGTCTTTGAGATAATCGACAATCTATATTCGGGATTCTATGGCAAACTCCACAGCAAGTATGGCGATGTACTCAGTCCGAAAGAGGAACAGATAATCGTTCTCATGATGGCCGGATTTTCGACAAAGGAAATAAGCGTGATAACAGGGCAGACCGCATCCACAATTTATGTAAGGAAATCCTCCATACGGAAAAAGCTCGGAGCGCCCGAAAAGGAGGATATAGTCCGATTCCTGCTCAATCCGTCCCGGAGTTAAGACGCCGTTAAGACAGCACAAGGACACATTAAGACTTTCGAGAGATACAGCCGCTGATAATCAGTCGGTTGCATCTCCCGTATTAAGACTTTATATTTGGCGTTAAAATCCTTTCAGACATAATTTTGCATCAGCGAATCATAAAAAAATGATGTAAAATGAAAACAGAATCCGCTCTCTTCTGCATAGCATTTCTGACGGCATCCTTCCTCCTCGCTTCATGCTCTATGGACAAAGGAGACCGCCGGGACAGCAATCTCGAACAAGCCGTGCTGACGCGCCTTGACTCAATCCCCAATGTGGAATACGTGGGTGTGTCGGACGTTCACACTCTCGACGACAACAGACTTCAGTCCGTAGTCATATACTATGTGACTGATTCAATCGGCAACCGCGTCGAACGCAATGCCCAAGTCACCATCAACGAAGACTGCTCGGAGATATTCGTGTGGGAAGATCTCGATTCCAATGTTCTCGGAGAAACCATGCAGACGGTCAGTGACAAACTGGAGGAAAAAGGCATATATATGGACCGCAGTCTGATAGATGCACTGATTGAACTCAAGAAACGATAAGTAGTCTTTGAAAATTAGTTTATACCAAAGCCTCCTTAAAAGAATTACGAATATGAAAAAGATTATCACACTTCTCCTTGCCATCACAGCAATGGCTACGGCTTTTGCCAGGGAGATAACAGGCAAAGTATTAGACGAAAACGAATCTCCTCTCGACTTCGTAAACGTGGTTTTATACCGCGACTCGACCTATGTTACCGGTGCGGTAACAGATACCATCGGCGCTTTTTCCATAAGCACCGAAATCAATGGCAATCTTACGGCCAAAGTATCATTTGTCGGTTACGAAACCTATATCGCAACAGTTCCTCGTTCCGGAAACATGGGAGTAATCAGACTCACCCCTTCAGCTGTGCAGCTCGGAGAAATTGTGGTCAAAGCCACCCGACCGGCCACTACAATGAAAGGCAACGCTCTTGTAACAAACATCGAAGGCAGTTCGCTCGCAATCGCCGGAACCGCCAACGACGTCCTTGCCCGTGTGCCTATGGTGGTTGACAACAGTGGCACACTGGAAGTGTTCGGCAAAGGCGCTCCCGAAATCTACATCAACGGGCGCAAGGTGAACGACCTTCAGGAACTCGCCCAGCTCAACTCACAGGACATGAAGAATGTATCGGTGATCACCAATCCCGGAGCGGCTTATGCGGCAAATGTAAAATCTGTGATTCTTATCCGCACCAAGCCGCCGAAAGGCGATGGCTTAAGCGGCACTATCAGGACGGACAACGGTTTTCAGCACTATTTCCGGACCGGCAACTCCATCGACCTCAAGTATCGCACCCGTGGACTCGAACTGTTCGCCAATTACGGATGGTGGTACGGCGATAACCGCGATGAACGTTCCAATGAAATGACCACCACCACGACAAAGGGCACCTATAACCAGTCGATCAGCACCGTCGGCAGACAGTCCTACAATGATATGACCGGGAAAATCGGTTTCTCATACATGTTCAACGACCGCCACAGCATCGGCGCCTATTACCAGAACAGCCGGAATCGCCACCACCTCACCTCCAAGCGAGATTTGGCAAAACGGTATCCTGCTTGACCGTTACAAATCCGCTGTCGACAATAAATCCACGGCCTTGCCGCGACATTATGCCAACTTGTATTACAACGGGCAGGCCGGTAAGTTATCAATCGATTTCAATGCAGATATTCTGTGGTATAAAAGCAGGGAACTATCGTTAAGCGACGAACTCAGCGAAATGGGCGAGAATCGCACGGTCAACACAGTATCCACCAGCCACAACCGTATGTTCGCCGAAAAACTGGTGGTAAGTCACCCTCTCTGGAGAGGACAGATACAAGCCGGCGAGGAGTACACCAATACACGCACTTCCAACATCTTTACAGCCAATATTCCCGAAGTCCCGGATGCCGACAACAGAGTGGACGAAAGCAACATAGCCGCCTTTGTGGAGATGGCCCAGCAATTTGGCAGTCTCAATATCGGGGTAGGCCTGCGCTACGAGCACGTGAAATTCGATTATTACGAGACGGGCCGACTCCGCGACGGGCAAAGCAAGACATATAACAATCTCTTTCCGTCGCTGAATGTAGCTGCACAGACAGGTCCAGTCCGGATGGGTCTGAACTATTCCGGCAAGACCGTAAGGCCGGGATACGGCCAACTCGACGGCGCTGTAAGCTACATCAACCGCCTTACCTTCGAGACCGGCAACCCGTATCTTAAACCGACAAAAATGCAGACCGTGGAATATATGGCTCAGTGGCGGCAGTTCTTCGCCCAGCTGTCGTACACCTACTTCAAGGACGGCGTGTACCACATCACGGAACCCTACGGAGCCGATGGAGAGGCCACCATCATCAGAACCGCCAATCTCGACCACCGCCATTATTTTCAGGCGTTCTTAGGAGGACAGTTCAAGGTAGGAATATGGCAGCCGCGAGTCAATGTCGGAGTAATGAAGCAGTGGCTCTCTCTCCCTGTCAACGGCGAAACCATGAAAATGAACAATCCCGGTTTTCTCGTCCAGTGGATGAATGCCGTTCATCTTCCTTACGACATCTGGCTGAACGTGGATGCGCAGCTGATGTCCAGGTCCTGGGATAACAACATGAAACTATCCAATACTCCCTGGCATGTCAATGCCAAGATATACAAAGGCTTCCTCAATAACGCATTAAGTGTGACTCTCGAAGCAAAAGACCTGTTCAATTCATCCAGAAGAGATATGATTATGTACAGCGACGCCGTGCAGATTGTTCAGAAAAATTTCTCTACCGGCCGCTCGGTGATGCTCACCCTCCAGTACCGCTTCAACACCACCCGCGACCGCTACCGTGGCACCGGTGCCGGCAACTCCGAAAAATCACGTTTCTGACACATTACTATTATGAAATCGTTAACAGCATAATAATCAGCCTGTCGGCGTGTGTCGCAGGTTATGCAAGACCTCATTGCCATGCAAGAATCGAACCCCCGGCATCGCTGCCGGGGGTTCGATTGCAACCTACGGTTGATTAACATGCGCAAAAAGCCTCCTCTGCGAATCTAAGCATGCGTTTAACAATACACAATAAAACATAATCCCCGGAGGCTACATTGGCGCTTTTTCGTAACTTTGCCACGATTATCCCATATCAACGCCTTTCATTACCGAGCTGTTGCAACGCCTGCCACTCTATATTCTTGCCTGCCTGGCTCTTCTGCCCTGCTTCGCCGCCTCTTCCGGCGATAGCGGTGAGGCCATACCCGTGGCCGCGCCCGACTCCACAGCTCCGGCGGTGACAGCACCCGCTGCCGAAGATTCCCTGCTGGCCGTGCCTGCCGCGCCCATGGCACCACGCTCGAGAATAAGCGCAGTACGCTCCGACCTCGATGCAGCCGTCGACTTCTCATCGGCCGACTCCATGCTCATTGTCCGCCGCGACTCCGCCTACATGTTCGGCAGCGCCACAGTGACCTACGGCGACATCCGCCTCGATGCCGCGGAAATACAGATGGACCTTTCCGACAACACCGTATTCGCACTCGGCCGCCCCGACAGCGTGGGCGAGCTGCAGGGAAAACCCGTGTTCTCGCAGGACGGCACCGACTACGAGGCCCGCACAATGCGCTACAACTTCGGGACGCAGAAAGGATATATCCAGAACGTGGTCACCCAGCAGGGCGAGGGATACCTCACCGGCGGAACCACCAAGAAAGAAGCCGAAAACGAATTCTACATAAAGGACGGCCGCTACACCACCTGCTCCGACACCGAATGCCCCCACTTCTATTTCCAGCTCACCAAAGGAAAGGTACGCCCCGGAAAAGACATCGTGGTGGGGCCTGCATACATGGTGCTGGCCGGCCTGCCGCTGCCTCTGGCAGTACCCTTCGGCTACTTCCCCTTCAGCGACAAATATGCCTCGGGCATAATAGTGCCCACATTCGGCGATGACTACAACAGGGGCTTCTACCTCTCCGACGGCGGCTACTACTTCGCCATCAACGACAACATCGACCTCGCCCTCACCGGCGAGATATACACCAAAGGCTCCTGGGGGGTACAGGCGCGCTCAAGCTACTCAAAGCGCTACAAGTTCAACGGCAGCTTCGACATAAGCTACCTCAAGACCATAACCGGCGAGAAGGGTTCGCCGGACTATGCCTCGCAGACCAACTTCCAGGTGCTCTGGAGCCACAGCCAGGACAGCAAGGCCAACCCCAACATGAGCCTCAGCGCGAGCGTGAACTTCACCACCAGCGGCTACACCCGAAACGACCTCAATTCCTACTACTCTCCGTCGTTCACCGAAAACACAAAAAGCTCGACGGTGAACATGACCTACCGCTTCCCCGGCACAAAGTGGAGCCTGTCCACAACCTTCAACGTGGCGCAGCGCACACAGGACTCGACACTTACGGTATCGTTCCCCAACGTTACGGTGAGCATGTCGCAGCTGGCGCCGTTCAAGCGCAAGAAAGCCATAGGCGCGGAACGGTGGTACGAGAAAATAAAGATTTCCTACACCGGCATCCTCCAGAATTCACTAACAGCCAAACAGAACGTATTCTTCAAGAAAAGCCTCATCAAGGACTGGCGCAACGGCATGAGGCACACCGTGCCCGTTTCGGCGACATTCAACGTGTTCAACTACATTAACATAACCCCTTCGCTGAACATCACCGACCGCATGTACACCAACCGTGTGGACCGCGCGTGGGATGCCGACCGCAACATCGAAACCTGCGACACCACCTACGGCTTCTACAATGTGTACGACTTCATGGCATCGGTGGCCATGGACACCAAACTATACGGCTTCTACCAGCCGCTGGGATTCCTGGGTAAGAAAATCAAGATGATACGCCATGTCATCACTCCGTCGATATCGTTCAACGGCGCTCCCGACTTCGGCTCCTCGTTCTTCGGATACTACGGCTCCTACACCTACACCGACAGCCGCGGAATGGAACAGGTGAAAAAATACAGCCGCTTCCCCAACGCCCTGTTCGGCGTGCCCGGGCAGGGCAAGACAGGCTCGATGTCGTTCTCGCTGTCGAACAACCTGGAAATGAAAGTGGTATCCGAAAGCGACTCAACGGGCGAAAAAAAGATATCGCTCATCGAGAATCTCAACATATCGGAGAGCTACAACTTCGCCGCCGACTCGCTGCGCTGGTCCGACATCTCCACCTCCATCCTGCTGCGAATCACCAAAGGCTTCAACCTCAACCTGTCGGCCACCTGGGACCCCTACACCTACGCGCTCAACGAAGCCGGCACCCCGGTAAAGGTGGACCGCCTGAGAATCAGCTGCGGCAAAGGCCTCGGCAGACTCATGCGCACCGGCACATCGTTCTCCTACACCTTCAACAACGACACCTTCCGCCGCAAACGCAAGGAGAACGGAAACACCGATGAGGACGGCGACACCCCGCCGCCCGACGGCGCGACCCACGACCGCGACGTGGCCGACAGCCAGGAAGGCGACCTGGACATGCGCCCCGACGGATACGCCCGCTGGAAAGTGCCCTGGAGCCTGACTCTGAACTACTCCATAAACTACGGCTACGGCGCTTTCAACAAAGAGAAAATGGAATTCGACGGGCGAATAACACAGAACCTTTCCCTGTCAGGAAACATACGCCCAACGCCCAACTGGAACTTCTCTTTCTCGGCAAGCTACAACTTCGACACCCACAAGCTCGCCTATATGAACTGCAACATCTCCCGCGACCTGCACTGCTTCACCATGCGGGCATCGTTCGTGCCGGTAGGCCCCTTCAAGAGCTACAACTTCCACATATCGGTGAAAAGCGCAATGCTCGCCGACCTCAAGTATGACAAACGCTCCTCGCTAAGCAACGGCGTCGACTGGTACTGACTCCTCCTCGGATAGCGTTCAGCACGCTTCCGGATTCGCTAATCAATATTCCTACACCGCAATGAAAAAGTATATACTCATCTCACTGATATTAGCCTCATGTTGCATCGCGGCTTCGGCAAGAGAGCTCACCAAAGGATATCGTGGATTCTTTGAGCTGACAGGTGAAGTACAATTTATGACCGATTATAATACAAACCATTATGCCCCGGAGAAAGAGAGCCTAACATATCTGTTTTATGGTATTTCCACATCCCATGGATATCAGATTGATCCACATTTCTTTATCGGAGCCGGTATATCGGCACATATTGTAGCCTACAAAGTATTTCCGGAAGTAATCAGTTTCCCTGTATTCGTACAGTTCCGCACAGACTGGACTTTCGGTAAAGTTCCGTTATATGGCGATTTTCGCCTCGGTGTAACTTATAATGGCCGTAGTTTTGATAATTTAGGTACTGATGCCGTATTCGCCACACCCACCGTAGGCTATAGGCTCGACTGGGGACGAAAGGTTGCAATGAACTTCGGAATCGGCGTTGCGCTGCACGGCTATAGTTACAGGGCGAATCACACTTCGCTACATTGGAAAGCACTTCCCTCGGTAAAAATCGGCATTGAATTTTAGCAGATAATCAGAAACCTGCCCCGCAATGAAAAAGTATATGCTCCTCTCTTTAATATCAGTCTTTTGTTGCATCGCGGCTTCGGCAAAAGAACCCACCAAAGGATATCGTGGATTCGTAGATGCAAACGTCGACCTTTCTTTCAATCAAAGTGTTTACGGCGAAACTACGGTAGTCTATTACGGCGTCTCCACCTCCCACGGCTACCAGTTCAACCCGCACCTGTTTGTAGGCGCAGGCCTCGTACTCGAACGCCATCATCCTGTATCCCATAATTATGGCTATGAATTCCCCATTTTCGCCCATGCTCGTACCGACTGGCAATTCGGTCGCTTCCCGCTTTACGGCGATATCCGCATTGGCGGAGTGATATTGGGTGATGACAGGCTCTATATCTCCCCGACTGTTGGATACAGGCTGAATCTCGGAGGGAAGTCCAACCTCAATTTCGGCATTGGCCTGAATTTAAGAGGCTACCGTTGGGGCGACGAAAGTTCGATACACCCGCAGCTTGCAATCAGAGCAGGCATCGATTTTTGAGCAAGGAGAACATCTCCGATGCTTTCCAAGCACTCTAAGAGAGTGTCTGGATTTGACTTTATGTTAAGATTTAGAGAGGATTTCCGAGATTGTCTTGAGATTGAATGAAGGAATTAGTTCCATAATGACTGAGTGAAAACTCGAAACAAGCCGGAAAGACCCCTAAAGATTTCATAAAGTCAAATCCAGACACTCTCTTAGACACCTATTCGACAGATATTCTTTTTCACTTTTCTTTTTAAACAAGTTCTTAATTGATGTAAACTCTATTATATTTGCATAGTCATCTTAAATCTACGGGCTTGAACGGGCTCGTCTCAGACATGCTCTGTGAAATTCCACCTGCCTATGACAGCAAATATGCAAATAAAAGGGAATGCAGCGACACCGGCTCTGCGCGAAAAGCTGAGATTCCTCATAAAGAACGAGTCGTCATACCCAATCTCGGAAAATCTGATCGAAAGGCTTATCGACATGGGGACAATCATCTGTCTGCATTCAGGCGAACCTATCGTAAGCGCCGGAGACGTAGCCCCTGATTTCTATATCCTGACAGACGGAATCATGAGATGCTATCATCTGGAGGGCGATGCGGAAACGGAACGCACGTCATACTTCGCTCTTCCGGGTACAGTGTGCATATCCTACCATTCCTACCTGCGGGGGGAGCCGTCGCCTAATACCTACGAGGCCTGCTGTCCATCGAGCTTGTTGAAGGTCTGCAAAACGGACTTTTCTTCACTAATCAGCCTTTCGCCGGAATTCGCCCGATGGTGTCTTGGGAACGTGCAGAATCAGATGTATTTTTTCGAAATGAAATCGCGTGTCGTGCAAGGCTCGGCAAAAGAACGTTACGAAGCGATACTGAAAAAAAGACCTGAAATAATACAGAAAGTTCCTCTGAGAATCATAGCCTCCTATTTGGGGATAACGCCTCAATATCTGTCAAAACTAAGAAGGAGCATTCACTGACCAGACCAGGGGACAGCCTTGTTCGGGTATTATTTTTCATGTTATGGCCATTTGTTAATCTACATTCAGTACTGTCCCTGATTTTTTGATTTAACTTTGCCGTGTCCAGAAAGCCTGCAGGCACTTTCGGGCACGGATTGTTTTATCTCATCAGCGCCCACTAATACATCAATATATGGCTATAACTTCCAGACAATTACTATTCATCATTCTGATGCTCTCGGGCGTCATTACGATGAAAGCGTCCGACCCGGAGCTTTCATTTAACGGGACAGGTACGGCTTCAGACCCATACCTACTGAAGAACGCGGCCGACATAGTGGCTCTCGCCAATGCGTGCGGGGGTGAATCCGGAGCTACAAGCGGTGTAAATGCCGGCCATTATGCCGGCAAGCACTTCGTAATAACAGACGACATCGACATGTCTGGGATAGCCGGATTTTTCGGAATCGGCAGCGCTCCGGCGGGTTCATCGTCCGGAATATCATGGCATTTCGACGGCATAATCGACGGGCAAGGACACACGGTCTCCAACATGCTCATCAACGGGCTCTCATACGACAGCAACGGAACAGCTCTCGCGGCCTCGAAGACCGGCTCCCGCAGTTATGTCGGTTTTGTCGGGACGCTCGGACAAGGCGGAGCGGTGCGCAACCTGAACTTTGACTCGTCATGCTCAGTGGAAGGCTTCACAACGAGCGGCACTGTGGTCGGCCAGGCGAATGCCGGTTCGGAAATATCAAACTGCACTTCCGCAGCTACAGTGAGCAACATAAAGAAGTTCTCGGGGGGCATAGTCGGAATCGTAAACGGCTCACAGGCGGAAACGACTGTCGTTACGGATTGTGCATTCACAGGAACGGTAAGGGAATGCACCGAAGGCACCGGAGGAATAGCCGGGAAGGCTGTAAGAGCCATAATACGTAATTGCATCAACCTTGGCAATGTCGAAGCCCAGTCGTTCAATGCCTTTGCTGCCAAAGACAAACAGAACCAAGGCGCGGGAATTGTGGGATACACACAGTACAACACCACTGTGGAAAACTGTCTGAATGCGGGACAAATCACAGTATCATACCAGAAAATAGGAGGCATCGTGGCTTACAACTCATCTGTTGACGCTACCGTGAAAGCCTGCGTTAACCTCGGACAATTAATCTCTCCCGACAAACGATATTTCGGCGCAATCGTCGGACACAATTTCAAATCCGGTTCCGGCTCCGGCAAAATATCAGATTGTTACTACGACAGTCAGATATGGGGGGAAATAAACGGATACCAGGTGGCCGAGGGGTGCGTAACTCATCTGCCCACGTCAGTCTTAACCGACGGACACCCGCTCAATGGACTCTCTGCTGACTTCTGGACTTTCGAGGAAGGGTTCTATCCCCGGCTTAAATCAACCACATTGTCTGATATGCAGAAACGGGCTGCGGCAACATACGTAAAATTCGCCAATGGTCAGAATGCCGCCGATTTTATCACATCCGCCGCCGTAAGTAATGCAATGGCAGGAATCTCCGCCTCAATGAGGATAGGAGAGTGGTTCAGCGTTCAAGGGAATGAAATAATCGCCGGAAATCCTGTCGAGGCTGTTTCAGATACAATAATCCTCCTCAACGGTCCATACCGGATGTGCATACCGGTGTCTAAAGTCCCTGTATCCTTCGAAGGTTCAGGCACGGAATCCGACCCTTACATCATATCTTCGAAAAAACACCTGATGACAATTGCCGACATGTGCAACAGCGACCGGATGGAACATTACTCCGGCGTTCATTTCCTCCAGACCGAGGACATCGACATGGACGGGGACCGGACATTCAAAGGAATAGCGTCAAAATGCACAAACGCGTTCAACAGTGAACAGTCGTATTATTTCTCGGGAGTTTACGACGGCGGCGGCCACACAATAAGCAATCTTGCTATTGAAGGTGTCACTTTCCGGCCCGACGGCACTGCCAACGAGTACACACAAGGCAGCGCCGGCAATGTGGGACTTTTCGGTGCGCTCGGTCCGGGAGCACTCGTCAAAAACCTCAACATAACTTCATCGGAAATTTCCGGATACTATAATGTAGGAGGTATTTCCGGCTTCATGCATGACAACACGGAAATACGCAGCTGTTCCGTCGAAGCATATATAAAAGCGTATAATAAGGCTGCCGGAGGAATCACCGGGGCGTCAAACGCATCTTCCGATGCTGTTTCAATCACAATCTCAGATTGCATCTTCCGTGGTAAAGTCCTGGCCAACAGCGAAACTGCCGGTGGAATCATTGGTCTGAACCACGCTCTTGTCAGCAACTGCATGAACATAGGAGACGTTGCTGTGAGTAAGTTCAACGACTGCGTTCCCATGCCTAAGATGATATTGGCCGGAGGTATAGCGGGAAGCAACTCCGGAAACATATACGACTGTTTCAACGCGGGCAATGTGAGCGTCGAATGGAGTCAGGCGGGCGGAATCGCCGGATACAACACCAACGGCTACCGTAAAGGAAACATAGTACGCAATGTCAGTGTCGGGCAGGTGTCCGCCGCCGATCTGACATACGCCGGCTCGCTTATCGGACTCGACTACCGCATCAATACCTCGCAAGCATCCCATATGGAACTTTCGGGGAATCTGTACGACAAACAGGTGTGTCAGCTTGGAGGCTCCGGGAACATCGATAAAGAGGGATTATCCGGAATGCCGACAGAAACGCTGACCTCCGGCAACGCAGTCGACGGTCTGGGTGAGAACTGGTCGTTCATGAGTGGCTCCTACCCGCTCCCGACATCGCTTGCATCTGTGGAGGCCGCTAAAAAAGCTGCTGTCACCTATATAGCAATCGACGCACCACACTCCCTGTTCAACTTCGGAGAACAGGCCTCGCTTGCATCGACAATGCCGCTTACGGCCACACTTACAGATCCGACAGGGACGTTCTCCATCGACGGGACTCTTATAAAAGCGTCAGTGCCGACATCCGTTGCGGAAGCAGAAATAGTGATACGCAACGGAGACCTGGAAAGAAACCTGAAATTGACAAAAACCGGATACATCCTGCCGGGACAAGGGACGGCCGACTCTCCCTACCTAATCTCGTGCGCCGAAGACTTCAACAAGGCTGCGGATTTCCTGCGGGACAACAACTTCGATTTTGGCGGAACTTATTTCATGCTGACAGACGACATTGACTTCAATTCTACAGCCATACATCCTATGGGCTTCTCCGGCACCTATTTCAACGGCTTCTTCGATGGCAACGGCAAGCGGATCTCAGGCGTACACCTGGACACGGCAGGTCAGACGGATGCTTCGGCGATAGGAATATTCGGCTACGTCGGCCAAGGAGGAACGATTTCCGGATTGACCGTTGAGAACTCCAGCTTCTCCGGTGAAAGCTTTGTCGGGGCAATCGCCGGCCATTGTATGGGCAAGATAATCACCTGCCATGTCGGAAGTGATGTAACCGTAACCGGAAGTATTATGGCAAATCCGACCGGCAATTCCGGCAATGAAATTGGAGGTATTGCAGGACGCGCCTACTCTTCCGCCTCTTTGACAGACTGCATCAATGAGGCTACAGTTTCAGGCAATAAAATGGTAGGCGGCATAGTTGGTGCGACGCAGGACGATATCGGGTGCATCATCTATGGGTGCGTCAATAATGGATTCGTGTCAGGATCCGCCCCGCGTGAAACCTCAATACAAGGAGGTCAGGAAGTAAGTAATTATGTGGAAACAATGGTTGGCGGTATCGCGGGACGCTTCACCGGGAAAATTGACAACTGCCGGAATAACGGAGAAATCCGTTCACTCGTCTGCAACGCTGTCGGAGGAATTGTTGGAAAAGCCTTCATTCATGCTGAAATATCCGGATGCGTCAACACCGGCAATGTAGCCACTGCATACGCATACGCCGGAGGCATCGCCGGCATCACCTCCGTGACTTCCGGAGATGAGTTCCATACCATAATAGATAATTGTTCCAACGAGGGTCCGATAGAAGGCATGTCGTCAATCGGTGGCATTGCCGGTGTTGCCGCCAACGGCTGCTCCATCACGAGAAGCCACAATACGGCAAAGATTAATCCCATGATGGGACGTGCCGGAGGCATAACAGGAGAAATATCACAGAAGGTTTACGTGTCAGAATGCTACAATACCGGCGAAATCATGGCATCCATGCTTGCCGGAGGCATCGCCGGCGACGCCCCGAAAAATTCGCAGTTCACCGTTTCCCACTGCTTCAATACAGGAAATGTGGAAGCCGGAAGCAACGGAGGCGCGGCGGGTATTGTGAATGCCACCGACGGAGACACCAGTATCTCCGACTGCTACAATAACGCGGACATCAGAGCGGCGCGCTATGTGGGAGGAATAACGGGCAGAAGCGAGAATGTAAGAATAGAAAGATGCTATTCTTCCGGAATTGTGGAAAGCACTTCCTCCAACGACTCGTTCCGCAATCAGACAGGCAATATAGCCGCCTATGCATCATCCGGGACGTCAGTGAATAACTGTTGTTATCTGCGCCGTGATACGCCTTTGCCGGCCGACTTGGATTTCCCCGGCGCGAAAGCCCTTGATAATTCCGAAATGTCCGCATCCTCGGAAATACTCGGAGCAGACTATGTGTTCAATCCGGTTTGTCTGCCCATGCTATCCTTATTCTCCGGTAATGATGCTGCAAAAGCCAATGCCGTGTACTTCATCTTTGCCGATAATGACAATGAAGGCCATCTGGAACATGCAATGACACTCGGATCGCTCGAAGGAACGATATGGTCTGCATCCGGACTTTTATCTATCGAAGGCGATAAAGCGTTGCCGACAGGAGACGGCGAGGCTTGGCTGACAGCCACCGCCGGTAAATTCTCCAGAACTTATTCTCTGAAAACGGTGGACGTAAGTGGCTTGGCGGATATTGAATCCGATGGTACCTTAAGTGTTGAGTATTACACAGTCAGCGGCATACGGGCGTACCATCCCCGTTCAGGAGAAATAGTGATACGTGTTATCATGGGTAGAGACGGAAGACGCAAAGCCGAGCCAGTGGTTATACGCTGACTCTGTGCTGCCAGTCCCGCTATCTCGGCCAGTTTACGGCAATACCGGAGTTTCATCAGAGGATATTGCTGTACTATAAAAACTTGATGACAGTAAAATATCATGAGGCTGTGTCGAAATTATGTTTTTCGACACAGCCTCGCTACGTGAGACTATGCGCTTCGACAGTGACATTCGGATTGCGTGTTAGGACACAAATTCGTACCTTTGCAGTTATTCCCACATTCCGGACACTTACAGAATAACAGAAAACAACAAAACATACACAACCTAATGGAAATCAAAGGCACCATCATCCACGCCATGCCCGAAGTATCGGGTGTATCCAAAGCCGGCAACAGCTGGAAAAAGAAAGAATATGTGCTCGAAAACACCGAAGGCAACTTTCCCCGCAAAGTGGCTTTCACATGCTTCGGCGAGAATGCCGACCGCATTCAGCTCAAGCCAGGTGACAAAGTGACCATGTACTTCGACATCGAAAGCCGCGAATTCTCCGGCCGCTGGTACACCGATATCCGCTGCTGGCGCTGCGATGTGGAGCAGCCCGGCGCAGCTCCCGCTGCCGCTCCTGCCCCCGGCGTTGCCGCCCCCATACCTGCCGCTCCCGCTGAAGACGAGTTCCCCTTCTGACACAAAACCATGGCAACAGAACTCAAACACCTCACAAAACGCTCCGAGAACTACTCCCAGTGGTACAACGACCTGGTGGTGAAAGCCGACCTGGCCGAACAGTCCGCCGTCAGGGGTTGCATGGTAATCAAACCCTACGGATATGCAATCTGGGAGAAAATGCAGCAGACTCTCGACCGCATGTTCAAGCAGACCGGTGTGCAGAACGCATATTTCCCTCTGCTCATTCCCAAATCGTTCCTCTGCCGTGAAGCCGAACACGTGGAAGGCTTCGCCAAGGAATGCGCCGTGGTGACCCACTACCGCCTCAAGAACTCGCCCGACGGCAAAGGCGTGGTGGTGGACCCCGAAGCGCGGCTCGAGGAAGAACTGATTGTGCGCCCCACTTCCGAAACTATAATCTGGGGAACATACCGCAACTGGATCCACTCCTGGCGCGACCTGCCTGTGCTGTGCAACCAGTGGGCAAACGTGATGCGCTGGGAAATGCGCACGCGAATGTTCCTGCGCACTTCCGAATTCCTCTGGCAGGAAGGTCACTGCGCACACGCCACCGCCGAAGAATCGGAGGCTCGCACCGTGCAGATGATACGCCTCTACGCCGAATTCGCCGAAAAATACATGGCCATGCCTGTGACCATAGGTGTAAAGACCGCCAACGAACGCTTCGCCGGTGCCCTCAACACCTACACCATCGAAGCCATGATGCAGGACGGCAAGGCTCTGCAGAGCGGAACCTCGCACAACCTGGGACAGAACTTCGCAAAGGCATTCGACGTAACATTCGCCAACCGCGACAACCAGCCCGAATACGTGTGGGCAAACTCCTGGGGCGTGTCCACCCGCCTGATGGGCGCCCTTATCATGACCCACTCCGACGACAACGGCCTTGTGCTGCCTCCGCATCTGGCACCCATACAGGTGGTGATCGTACCTATCTATAAAAACGCCGAACAGCTGGCGGAAATCACCGAAAAAGTGATGCCTATAGTCGAACGCCTCGGCCAGCTCGGCATTTCGGTGAAATACGACGACGCCGACAACAAACGCCCCGGATTCAAGTTCGCCGACTACGAGCTCAAAGGCGTGCCCGTACGCCTGGTGCTCGGCGCCCGCGACGTCGAGGCCGGCACCGTGGAAGTGATGCGCCGCGACACTCTGGAAAAATCGACAATGCCTCTGGCAGGAATCGCCGACCAGGTGGCCACCCTCCTGGAGGAAATCCAGAAGAACCTCTTCGACAAGGCCTGCGCACTCAGAGAACAGAAAACCTATGTGTGCGACAGCTACGAGGACTTCAAGGAACGCATCGAAAACGGCGGCTTCTTCCTCTGCCACTGGGACGGCACGCCCGAAACCGAAGAGCTCATCAAGGCCGAGACAAAGGCCACAATACGCTGCATACCCCTCGACGGCGACGAAACTCCTGGCGTGTGCATGGTAACAGGCAAACCTTCGGCACGGCGAGTGATAATCGCCCGCAACTACTGATTTCTACAATCCGGAATGCGCAGCCCCTGGGAATTGCGCATTCCGGATTCCACATTTCAGCATGACCATCGACCTCTTCCTCCCCGATCTCGCCACATCTCTGGATTTGCCTTATGCCGACGGCGGCATACAGGCCGGCTTCCCCTCGCCCGCCCAGGATCTGATAACCGAATCAATCGACCTTAACCGCGAAATCGTGAAGCATCCGGCGGCGACTTTCTACGGCCGGGTAAGCGGAGAATCGATGTCAGGAGAGGGAATAGACCCCGGAGACATCCTTGTAATCGACCGCTCTCTTGAACCAGCCAACGGCGACCTGGCCGTATGTTGCCTCGACGGCGAATTCACACTAAAGAGAATCAGCCTCGCCGACGGTGTGGTGTGGCTCATCCCTTCCAACGAGTCGTTCGATCCCATTCTCGTAACCCCCGAATGCCGCTTCGAGGTGTGGGGGGTTGTCACTCACACCATAAAGAACAACCGGCGCCCGCCGCGGCAACGCCGGAAAAACTTCTGACTTCCGCCGATGACAGGGCTGATCGACTGCAACAACTTCTTCGTGAGTTGCGAACGCGTGTTCAATCCACGCCTGCGCAATATTCCCGTTGTGGTGCTGAGCAACAACGACGGTTGCGTGGTCGCCCTTTCCAACGAAGCCAAAGCCCTGGGGCTCAAACGCTCCGACCCATATTTCCGCATAAAAGATATCTGCGCGCACAATGGCGTGGCAGTACTTTCAGGCAACCACAGGCTCTACGGCGACATATCATCGCGCGTAATGGCCACCATCGCCGAAATCGCCGGAGAGACTGAGCCGTATTCCATCGACGAATCGTTCGTACACTTCGACCCGGCATTCACCTGCGCCGATGCTGAGAAAGCCGGTCGCGAAATGGTGCGCCGTGTGCGCCGCAACGTCGGAATCCCCACATCTCTTGGCATATCGTGCAACCGCACTCTGGCGAAAGCCGCGGCACGGTTCGCCAAACGCTATCCCGCCTACCGCTCGGTGTGCATCATCGACAATGAGGAACGGCGGCGGCGCGCACTCGAGCTCACCGCGCTGGCCGACGTGTGGGGAATCGGCCGACGCCTCCGCAGACGCCTGGCCAACTACGGCCTCGTCCGCGCCATCGATTTTGCCGACTGGCCGGAGCGCAATGCCGAAGCTGTGCTCAACATCACCGCACTGCACACATGGCGCGAGCTGAACGGCATCGACTGCGTATCTCCGAAACAGCTCGACATGCCGAAAAAAAGCATGTGTACATCGCGCACTTTCGCAAAAAACATTACCGAACTCTCTCAGCTCTCCGACGCCGTATCAATCTTCGCGACCATCATTTCCAGAAAGCTTCGCGAACAGCATCTTGCCACAGAAGGCATCAACGTGTTTCTGCACACCAACAGCCACCGCCCCGACCTGCCCCAGTACTGCAACAGCGCCTACGCACCACTGGGCGAACCGGCTTCCGACACCATGGCCATCGCCAGAGCCGCACAGAAAGCTCTCGACACCGTTTTCCGTCCGGGCTTCGCCTACAAGAGAGCAGGCATATTCATCAGCGAGACCATTCCGGCGAAAGCTGTCCAGCCCAGCCTGTTCATCCCGCAGGCCGACCGTATCCGCCGGCAACGGCTGATGGAAACCGTCGACCGCATCAATGCATCCTCGCTAACCCACGACAGGGTGCATATTGCATCATATACAGCATTGGAGGGGCTTGTGAACTGCAATATGCGTTCTCCACAATACACCGCACGTCTGGACGACATAATAACCGTACACAATGGACACTAAAAACTTCCGCGACAACCTGGCGACCCGACTGGGACGACGTCCTGCCGACGTCGACGCCCTCATCGCGGCCTTAGGACACATCGTAGGGCACTCCTGCGCCGAACTCGACAGTGTGGCCGTGCCTACCTTCGGGACTTTCGTGCCCGTGAAGGAACAGGAACAGACAGTCACCGACCATACCACCGGCGGCAAGGTTCTGCTTCCGCCACAGATAAGAATCGATTTCCGACCCGGAGCTATGCTCCTGAAACGCCTGCGCCATGAATAGCACAATAAGCCTCTCGCAGATAATAACACGCCTCAGCAAGGCCACCGGAGCCGACACCAACACATGCAGGCTGTTCGTGCGCGAATTTTTCGCTTCCGCCACTTCCGCCCTTGCCGCCGACTCTACCGTGGAAATAAAAGGCGTGGGAACCTTCCGCCGCTCCACACAAGCCGATGAAAACGGCAACTTCGCCGTGCAATTCATACCGGACGCGACCGTGGCCGACGAAGCCAACCGCGCATTCTCAATGTTCAAAGCCGTGGAAATTCCCGCAGGGCTCGAACTCCCCGACGAAACAGAGGAGGCAGAGGAGGCAACCATATCCGAACCGGAGCAAATGCCCGCACCGACACCGGAACCGGCGCCCGCACCAGCTCCAATGCCCGAACACGTGGAAGTGCGTGAACCGGAGACAGCTCCGGCACCTGCAATGATACATGAGCCGGATCCGGAACCTATCGTCCTGCCGGAACCCGAAGCACAATCCGACCAGGCCCCAGAGCCATCCTTTCCCGAGGATGAGACAGCCGAAACAGCACTGCCGCTGCCTCCGAAACAGCGTAACAGGGCATGGATATGGGTCATAGTCATCGCTCTGCTTGCCGGCGCCGCCTTAGGAATAGCGGCCGGACTGCTTGCCGACGTTACTCCACCGCCGGTGGAACTTCCCGCCGACGAATATCCTGCCACCTTGGAGGACGAAGAGATACAGCTACCGCATGCCGAAATGGGAACAGAAAACCCTAAGCCGTCCACCATGGCGCCATCGCAGCCGGAAACCGCACAACAGCCCGCGCCCGCTCCACAGCCGGCAACCACCCGGGAAGCGGTGTATGAAACTGTGAGTGCTTCGAATTACCTCTCGTCCATGGCTCGGCGCCACTACGGCGCGCAGGTTTACTGGGTGTATATCTACGAAGCCAATGCCGACCACCTCGGCCACCCCGACCGCATAGCACCCGGCACAAGACTGCTCATTCCGCCACGAAGTACCTTCCCACAGGCCGCCTCGGAAAGAGAAGCCCGCGAAATCGCACAGCGCAAAGCCAACGAAATCCGCGCACGCTATTCCCGCTGACACCGAACCGACTTCCGAAACACAATAAAAGCACCGCATCCCGTAGTGATACATACCCACGGGATGCGGTGCCTTTATTGCAATGAGCGGCTATTTCAGTTTGGCAAGTACACGTGTGGCTATCTGTTGGGCTTCGAGACCAAGTTCTTTGCCCAGTTTCGCGGCATCGAATCGGTTCTCGAACTTCTTTGGCAGACCCAGACACACCACTCGTGCCGGGCTGTCGGCAAGCTCCATTGCCAGCCGCTGACCGTATCCGCCGTCGACAACGCCGTCCTCCACAGTCACCACCAGGCGCTTACCCTTGAGGGCATCCACCGCAGCCGGGTCGATGTAGGTGAACGATCGCGGATTCACCGCCACAGCCTTCACTCCGTTGGCGGCCAGAATGGCAACAGCCTCCACGGCACGCCCGTAGAAAGTTCCGGCGCCGACAATCGCCACTTCGGAATCGGCATCGATTGGCGTGTATGCAGGAGCCGAATAGTCGGAAAGCAGCTCACATGAACTGTCGGAAACCACGTGTCCTCCGGGTATGCGTATGGCCACGGGAAGCGCGGTCTGTTTTATGGCCCAGTCGAGCATGGCCATAACCTCCTCTCGGCATGTAGGCGCAAGATACAGAAGCCCGGGGATGCTGGAAATCATGGCTATGTCGAAGAAGCCGAGATGGGTCTCGTCGTTCATGGAATACAGTCCCGTATTGGTTACGGGAATCACCACCGGCAGCCCGTTGAGCGCTATGTCGTGGCTGAGCTGGTCATAGGCGCGTTGCAGGAAAGTGGCCACAACTCCGAATACTGGGCGGGCGCCCGCCTTGGCCATGCCTGCGGCCATACCGGCGGCCTGCTGTTCGCAGATGCCTACATCGATGAAGTGACTGCCGAACTGGCTGCGGCGTTTCGGCGTAAAGCCCAAAGCCCCCGGAGTGCCTGCGGTGAGGACAGCCAGCCGGCTGTCGTGTTTCAGCACATGCAGCAGATGCTCGTAGATGAGCGTACCATAGTCGGCCGGAGCCTCGCCGGCGGCACTACGCCTCAGCACAGTGCCGGTAGCGGCATCGAAAGGAGCCGAATAGTGGAAGGCTTCCTTGTCAGACTCGGCTGCGGGCAGGCCCATACCTTTCATGGTGTTGATGTGCACCACTACAGGCGTGGACGATGCTTTGGCTGCCTTGAACGCCGCGATAAGGCGCGCTATGTCATTGCCATAGTGCACATAGATGTAATCATAGCCGAAAGCCCTGAACACATTGGGCTCGGCGGTGCCGTTGCTGTGGCGCAACAGTCTGAGGTCGTTATAGAGGGCGCCGTGGTTTTCGGCGATACTCATATCATTGTCGTTCACCACTACCACGAATTTCGTACCCAGTGTGCCGCCGTAGTCCAGTCCTTCGAGCGCCATGCCTCCGCCGAGAGAGCCGTCGCCGACCACGGCCACAACGTTCTCCTGCCCTCCGGCGAGATCGCGCGCCTTGGCAAGCCCAGTGGCAAGCGATATCGCCGTGGATGTATGACCCACCGAAAACAGGTCGTAATCGGCATCCTCGCGGGGATTCGTGTAACCGTTCACGTCGCGGTAATGGTCGGGATCGATGAATGCCTGCATGCGCCCGGTGAGCATCTTGTGCGGATAGCTCTGGTGGGAGACGTCGAACACCAGTTTGTCGGTCGGGGTGTCGAACACATAGTGCAGGGCTATTGTAGCCTCCACCATGCCCAGATTGGGGCCCACATGGCCGCCTGTGGCCGACAGTTTGTGAATCAGCGCCGCGCGCATTTCCGCGGCAATAACATTCAGCCGGGCCGGTGTCATCCGGCGGATATCAGCAGGCGAATGGATGCCTGCAAGGTTCTCGAACTGCATATTTTGTATTTGTTTTTTCTGTCTTGAACTTCAATTATAAACGGCTCCACAGCATCGTTGTTTGCCAAAAAACACTATCTTTGCCGTTGCAGCCTCCGAACATCCATGCGGTAGCGCTGTTCCACAAAAATACAAAGAATATTCGGCAAAAACATAAAAGCATGAAATCCAGGACAGCAATCATATGCTCGGCAATCCTTGCCGCAGGCATAGTGGCCATGGGCTTTGCCCTCAAAGGTGGAATCGACAACTTCGTACACCGCGAAAGACAGGTTACCGTGCGCGGACTCTGCGAGAAAGAGGTCAGCGCCAACAAGGTCACATGGCCTATCGTTACAAAAGAGGTTGGCAACGACCTTAGCGCGATCTACAACAAAATCCAGACCACCAACAGTGCCATATCCGAATTCCTGCTCCGGAACGGCATCGAGGAAAGCGAAATCAGTATCAGCGCACCGTCGGTCTACGACAATGCCGCAGAGCGGTACTCGTCCAACAACAATCCCTACCGCTACATGGTCACAAACGTGGTTGTTGTAACCTCGCCCAAAGTCGAGCAGGTGCGCCAGCTCATAGCCCGACAGACAGAGCTTATGCGCCAGGGCATTGCCGTAGTGGCCGGCGACTACAACTACTCCACCACCTACGAATACACCGACCTGAACACCATAAAGCCAGAGATGATAGCCGAAGCCACCGCCGCCGCCCGTGAAGCCGCCGACAAGTTCGCCGCCGACTCCCGGAGCCGACTCGGCGGTATCAAGACAGCCTCACAGGGACAGTTCTCGATAAGCGACCGCGACCAGTACACACCGCAGATCAAAACCGTGCGTGTGGTCACCTCCATAACCTACAGTCTCGAAGACTGACCCGTGGACGCCGACACACTGCTGGCCGCGCTGCTGCATCGCCTGCCCTACACGCCCAACGACCAGCAGAGTGCCGTTGCCGCCGCGCTCACACGGTTCGTCTGCGCTCCTGCCGACCCGTCCGGCAATGTTTTTGTGCTCAACGGCTATGCCGGAACCGGAAAGACCACACTGACCGGCGCCCTTGTCGGTGCCCTCGAGAGCTCAGGCACAAAAGCTGTGCTCATGGCTCCCACCGGGCGTGCCGCAAAAGTGTTCTCGGCAAACTCGGCAGGCAGGCGCGCATGGACCATCCACCGGCGCATCTACCGGCACGCTCCTGGTGGTATCCCCGGAAGCGGCGAATATGCGCCCGGAGCGCAGGCACCGAACCGCGAACAGGGTGCCGTGTTCATTGTCGATGAGGCATCGATGATTGGAACCGCCGACGAACGTGGCGCAAGCCTCCTTCACGACCTGTTGCAGTATGTATTCGACGGCAGGGAATGCCGGCTGATACTCATGGGCGATACCGCCCAGCTCCCGCCCGTGGGCGCGGAGAAATCGCCGGCAATGAACATTTCCTTCCTTCGCTCGCTGGGCCTTAAAGTCAGCGGCGCCACACTCACCGCCACCGCCCGCCAGGCGGCAGACAGCGGGATACTGTTCAACGCCACCAGGCTGCGACGTGCCATGGCCGCGGCAATAGCTGCCGCCGATTCGCCGGCAGCGGTGCCTAAACTGCGTGTGAACGGATTCCCCGACGTTCGTTCCGTTTCCGGCGAAGACCTGCCGGAACTCCTCGAAAAATCTTATGCCGATTCACTTACCGACACCATAGTGATTACCCGCTCCAACCGCAGAGCCACGGAATATAACCGCGCGATACGCTCCGCGGTGCTGTGGAGGGAAGAAGAGATAACGCGCGACGACATGTTGATAGTCGCACGCAACCACTATTTTTCCAGACGCGACAAGGGGATGCCCGACTTCGTGGCCAACGGCGACATTGTGGCGGTGGAGCGGGTCTACGGAACAGAAACCCGCTACGGCATGCGCTTCGCCGACGTATGTCTCCGCCTGCCCGAAGGCAATACTTTCGACATAAAAATTCTGCTCGACAACCTCAGCTCCGAGGAAGCCAACCTAAGCCGGGAGGCATGGCTGAACCTGTATTCCGGCATACTTTCCGACAACGACCGCTTCGGCGACACCCCTCAGACCGAACGTGCCGCGTCGCTGGCCACCGACCCGTACTGGAACGCGCTGCATGTGAAGTATGCCTACGCCATCACATGCCACAAAGCGCAGGGCGGGCAGTGGAACGATGTGTTCGTCGACCTGGCATATATCCCCGAGGACGCCCTCGGGCTGCCTCTCTATCGCTGGCTGTACACGGCAATCACGCGTGCGCGCACACGTCTCCATCTTATCTCTCCGCCAGAACAACTGCTCGAATAGCCGACTCTACGATACTCCAAGGGCTATATGCCTGAAACCTATGCGGCATCTGGTGCAATGGTGCAGGCTGCAATAATTGTTGTGCAGCTCAATCAGAGCCTGGCTTTCGAAAGCATCGCGGCAGGCAACGCCGCAGGCCGTGAATGTGCGCACTGGCCTGTTGTCCTCGGCAGGAAGCGAGCGCAAGAGTTCAAAAGCCCTCTCCACAATGTCCTCGTCGCCATAGGTGCTTCCATATGCATACAGCACCGGCACCGCCACATTTATCACCAGAGTATCCAGCGATCTGGCACTGAACGCCCGAGGCGATGCCGTAGAGGCTCCTCCTGGCCTGTAGTGCCGTGCCCAGTAGCCCTCGAGTGTGATATCGAACAGATTGCGCGCCTCCTCAAGGTCGCGGACTGCCGGCAGGGCGCTGCCTATGCGGAAGCCTCCGCGGACAAATGCCGCCAATGCCGCCAGCCTGTGCTGGGGAAAATTCGCAGGCCGCATCCTCGCCATCTTCCAGCCAAGATTTCCGGCACGCCTAAGCCCGAACTTACGACTCAGAAACAGATACTCCTCGCGCAGGCGCCCCACGTAGGCGTCGGAAGCGGCCAGTTCCTCATCGTCCAGAAAGCCGGCCATGCCGAAAAGCAGCCCTTCGACAGCTTCAGGCGAATCGGCATGTTTCCGCAGGCAACGCAACGGAACAGAGGCGGCAAGCCGCTCGAAAGGTTCTGCATTGGTACTGAATCCCAGAGCACGGGCAAGAGTGGCATACACGGCAGCGCCCCAGTCGCCGCCGGAGCTGTCGGCCACGGCCGCTATACGGCGTGCCTTGTTCTGCAGACGTTCGAAAAGCAGGCGGTTCAGCCAGTCGGAAAGATGCATCGGCGAAACACGTGCGAGAGTGGCTGTGCATGCCGGGAGCGCCCCCGACATGGTAAGTTCCGAATAGCGCTCCGACAGTCCCGGGGCTGCCCTGAGGACCACCTGCGGTATCCGGCTGCCGTCCGACCTGCGCACATCGCAGTCGGCCTCTCCAACGACATGCAGAATCACCGAATCGTAGCTGCTGTCGTGCTGGTGGCCGTGGCGGTACCAGTCGGAAGAGCGCACATGGATTTCGATGTTTCCGGCCCAGGTGCGGCCGCGTGCGCGGACTTTGCCGTTGAAAAAGTCAGGACCGGCATCGCGGTTCGGCACACCAGGATCGAGAATCTCGATTGGTGTGCCTCCGGTGGTGGTCATCGATGACGATTCCCACAGCCGGTGCTGCCACAGGTACTGCAGCCGCTTTTCCATGGCCGGTCAGCCGGGGATGTCAACGCGCGAACCGGCTCAGGCGCGCTATATATTTCCCTATGATGTCGAACTCGATATTGACCACACTTCCCACTGCTATGCTTCCGAAAGTGGTGTGATCGCGGGTGTAAGGGATTATGGCCACGCGGAAGCCCTCTTCGGTGCTGTCGCACACTGTAAGACTCACTCCGTCGACCGTTACCGATCCTTTCTCAACCGTTACATAGCCCTGTGCGGCCATTTCGGGAGACACTCTGTAGGCGAATGTGAAATACGTGCTGCCGTCGGCGTCCTCCACGGCAACGCACTCGGCGGTAGTGTCGACATGTCCCTGCACGATGTGACCGTCGAGACGGCCGTCCATGCGCATGGAGCGTTCGAGATTCACAGGACTTCCGGCCTGCAGGCGCCCGAGATTCGAGCGTTCGAGGGTCTCGCGTATGGCGGTTACAGTGTATGTGCCGTCTGCATTTGTTCCTGTCACTGTCAGGCACACGCCGTTGTGAGCCACCGATTGGTCCACAGTAAGCTCCTCGGCGAAGCTGCAGCGGATGGTAAGCTCGATATTGGATTCCATTTGGCGCACACTCACTACGCGTGCCGCCTCTTCTACTATTCCTGAGAACATATTTATTATGAAGGTATCAGAGGTGATATCCCACACGCACACGCATGGTGTTCGAGGGAATGAAAGTGGTTTTGAAATTTACGGTCCGTGCCAGGGGGTCGTACACGGCATCGACCGGCACTCCGTCGACGCTCACTGTGGCAGGGCCTTCCATGCAGTACACCACGAACTCGAGCTCTACCGATGCCGGAGCTCCGGGATATGTGCCGCGGCTGCTCAGGCGGATGTCGGCACCGGTGGTATCGGCTGTAGCCACCATGTCGATGAGCCTGAATTCGCCTTTGGCAAGCGACTGAGCCGACTCGCGGTTGTCGTCGTAGAGGGTGAACTGCCCGTGCTCTCCTGGGAAATAATTGACTGTAAACGCATCTGCACGATAGTCGGCAGTACTGTTCATATTATAGTCGGCGGTGGGAAAGATGGAACCGGCGCGCACAAAAACCGGAAGCACCTCGAGCGGGGCTTTCACGATGGCTTCCGAACCGCCGGCATAGCGCAGCTCAGGGTCGTTGAAATCAATCCACTCGCTACCCGCAGGGAACACCACACGGCGTTGCACGGCGCCTTCCTCGACCACGGGTGCGATAAGCAGATCATTGCCCCATAGATATTCGTAGGGAACATTGTCGTAACGCCCGTCGCCGTCGATGCCGAAATCGAGCGGACGCGCCAGCGGCCAGCCTTTGGTCGCGTTCTCCCAGGCCAGGGAGTAGTTATACGGCAGCCAGCGATAGCGCTCACGCACAATCTGCACCAGCAGACTGTGATACTGCGGATAGTTGAACGGCTCGGCGAACTGCTGGGCATGCGTGCGGAAGACAGGCGTGAAAAGCCCGGCCTCGAGCCAGCGCACATAAAGCTCCGGCATATATGGATTGGCCTCGTCGACGGCGAATCCGCCAAGGTCGCTGCTCATGTAGCCCAGGCCGCTCAGCCCGGAGTTGAGCATTATGCGGATCTGTGGTTCCAGACCGCCCCAGGAGCGCGACACGTCGGTCGACCATGGGAAGACGCTATGCCGCTGAAGGCCGGTGGTACCGCCACGCATAAGCGTGATCAGTCGCCTGTCGGGATAATGCTCGGCATAAAGCTCGCTGATGATACTGCTCCAGTCGTTGCCGTAGTGGTTATGGTATTTCCGCGCGCCAAGTCCGTTGGCGTGGAATCCGGTCTCGGGATGCACCTCAGGCTCGCCAAGGTCGCCCCACCAGCCGCCGACACCCAGGTCGGTGAGCATGCGGTAGCGGTCGCCGAGCCAACGGCGTGTCTTGGGATTGGACACATCGAACATGCCACCCTCGCCCACCCATATGGTAACGGGATGGGTGGCACCGATGCTGTCGCGCACCATCATGCTGTCGGCATCGAGGGTGTTGTAGTTGTCGATACCGGTGCCGTTGCGCAGTATGTACGGTTCGGAAACGGTGATGAGCTTCACTCCGCGGTCGGCCAGGCGGCGCATCATGCCTTCGGGATCGGGCCACACGCTGCGGTCCCAGTCCAGGAAACCCATATCCTGTTCCCTGCCGAACCAGTACAGGTCCAGCACGATACCGTCGAGTGGATAGCCCTGGCCACGAAGGGAATCGACTGCGGCAACCGTTTCCTCGGGGCTCTTATAGCCGTATTTTGACGTTATGTAACCCATGGCCCAGAAAGGAGGCAGGGGCTGGCGGCCCGTGAGCGATGTCAGCGCTGTGGTAAGTTCGGCGAGGCTATGCACACCACCGATATAATAGTATGTCACCGGCAGATCCGATTCGGTGGTATATACGATGCTGTCCGACGCCACCATGGTCGATGCGGCGAAATCATCGAAAAGCAGAGCGAAGCCGTCGCTGCTCAGCAACACGGGCATGGTTATGTTCATCTGGCTGATACGCTGGTCGTCGCCGGTATAGCCATAGTTCTGGCGGTTATAGTTCACCAGAGTATCGCCGCGGAGGTTCAGCTTGTGGCCACGTTCACCGGCGCCATAGAACGAGCCTCCTGAGTTGGTGCTGAGCACAAGCGTGCTCTTTCCTTCGCTGCGGCTGCGCAGTCCGCTGTCGCGGATCCAGGTGCCGTTGAGGCGGTCGGTTATGGTGAGCACACCGGCACTGTCGATGCTGACTCCCACACGCGGAACAGCGCTGCTGTCGGGCCACTGGCGCACAAGCACAGTCTGCTCCGGGGGCTCGGGCACGCCCGCCGGCGTGTTGGTAACTTTCACGATATTGCCCGACAGCATGGTGGCGCTCACATTGCGCCCGCCGGCGACGCCTTCGAGCACAAGCGCTTCCGCCGGCATCATGCAGGTAGCGGCCAACAATGCCGCAAGCAGATATTTGTAGATTTTCATTGTCGTTTTCAAGGATCTATCCAATAGGTGTATCCGCGCCAGTTGATCTTGGTGTCTCCCTCACGGTTATATTCAGGTTGATGGATGCCAGTGCGCGGATTGCGTTTCGTGCCACTGCGGCGCACGGCTTCAAGAACGGTACTGAAGCTGTCGCTGCCTGCCAGCAGCGGCCCCCAGTATGTGGTGAGCCGGTTGAACCGGTAACTGTTTATGTCGTCGAAGAGGCCGGCAAGTCCTTCTGTGGCCTCCATCTCGTTCCTATCCCACACACGGTTGGCGTCGAGATAGGCCACTGCCGCCGCATACGACGATACCTGGCGTGCCGGGGGAGTAGCCGGCTCCGGAACATCGGCGGCAGGTTCAGGAGATTCCGCGCTGTCGGCGATTTCCGGCATCTCGACCGCGTCGCCGGCGGCAATCTCCTCTTCCTGGCTGAATCCGAAACTTATCCATCCCAGGAAAAAGCCTATACACAAAGCCAATGCTGCCACTATGGCGGTTACGAAGAAAGACCGGCGGCTGCGGCCGCCTACATACACAAGGTTGTTGCTGCGGCCTGCGCCCTCGCTGAGACCTTCGCCACTGACAACATAGCCCTCCACGGGGCAGCGCCGGAGAGCTTTGGGGGAATGTATGGTGAAATGCACCGAGTCCGACGGATCCGGCGTGTCCACCGGCAGGTCGAAATGGTAGGTTTTGCCCAGCTCTTTCATCTGCACCTGGGCCTGGGCCGTGGATGCGAGATCGAGCTTCCCTCTGAATGGAAGATAACCCGGCGCGCCGATTTCCACATTGGCCGGACTCAGTTCGGTGTAGGTGAACTGCACTCCCGAGTTTATTTCACGTCCGTTCACACGAACCTGCGCGCTTTCCAGAACAGTGCGGCTGCCGTGTGCTGTTATCAGAAAAGAAGCCGGAGTCAGGGTTTTGACCGCCTCGCTGCCGGAGGGAGCCTCTATTGCCTGGCCGGCGCCGGAGGGCACAATACCGGTGACAATGTCGGCGAAACCCGAACGTTTCCACACTATTTCGAGCTTTTCGCCCTGGGGCACAAGTACAGGCTTGTTGAACGGCATCCGGAAGATATGCGGCACAAAGCCCTCGGCAGTGGGAGCGGGCGGGTTGAGTACTATCAACGGCGATAGCGACACCGGCGTTGCGTCGGGTCCTGAGAAAGTGGCCTCGCCATCGTCGGGCACCAGCAGCACTCCGGCATATCCGGCCCACGACGGCGTGTAGAAAAGCCCCGCGGCATAGTCTTTCAGCGTATGATTGCCAGAGCCGCCACAGCGGGCATAGCCGTAGTCGCGACCTTCCGAATTCACCCTCGCGGCCTTGAGTTCGCCGGCAGGATAATCCCTGGCAAACAGACTGCGCAGCATGGCGATGCCATCGGCATCGACCGCAGGGCACACTATAAGGCCGCGTGTACGGTCAAGCACAACCTCAAGCTCATCCGGAGTTATGGCAATGCCATCCGGAACAAACACCGAGGCCGCGAGATGGTCGCCGGCAACATCCGGGATGGTGCGGATAATGGTCAACATCACCCCATGCATGTGGTAGCTCACAAGGAGAAACACATGCATACGGCTCCAGTCGCATCCGATTTTCCCTAACACATTGCGGAAATCGCCGACAAAACGGCGCACATCCTCCTCGGGATTGAGATTGACAAGGCTCTTGTAGCCCCGCTGCGACTTGGCTATATATAATTGGAGTTTAGACATTTTGCGGTTACACGCGGCATGCCGTGCGTGCATTTGCAAAATTACACAACTTGTGCCATTCAGGCAACAGATATACTGCGCGAAAATGGTAATTTTGCAACTCCAACGCCGGGAATTACCGTGCATAACCATTGACAACCATGACACGTTGCTGTTTTCTGTTGCTGACATGCATCTTTTTTCTTGCCGGCCGGGGGCATGAATGCCGCCCGGCTCAACCTCCATTAGCCGGGACACCCGACCGCGGCATCGCACGGATAGAGACACTCCTTAAAGCTTATGTAGCCGGAAAGGATGCCAGGGCAGGAATAGCCGTGATTGTCGACGGCAGGGACACGGTGTCGGTCAACGGCAACCGCGACTTCCCGATGCTGAGTGTCTACAAGTTTCCACAGGCGCTCGCCGTGGCCGACCACTGCGTGCGGCACGGCATAGAGTTGTCGGACTCCATCGCCATCAGTCCCGACGAGATAAAGACCGGCACCTGGAGCCCACTGCGCGAAAGATACGGGATACGCGCGCTGAGTCTGCCGGTCCGGGAACTCTTGGAATTTTCCGTAATCCAGAGCGACAACAACGCCTGCGACATCCTCTTCCGGCTTATCGGAGGCACATCGGCAGCCGACAGTCTGATGAAAGCCACCGGCTTCGGCGACATAGTGATTTCGGCCACCGAAGACGAGATGCACCGCGACATGTACATGTGCTATCTGAACCGGTCCACGCCATTGGCCATGGCCGGACTTTTCGACCGTTTCTACCGTGGCGGCTTAGCGGACACATCGCAGGTGCACCGGGCAATCGGGGAAATGATGATGTCGTGTGCCACCGGCGACAGAAGACTTCCGGCGCCGCTCCTGCCCACAAACGCGGAAATAGGCCACAAAACCGGCACCGGCGACCGAAATTCCCAAGGACGCCTGACAGGTGTCAACGATGCCGGATATGTATTCCTGCCGAATGGAAACGGCTATGCCATAGCCGTATTCATAGCCGACTCGGCCTACGACATGGAGCAGACCGAAAGAATGATTGCCGATATATCCGGGATTGTATTCGAGGCCCTGCTGAACCTTTCACCGGATAGGGATTCCAGAACCGCTGAACAATGAATATCGACGAAGTACGCGACTACGGCCTCTCCCTGCCGTTCGCCACAGAGCGGAGCCCGTTCGGCCCCGACACCCTGGCTCTGGAAGTAGGCGGCAGGATGTTCTGCCTGATGACTCTCGACGGGCAGTGGGATTTCTACAATCTCAAAGCCGAACCGGACTATGCCGTGGAATTGCGCGACAGATACTCGGGCATCCGCTCCGGATATCACATGAACAAAAGGCACTGGATTTCTGTCGATTTTCACGGCGATGTGCCGGACAGGTTCCAGAAGGAACTCATCCATGACTCTTACAGCCTGGTGGCCTCGAAACTGCCTGTAGCGGTTCGGACCCGGCTTGGCATGGGGCCGGAAGGCCGGCCATCGGAAAAATCATAGGATATCGGGCATCCGGACACACAGTGCACGCCACAAAAGCCCCACACTCCGACATTACAATGCCGCTGCCGGGTGACATTGTGATACAGAAAGATAGAGAATTGGCGTAATATGCCCTCTAAACACTTATTCACACATATTGTTAAGCCCCATTGTGGCATTTTTACGAACTTTGCACTTGCAGCACTGCCTGCACTGTCAAAAGAATCAACCAATCAAAAACGATACAACCGGACAATATGAAGAAGAGCGCATTGCAGAAAGCCCGCGCAACATACCAGCCCAAGCTGCCCATTGTGCTTACGGCCCCCGTAAAAGTAGTAGAAGGTCACGCGACAGAATCCGTTGCCGACAGAGAAGCCATCCGCCAGCTTTTCCCCAACACCTACGGCCTTCCTGAAATCCGCTTCGAGAAAAACTCCAACCCCGCACCCGGCAAACCTCTGAACGTGGGCGTGATTCTTTCCGGCGGCCAGGCACCCGGCGGACACAACGTTATCAGCGGCCTCTTCGACGGTATCAAGAAAATACACCGCGACTCCCGTCTCTTCGGCTTCCTCATGGGCCCTTCCGGCCTGGTGGAACACCGCTACATCGAACTGACAGCATCCATTATCGATGAATACCGCAACACAGGCGGCTTCGACATCATCGGTTCCGGACGCACCAAACTCGAAAAGAAAGAACAGTTCGACAAAGGCCTCGAAATCCTTCGCGAACTCGGCATCACCGCCCTGGTTATAATCGGCGGCGACGACTCCAACACCAACGCCGCCGTTCTCGCCGAATACTACAAGGCAACCGGCGCAGGCGTGCAGGTAATCGGCTGCCCCAAAACCATCGACGGCGACCTCAAGAACACCCAGATTGAAACATCGTTCGGCTTCGACACCGCCACCAAAGTGTACTCCGAGGTTATCGGCAACATACAGCGCGACTGCAACTCCGCCAAGAAATACTGGCACTTCATCAAGCTCATGGGCCGCTCCGCAAGCCACATCGCTCTGGAATGCGCACTGCAGACCCAGCCCAACATCTGCCTGATTTCCGAAGAAATCGAACAGAAGAACATGAGCCTCGGCCAGATTGTGAAGTACATCGCAGAAATCGTGGCCGCACGTGCTGCCGACGGCAACAACTTCGGCACCGTGCTCGTTCCCGAAGGCCTCATCGAATTCATTCCCGAATACAAGAAACTCATCCGCGAACTCAACGAACTCCTCGGCGCCAACAAAGACAAAGTCGCCGGCATGGACAACGAAACGCTCGCCGAGTTCATCCTCGCCAACCTCGACGCCGAGAACGTGGCCGCTCTCAAGGAACTCCCCGAAAGCGTGGCACGCCAGCTCATGCTCGACCGCGACCCCCACGGCAACGTGCAGGTATCCCTTATCGAAACCGAGAAACTGCTCTCCGACCTTGTGGCAGCCTACCTCGATGCCGACGCATCCTTCGCGGCAAACGGCGGCAAATTCTCGGCCCTGCACCACTTCTTCGGATACGAAGGCCGCTGCGCCGACCCCTCCAACTTCGATGCCGACTACTGCTACTCGCTGGGCTACAACGCCGCCGCACTCATCAACGCCGGAGTCACCGGATACATGTCGGCAGTGCGTAACCTCGTGAAACCCGCCGTTCAGTGGATTCCCGGCGGCATACCCATCACCATGATGATGAACATCGAACGCCGAAACGCCGAAGACAAACCCGTGATTCAGAAAGCGCTCGTGCGCCTCGACGGAGCACCCTTCCTACAGTTCGCCTCCAAACGCGACACATGGGCACACAACACGTGCTACATCTACCCCGGCCCAATCCAGTACTTCGGCCCGGCGGAAGTGTGCGACCAGCCTTCGATGACCCTCAAATACGAACACAAAGACAAATAAGCACACCGGCACAACGCCGGGATGCATTTAACCTTCATCCAGCTTGCGAGACCTCGCCACCACACCGGCGAGGTCTCTTTTTTTACATATATACCAATGAATTCATCTTTTCCGCAACACGAATGCGTCTAATGTCACAATAGTTTTATTATCTTTGCAAGTGCAAACACAAGAGGGGTGCTCCGCAAGGGGCTGAGATTATACCCTATGAACTTGATGCGGTTAATTCCGCCGAAAGGACTTGGTTCATAGCCTTGATTTCGAGGGCTCCGCCCGGCTTCTCTTTTTCAGCCCAAGGTCTATGAGAATTCTTATCAACAACACAGTAACAGAAGTTAGCGACGGCACCACACTCGGCATGGTGTTGCGCCGGATGCAGTTTCCCGAATCTGGCATTGCTGTGGCCATCGACAACAAGGTGGTGCCGCGCACGCTGTGGGACACCACACTGCTAAGCGCCGACTCCCGAATAACTGTTATCCGGGCCGTATGCGGCGGATGAAGATCATAGTAGTCAGCCAGGACAGGCCTTTGCAAAACGAGGCTGAGGCAATAACCCGCATACTCGACAGCGGCGTTGCAGACCGCGTACACATACGAAAGCCGACATATTCAGAGTCCGACACCCGAGCACTGCTTGACAGCATCCCTCGCAGACTCTGGCCTGTATTGTCTCTCCACGACCACCACGTCCTCGCCGCGGAATACGGCACAGGAATACACCTCAACTCCAGAAACCCTGTGGCGCCGGCCGATTTCCACAACACGGTGAGCCGTTCGTGCCATTCCCCGGGAGAGTCGCGGGAAGATGTCGACTATGTGTTTCTTAGTCCGATATTCGACAGTATCTCCAAGGCAGGCTACAAAAGCGCATTTACATCCGATACTTTGCGTGGCAATATTGATTCACGCTGCATCGCCCTTGGAGGTGTGGAGCCATGCCGCCTGCGGCAGGTGGCGGAGGACGGCTTCGGAGGCGCCGCCTTCCTCGGATATATATGGCAGGATTTCTCTTTGCCGGAACTTGACAAACGCCTGAATACGATCAAGACCATATGCTACAGTTTATAACCCACCGTCGCGGCATCCACAGCGAAACAAGCGGGGTCCGCGCCGTGCTCGAAGGCGGCTGCCGATGGATACAGCTGCGCATGAAAGGAGCAACCGACAACGAACTGCTGTCGACAGGGCATACAGTAAGCCGGCTATGCCGCTCTTTCGGTGCCGTGTTCATTGTCGACGACCGCGCCGACCTTGTGGAAGTTCTGGGTGCCGATGGCGTGCATCTCGGGAAAAACGACATGCCTGTAGCGGAAGCTCGCGGAATACTCGGGAAATCGAAAATAATCGGAGCCACGGCAAACACCGTCGCCGATATGTTCGCCGCCGCAGAGGCCGGAGCCGACTACATAGGTCTGGGACCATTCCGCTTCACCACCACCAAAGAACGCCTTAGCCCGGTGCTCGGCATCGAAGGCTACCGTGTTGCCATGGCGGCATTCCGACAAAATTACAATCTGCCGGTGGTGGCTATAGGAGGCATAACAGCCACCGACATTCCCGCCATTCTGGCTACAGGCGTAAACGGGATAGCAATGTCGGGCGCGCTTCTCGCAGCCGAAGACACCACGGCCGAAACATCGAAAATATTAGAATTATGCCGCAACAGAGCCTCATGAAATCCATGTCAATACTAACCCCCCACCTATAAATCCAATTAGCACTACCAAATGAACGAACTCATCATAGGCGGACGCACCTTCGGCTCGCGTCTGTTTGTCGGAACCGGAAAATTCCGGTCGAACGACGAAATGGCCAACGCCATCGCCGCTTCGGGCACAGAGATGGTTACTGTGGCTATGAAACGCGTCGATATGACAAATCCTGCCGACGACATGCTTACCCACGTGCGCCGGCCTGGCATACAGCTGCTGCCCAACACATCGGGCGTGCGCAATGCCGGCGAAGCAGTACTGGCGGCTCAGCTTGCCCGCGAGGCCTTCGGTACCGAATTCATAAAACTTGAAATACACCCCGACCCAAAATACCTTTTACCCGACCCCGTGGAAACACTGCGGGCCACAGAGGAATTGGCCAGAATGGGATTTGTCGTGCTGCCTTACATCCAGGCCGACCCCGTGCTGTGCAAACGTCTTGAAGAAGCCGGAGCTGCCACGGTTATGCCACTCGCCGCGCCTATAGGCACCAACAAAGGACTGGTGACACGCCACCTCCTCGAAATCATAATCGAGCAAAGCCGCGTCCCGGTGGTTGTCGACGCAGGTCTCGGCGCACCGTCCCACGCCGCAGAGGCAATGGAGCTTGGTGCCGATGCCGTACTGGTCAACACCGCCATCGCTGTTGCCGGCAATCCAGCGGCCATGGCAAAAGCCTTTGCCAAAGCCGTAGAGGCCGGACGCATGGCATATGAAGCGGGACTTGGCGCGGTGAGCCGCCACGCCGAGGCAAGCAGCCCACTGACATCGTTCCTCGACATGTAATCCGCCATGTTTTCCGACGAATTAGAGAAATACGACTGGGACGAAACCACAGCCTGTATAAATGCCCGGACGGCGGCAGACGTGGAGCGCGCGCTCGCGGCACGGAACCCGGGCATCGAAGACTTCATGGCTCTTGTCTCCCCGGCAGCAGCGCCATATATCGAGTCGATGGCGATACGCAGCCGCGAGATCACACAGATGCGCTTCGGACGCACCATAGGGATGTACATCCCTATGTACATAACCAACTCATGCACAAACTCCTGCGTGTACTGCGGATTCAACCGCCACAACATGTTTCCTCGTACCGTGCTCACTCCTGCCGAAATAGAGAACGAATGCAAGGCAATACGCGAACTCGGACCTTTCGAGAACTTACTGCTGGTAACCGGCGAGAATCCGCGTGTAGCAGGCACCGAATATATCGAGATGGCACTGAAGGTGTGCCGCCCCTATTTCAGCAATCTTACAATCGAGGTCATGCCTCTGCCGGCCGAAGATTACCGGCGACTTACGGGCTCGGGGCTAAACGGCGTGGTGTGCTTCCAGGAAACATATAACCGCAAGAATTACAAAAAATACCATCCGGCGGGTATGAAATCGAACTTCGACTGGCGTGTAAACGGTTTCGACCGCATGGGGCAGGCTGGCGTGCATAAGATTGGCATGGGGGTGCTCATAGGCCTCGAGGACTGGCGCACCGATGTTACAATGATGGCCCGCCATCTGCTGTATCTGCGCAAGAACTACTGGCGCACACGCTACAGTGTCAATTTCCCGCGCATGCGTCCGTCGGAAGGTCATTTCCAGCCCAATGTGGTGATGAGCGACCGCGAGCTTGCACAGCTCACATTCGCATTCCGCATATTCGACCACGACGTGGATATATCATTCTCGACACGCGAACGCCCCGAGTTCCGCAACAACATTGCCACCCTCGGCGCCACATCGATGAGTGCCGGCTCAAAAACAGAACCTGGAGGATACCGCACCTATCCGCAGGCACTCGAGCAGTTCTCGGTAAGCGACGAGCGCACACCGGCACAGGTAGAATGCGATATCAGGGCTCGCGGCATGGAAGTGGTATGGAAAGACTGGGACAAAATTTTCGACTGATGTGCAACAAACGCTACGCCAGGCAACTCATCCTTCCGGAGATAGGGCCGGACGGGCAAAAAAGGCTCGCGGAAGCCTCTGTGCTGATAGTAGGCCTCGGAGGCCTCGGCACACCGGCGGCAACATACCTTACTGGAGCCGGAGTAGGGCGAATAGGGCTGTGCGACCACGATACAGTGGGACTCGCCAACCTGCAACGCCAGACTCTTTACACCGAAGCCGAAATCGGCCTCCCCAAGACCGAATGCGCCAGGAAACGGCTCTCGGCCATGTCGGCACATACCGTGTTCGACACATATCCCCGCGGGCTGCTGCATGAAAATGCCCGCGGAATAATACGGCGATACGACATCGTGATCGACTGCTGCGACAACTTCGCCACACGCTACCTGATCGACGATTCCTGTTATGCCGAAAGCAAACCGTGGGTCTATGGCTCCATTTCGGAGTTCGGCTGCCAGATTGCTGTGATGAACGGCAGCAGGAAGCTCCGTTATACCTCGCTATTCCCCTGCCGCGACACCCTCGCGGCCATTCCCGCCGCATCGGCCGGAGTGCTTGGCACCGTTCCGGGCGTGGCAGGAGCTATTCAGGCCAATGAGGCCATAAAATTCTTATGCGGTTTCGGCGAAACCCTCGACGGCCGCCTGTACACCTTAGACTTAAAAACTCTCGAAACAAACATATTTGAATTCTGACTGAAATGGGAAACGGATTCGACCAATACGCACCGGCATACGATGCATGGTTTCTCAAAAACCGCAATGTCCTTTACTCCGAAGTAAACCTTCTGGCCTCCGTGCTAGAGAATGCCGGGCGCGTGCTCTCGGTAGGCTGCGGAAGCGGCCTGTTCGAAAAAATTCTACGCGACGAACGCGGCATCGACATCCGCAACGGCATTGAGCCCTCGGAAGGGATGGCCGACATAGCGCGAAAACGAGGAATGAATGTCGCTGTCGCCAAAGCCGAAGACGCCGACTTCGGAACCAATGAATATGATACTATTCTTTTCAACGGCACTCCGAGCTATATAGCGCCACTCGACAAGGTGATAGCGAAGGCCTTCGCAGCTCTTCCCGAAGGCGGCCGCATAATACTCATCGATGTGCCCAAGGAAAGCTCCTATGGCATTCTGTACAACCTCGCCAAATCCCTCGGCACATGGAATCACCCGTTGCTCCATGGTACATTCCCGGCCGACCCCTACCCTATCGAATTCGTAAAAGCCGCAAACTGGCGCACTACAGCCGAAAAAATTCAGATGCTCACCGATGCAGGATTCACCGGACTGGAATTCGCCCAGACACTCACCTCCCACCCTCTTAATTCCAACCTCGCGGAAGAACAGCCCACAGAGGGATACGGCAGCGGCGATTATGTGGCGATAACTGCATATAAACCTTCTGAGGCATGAGTAAATGGAGCAAAGAAGCCTGGACTGCCGCAGCTTCGATATACGCACAAATCATAGATCTGCCTTTTGTGCGCGGACTCGCCGACGGCAGCCTGTCGCATGAACGCTTTATGCACTATATCACCCAGGACTCGCTTTATATCGGGGAATACTTCAGAGTGCTGTCGCACATAGCATCAAGACTTGGAACAAGCTCCCACGCCGCCGACTTCGTGGCCTTTGCCGCCGATGGCGTGGCCGTGGAGAAAGCGCTCCACGAAAGCTACATTTCCTTAAGCGACAGAAAAGAAACCGCCATGTCGCCGGCCTGCATGCTGTACACATCCATTCTCAAGGCACAGTCGTACGCCCCGGTAGAAGTCGAGGCCGCGGCTGTTCTGCCCTGCTTCTGGGTTTACCAGAGAGTAGGCGAAACAATATACAACGCCTGTACCGACCGGACAAGCCCATACAAGGCCTGGATTGACACATATGCCGACCCGGCATTCAAAGCATCGACACAACGGGCAATCGACATATGCGACGAACTCGCCCAGACCGCTTCGCCGGAAACAAGAGCGGCAATGACCGACATCTTCGTGCTGTGCACAAAAATGGAATGGCTGTTCTGGGAAAGCGCATGGAATCTCGAAAAATGGAAAATATGAACAAGAAAACATACAGGCGCGTCCTCACCATCGCCGGCAGCGACCCCAGCGGAGGCGCCGGCCTGCAAGCCGACCTAAAAACATTCGCCGCCTGCGGCTGCTACGGAGCCTCAGCAGTTGTCGCAGTGGTAGACGAAAACACAGTAGGCGTGACAGGAATCCATCCCATACCTGTCGACTTTGTGACAGGTCAGATACGCTCGGTTCTCGACGACATCGGAGCCGATGCAATAAAAATAGGTATGCTGCATTCGAGCAAACTGATACACGCCGTACGCGACACCATCGCCAGATATCCGATAAAAAATATAGTGCTCGACCCAGTGATGGTGGCCACTTCAGGCGACCCGCTTCTCGAACCCGACGCAGTGGCGACCCTGCGCGACGCACTCATGCCGCATGTAAGGATTATAACGCCCAACATACCTGAGGCCGAACTGCTTCTTGGAGAAAAGATAGAATCACAGGAATCGCTGCCCGACACAACCCGAAAACTCTCGGAACTATGCGGCGGTGTATCAGTACTTCTTAAGGCAGGACATCTTCGCGCCACCGAGCTAACCGATGTGTTCTACAACGCCGAATCCGGCCGGCATATAATACTCAGATCGCGCCGCTGCGACACAGCCAACACACACGGCACTGGCTGCACCCTGTCGTCGGCATTCGCTGCATTCCTTGCCCATGGCAACGACCTCGACCGGGCCGCCAGGCTCGCCAAAGATTATATAACAGCCGCCATCGAAGCCGGTGCCGAATATACTATCGGCCACGGGAACGGCCCCGTACACCACTTCCACGCATTCTGGCAATAGCCTATCCTATTGACAATTCAGGGAGACCGTTTAAAACAGACCTCCGCCAGGACTGGATAGCGACATGCCTTAAAAAGACCTACAATAGAAGTGCCCATCTGTTATTTTGCCGTTTGAACGGAATTTAGTAATTTTGCTCCGTTGAAAAACAGGTCCGGTAGCTCAGTTGGACAGAGCATCTGCCTTCTAAGCAGACGGTCACGCGTTCGAATCGCGTCCGGATCACACAAGGGTCACCAAGCGGTGGCCCTTTTTCGTGTCCATAACCGTCACTGCGTCAACATTTAGCAATTTGACAACACTCTGACTTGGAACGATTTAGCACTTCTGCTGTTTTCAGTCCGTAGCCCATTGTAGCATTTGTTAGTTTCGATTTAGCACATTACCTTTGGTACAAATTTCGTGGATGTACCACAAAAATGTACCGCAAATGTACCGGCATTTCACCAAAATATCTGTCACCCTCGGCACCCTCGTTTTCGCTATGGGGTCAGGGCGTCGCTTCTGGAGGCAAAACGCTGGTTCCTAATATTTTGTGCTAAATCGTTCCAAAAGATTCAGGGGTGGCAACACCGCGCAAGCGAGAGGCGTTAAAATGGTGTGTGGTACACCTGTGGTACATTTTCCGAGCCGTGTGGTACACGCTTTTTTCATGTACCACAAAGCTGCAAAAACAATGTATTACCCTTTAATAAAACAAGTTATGACAGGAATACCCCAGATCAAAGTGATTTTAGACCGCCGCAAGAAGGCTTCGGCAGTCAATCCGGGCACCGTGGGGATAGAGGTGTCATACAACCGCGAGCGCGTCCGGCTCTCGACCGGTGTCGCTGTCTTCAGACAGCAGTGGAGCGGAAGGGAGGTTGTTAACCATCCCGAGGCCGACAGGCTCAACGAACAGATCCGCCGCGTGTACGACGGTCTGCATGAAAAGATGTCAACCATCGCCTCCAAGAAGGGCGAGTACGACCTCTCCCTTCTCAAGAAGGTGAAGAAGATAAAGGTGCAGGGCTCGTCGGGCAGTTTCCTCGACTGGCTCGAAGAGCGCATCTACATGAGACCTGTGACCGAATCGACGCGCCGCCAGCACCTCGTCATGCTCAAATGCCTGCGCGAGTTCGGGCTTATCCGCTTCTTCTGCGACCTGACCCCGAAGAACATCCGTCTGTGGGATGACTTCATTCGCAAGCGCGTGACGGCCCAGTCGTCGGTTCACGGCTACCACAAGCGGCTGAAGCCCTATATCATAGAGGCTATCCAGTTCGAGAAGCTAGAGGCAAACCCCTACGACGGCATGAGGATTTCCCGTGGCAAGTCGGAGGGGATAAAGTTTCTCACCGAGGAGGAGCGAGACCGGGTGGAGGCCCTGGATCTGTACGGTATGACAGAGAAGGTGCGCGATATGTTCATCTTCTCCTGCTACACGGGGCTCGCCTACTCCGATCTCGTGAAGATAAAGAAATCCGACGTGTTCATGCAGGGAGAGGATTACTGCATACGCGATAAACGCCTGAAAACGGGTATGCCGTACACCATTGTGCTGCTCCCCAAAGCCATAGCCATACTACGCAAGTATGACTACAACCTCAATCTGATGAGCAACCAAAAGTGCAACGACCAGCTCAAACTGATAGCGAGCATGGCGATGCTGCACATCAACCTGACAATGCACGTCGGAAGACATTACGAATTGTCTTTA
>DKUJ01000034.1 GCA_002490635.1 Porphyromonadaceae bacterium UBA7207
ATACAAAAAGTAAGCCCAACTTCTGCCGTTCAGGAAGTTGGACTCTCCTTTTTATGGTTTAGCGGACAGTAATATAAAAATTTCAACCAACGAGTCTAAATATCAATCATTGTCTTGTATACAAGACAGAAAACACCTAATTTTGTCTTGTGAATAAGACAAAAAAACATAATGGTAAAATCTGAGATTCTACGCGAGGTGATGCTTGAAAACCGTGAAGAGGTTATGCGTCATGAGGTTATCAAACGAAGAATATCGCTTGACGGGTTTGACCGTCAGGTGTTGGTTGGCGCTCGTCGCGCCGGCAAATCCTATATTCTTTATGGAAAGATTCAGGAATTGATTGCAGCGGGATACACTTGGAATGAGATAGTATATATCAATTTTGAGGATGAGCGTCTTGCCGGAATGACGGTCGATGATCTTAATATGATACTTGAAGTCCACTCCGGATTGAGTGAAAAACGCCCGATGCTGTTCCTTGATGAGATTCAGAATGTCGATGGCTGGGAGCGTTTCGCGCGCAGGATAGCCGACAACAAATTTACTGTATTCATAACAGGAAGCAATGCGAAGATGCTTTCTACGGATGTGAATGCGGCTCTCGGTGGCAGATATATGACCCGTGAAGTGTTTCCCATGCAGTTCGACGAGTATCTTAAAGCCAATGGTAAAAATCCTGCCGACAAATTGCTGACTGCGACAACAGCAGCCCGTGGAGAATTCATGGGGCTGTTCGAGGAATATTTCCAGTTCGGCGGCTTCCCTGAATGTGCCACGCTGCCGGTGAAGCGCGATTATCTCATGAGCCTATATCAGAAGATATTTCTTGGCGACATCGCCGCCCGCCACAGGATTGAGAATGTTTTTGCCCTTCGTATTCTTTTCCGTAAACTGGCGGAAAGTGTAAAGCAACCGCTGTCATTTACACGCGCGACAAATATTGTGGCCTCGACCGGAACGAAGATAGGCAAAAGCACGGTGATAAACTATCTGGGCTACGCTTCTGAAGCGTATCTTATACTGCCGGTCACCAATATCGCGGACAGTCTTGAGGATAAGGTATCCAATCCGAAATACTATTTTATCGACAACGGTATAATCTCCCTGCTGGCTCTTGACATCCGCACATCGCTGCTTGAAAATATGGTGGCTCTGAAATTGATTTCGAGTTATGGATCAAAAGATGCCGTCTATTTCTATAATCATGGGGTTGAAGTGGATTTCTATATCCCCCAGACGGAGACCGCCATTCAGGTATGCTATGCGATGAATGATGCCGAAGGCACTTTTGAACGTGAAACGAGAGCATTGCTGAAATTGCGGTCACGATTGTCGTGCCGTCACAATATAATTGTGACCTACGATGATGAAGGAATTATAGAAACCGAGGGCGTAAGAATAGAAGTTATACCGGCATGGAAATTTTTGCTCCAGCCATAAGGCTCCAAAGGTGCTGTCAACCTTGACTTCTCCGGGGGCACAAAGTCAAACAGCAAAACAAGTAAATCGCAGAAGCTAAGATGGTTTCAGCGATTTTTTGTAGTACCCCTATACGGCAAAACAACGCACATTGTAGGGTTCAGCAGTGAACAATTCGTGAACAGTCTGTACGGTGAACAGTTTTGTTCACGATTTCCATAAGCCGATTGTAACTCGCTAACCTTTTATGTTTTCTGTGTTTTTGTCCGGGTGGCGGACATATTAGGGAGCAATGCGCCTGATGCCGCATGCATATTTGCAGAAAAATTATCTACAGTCATGAAAACTCTGCAAACCGCTCCCGGGACGATAGCACCGGACAAACCTTCCAATATCTGTCTCACCAACTTTCGCCCCGTATTCAAAGGGAGCGTAAGTGCCGTCGGCATGTTCGCCAGGCTGGAGGCCTGCACCGGCATGCGGCCCCTGGCGCTATCCGGCGGCGACTTCATTCTCGCTGCCGGCAACGGCATTGCCGTGCTGCGCTCCGAAACCGACAAGCCTGTGATGGTGGTGTCGGATCTGCCGTGCGAGCCCACATGCGCCCTCCGCTGCGGCAACGGCTCGGTGATTGTCAGCGGACCGGCAGGGCAGTGGAAGCTGGCAAAATGTGTCGGCGGCTGGAAACTGGTCGGCAATGGTAATCAGCAGTGGCCGGCGGTGAGCTTCCGCACCGAAAGCATAGGCACTGTGAGCGTCGCCGTGGGGCAGCGCCGGCTCGCCAATGCCTACAACGGAATAAGCTCGCTCAGCGCCGCCGACCGCAAGGCCGTAGCTGCCGATTTTGCCGGCGCATACCGCAATGCAGTGGCCGAGGCGACGGCCAGAGGAACCTTTGTGGCTCCCGTGCTGGCTTTCTGTCGGGCATACGACAGCAAGGGTGCCTTGCTGTTCTCCACTCCGCCGGTGGCTGTAATGCCTGCAGGCCGCTTTGTGCCGCGGGTCGACGTGCCTGTTGTGGATGGCTCGGCTGTGAGCGCATATTCGGTCGATGTGCCGGCATGGCGCATCAAGGCGGTGTTCGACGCTGCCGACTGCCCGGAAGTGGCCTCGGTGGAGGTGCTGGTTAGCAACCAGTTCCACAGCTATAGTCCTGAAGGCTCCGGCACCGTTTCGGCACTGCGTGGCAGTGGTGCCGCCAATATTCTGCGGGTAAGCCTCCCCGGTGCCGATGCAGGACTGGAGGCCACTGCGCCCCGGGCTTCCCGGGGGCGGCTGCGGGCGGCAATGGCGCGTGCCGAAAAAATCTGTCGCCCCTGCACGCAGCTGGCGCAGCCTTTCGGGGTGTCGGAGCGCACTGTGGATGTGCCTCCCGCGGAAGGCGACATGATTGCGGCCTTGCGCGCGCTCAATACCGCGCTGGCAACGTCTGTCGAGGCTGTTTCGCTCAGGGATGCCCTTCTGAGGGCGCCGCATTCCATGGGTGCCGCATGTGTGGCCGCCGGCAGCGGCACCGTGGCATGGGGTAATCTGAGGGCGCTGCGGAGCAAGGGATTCCCGCCGGTATGTTTCGCAGCGTCGACAGGTCCGGCGCCATGGCGGGTGCTCGCTACCGTTACATTCGGTAACTCGCAGCGAGGTGTGTCGTTCGGTGCGGAATATCCCTCGGGATGTCCCCAAAGCTTCTGGCCTGTTTTCAGCTATCCTTCACCCGATGCCACGCAGCTGCGGCTTACCGTGCACAGCGGAGGCATCACCCGTTCGGGAGTGTTCGCCCTCACGCCCGACGGCAGCGGACTGCGTTCGGTGTATATATCGCCGGATTTTGCGCCTCTGGTGTTGCCCGAGGCGCCGGCCACGACCATTGTCGATATCACCGACGCCTCCGAGGATTTTCCCGAAGCCATCGCCCTGTGTCCCCAGAGCGCTCCTGCGGCAGTGGAGCGCGTGGTGGAAAGTCCGTCCGCGGTGGCGGCGCTGTGCCACATGGGAGCCGCCGACGGCTCATGGGACTATGGCCGTTGCCGTTTTGCCGTGGGCGACGGTGCCGGATTGCATGTGCTCACAGTCGACCGCAACCGCCGCTCCGCGGCCATGCGCATGGTGGCCGAGGGCGCTGTGTGTTCACCCGACGCCATGGCGGCATCGCCGCAGGCCGTGTTCGCGGCTCTCCCGCGGGGGCTGCTGAGGCTCGACAACACCACCAGGCGCATCAGGTGGCTGGCCACCGAGAGTTTCGATACCCTTGCCTGGGAAAGCGGCCGGGGCGAGCTGTTCGCCATGGGCTACGATGAGATGGCGCACGTGTTCTCCGACAGTTTCGCGGGCCGCTTCATGCACACCGCCGGCGGAGCCGTCGCCGTGCTGATGGCCTCGGGAGTGCCTTTCGCTGTCGACGGGGATGGTGTGCTGATGCGGATCGGACGCGAGGTGGATTCCGAGGTGGATGTGGATGCCTGCTACACCGTTGTTCCGCGCGGCGGCCTGCCCGTGAGGCTTCAGGCTCTGGCGGTGCATGCCGGAGGTGTGTTCTCGGGCACGATGTCGGCGACGGCAACGGGCACCGGCGGCCATGCCTCGCCGGTGGTGACGCTTGCCTTGCGCGACCGGATGGATTCGCCGGTGGTGGTGCCGCTGATGTTCAGGCCGGTCAGGAATCTGGAGGTGAGGCTTGCGGGTCGCGCCCGCACGGGATTCTCATTCATGGGTGTCAACTTCCGCTATGGCTGATATGGATAGCAGGATAGAGGAAATGCTGGCGGAGGACAGTCGTCGCCGCCGGGCTTTCGCCGAACGCCGGAGGCACGGCCCTCTGCGCGGCACCGACGAGCCGGGACGGTGCCTGGTGGATACTCCCGAGCCGGGAGTGCCACGGGCATATGTGCCGGCGACCATGCTCGCCGACCCCGGTTATGCTCTTGCCCGCGGCGATGCCGGGGCATGGGCGCGCCTGCGCTGCCGCCACGACTTCGAGTACTGGTGCCTGCGCTGCGTTACCATAAAGCACAAGACCGAGGGCGCCGACGTGCCCTTCCGCCTCAACATGCCGCAGCGCAAGGTGCTGGCCGTGCTGGAGAGCGACCGCCTGGCCGGACGTCCCATCCGCGCCATAATCCTCAAAGCCAGGCAGTGGGGTGGCAGTACGCTGGTGCAGGTGTATATGGCCTGGATTCAGAGCTGCCACCGCCGCAACTGGCATTCGCTCATCTGCGCCCATGTGAAGGACACGGCGGCAGGCATCCGCGGCATGTACACCAAACTGCTGGCCAACTATCCCGAGAATCTCTGGGACGGCGACGAGAAGCCCCAGTTCCGCCCTTACGAGAGGGCGCAGAACGTGCGCGAGATAAGTGGCCGCGGATGCCGGGTGACCATAGGAAGTTCCGAGAACCAGGAGGCGGTGCGTGGCGCCGACTACTCGATGGCCCATCTGAGCGAGACTGCTTTCTGGCCGTCGACTCTCACCCGCACGCCAGGCCGTTTTATACGTGCGGTATGCGGTGCAATAGCGCTGATTCCCTATTCACTGATTGTGATGGAAAGCACGGCCAACGGTGTGGGAAACTATTTCCACAGCGAATGGATACGCTGCAAGGAAGGCCGCGGCGACAAACACGCTGTGTTCGTTCCCTGGTACGAGATAGAGATGAACCGTGCCGCCGTGGCCGACCCGGCTGCGTTTGCGGCCTCGCTGGACGATTACGAGACCGGTCTCTGGAATCTGGGGCTGGATCTGGAGCAGATCTGCTGGTACCGCCTGAAGTCCAGGGAGTATCCCGGCGCCGAGGAGCTGCATGCCGAGTATCCCACCACCGATGTGGAGGCTTTCGCCAACACCGGCAACGGTGTGTTCGCCGCGGCGGCCATCGAGGCTCTGCGCGAGGGCTGCTCGCAGCTTAGGGCCGAGACGGGCGATGTGGGGCTTGGCGGCGGTGGGTTCGTTCCCGATGCCACCGGCGGCATGAGTGTGTGGCGTCGCCCGCAGCCTGGTTTTTCGTATATCGCCGCGGTGGATGTCGGCGGCCGTTCCCGTTCCAGCGACTGGTCGGTGGTTGTGGTTCTGCGTCTGCCGGAAGTCGAGGGCATGCTGCCCGAGGTGGTGGCACAGTGGCGCGGCCACTGCGACCACGACATTCTGGCGCGGCGTGCCGCCGCCATCGCCGGCTACTACAACGAGGCTTTGCTGGTGGTGGAGAGCAACACTTTCGAGACTGCCGAATACGGCGGCGCCGACAGCAACCTGTTCATTCTCTCGCGGCTGGCCGACAGCTATCCCAATGTGTATCGCCGCGAGGTGTTCGACACCCTCGGCGCCCGCACCGGATGGCGTGTGGGTTTCCACACCAACCGCAGCACCAAGTCGATGCTCATCGCCACCATGATAGAGGCTGTTCGCGAGGGCGGATACATAGAGCGCTGCAGCGGCGCCTGCGACGAGCTTGCCACCTACGAGCAGTTGCCCAACGGCAGCTATGCCGCCAAGAGCGGCTACCACGACGATATGCTCATGGCGCGTGCCATAGCCCTGCATGTGGCCGGCGGATGCCAGTGCCGTGCCGAGCGCGCCGATGCCTCGCCGCGTGTATCTCTATGGTAGCGGTGCGGACTGGGCTGCCATGATGCGGCGCCATTTGGCATAGCCGAAAAGGGCTATCACAGTGTAGATTGCGTAGAGGACGGCGTAGAAAGGGCGGTCCTTGTAGATGTACAGGCCCACGCATACGGCGTCGACGGCAATCCATGCCCACCACTGCTCGAGGTATTTGCGGGCGAGCATCCATGTGGCCACAATGCTCATGGCCGTTGTGAAGGCATCCCACCAGGGCACGTTGCTGTCGGTCCATTCCACGAGCCAGTAGGCCAGCAGCGCATACACGACGGCACCCGCGGCGAGTGCGCCCAGAGCGCGGCGGACGCCTATGTGGCGCACGGGCAGTCCGCCGCCGCGTCTGCGGCGGCGGAAGCCCAGTGTCCATGCGAGGTAGCCGTAGACCGCCATCACGAAATAGTAGCAGTTCATGGCGAAATCGGCATAGAGACCTGCGCGGTAGTACACCCAGAACGACACCGTGGGCATGGCTATGTTGGCGAACCACATCCTGGGGTCGGCATGGTATTCCCAATAGAGATACAGCAGGCCGATGAGGAATCCTGTGATTTCCAGGCAGCGGTCGAGGGTGAGGAATGCCGCGGTGTCGTTCCAGAACTGTTCCATCAGAATTTCACGGTCACGGTGGCCAGTACGTTTGTGGGAGCCTGCGCGGCATAGCCGGCATAGCGGTAGATTGTTTTCTCGCCGTTTTCGCCTACGGTGTATCCGGCTCCGGCATAGCCGTTGTTCTCGTATTTCTCGTTGAAGATGTTATAGACACTCAGGCCCAGGCGGAGTTCGCGGAGTCCGAGCACGCTGCCGAAGCTGTAGCCGAGATTGAGGTCGGAGACGAAGTAGGCGTCGAGCATCTGCTCGCGCGACTGCGCGTTGCTGAGGAACTGGCGGCTAACATAATGGCTCTGCAGGGAGGCGTCGAGTCCGCGCCAGTGGAAGTTGAAGGCGTTGTTGAATAGTACTGACGGCGAGAAGGCTATGGTGGTGGTGCCGAGTTCGCGCGTGATGGGGTTGGTCCATTCGTCCTCGTAGATGTATTCCACGAAATTCTTTATTCGGTTGCGGGAGAATGTTGCGTTCAGCTGCCAGTCGAACCATTTGCATGGTTTTAGTGCGGCCTGCAGCTCTATGCCCATGCGGTAGCTTTCGGGAACGTTCACGCTCAGCGGGTTTCCGGTGTCGGATAGCTGGCCGGTGAGCACGAGCTGGTCCTTGTAGTCCATGTAGTAGAGGTTCACGCCGGCGGTGAAGAGGGAGTGGGAGTAGGTGTAGCCGAGTTCGTAGTCGAAAAGGCGTTCGGGTCGTGGGTCGTGGCTGCGGTCGCCGTCGGTGAAGTTGTCGCGCACGGGTTCCTTGTGCGCCACGCTCCAGGAGGCGAATGCGCGGTGGTGGCGTCCGTCGCTGAAGTTGATGCCGACCTTGGGATTGAAGAAGTCGTAGATTCGGTGGATGTCGAGAGCTGCCATGGCTCCAGTGTTCCAGTCGTAGTTGTCGCTCACGCCGTCGATTCTGTAGTTGATGTGGCGGTACTGGAGGTCGGCGAAGGCGCTGAACTCGCGGCTGAGCGACACATTTGCGCGTCCATAGATGTTGGCGTCGAATTTGTTGCCGGTGTTGTTGTAGTACTGCTGGAGCGGGTCGATGGCGCCGAGGTAGTTGCGCACCCATTTGATTTGTCCGAAATGGCGGCCGTGGAAGTTGTTCACGCCTCCGCCGAGCACGGTTTCGAGTCGTCCGCGAGTGTAGTTGAGGGTGGCGTTGCCGCCTACGAAATCGTTGTCGTTGAATTTTAGGCGTATGAGGTCGCTTTTCTCGATGGTGTTTCCTTCGGCATCGACGAAGGGTGCCAGGCCGTATTCCACGAGTGTGCGGCGTGTCTTGTACTGGTCGTAGTGTCCGTCGCCTTTGGTGTAGAAGAGAGTGGCGGTGAGGCGCAGGTGCCTGGTTATCTCCTGGCCGAGGTGCAGCTGGAAGTGGTGCTGTGTGAAGTAGTCCTTCTGGTCGGGATAGTATGCCTTGGCTCCGTCGGTGGCGGTGTATTCGCCGCAGGGGTTGTATCGGCGGCCGTATTTTTCCATGTCTTCTCTGGATGCGTAGTCCCATGCCATGTAGGTTTCCTCCTTGCCACCGAAGGCGAGCAGTCGCAGCGATGTTCCGGCATTGGAATATGCCACCTGTCCGAGGTAGCTCCAGAGTTTGGAGGATGCGCGGTCGATGTATCCGTCGCTTCCTATGTGGCTTATTCTGGCGTCGATTGTCCAGTGGTTGCCGAGCAGGCCGGAACCAACTCTGAGGCTTTGCTTATTGGTGTTGTAGCTGCCGTATGCGCCGGCGAATTCGGCGTATGCGTCGGGCACGGGTGCGGCGGTGATCATGTTTATGCTTGCGCCGAAGGCTCCGGCGCCGTTGGTGCTTGTTCCGACTCCGCGCTGTATCTGGATGTCGCGGAGCGATGATGCGAGGTCGGGCATGTTGACCCAGTAGACGTTGTGGCTTTCGCCGTCGTTGACGGGCACGCCGTTGGCGGTGATGTTGATTCGGGATGCGTCCGTTCCGCGGATGCGCAGGGCGCTGTAGCCTACGCCTCCGCCGGCATCGGATGTTGCCGTGAGTGAGGGTGTCATTGAAAGCAGGAACGGGATGTCGCGGCCGTCGTTGGATTTCTCAATCTGTTCGGCGGTTACAACACTGAAAGCAACGGGCGTTGTCTCCGAGGCACGGTTTGCCGCCACCTCTATGCCTCTCAGGGCGATTGTGTCGGAGGATTGTGAATGCCCTGTTGCAGGGGTATTCGCTGCCATCTGCATGGCTACTGCTGCGGCGAAGCCGCAAAGCAAGATTTTTTTCATAAAATGTTTCGCTACGCCGGTATTATCCGGATCAGGTTCAAAGGGTATGATCTCAGCTTCGCCGACTGCTCCCTCCGGAGCTGTCATCGGGCGTGGCACCCCTAAAAATTAGTTTACCGAGCGGCAAAAGTAGGCATTTGTGCTGAATCAGCAAAGAAGGCCGCATTTTTTCGTGATAATGCGATATAATAAAGAAATGGCGCCTTGCCTCGGGGCAGGGCGCCATTCTATGGAATTTCAAAAGCTATGCTTATTGGAGTTTGAATGTAACCGGGAGTGTGTAGGTAACTTTTACGGGCTGGCCGTTGTTACGTCCGGGTACCCAGGTGGGCATCGCGGAAACCACGCGTACGGCTTCGCGGTCGAGAGCGGGATGACGGGGGCGAACAACGCGAACGTTTGTGATGCTGCCGTCTTTACCTACCACGAATTCAACAACTACGCGACCCTGGGCACCTTCTTCGGATGCGGCCGGGGGATAAACGATGTTGTTGCTGAGCCAGGTGTACATTGCGGCTTCGCCACCGGGGAAGCTTGGCTTCTGTTCCACCAGTGCTATGCTGAGTGGTTCGTCATCGACTACGGGTTCAGCGATAACCTGCTCTTTGACCTCGATTTTGTTAAGGTCGTTCACACCTTCGGTGATGTCGACGGTGCCGAGCTGGGCTTCGTTCTCGCGGATGTCTTCCTGGTTCTTGACCTGCTTGTCCTCTTCGATTTCCTCGTCCTGGACGATGAGCAGGTCGGTTACCTGCTGGGAGTTTGCAACTTCTTCAGGAGCGATGATTTCTTCGGGTTCGGGAAGTTCGAAGATTTCCTCCTCCTGGATTTCCTCTTCAAATTCCTCTGCGTCGAATGTTGTCATTTCCTGTTCTGTGGCGGTGACAATCTGTTCTTCCTCGGCGCGTTTGAACACGTCGTTAACGCTGAGGATGAGCAGAACGAGAATAACCGCAACAGCAGCCAGCACCCATACAATGGCTTTAGTGTGGCGCGCGGGGGATGTCTGTCGGAGCACATATGCACCGAATTCCTTGTTCTTGCCTTCGAATACTATGTCGCGCCACTCTTTTGAGGTAAGATCTACGTCTTTTGCCATAACTGCAATCTTTTAGGGGTTAGGAGTAGATGCTTGTGCCTGAGCGTTCGCAGTTGCCTGCTGACGCACGGTGGGGCGGATAATAGTCTCGTTGTTGGCACGCTCGTACTGCTGGAGCAGGAGGGTATCGGTGTGAGTGGGAAGCTCGATGCTGTAACGTGAAATCTGGTTGATGTTCATTTCGTCGATAGCATTGATGAGACCCTCGTAGGTGGTGTTGGGACCGGGTTTGATTACCACAACAGGACGAGTCTTTGTGGAGTCGGAAGCGTTTTTCTTAGCTTCGCGGTCGAACTCTTCCTTGGTTATCTCGCGGTTTTTCCACCGCTCCTTGAGCTGCTGGTATGCCGCCATAACTTCCTGGTTCTTGTTCAGGAGGATTCGGCGTATGCCCTGTGCCTCGCGGTTCACATTGCCTATGAACTGTTCGCGGCGCAGGTAGTTGGGTGTGGCAAAAGTGGTGTCGGCAATACCTTCGTAGTAGTAGATATTGTGGACTGTCTTGCCGGTCTCGGCATCGACGGCGGGGGTGTCGCCGTTGTATTCGGTGTCGAGAATCAGAGTGATGGCTTCGGACTGTTTAGCCTGGCTCTGCTGTTCCTTGCGGACTTCCTCGTTTGTGGGGAGGATAATCTGCAGAGTCTGGCTCTTAATCATGGTTGTACACAGCATGAAGAAGGTAATCAGAAGCATGTTCATGTCCACCATGGGTGTAAAGTCCACATGGATGGCGATC
>DKUJ01000045.1 GCA_002490635.1 Porphyromonadaceae bacterium UBA7207
AACATTTAATTAACATTTCAAGGGAAACCTTGAACTCATTTCAAATGTTTAATTCTTTTGGGCATCTCTGTTGTAATGAGGCATTTGTGCGTCCACAACCATGGAAATCTCCACCATTCCGGAAATTTGGCCGTTCTGGCGCCATGGCGTCTGATATATTACTTTGTGCTGCCCGTTTTTCGTAATCGTGTAGGCATTGCTCTGGCCGGTGGCAAGCATGTGACGTATCATCCGTGCCGATTCAGGCTTATGGCAATCGAAAAGATTTTTGCCAATCAACGGGCCATGAGAAGCGAAAGTCTCACGCGCGCGCTCGTTCATATAAATGATGATTCCGTCGCAGTCACATACCGTGATTGCGCAATTGGTCTGCTCGGCCCATAGTGGCAACTGTTCAGGCATCATTTCAGTACTTCGAATATCTGGTTGGCGTGGTCTTTGGTTTTCACCACCTTCGGTCCGATTACGCTGGACACGGTTCCGTCCGGCTCGATGATAAAAGTAGTGCGGAATGTGCCCATATATTTCCGCCCGCACATCGATTTCTCGCCATATACTCCGAATTGCTCCACAAGTTTATGGTCAGTGTCGGCTACCAGAGGGAACGGCAGCTGATTCTTTTCGATGAACTTGCGGTGCGACGCTTCGGAATCGACGCTGACACCGATCACCTGCACACCGGCATCCCCGAGTGCGCTGTAGTTGTCGCGTAGATTGCAGGCCTGCGCCGTACATCCCGAAGTGGAATCCTTGGGATAGAAATACAGTGCGATTTTCTTTCCGGGATAATCGCTCAGTCTAATCACCCTGCCGTCCTGGTCGGTTCCGAGGACATCGGGAGCCTTGTCGCCTTCTTTTATCATTTTTCCTGTTGATTATGTTCAGACTACAAAAATAACCATTTGCGGCGTATTCCGCGCAATCGGGATACGTCTTTTTTTGTACCTTTGCATATTGAACAATGGAACCTCTGGTAGAATATGACAAAGTCGGCATCCTGCGGTCGGAACATGTAGCCCTCAAGGATGTGTGCCTCCGGATTATGCCCGGAGAACTGGTATATCTAATGGGCCGCGTCGGCAGCGGCAAAACCTCGCTTCTTAAATCCATCTACGCCGAAGTACCCGTATCGTCGGGAAGCGCACGCGTGCTGGGCTACGACCTCGACGGCATAGCCAAAAAGGACATCCCCATGCTGCGCCGCAGGATAGGGATAGTATTCCAGGACTTCCAGCTCCTGCCCGACCGCACCGCCTACGACAACCTTTCGTTCGTCCTCGAGGCCACCGGCTGGAAAGACCGCATGGAACGCCACCGGCGCATAGAAGAGGCACTCAAACGGGTAGGCATGCTCACCAAAGCCTTCAACTACCCGCACCGCCTCAGCGGTGGCGAGCAACAGCGCATAGTCATAGCCCGCGCGCTGCTCAACAACCCTCCGCTGCTTCTCGCCGACGAGCCCACGGGCAACCTCGACCCCGAGACCGGCGAGCAGATCATGCTCATGCTCAATGAGATTTCACAAACCGGCGACACCGCCGTGGTAATCGCCACCCACAATCATTCGTACCCGCGACGCTATCCGGGACGGATACTGCGCTGCGAACGCAAACAACTAATCGACACCGAACAACAATGAGAACCACAATCATAAAAGCCGCACTCGGTATCGCTATCGCACTCAACGCCTTCCTGGCCGGAGCCCAGAGCGTGGGCGAACTGCGCTTCGGCAACGAACGCACCGACACCGTACGCCTCACAGAACTTCTCGACGCCGGAGCCGCCATCGACACCGACAACTGCGGACGCGCCGCCTTCTTCGCACACCAGTTCATAGGCATACCCTACCAGGCCCATACCCTCGAATCGCCCGACGGCAACGAGACACTCACCATACGGCTCGACTCCCTCGACTGCACCACATTCGCCGAAACCGTGCTCTCACTGGCACGCACAGCCGGAGAGCGGCGCCACTCATGGCGTGACTATGTGTACAACCTGCGCTCGCTGCGCTACCGCGGAGGCCGCATCGACGGCTACCCGAGCCGCCTGCACTACATTGCAGAGTGGGCAGTGGACAACATCCACCGCGGCAACCTCGAGGATGCAACACGCCTTTTCCCGCGGATAACCCACATGGTGAAAAGCATCGACTTCATGAGCGCCCATCGCGACCGCTACCCCGCTCTTGCCGATTCGGCAGCATACGCACGCATCCGGCAGACCGAGAGCGGCTACCGCAACCACCGCTTCCCATACATCAAGACAAACGACCTCGGCTCACGCGCCACAAAAGAGGCATTCCGCAGCGGCGACATCGTAGCACTGGTCTCCAAGACCGACGGCCTCGACGTAACCCACATGGGCGTGATAATAAAAGACGAAAAAGGCACGCCGCATCTGCTGCATGCCTCGTCGACACTCGGAAAAGTAACACTTGAAGAAGAGCCGCTGGTCGATTTCGTACGCCGCAACCGCAACTGGCTGGGCGTGCGCGTATTCCGAATCCCGCGGCAATAGCGCGAAAGAGGGCTACGAAAGCCCCACCTTTATCACCACAAGAAAAGCCGCCAGCACCACAACAAGCACCAGCGAAGCAATCACAGCGGTGATTGCAAGCGATTTCACTGCCCTGGAACGGCCGGGAAGCGACATGAAACCAACCACGGCGGCAAGCACCGCCACCACCATGGCCACGTAGCCGTTAACCCACATCAACATGGCCCACGCCAGCAAGGCAAGCACTACCGAAATCCAGGCCATAGCCGGCGAACGGTAGCTTCCGGGGCTTTCCACCACACCCTCCGACTGTTCCGGCGATTCGTTACGGGCGGGGGCGATATCCTTATCTACATTGTCTGTCATCGTGTTCGTGCTAAATCTGGCCACAAAGTTACAATTTTTTTACACATCGGCACATAATTTTACGTAACACTTCCACCAAAAAGCGGATGCCGCTCATATCGGGACGAACAACGCCCACCGACACACCCGACATAATCAAAAACACACAACTGACACCGAGGTTCAGAATGCAGGCCGGCTATTTTTTCTTAACTTTGCGGTATGAACCCAATGCCACACACATCCGCCATCAATCCGGACACCGGCAGATCCGGCGAACCGGTGATTGCAATCGTTGTACCATGCTATAACGAAACGCAGGCTCTGCCCATAAGCGTGCCGGAACTTTTGGCTCGCATCGACGAGATGGCAAGCCTCGGCATCGCCGACAGCGGCAGCTTTCTGCTGCTGGTCGACGACGGAAGCACCGACGGCACCTGGGACATGATAAAGAGCATGAGCGCCGCCGACCCTCGCGTCCGCGGCCTCGCCCTTGCCCACAACCGCGGCCACCAGTATGCCCTGCTGGCAGGGCTGATGGAAGCACGCACAATGTGCGATGCCGCCGTGAGCATCGACGCCGACCTCCAGGACGATCCAGCCGCAATAGTCACCATGGTGCAGCTGTTCCGCTCCGGCAAGGAAATTGTGTACGGCGTGCGCAGCTCCAGAGCCTCCGATACGGCCTTCAAACGGAATTCAGCACATGCGTTCTATTCCTTTCAGAAGGCTATGGGCCTGGAAACCGTCTACGACCACGCCGACTACCGCCTGATGAGCGCACGCGCCCTCGACCTGCTTGCCGAATACGGCGAAAGCAACATTTTCCTCCGCGGCATCGTGCCACAGATAGGCCTCGAGACCGCCGTTGTGGAATATGCCCGCAATCCCCGCGTTGCAGGAATCTCCAAATATCCCCTCCGGAAGATGCTCGCCCTGTCGGTCGACGGCATAACATCCTTCTCCGCAGCGCCCATGCGATGGATTTTCTATCTCGGACTGGCCATATTCCTTCTCACATTCCTGGTGGGAATCTACGTACTGGTGTCGCATTTCTTCGGCCATCACACCATGCCGGGATGGGCTTCGCTGATGATTTCCGTGTGGGTCCTCGGCAGCCTCATCCTCATGTCCATAGGTATGGTGGGAGAATACGTGGGCAAAATTTTCCGTGAAGTAAAACACCGCCCACGCTACGCCGTGCGCGAACGCACATGGCAATGACCACCGCATCCGAACCGGCCATCGAAAAGCCTCAGTACTGGCGGCTGCTCCTCGACATCGAGGCCGACACACTGCACGCACTGGCCACCTCCACCGTGGCCGACGCCACCATGCAGTGCTTCTCCATACCCCTCAACCCCACACTTACACCCCAGGCGGCATTGAGGGAGGCCGTCTACTCCACACCGGCATTGCTCAGCGACTTCGGCAGAATCGACATCGTCATAGCCTCCGACCGTTTCGCAGTACTGCCCGCAGCCATCGACACCGAAACCGCCGACGCAGCCGCGGACATCGCCGCGATTGCAGCCGACGGCTCCGACGCCACCGTGAACATCTCTCCGGCAAGAGGCTCAGGCGCCGCCGTGGCGTGGACAACCACTCCCGAACTGCTCGCCTTCGTGCAGCGCACCTTCCGCAATCCAGGCATACACCACCCGCTGGCCATCCTCGGAAGCTATTTCTCCAGCCGCAGCCACAGAGGAAACCGCCGCAAGACATACATCCACCTCGCCGACGGCGACCGCGTTGACATGGCAAGTTTCGACAGCGACGGCAGCCTGCTGCGGCTGAGCGCGAAACACGCCGCATCCGAAACCGACGCACTATATATCATAATGGCATCGCTCAAGGCCGACTGCTTCAACCCGCTGGACGATGAACTGCTGCTCTGCGGCAACGCCAGGCGCCGGCAGTCGCTCACCCCACTGCTGCGCCGCTACATACGCAACGTGATGCCAATGATTTTCCCCTCGGCGGCGCTACGGGCAGGCGACCACGCACAAAGCGCACCATTCCCTCTTGTAATTCTACCTCTATGCGAATAATACGTGGAAAATACGGCCGGCGGAGATTCGACGTGCCTTCAAACATTACCGCACGACCCACAACCGATTTCGCGCGGGAAAACATATTCAATGTGTTCGAGAACCTGGTCGACTTCGACGACTGCGACGCCCTCGACCTCTTCGCCGGCACCGGCGCCGTGAGCTTCGAACTCCTCTCCCGCGAATGCCACACAGTAACCGCAGTGGAAAAAGCGCCGGTACAGCAGAAATTCATAGCCAAAGTGGCCGCCGAACTCGGCGCCGGAAACTTCCGGCTCATCCGAGGCGACGCCATGCGCTACATAGCCTCCGCCCCGGCAAGCTTCGACTTCGTGTTCGCCGACCCGCCATACGACATGGAAGGCTTCGCCGGCATCCCATCCGCCATCCTCTCGTCCGGCCTCCTCAGACCGGGAGCGCTGTTCACTATCGAACATTCCGCCAGGCACGATTTCTCCACGCTGCCGCATTTTCTGGAGCACCGTGCCTACGGCTCCGTGAACTTCTCAATATTCCGCATTCCGGAAAACAACGAAAACGCCTGAACCAATGCAAAAACTCTTACGACATCTGCTGCTCGCCTCCATCGCGGCACTCTTACCCGCAACCGCCGCCGCTTTCAGCGTCGACACCATCAGCGTGAGCGAGCCGCGCCTGCTCGACAACCCCATGCCCGCACTCGTGGCCGTCCCCGACGCGGCTGCCGACACCTCGCTGCGCTTTCCCACCGTCTACCTCCTCCACGGCTATGGCGGCGACCACACCAACTGGCTGGCCAAACAGCCCCGCATCGGTGAACTCGCCGACCGCTACGGCATCGTGGTGGTAACTCCCGGCGCCGGTAACACATGGTACTTCGATGCCCCGGGCAAACCGGGACAACAGGTAGAGACATTCTTTATCGAAGCCCTCGTGCCATACATCGACGCCAACTATCCCACAATCGACTCCCGGGCAAAACGCGCCATCTCCGGCCTCAGCATGGGCGGCCACGGCGCGCTGCGCATGGCCACAAGGCACCCGCAGATTTTCGGTGCGGCGGCGAGCATGAGCGGCGGCGTCGACATAAGGCCTTTCGAGAACAGATGGGGTATCAAGGACATCATAGGCACCCGCCAGAGCAACCCTGCCGCCTGGGACAACGCCACCGTGGCCGGCATGATTCCGCAGATAAAGGAAGCCGGCCTGGCAATCCTTTTCGACTGCGGCGTCGACGACTTCTTCGCCGATGTCAACAACAGCCTGCATAGCGCCATGGTGGAAGCTGGAATACCCCACGACTACATCTCGCGCCCGGGCAACCACTCCTGGAAATACTGGGGCAACTCGGTGCTCTACCACCTCCTGTTCTTCAACGAGTTCTTCAGCCGCCAATGATTCTGCGCTCGCTGGCAGCCACTGACTTCAAGAATATCGCCGGAGCATCTCTGGAGTTCTCCGACGGAATAAACTGTTTCCTGGGCGACAACGGCATGGGAAAGAGCAACCTCCTTGACGCGCTGTACATGCTATCCTACTGCCGCAGCTTCACCGGCGTGGCCGACCCCGCGCTGATTCGCCGCGGCCAGGAATTCGCCATGCTCAACGCACGCTACCGAAGGCGCGGCGTCGACGAGGAACTCAACGTGGCAATACGGCCAGGACGCCGCAAAAGCTTCCGCCGACAGGGAAAGGAATACAAACGTCTGGCCGACCATCTCGGAGCCTTCCCCCTGGTGCTGCTCTCGCCCGCCGACATGACACTGTGCTGCGGCGAACCGGCCGAACGACGCCGTTTCATCGACCAGATAGCCTCACAGAGCGACCCTCGCTATCTCGAAGCCATGATACGCTACACGCAGGCCACCGACGGCCGTAACAGGCTGCTGCGTGCCGAGTCCTGCGACAACTCCCTCTACGAGGCTTTCGAGATGCAGATGGACGCCGCCGCCACATACCTCTGCCGTGTACGCGCGAAAACAGCCGCCGGACTCGCCGGACTCTTCCGGCCATTGTACCACGCCATAGCGCCCGGAGAATCGCCGGAGCTGGCCTACGAGCCCGCAATGGGAGCCAATGCCGGAACCCCGGGTGCACTTGCCGAAGAACTCGCCGCAAAACGGCGCCGCGACATCGCCATAGGACACACCGCCAACGGCCCCCACCGCGACGACTTCGCCATGACCATCGACAGCGCCCCCGTGCGCCGGATAGCATCGCAAGGACAGACAAAAACATTCACCACAGCGCTCAGACTGGCACAGTACGGCCTTCTGAGGCAGCAGCTCGGCATCAACCCCCTGCTGCTGCTCGACGACATTTTCGACAAACTCGACGCCGCACGCGTGGCCAACATAATCGCCTGCGTGGCCGACAACGGTGCGTTCGGCCAAATTTTCATAACCGACACCAACCGCCGCCATCTCGACGAAATCGTGGCCGAAATAGGCAACTCAGGAGCCGACAGCAGGCTCTGGAGCGTCAGCAACGGAAACTTTACACTCCTGTGAAACGTTCCAAACCAAGACCCGTAGGCCAGATTATTGCGGAAATGTTCGCCCGCACAGGCCTGAAACCGGAACTCGACCGCCACAAGGCCGAAGCCTTATGGCCGGTGATTGCCGGCAGAAACATAGCCGCCTTCACAACGGCTGTGAGAGTCCGCGAAACAACAATGCACGTCTATGTGGCATCCGCTCCGCTAAAGGAAGAACTCGGATACATGAAAGACGTGCTCCTGCTGCGGCTCAACAGCCACATCGAAGGCGAGAAAATCACCAACATAGCCATACACTGATGTCACAACACCCCTTAAACCACCGACCTGCCGACGAATTCCGCCACAGGACACCCGTCCAGACACGTTTCAACGACTTCGACATGTTCGGACATGCCAACAACGGAGCATACCTGCAATACTGCGATGTGGCCAAACTCGCCTACTTCGGCCAGTTCCTTCCCGAAGGATTCGATCCCGCGGCCTCCGGACTCGTTATCGCCAACATAAACTGCGACTTCATCAGACAGATAGTACCCGCCGACAAAGTGGAAGTGCTCAGCGCCGTAACAGCAATCGGCGAAAGCTCCCTTGTGCTCGAACAGCTCGTCACATCGGCCGACGGCACAACGGTGCATGCCGCCGTACGCTCCGTTATGGTACAGTTCGATGCCTGCACACGCCGCCCGTGCCCCATATCCTCCGAATGGAGAAGCAAGCTCGCCGGATTCGAAGGACGCGACTTCTGACCTGCATGGCGAGGCGGTCACACAAACATTACATAGCGATTACAATCGCAAAAAGTGTTTAAATTTGCCAAAGGCTGTCAACCATTGGACTTTGCAATGGTTATATTTTCGGACACAATTAACAATCAGGCCTCGCGCCAATCATCCACTGCAAGCGAAACACAATGATTACCAAACAAGTCATACAGGCTATCTACAAAAAATACAGCAAGCGCCCCGACAGTCCCGACGACCTGGATATGCCCCTGCTTTTCGACTATGCGGCCGCACATCACAACATCACCATCGACATGGACGGCCCCGTTGACTCTTTGGTTATCAATAGCGTCGAACCTTCGTCGCCATTCCACCGCATTGCCCTGGAGAGGATAAACGCGATTGTTCCTTTCGAGGAGTGGGTGGCCATCGTGCTCCCCTCCTCCATTATTTTTCTAAACCGGAACTCGAACCGCGTCAGTGTGCATCTGCGCGCACATAAACCCGGCATCACCGACCGCCTGCGTTCAATCTTCTCTCGCACCGACGAAGAGTCGTAAAAGCCTCCGACTTACTGCCACCCTTATATGCTTTGTTGGCGAACCGGAAACCGCCTTTGCCGATATTGAGCGAACGGCTCCGTTGGTCGATGTGTCTCATTTTTCAATGTTTTTCCGGAATGCTTTTAGGGCAGAGTTCCGCAAATTTTGTGTACTTTTGCTCTTTGAAGCTATGAACACAAAATCAACCAATCAGCCCGGACGCCCCGTGTTGCAGCGCGCCGCCGAAACAGGCCTCTACCTCGGCGGCTATCTGTCGCTGCTGGCTCTGGCCACCGGCCTCTCGCAGTCGGCGCCAGCGGCATCCCTGCTTGTGTGGGCCGGCTCGATAGCGCTGCCATTCGCATTGTACGTCCTCCTGCGCCGTTCGCTGGCCGAACGCGACTTCTCCGCCACCTTTTCGGAAGTTTGGCTCGAAGGCATTGCCTCCTTCTTCTTCGGCAGCATGATTCAGGCGGTGATAATATACCTCGGCCTGCGGTTCCTCGCGCCTCACTATCTGCTTAACAGCGTGGAGATGGCAATCGACTATTTCAACCAGATGGGCACGCCCGCCGGCGACCAGTGGGCACGCACTCTCACCGACATCAGGGAACACAACGGAATACCCACCGCCGTCGACGTCGTAAGCCAGATAATAAGCATGAACCTCATCGGCGGAACATTCATCACACTAATCGACGCCTCCATTCTCAAAGCGCGATATTCCTCCGAAGCCCGCCGACAGGCATGGCGCAACAGGCACAACAGCGACTACAATGGCAGATAAAGACCTTTCCATAGTAATTCCCCTCTTCAACGAAGCGGAATCGCTACCTGAACTTCACGCATGGATAACACGCGTGCTCACACAGTCGGCACTGCAGTACGAGATATTGTTTGTCGACGACGGTTCCGACGACTCCTCATGGAACGTTATCGAATCGCTCGCCGCAGCCGACCCCGACCACGTGCGCGCGGCATCATTCAGGCGCAACTACGGAAAAAGCCCGGCGCTGTACACCGGCTTCAGCATGGCCCGCGGAAAGGTGGTGATTACAATGGACGCCGACCTGCAGGACTCACCCGACGAAATACTGCCCCTCTACCGCATGATCACAGTCGACGGCTACGACCTCGTCTCTGGATACAAACAGAAACGCTACGACCCGCCGAGCAAGACAATACCCACAAAACTCTTCAACGCCACAGCTCGCCGCGTAAGCGGCATCCACAACCTCCACGACTTCAACTGCGGCCTCAAAGCCTACCGCGGCGAGGTGGTGAAGCACATCGAGGTCTACGGCGACATGCACCGCTATATCCCATATCTTGCGAAACTCGCCGGATTCCATAAAATCGGCGAGAAGGTGGTACACCACCAGGCAAGAAAGTACGGAACCACAAAATTCGGCCTCGACCGCTTCGTAAACGGCTATCTCGACCTGGCCACACTGTGGTTCACCGGAAAATTCGGCAAGAAGCCCATGCACTTTTTCGGCCTCCTTGGCTCGCTGATGTTCCTGCTGGGATTCCTGTCGGCAGCCGCCGTGGGTGCCCTCAAGCTATACCACATGTACGCCGGCCACACCTACACCCTGGTCACCGACTCGCCCTATTTCTACCTGTCCCTAGTCATGATGATACTGGGCACACAGCTCTTCCTGGCAGGATTCGTCGGCGAACTGGTGGCGCGCAACTCCGCCAAACGAAACGACTACGAAATACGCTCAACCATCGGGAACGATGAATAAGCTCCTGCCCATAGCGGTGGCCGCAACAGCGGCGGCGGCAATCCTCCACGGATGCAACAGCGGAGGCTGCTACGACAACGGCAGCGCCATTCCACTGGCAAAATTCATGGACAGCTACGACGGCGAAAGCGTAACCCTCAACAACCTGCGCATACACGGAATCGGAGCGCCTGCCGACAGCGCCATACTCCCCTCGGGAACCTCAGCCTCGCAGATATACCTCCCCATGCGCTCCACGGCAACATCCACCGCATGGTGTTTCAGCTACTCCTCGGAAGGTATCGACTCCCCGGAATTCAACGACACCATAAGCTTTGCCTACCGCTCCATCCCCGTGTTCGTTTCCGACGAATGCGGAGCCATGTACAACTACCGCATAACGGCATGCCGCCGGACATCGCACCTGATCGACTCCCTGGCCATAACAGACTCGCTGATAACCAACGCCGACATACCCAGGATAGAGATATATTTCCGAATCGACCACTCCACACCACCGGAAGAGGAGGACGGCGAACAGTGAAAGCAGCGCGACTTGTCACCATAGCCATCCTGCTGCTGTGCTGCGCCGGTGCATGGGGGCAGCGGCGCATATCGCCGGTGGAAACGCCCGCAACCGCCACACAGGCGATAAACGAGACAGCCACCGACACCGCGCGTATAAATGCCCGACGCCGTGCGGCATCCATTTCCTACGTCGACGACCGCGGACTCACAATCTACGTCGACACAATAACGAATACCGAATGGACCGACTCCGCCGCCCTCAGGCAATCGCGGGTGCCGCGCATGCAGGTTCCACTATGGCACACGGTGAGCGTAGGCATCGACATCTGGGATCCGGTTATGCGCATCTTCGGCCAGCAGCACGGCATTGCCGGAGCCTGGGCGCAGCTGAGCCTCCACAACCGCTACAAGCCCATAATCGAAGCCGGACTGGGTGTGGCAAGCCACCGTGCCTCCACAGGTAACTTCCTGTACCGCTCGCCGCTGAGCTTCTTCATGAAAATCGGAGCCGACTACAACTTCCTGTACAACTCCAACCCCGACTACCAGTTCACCGCCGGACTGCGATACGGCGTGTCGCCGTTCAGCTACAGCGTCGACGACGTGCGCCTGCCCGACTCCTACTGGGGAGAGACAGCCACATTCAACATTCCCGCACAGCACGTCACCGTGGGATGGTTCGAAGTCACCGTAGGCCTCAGAGTGAAACTATGGGGACCCATATCGGCAGGCTGGCAGTTCAAATTCCACTCAGTCCTGCACCAGAGCGCCGCACCCTATGGCCGCCCGTGGTACATACCAGGCTACGGAACCCGTGGCACGCCCATAACAGGCAGCTTCTCGGTGGTCTACACCATTCCCTTGTCCGGCCTGAACAAGAAAGCCGATCCCTCTGTTGATATTATTGAGTCGGAAGCTCCGCCAGTTCAGCAGGAGCAGGCTCCTCAATCTGCAACACAATGAAAAAGCTCATAGTAGTGGGCGCATCCTCCGGTATGGGAATGCGCATAGCCACCGATTTCGCCCGCCTCGGCTGGCGCGTGGGAATAGCGGCCCGTAGGGAAGACCGCCTCAGGGAAATCAGGAACCTCTACCCCGACCGAATAGAATACATGGCCATCGATGTCACCGCCGACGATGCCGTGGAACGTTTCAACAACCTAATCGAACTCACCGGGGGAATGGACTACATGCTATACGCCGCAGGCTGCGGCTGGCAGAACCCCGAACTCGACACCGCACGCGACCGCAGCACACTCGAGGTAAACGTTGTCGGATTCACCCGCATCATCAACGCCGCATACACCTATTTCAGGGACACCGCCAACCGCCGCCCCGGACACATCGCGGCCATAACATCCGTGGCCGGTACAAAAGGAATAGGAATCTCGGCCACATATTCAGCCTCCAAACGCTACCAGTGGACCTACCTCCAGGCCCTCGACCAGCTCGCCCACATACAGCACGTCGACGTCGCCATCACCGACATCCGCCCGGGCTTCGTCGACACCCCCCTGCTCGTCCAGGGCAAGGACTACCCCATGGAGATGAGCATAGCCTACGCCGCACCGCGCATCGAGCGCGCCATGCTCACCGGACGGCGCGTGGCGGTGGTCGATGCCCGATGGGCCGTGGCCACGGCACTATGGAAGGCCATCCCGGACTGCATCTGGAGGCACCTCGCCATAAGGCTCTGACACCAACAGAAAAAGAACAATCAATGCTATAAACCGACTATGAAAAACATTCTTGCAATGGCACTCGTGCTGGCAGCCGCCGGCACCGCCGCCCATGCCGCCGAGGAAGAAAAGCCCTGGCGCTACGTCGACGCCCGGGAACTGAGGGTTATAAACAAAGGATGGGACAACACCCTGCGACCCTACACACGAATCCCCGCCAACCTCGCCGACAGCGTGCGCCCCGAACTGTGGGAACGCTCACAGTGCTCCACAGGCATCGCCGTACGATTCGCCACAAACTCCTCGCGCATCGGCGTGCGCTACCAGCTCCTCTGGGACACCCATATGCTCCACATGGCCGACACCGGCCTCAAAGGAACCGACCTCTACGTTTTCGAGGGAGACTCCGTGTGGCGCCACGCAAACACCAACCGACCCAGGGTGAACAACAAGGAAGAAAAAATCTGCGAGGCAACCTACGTAAGCAACCTCGACACCACCCGCATGACCGAGTACATGGTCTATTTCCCGCTCTACGACGGCGTGAACTCCCTGGAAATCAAAGTCGACTCCGCAGCCACAATCACCTCCGGCAATCCGGCTGTAATCGACGGCGACACCAAGATAGTGGCCTACGGCACCAGCATCCTCCAGGGCGGCTGCGCATCGCGCACCGGCATGGCCGCCACAAACATTATCTCCCGTGAGCTCAATTGCGAAGTGGTCAACATAGGCATCAGCGGAGAAGGCAAGATGGACCCCTGCATGGCACGCGCGATGGCGCAGATTCCCGATGCCGACCTCTACATCATCGACCCAGTGCCCAACTGCACCGAAATGATGTGCGACACCCTCACCTACGACTTCGTGAACATCCTGCGCAAGGCAAAACCCGACGTTCCCGTGGTGATGGTCGAAGGCCCCATCTACCCCTATGCACGCTACGACAGCTTCTTCGGCCGCTATCTTCCGGCCAAGAACGCAGCCTTCCACCGCAACTACCTCCGGCTCAAAGCGGAAAACCCCGAAGGACTCTATTACGTAACCTCCGAGAACCTCGACGGCATCGAGGACGACGGCACCGTCGACGGAATACACCTCACCGACCTCGGCTTCCGCCACTACGCCGACAAGCTCACTCCCATACTCCGCGACATCCTCAGCCGGAAACGCTGACAACCACATCTGAGAAAGAGGCTGAACCGTTGGTAACGGTTCAGCCTCTTTCCATATATAGAGAGTGATGATGACAGTCCTACTTGGCGTGCTCCTCGATTTTTGCCACAAGCTCATTGGCCTGCTGCACGCCTACTGCGCGCCACACAGCCTCGCCCTTGTGGAACATGATCAGAGTGGGCACACTCTGCACATGATACTGCATTGCCAGCTCGCGGTTCTGGTCGATATCCACCTTGATTACGTTTGCCTTGTCGCCCACAGTAGTCTTGACATCTTCAAGAATAGGAGCCTGCATGCGGCAGGGGCCGCACCATGTCGCGAAGAAGTCCACAAGAGTGGGCTTGTCCTCGCCGATTAGTTTGTTGAAATCGTTCATAATCTTTGTATTGAATCAGTTGATATTTTCGGGATAGTCCAGCGCCATATAGTGCTGGTAGGGGTGGTCGCAGGCAGGGCATTCCTCGGGAGGCTCGGTGCCTTCCACCACATAGCCGCACACAAGGCACTTCCACAGAATGGGCTTTTCGCGTTTCCACACAGTGCCATCCTTCACCTGCTTGAGATAGTGGAGGAAGCGTTCGCGGTGGCGGGCCTCGATTTCAGCGATGGCGCGGAAGTGCGAGGCTATTTCAGCGAAGCCCTCCTCGTCGGCGACCTTCGCCGATTCGGTATAGAGCTCCACGCCCTCCATCTCTTCCTCACGGATTGCCGTGGCCAGATTCTCGGCTGTAGTGCCTATAACACCCGCATCCACATCCACGGGCACCTGCACCGAGCCGCCTTCAAGCAGCTTGAAGAACACCTTGGCGTGCCGCAGCTCGTTCTGCGCCGTTTCGTTGAACACCACGCCTATGGGGAAGTATTCTTCCTTGTCGGCGGCCTGTGCATAATATGTATAGCGCGAATATGCCGTTGACTCTGCAACGTAAGCGATAACCAGATTGCGCTCGGTTCTGGTTCCCTTGATGGATTTTGAGGTCATGATCGGGAGGTGTGTTAGTTTGTTGTTTCATCATGGCGCCCCCGGAAGGAACACCTGTATATAAAACAGCAACGCCTCGCAATTGTTTGTCCGGCTCTCCGGCCACACCACAAATATAAGGAGAATATTCGACGAAACATAATAACAGCCCGGTTCGCGGTTCCGAAGCGAATCAACCGCAAAGATTACGCATTGCCGACCACCGGGTGCCACCGAATCATTAACACATATTAAGAATTAACCCACACCACCTCCCCTGAACAGGGGATTGCGCCGCCTGCCGCCTAAACCTAATTTTGCATAAATTATCACATCGGCAACACGTCCACAATAACAACAACTAAACGCCATCACCACGCCCGCTCTCCGCTTCCTTATGGCTATCCTTGCGGATATTAATCTACCTGCCATGAAAATATACCGACTCATCGTACTCCTGATTGTTTCCCTCGGCATCGGGTCGACCGCTAAAAGCGCCGACTCACGCACCGTGGAGGCATTCCGGGAAGCGGAGAACCTTATCGCCGAAGGCGACCTCGAACGCAGCGCCGCCATCATCGACTCCATCCTGTCACTGCGGGGATTCCACAACGACACCATGTACGCCCGCGTACTCGTCGAGAAATCCACGATAATGCTCTACAGCGGCAATGTTGACGCCGCGAAGCCAATCGCTCTGGAAGCCGCCGCGAAAATCGACCCCGACGGCGACCAGATTGTCAACACAAGCCTCTGGAACAACCTCGCCGTGGCCTACAACCGCCAGGAACTCACCGATTCCGCCCTGATGTGCTACGAACGCGCCCTGCACCACGCCAGCCGCTCGGGCTACCTCTCATGGACCTCCACCCTCTACTGCAACCTCGGTGTACTCTACTACAACCGCCTCAACTACCCCATGGCCACACGGATGTTCCGACGCGCCGTGGCCGACGCCAGCGCCTGCGACGACGGCTACACCGAACTCGTATCCGCCCAGCTGCTCACCAACGCCCTCCTGGCCACCGACAGCATCGACAGCGCAGGACGCGCCGCACGCCACTCATGGAACCTGGCGCTACAGAGCGAAGACCCCGGGCTGCAGCTCCGCTGTATCCCCGGGCTGGTGCAGTACTATGAGAAAACAGCCCGCGAGGACTCCGCCACGTACTTCATCGGCGTCGGCGCCGGGCTCCTCGCCGACGTCCCGCCCGAAAGCCCCCAGGCAGCGAGCTTCCACTCAATGCGCATCCGCTACAACATGGAGCACGGCAACTACCGCCAGGCCCTCGATGAGCTCCTCGCCACCCGCCACTACAGCATGGCATCGCCCCTCGACCGCACCTACCGCATGATCGCCCGCTGCTATGCCGGACTCGGCGACTACCACAGGGCGTACACCTACGGCGACTCCGCCGTGATGTGGACCGACAGCCTGGCCACGCGCCGCATGGAGCAGTCGCTGGCCGAATTCGAAGTCCGCTACAACACCGTGGCCACACGCCTGGCCAACCGCGAGCTGCAGGAAAACGTCCTCCGCCAGCGGCAGACGCTCCTGCTCCTCGGCCTCCTGCTGGTGGCCATCGCAGGCATCGTCGTGTTCCTGGTCATGCGCCAGCGCCAGATCAAGGCACGCATGGAAATCGAACGCAACGCAAACTACATGCGCGGAATGGAGGACGAACGCCGAACAGTCGCCGCCGAACTCCACGACGGAGTCGCCGCCGACCTCCTCGCACTGCGCCTCAACCTCTCCGCCAAGGAAGGCCTAACCGACAGCGTGGCCATGGCCGAACGCCTCCGGTGCTCCGTCCGGGCCATTTCCCACAGACTCATGCCTCCCGAGTTCCACCATCAGTCGCTCCCGGAAATAATATCCCACTACGCCCGCCTCATCAGCGCCGACGGCGAAGGCCTCCAGGCCGAATTCGTAGAGTCGGGATTCCCCGCCGACTACCCCGTCGAGAAAGCCCGCGAGCTGTTCCGCATATTCCAGGAAGAACTCTCCAACATAATCCGCTACTGCTCGCCGGCGCACATTGTCATCGCCCTCAACCACGACTCCGACGGCACTCTCACCCTGTCCATCGACCACGACGGACACCCACATCCCGACTCCGGCAACACCTCCGGCACTTCAGGCATAGGCTCCCGCACCACCCTCAGGCGCCTACACCTCATCAACGCCACTCTCGACCGCGACAACGGCCAGGCAGGAGGCTCCAGCACAATAACAGTCCGACCATGAACCATACCGCCTATAATGTAGTAATCCTCGAAGACCATCCCATTGTCGCCGAAGGCATCCGCGCACACCTCGCCGACATGCCCGTGGCACATTGCTCCATAGCATCATCCCTCGAAGAGGCCGCGGCGCTGCCGTTCAACCACGCCGTGATCGACCTCTGGATCGTCGACCTCGAGCTGGGCAACGGCGTGTCGGCATGGTCGCTCATCGAGTCGCTGCTAAGGCACCAGAGCCACACCCGCATTCTGGTGTACACCATGCACGCCTCGCCATGGGTCCTCGCCAGGCTCAGGAAACACGGCATAAGATATGCCGTGTGCAAAAGCGACCCCATCGACGAACTCCACCGGGCCATCAGCGCACTCGCCGAAAACCGCGAATACTTCAGCACCACATTCCGCTCCGCGGCCTCCCGCCACAACAGCCTCACCGAGCGCGAGCTGCAGGTGCTCGCCATGCTCGTCCACGGTGCCGACACTCCCGAGATAGCCTCCGCCCTCGGCATCAGCGCCAACACCGTGTGCACCTACCGCAAAAACCTCATGCATAAATTCGACGCACACCGCGTCGCCGAACTCGCCGACAAATCCCGCGGCCTCTTCTGACCCGTCGGACACAAAAACAGCATACAAACCAATTGTCACAATATCATCAGTTCAATATGAAAACAGAAACTCTCCTTTGGCGCGCTATGCTCTGCTGCATGGCTGCTCTGGCAATAAGCCTTTGCTCCGCGTGCCGGGAAGATTCACCCACCCCGGCTCCCGAACCCGACCGTCCCACTGTCGACAGTCCGGACACCGGCGAAGTCGAATTCACCGTCGACCTCCCCGAAGGCATAGGATCGGGCACCGCCTCCTCGCCCGTCGCCGTGCCCGCCGGCGAAGCGCTCAGCCTGGAAATCGCCCAGACCAGCAGCTACACCGACCCCGACGGCCGGGTGATCACCCGCACCCCAAGAGCCACCATCGCGCTCGAGGTCAGGCAGGACACGGTCGTGGCGAAGGACCTGGCGAGTCTCACCAGGCTGCCGGAACAAGCCCGGGTAAACACCACTATATCCGGGGAATCCCCTGCCCGGTACAGCACGGAGCAGAAACTGCTGGTCGGCACCCAGGAGATAGCCCTCGACCTGGCATATGAGGTCTACACCCTCACCAACTCGGCAGGCCGGCAGATCGAAATGCCATATGTCCGGCTCGACCCGGCGGAGTTCGGCGGCGCCGGCACCACCGAGGAAACACCCCGAGGCCGCGCGGCCATCGCCGTCTCGGCGGTCACAGTGCGCCCGCTCCCCGTGTCGCGCGCACACACCGTAACCGACTCCACCATCTACGAAGTCGAAGTCCGCTTCAACATCGGCATGCAGAGCATGAACACCGCCGGCAGCGATGCGCAGGCCCTGGAATTCTCCGCCACATATATCGGCGTCGTGGAAACGAAAACTACCCTGGAAGACCCCACGGTCGACCTCACCTACGCCTGGGAGCCCAAGAGCGGATTCTCCACCACCGCATCTCCCTTCGTGCAGACCCGGGGGCAGGACATGGAGCTGTGGCTCACGCAGACATCGGTCTACACCGACGAATATCTCAACCGCTACACCGCCACCCCCAAAGCGCAGATAAAGGTTTCCGCCGTGCGCGACACCGTATGGGCCGATTCCGCCGATGCCCTCACCGCCATTGTGGAAACCTCCGGCGACGCGTCCGGCCTAACCTCCGCCACCCAGACCTTTGTCGTCGGCGGCAGAACAATAGGCATCGACTGGAACTACGAAGCCGCTGCCGCCCCCGACGGAATCGACGTCGAGATGCCCTACTACCGCCTTTCTCCGGTGAAACTGAAAGACGTAACCCGGCGTAAACTCCGCGACAACAACACGGAAACATCCGGAAAGAACGTCGACGCCTACCTCATCACCGCCACATTCAGCCAGACGGCGACAGCCCAAAGCCCCGTGGGCGATTTCGCCCACAGCTTCGAGGTGGAATATGTGGTAACCTATACCGGCGCCGTCGAGGTGAAGCTGGTCGACGTGAAGTACAACCGGCGCTATGAATGGTACGAAGCCCACGACAACCTCCCATTGAGAAACTGCTACATCGTCGAGCGCACCTTCGTGTATTCCAACGGTGAAACCAAAACGGAAGAATACCGAAGCATAAACTGTATGGTCGACATCAACTGTGCAACTGACGATATATATGGTATGGACAAATATTATAATTATCCCCTGGATAATGGTGAATATATAAATTTCTCTCCCAACAAGTTGATTCTTTCAGATGATTATCATACAATATTCGGAATGAAGACAGGCGTGCCCGATCTGAACAAATTGTCCCACCGCATATCCGAGGATGATTATAACACCCCCAACGGCCCCGAACATTATTCTTTATATAGGATATTCGGGACAGATATAAGCTTTGGCTCGGAAAACCGCAGGCAAGGCTGGTATATCCGGTGGTGCGTGCACAACCGCGTGCTGTCGATCATGTACGAGGATTAACTGAAATGGACTATGGAATACTCCGCATGCGGCTGAATCCCGGTTTCATTGACCGCTTTTTCTACTTCGCCGACACCGACACCATAATCGATTTCAACGACATGCGCCTGGAGCGGGAATATAATGTCACCGTGGAGGACACACACATCCCCGAAGGCCCCGCCAGGATATACAAGCACGAATGCAACGCCACATACCTCGGCCGGAACTTCTACATCGCGACCATCGACACCGTCTACCAGAACAGATAACCCCACAACACACAAACCAATTAACGGCAGGGGGCTGTGCCGCGACTGACACGGCCCCCTGCCTTTGCCATGTCCCACACAAACCTGCACATATGCCACCGCGCCGCATGCCCATTTTGGATATTCGGGCGCGTTTGATTACTGCAAACCTAAAATCAGATTGAACGGAATCGAACCTGCAATTCCTCTATTTTTGTGATTAGTTGCTCAAAGGTAAAATACTCGCCGTATATCATAGATTCCTGCATGGCATTATAGTCATCTTGCCATATTTTCAACACCTCTTCAGGAGGCAACAAGACGATACGTTTGCGTATGTCGGGCGTATAGTCCACATCCTTGATGGAAGTGAACAGCTCCCTATGATGGTGGATGGTCCTCCATAACTCGTCATCGCCGACCGCTTTTTGTGCAAAAGGCTCGTCCATCATTTTCATCAGATCGTAAAGATGGCGCGACTTGCGGTTGGCATGGCGGCAGCCGTTAGTAGTAAACAGCTCGTGAAGCAGAAATGCTTTTTCCAAAAAGGTTTTTTCCGGCACGGCCGAGATGATATCCACATCAGCAACAGAAGTGTCTATCGTGGAATTTCCACTTACCAAAGACTTTACTTTTGCCCTGGTCGTAGGCTCGAACAACGACCTTGCTCCAATTTCCAGCAATACCTCAGATTGCAGATAATCAGAGCCGGTATTTCCAAAGACCGATTCGTAAGCGATATGCACTTTGCGTGGTTCTGGATATGTTGCATCCCCTTCGCCATCAGGTTCCGGCGTTATCGTGCAATGGTCGGCCAGACCTTTTTCATTGATGATTCCCTACAAATCTGTAGCAAAAACCTTCTTGACAAACAGCGATGATTCCTTACGCAGTTTCTTCAGTTGCTTTTTTGTCAAGTCGCCGTCCAAACCGAAAACGCTTCGGTCAAGGGCAAGGTCGATGTCCTCCGAGAACCTGGAAATCAAATTCCACACCTTGCTCAGGGATGATCCGCCTTTGAAAACCAGCTTGTCCGCATACGGTAATGTATAGACCGCTTGCAGAATCCCTGTTACCCATATATCCTTTTCTATCGCCTTTGGGTCATCAATGCCCAAACGCAGGCCGACTTGTTCGTAGATAGTACGGCGCGTATTCGACGGAAGCTGCAGGAATTTATTCATATTGCTTTCAATATTATAGAGCGGATCCATCCCGGAACAAGTTTCAAGTCATCGGCAATCAGCTCGTGGGATTCATTGGATAGCAATTGTTTGATTCGGTTGAACTGTTCTTCGCTCACGTTGCCTTGTCCCAGCCTCTGGAGGGCGAATGTAATCAGCATGATAAGTTCTGATTTGAAATTGAACTTCTTGGGTACGACTCGTTTGAAGAGTATACCCCTACCGTTATATATTTTTATCCTTCGGGGTGTACCATCGGTGAAATAGACCGCATTCATAGGCACTTGTGTGGAGAGGCCGAGCTTGTTCAATGCAGCGTCTCCGGTCGGCATGATGCGACTCTGATCCCTTTTGGCAATGGCTTGTGCGACATCATCCACACTTGGATACACGATTCCTAAGCCGAATTCGGTATCGACTTTCTGCTTACAGTAGATACCTCTTGCAATACGGATTATCTTTCCGGACAACGTGATACGCTCAAAAACCTTGTTGATGGTCTTTTGCTCACCCATATCCGCGAAATCACTTGCAAACAGTATGGCACCGCGCTTTTTCTTATTTATAGCGGCAATCACCTTCTTGTAAATGCTTTGAGCGATCATTTCCATTAGAGGTTGTTTTGTCGTAAAAAAGAGTGTTTTTTACGACATTTTCCACTGCGAAAATACAACGTTTTTCCGAATCGTCAAAACAAAATTTATATTTTTTGTTTCTATATCCTGTATTACTACCGTTTCAGAAATTCCCTTGATATTTTGATGTGATTGCCAGCTGCGCAGGCGGCTTCATTTTGGATATTCGGGCGTGTTTGGCTACCTTTGCATCTGCAATGAATATCGATTCCCGCTCATTGGAACCCCTCTGGGGCGAACGGCAGGTGAGGATTCTCGCCGGCCCCTGCAGTGCCGAAAGCCGCGAGCAGACCATGGCAACAGCCCTGGCTCTGGCCGAGGCCGGCGTGCAGGTGTTCCGCGCCGGGGTCTGGAAACCCCGCACAAAGCCCGGCGGCTTCGAAGGAATGGGCGAGCCGGCTCTGCGCTGGCTCCGCGAGGTTAAAAGGCGCACAGGCATGGCCGTGGCCACCGAAGTGGCTTCGGCGGCACACCTCCGGCTGTGCATGCATGCCGGCATCGACGCCGTATGGCTCGGCGCACGCACCGTCGCCAACCCATTCGCCGTGCAGGAGATAGCCGACGCCTTCGCCGCGATGTCGCCCGAAGCACGGGACTCTGTGGCCGTGATGGTCAAGAACCCCGTCAACCCCGATATCGAACTGTGGATTGGCGCCATCGAGCGCCTTCTCGCCGCCGGAGTAAGGCGCCTGGCGGCAATACACCGGGGCTTCAGCAGCTACGGCGAACGCTACTACCGCAACGCCCCCATGTGGCGCATACCCATCGAACTGCATCGCCGCTGCCCCGCCCTGCCACTCTACTGCGACCCAAGCCACATCGCAGGCCGCAGCTCGCTGGTGGGGCCTCTGGCACAGACGGCCATGGATATGGAATTCGACGGACTAATAATCGAATGCCACTGCAACCCCGGACTCGCCCTCAGCGACAGCGCACAGCAGATAACTCCCGCCGCACTCGCCGGACTCATCAACACCCTGCGCGCAAATCGGCGCGCCAACACCGGCGACATCGTCCTGGAGGAATGCCGTAGAGCCATCGACAGCATCGACGACGAACTAATGGAACTCCTCGCCAGGCGCATGCAGGTGGCTCGCGAGATAGGACGCATAAAAACCGAGAACGCCATGCCCGTGGTGCAGCCGCAGCGCTACCGCCAGCTAATCGAGAAGCGCCTCGCCGAAGCCGACCGCCTCAGGCTCGACCCCGCCTTCGTGCGCCAGTTCCTGGCAGTGCTCCACGAGGAGTCAGTGCGCCAGCAAATCGAACGCGATAGCTCCCACACGGACAATTTTTAAAATCACGGAACGTTAGCAATATGATGACTCTGACAAGAAAAGTAATCATATCGCTAATCGCAGCGGCAGTATGCATGGCTGCCGACGCCGCTTCCGTAAAAATCAGCGGCCTCATTACCGACCAGGAAAACGAACCCCTCGAATTCGTGTCGGTAAAGATTGCAGGCACAGCCCTCGGCACCACAAGCGGCCTCGACGGCCGATACGCCATCAGCGTGCCCGAATCCGACACCATACGCGTGGTGTTCTCATGCATAGGCTTCGAGGAATCGCGCCGCAGGCTCATCGAACCCAAAGGCGAAATCACCGTAAACGTGAAAATGACACCGGCGAGCTACACACTCGGCGCCATCGAGGTCACCGACTTCCAGCGGCAGCTCGGAGGCGTCCAGCGCCTCGACACAGACGGATACCGCCTCGCCCCCGACGTTTCCGGCGGAAGCGTCGAAAGCATGCTCACCACAATGGCCGGCGTGAACTCGACCAACGAGATGAGCAGCCAGTACAGCGTCCGCGGCGGCTCATACGACGAGAACAGCGTCTACATCAACGGAATAGAAGTGTATCGCCCGCAGCTTGTCTCTTCCGGCCAGCAGGAAGGGCTAAGCATCGTCAACCCCGACATGGTGGGAGCCATAGGATTCTCCACCGGCGGATTCCCCGCACAGTATGCCGACCGCATGAGCTCCGTGCTCGACATAACATACCGCGAACCCGAAGCCTTCGAAGGCACAGTTAGCGCTTCGCTCATGGGAGCGTCAGCCGCCGTGGGAACAAGCGGCAGGAACTTCAACCAGCTCCACGGAATCCGCTACAAGCAGAACAGCTCGCTACTCGGCTCCCTCGACGAGAAAGGGGAATACGACCCCCGGTTCCTCGACTACCAGACAAGCCTCAACTACACCTTCGACCCGCGGTGGAAAGCATCGCTCCTCGGCAACATCGCCATCAACAACTACCGCTTCATCCCACACAACCGCACCACAAAGTTCGGCACCGCCACCGACGCAAAGGAATTCACAGTCTACTTCGACGGCCAGGAGAAAGACCGCTTCGAGACATTCTTCGGAGCCTTCACCCTCGGCTTCAGGCCGAACAAAGCCAATGAGTTCTCACTCATCGCCTCCGGCTACCTCACCAACGAACTGGTGGCATACGACATTTCCGGAGAATACTGGCTCGACCAGGCAGGCACCGGCGACGCCTCCGGCGACAGCGAATCCGTCGGCGGAGAACTCGGTGTAGGCCGCTACCACGAACACGCCAGAAACCGCCTCAAAGCCTCCGTGCTCACCGTAGGCCTCCGCGGCGCCACCGGTATAAAGAAACACAACCTCAGCTACGGAATAACACTCAGCCACGAGAAAATCCACGACCGCTCACGCGAATGGGAACTACGCGACTCCGCGGGATTCTCCCTGCCATTCGACCCCGACGCGCTCAAAGTGGTATATAACATGGGCTCAGCCCACGACATCGCCACCAACAGACTCAGCTTCTTCGTCCAGGACTCATACCGCCTGAGCACATCCAAAGGATACCTAAACATCAACGGCGGCATCAGAATGAGCTACTGGGACTTCAACCGCGAATTCCTCGTAAGCCCGCGCCTGAGCCTCGGATTCGTCCCTGACGCCAATCCACGCCTGAGCCTGCGCTTCGCCACCGGCCTATACTACCAGAGCCCCTTCTATAAGGAATACCGGCAGCCCGTTACCGACAACGCCGGCAACCAGACAATAGTCCTCAACCGCGACATCCGCAGCCAGCGCTCATTCCAGCTAATCGCCGGAGCCGACTACACATTCCGCGCCTTCGGCAGGCCATTCAAAATCGGAGGCGAAGCATACTACAAGGCTCTCGGCAACCTGATTCCCTACGAAGTCGACAACCTCAAGATTGTATATGCCGGGCAGAACCTCACCAGCGGATTCGCCACCGGCATCGACTTCAAGCTCTTCGGACAGTTCGTGCAGGGAACCGACTCATGGCTCAGCTTCTCGCTGATGAAAACTCAGGAGACACTCAACGGAGTCAAAGTGCCAAGACCCACCGACCAGCGCTACAGCGTGGCACTGTTCTTCACCGACTACTTCCCAAAATTCCCGAAGCTAAAGTTCAACCTCAGGGCGATATTCAGCGACGGACTGCCCACCACAGCACCCCGCGGCAGCCGCGACAAAGGATATTTCCGCGCACCGGCATACAAACGCCTCGACATCGGCCTGGCCTACGGCCTGCTCACACCCAAAGCCGACGGAAGCACCCGCCAGGGAATCTGGAAACACTTCAAGAGCATATGGCTCGGCGTGGACGTGTTCAACCTCCTCGACATCAGCAACGTAAGCTCATACTACTGGGTAACCGACGTGAACGACATCCAGTATGCCGTCCCCAACTACCTCACCCGCCGCCAGTTCAACGTCCGCCTCACCGTCGACTTCTGACAGCCCCCTCCCCGCAAAAACGTACCGCATGCCTTTGGCATGCCCTATACTCACACCATTATAAATAAAAGCAAGCAAACCAAAGGCAGTTGATTCGGTTTTCCATAAAAAACGGGACGTGTTTTACATATATGTGAAACAAATATCGTATATTTGCGTTGTGTTACAAAAGTCCTATAGATATGAGCGAAGTAGAACTGGTTTTAGTTAATGACACCGATAAATGTACAATATACACTATTCAATTCTTGGCTGAGTCCGGATCTGAATACGAACGTTTCTATTCAAAATTCATAGAAGACGCGCAGTTAAATCAAGACTTACTGCGAATTGTACAGCTTGTAGATAAGATTGCCGAAGAGGGCGCATTGGAACGTTTCTTCCGTCCCGAGGGCAAGATGCGTGATTCTGTAGTTGCGTTGCCGGTACTTCGCTCAAAATTACGTCTCTATTGTTTGCGACTCTCCGATAAAATTCTGATTCTTGGCAATGGAGGCATCAAGAACTCGCGCACATATGAGGAAGATGACTCACTGCGCGGATATGTTCTTACTCTACAGAAGTTTGAAGAACTTTTGAAAGAGGGGCAACGCGACGGAACCGTAACAGTAACATCCAAGACAATAGAAACAGACAAAACATTTAAGCTATGAAGGATATTAGAAACAGATACCGAGAAATGGTTGGCCAGGTTCCGAAAGAAATAAAAGAAGAACTCGATTTATCCTTTGCAATATCCAGCAAAATCGATGCTCTTATGCAGGAGCGTGGTCTTTCTAAAAAACAGTTTGCCGACCAGATTGGAAAACGTCCGAGCGAGATAACCCGATGGCTGAGCGGACAGCATAATTTCACTGTCTCCACACTTGCCATGCTGTCGGCATTTTTCGGCAAATCCATAATCTCCGTCTAATCATGGCCAATGAATCCCTGTCGGCGGCCAAAGCCGCCAAGAATGATGAGTTCTACACTCAATATTACGATATTGAGCGTGAGATAAACGCATATCTCGAATTTGACCCTGATGTTTTCCGTGGGAAAACCGTGCTGTTGCCCTGTGATGACCCGGAATGGAGCAACTTCACCCTTTATTTCGCACAACACTTTCAGACACTTGGCCTGAAAAAACTGATATCCACATCATACGCACCGGAGAGCAAGAAATACAAGACTCCTTATCAGCCATCGCTTTTTGAGCAGGATGCGCCACAGTTTGACCCTAACAAGACATCCGTGCGGGGAAAGATATTCGTACTCGACCATGACATTGACGGCGACGGACGCATAGATTTCCATGACCTTGAATGGCGTTATCTTGATGGAGACGGAGATTTTCGCAGCGATGAAGTCACGCGTCTGCGTGATGAAGCCGACATCATTGTTACCAATCCACCATTCTCTCTTTTCCGCGAGTTTCTTGCTTGGATATTCGAAGCAGACAAAAAATGTCTGATAATAGGAAATACAAATGCCATTACCTATAAAGAGGTTTTCCCGTTAATCAAGGATAATAGTCTTTGGCTTGGGGCAACAGGTTTTTCAACCGATATGGTATTTGGTGTTCCTGAAGGGACAGTGGTTCCTGAAGCATACAAGAAAAAAGCTGAAAAAATGGGCTATGTAGGCAACTATACACGCTTGGGTAATTCATGTTGGTTCTCCAATCTGGAACATGGTCGTCGCCATCAGCCTCTATCGCTTATGACAATGGAAGAAAATATTATGTATTCCAAACATAAGGACATTAGAGGAAAGGGATACGCAAAATATGACAATTATGATGCAATTGAAGTACCATATACCGATGCAATCCCTGCCGATTATGACGGTGCAATGGGCGTTCCAATCACTTTCTTAGATAAATATTGCCCGGAGCAATTTGAAATATTAGGG
>DKUJ01000038.1 GCA_002490635.1 Porphyromonadaceae bacterium UBA7207
GGGCACGCGGAACGGTGAGCAGCTTACATAGTTCATGCCGAGTTTGGCGCAGAAAATCACGCTGGAGGGTTCGCCGCCGTGTTCTCCGCAGATGCCTACTTTGAGTTCGGGTTTCACGCCGCGGCCTTTTTCCACGCCCATGCGAACGAGCTGGCCGACGCCAACCTGGTCGAGGACTTCGAAGGGGTCGGTCTTGATTACGCCGTGGTCCTTGTAGAATTTAAGGAACTTGGGAGCGTCGTCGCGAGAGAAGCCGAATGTCATCTGTGTGAGGTCGTTGGTGCCGAAGCTGAAGAAGTCGGCTACCTGTGCGATTTCGTTGGCGGTGAGGGCGGCGCGGGGCACTTCAATCATGGTACCTACGAGGTAAGGCACGGAGTCGCCTTTCTCTTCGAATACTTTGACTGCGGTGGCGTTAATCACGTTGGCCTGGTTCTGGAGTTCTTTGAGGGAGCCTACCAGAGGCACCATGATTTCGGGATGCACGTCGATGCCACGGGATTTGCAGGCGAGAGCGGCCTCGATGATGGCGCGGGTCTGCATTTCGGTGATTTCGGGGTAGGTGATTCCCAGACGGCAGCCGCGGTGGCCGAGCATGGGGTTGAATTCTTCCAGAGAGTCTACCTTGGCTTTTACTTCGGCCAGGGTGATGCCCATTTCGTCGGCGAGTTCTTTCTGGGTTGCTGTCTGGTGGGGTACGAATTCGTGCAGCGGGGGATCGAGCAGGCGGATGGTTACTCCGAATCCGTCCATAGCTTCGAAGATGCCTTCGAAGTCGCCACGCTGCATGGGCAGGAGCTTGGCAAGCGCAGTTTTGCGGCCTTCGAGGTCGCTGGCGAGAATCATCTCGCGAACGGCTTTGATGCGGTCGCCTTCGAAGAACATGTGCTCGGTGCGGCACAGGCCGATGCCCTGTGCGCCGAATTTGCGTGCCTGGCGTGCGTCGCGGGGGGTGTCGGCGTTGGTGCGCACCAGAGTGTGGGTGAATTTGTCGGCGAGGTTCATGATGGCTGCGAAGTCGCCGTCGAGTACGGGTTCGGTGGTGGGCACCTGGCCGTCGTAGACTTCACCGGTGGAACCGTTGAGGGAAATCCAGTCGCCTTCGTTGTAGGTCTTGCCACCCATTTCGACTGTCTTGGCAACATAGTCGACTTTTATTTCGCCGGCTCCAGATACGCAGCATTTGCCCATGCCGCGTGCAACGACTGCCGCGTGGGAGGTCATGCCACCGCGCATGGTGAGGATGCCCTGTGCAACTGCCATACCGCGGAGGTCTTCGGGGGATGTCTCGATGCGCACCAGAATGACTTTGCGTTTTTTCTCATGCCAGGCTTCGGCTTCTTCGGCGGAGAACACTACCTGGCCGGAAGCGGCGCCGGGAGATGCGGGAAGTCCTTTTGCTACGACCATGGAGCGTTTTACGGCAGCTTTGTCGAAGACGGGGTGCAGGAGTTCGTCGAGCTTCTGGGGTTCCATGCGTTGGAGCACGGTTTTCTCGTCGATGGTGCCGGCGCGGAGCAGGTCCATGGCGATTTTGACCATGGCGGCGCCGGTGCGTTTGCCGTTGCGGGTCTGGAGCATCCAGAGTTTGCCGTCCTGGATGGTGAATTCCATATCCTGCATGTCTTTGTAGTATGCTTCCAGACGGTCGGCGATTGCGAAGAGTTCGTTGGCGCACACGGGCATGGATTCCTCGAGCGAGGGATATTTGCTCTGGCGTTCTTCTTCGGAGATGCCCTGGAGAGCTGCCCAGCGGCGGCTGCCTTCGATGGTGATCTGCTGGGGGGTGCGGATGCCGGCTACCACGTCTTCGCCCTGTGCGTTGATGAGGTATTCGCCGTTGAAGAGGTTCTCACCGGTGGCTGCATCGCGGCTGAAGGCAACACCGGTGGCGGAGTTGTTGCCCATGTTGCCGTATACCATTGCCTGAACGTTCACTGCGGTTCCCCATTCTTCGGGAATCTGGTTCATTCGGCGGTAGATGATGGCGCGTTCGTTCATCCAGCTGTCGAATACGGCGCAGATGCCGCCCCAGAGCTGTTCCCATGCATTGTCGGGGAAGTCTTTGCCGGTGTATTCCTTAACGGCGGATTTGAAGAGTACTACGAGGTTCTTGAGGTCGTCGACGGTGAGTTCGGTGTCGAGTTTGTAGCCTTTCTCTTCCTTGACTTTGTCCATGATTTCCTCGAAGGGATCGATGTCGGTCTTGCTCTTGGGCTTCATGCCGAGAACAACGTCGCCGTACATCTGCACGAAACGGCGGTAGCTGTCCCATGCGAAGCGGGGGTTGCCGCTTTTTTCGGCAAGCGATGCCACGGTGGCATCGTTCATGCCGAGGTTGAGCACGGTGTCCATCATGCCGGGCATGGAGGCGCGGGCGCCAGAACGTACCGACACCAGAAGGGGATTGGCGGGATCGTTGAATTTCTTTCCGGTGAGTTCTTCTACGTGGGCAATGGCTTTTTCCACATCGTTGCGGATTTCGGCTACAACTTTTTCACGGCCATACTGTGTGTATTCATTGCACACTGCTGTGGTGATGGTGAAGCCTGGAGGAACTGGCATGCCCAGAAGGTTCATTTCGGCAAGGTTGGCGCCTTTGCCGCCGAGCAGGTTCCGCATTTCGGCATTACCTTCGGCTTTGCCGTCGCCGAAGGTGTAGACTCGTTTTGTTTCGGTACTCATAATAATATTGTTGTGTGTTTTATTTTCAAGGTCGCACCGGAGGTTTTGCACCTGCGGAGGTTTGCAAATTTACGAAGAATTTGGCGATTTGTGCAAGTTGGCCACGCTATTTTTCCACAAACGGTGCGTAAACAGGCTGATAAACGATGAATATATGTTGGCTGTGTCTTGCGCGTGTTGCGGCTGAAAAATCCGACGCTCTGCCTGGGGCGGAGCGTCGGATGTGGGCTTGGGATGTATTCCTTGGTTTTTTGTTTATTGTTAGTCGGCAGGTTGTTCCTGCATGGGAGCGTCTTCTGCTTCGACTGTTTCTGCGGATTCCGCCAGAGCCGCTTTTGCGGCTTCGCGGGAGCGCTTGCGGGCACGGCGCCGGCGCTGGCTCTTGGTGAGTTTTGCAGGCGCGCCGGGTGCTGTTCCGTTTTCAGTCGCAATTTCTGCCTCTGCCGATGTGTTTTCAGGCAGGTTGTCTGTGGCGGTTGTTGCGGGGTTGTCCTCGATGCTGTCGTGCTGGGGAATGGCCTGAACCGATGTTGTCTTGGGCGCCGTGGATTCTTCGTGGGCAGGAAGCAGCAGGGTTGCCTCCTGCTGTTTGTTCTGCTTTGGAGCTTGTGGGGCCTGTGTAGCCGGAGTTGCCGGTTTTTTGGCGGCCTTTGTGTCGGGCTGCGCTTTCTCCTGCCTGGACGGTTTGTCGTCGTTGTCCTGTTTCTGCTGTGGCTGCTGTTTCCGGGCTGCTGGCGCGTTGCCTTTCGGCTGTTCTTTGCGCTGGCTGCCGCGGGTGGTTTCGTCGTCGTTGCCTGCGCGGTTGCGGGCTTTCTGTTCGGTCTTTGTAACGGAGCTCTGGTTCAGATCCTTTTCCGCCTGAAGCTGCAGTTCACAGCCCTCGGCATCGACTACTCTGTACTGCAGGTATGCCAGGCTTTGGTCGGCGATGATTTTGAATCGTCCTCCGAGTTTCCGCCGCCATGTGCGGTAGAGGTTGAAGAACAGACCTTTTTTTACGTATGCTTCGACGAAGGGGTGCAGGAAGAGGGTGAAATCGCGTTTGCCGAGGTCGCGCACTATGTACTCCAGTTTTTCGTAGAGTGTGTCGGTGAACAGCAGTGATGGCTGCACTTCGCCACGTCCGAAGCACGACGGGCATGTTTCGGCCACGGTGATGTCGAGCGCTGGGCGGACTCTCTGGCGGGTAATCTGCATGAGGCCGAATTTGCTCAGTGGCAGAATGTTGTGCCTGGCGCGGTCGTTCGCCATGATTTCGCGCATGTGGTCGTAGAGCTGCTGCCGGTGTTCGGCTTTGGCCATGTCTATGAAGTCGACCACGATTATTCCGCCCATATCGCGAAGTCTCAGCTGGCGAGCTATTTCGTCGGCGGCGCGCAGGTTCACTTCCAGGGCGTTGGTTTCCTGGTCATTGCTCGCTTTTGTGCGGTTGCCGGAGTTTACGTCGACCACATGGAGCGCTTCGGTGTGCTCTATGATGATGTATGCACCGTTCTTGAACGACACTGTTTTCCCGAACGACGACTTTATCTGGCGTGTAATGCTGAAATGGTCGAAGATGGGTTCGCTCTTTGTGTAGAGTTTCACAATGTCGGCACGCTCGGGGGCAATCAGACTTACATAGTTCTGAATCTGTGCGTGGGTGTCGGGATCGTTGACGTATATGCTTTCGAAAGAGGGGCTGAATACGTCGCGGAGCATGCCCACGATGCGGCTTTCTTCTTCAAAGACAAGAGCCGGCGGCTGCACGCGCTGTGCTTTGGCACAGCATTCGTCGAAGGCCTTGAGCAATGTCTTGAGTTCGGTATAGAGGTCTTCGGCCTTTTTCCCTTCGGCCGAGGTGCGCACTATGATGCCGAAGTTGCGCGGCTTCATGCTTTCCATAAGCCTGCGCAGGCGCATTTTCTCTTCGGTGCTTTTGATTTTCTGCGAAATGGATATTTTGTCGCAGAAGGGTGTCAGCACCATATAGCGGCCGGTGAAGCTCAGCTCTGTTGTCAGTCGCGGGCCCTTCGACGATATTGGCTCTTTCACAATCTGCACCAGCAGTTCGCGGCCCTGTTCGATGGCATCGGTGATGGAGCCGTGCTTGTCGATTTCGGGTTTGAGCTTTATCTGTTCCAGTTGCGGGCGCTTGCGGCGGTCGGCAAGGAGTTTCTGGAAGTATTCGGAGTATGAGCCGAAGTTCGCTCCCAGGTCGAGGTAGTGTAGGAATGCATCCTTTTCATAGCCCACATTCACAAATGCAGCGTTCAGTCCCGGCATGAGCTTCTTCACCTTGGCAAGGTAAATGTCGCCGACGGCGTATGCGATATTGCGCTGTTCTTTCTGAAGCGACACAAGTCGGCCTTCTTCCAGAAGCGCTATCGATACATCCGATGACTGGACGTCTACGATGAGTTCGCTTTTCATTGTTGTGTGGGTTTGGTTTGAAAGGATCTGCCCTGGCTTATGCGGGGATGGGGTGGCCGGCGGAGGAATGCCTTTGTTCACTTCATGAGACGACAAAACGCGCCGACGCAACTGGGATTCTCCCCGGTGCGTCTGCGTGTCTGTCGGTATTCTTTATAGGCCGTAATCCTCACAAGGCTGCAGGGCGCATTGTGCAAGGGTGTGTGGGTTTCTCTTGGGCATACCTGCGATGAGCAGGCTTTGCCGCTGTGAGATTCCGTGCGCCTTATTTCTTCTTGTGACGGTTTTTCCTTAGGCGTTTTTTGCGTTTGTGGGTAGCCATTTTGTGGCCTTTTCTTTTCTTTCCGCTGGGCATTGTTGCTAGGGTTTGAGTGATTAATATTGTATAAGCCGCTATCCGGCTGTGAGCTTTGCTGCGGCAATGGTTTCGGTTGTCTTATTTGCTTTCCTTAACCTCTTCCATGAACACGCGTGCGGGCTTGAAAGCGGGGATTTTGTGCTCAGGGATGATGATGGTGGTGTTTTTGGAGATGTTGCGGGCTGTCTTCTCGGAACGTGTTTTGATAATGAAGCTACCGAAACCGCGGAGATATACGTGTTCACCGTTGGCAAGAGAGTCTTTCACTACTTCCATGAACCGCTCGATTGTGGTGAGGACAGCGGCTTTGTCGATGCCCGTGCTTTTGTAGATTTCGTTGACAATGTCGGCTTTTGTCATTGCTGTGAATTTATTTGATGTGTTGGTTTTCAGGTTGGAGGAGAGCTCCTTGTATTGCCAAAATAGAGGCTGTGGCCTGCTTGTCGGCAGGTTGCTCCGCTTTTTGCAGGTGCAAATATCATAATTTTTTTTCAATCAAGAGCAAAAATACCAGATAAAAATAGCCTAACCCGCAAATAATGTTTGTTTTGCGGCTGTATATAGGTTCAGCCGGCAGGAGCAAAATCAATGATTGGTTTAACGGCGGCGGTTTTCGCAGATGCCGCTGTTCCGGATTTGAACACAGCTTCCCCGGAAAGTCCGGTGTTGCAGTTATGGTGTGGCAGGATGTCTGCGGGCGCTTGAGGGAAGTCGTTACCGGATTTTTGCAAGATCTGCCATGTGGTGGATTCTCAGCCAGCGTCCCGGTCGCTTTCTGAGGCATTCGGGAATGGGTGTCGAAGTATCTGCCAGCCATATGGCGCCACCCCATCCGGCGTCGATGGCTCCCGCAATGTCGGAGCGGGCGTTGTCGCCTATTATGATACAGTGCGCCGGGTCTGTTTGGGCTGTTTGTTCTGCATGGCGGAAAAATTCAGAATCGGGTTTGTTGCATCCGACATCATCGCTGAGTATTATTGGCGAAAACAACCCGTTCAGACCTCCCGACTGAAGTTTGCGGTACTGTACCTCGCGGAATCCGTTGCTTACTATTCCTGTCCGCAGCCCGCGTGCCTGGATGGCGGCGATTGCCTGGGTGGCGCCGTCTATCAGCCCCGGGCAGTCGCCAAGCAGTTGCAGGTATTCGCCATCAAGCTCGCGCGACAGTTTTTCGGCTTCCTTGCGGTTCATGCCCGCACATATCAGAGGTTGGGCGAAACGCTCAAGCCGGAGAGTGCTGCGGCCAATCTCCTTGTTGTCGTACTTTTCCCAGAGTTTTCTGTTTATGCTGTGATAGCAGTCGAGCCAGCCTTGGAGCCCTGAGGCTCCGAAGGCGCTGCTGACAATGCGATTGGTGTTGTATATTTCGGTGAGGGCGATGGTGCTGTTGCCGCTCATGTCCCATATGGTGTCGTCGAGGTCGAACCACACCATCGGGTTCTCAATTCCCATAAAAGTCGGCTCTGTCATTTGTGTTGTCGGTGCCGTCGGCGTTTGTCGGCTGTGATTCTGCCGGACGCACGTCTGTGGGCTGGGTTTCTGTTATTTTTGCTTCTGTTGGCAGATCGTATGCGGTGGTATCTTTTTCAATATTGTAGTCTGGCGTGTGAGCCGGTTCGGGCTTTGCCTGTGCCGCTTTGTCGATGCGTCGGTTGCCGTGTGCTATGATGATGCCTTCGACAATCGAGACAATTCCGAAGAGGGTGAATGCGCATCCCGATATCAGCATAATGTGTTGGTCGGTAGTGTTGATGTCGCCCCTTTTCAGGAAGATGTAGCTTGCGGCTACAAGCAGAAGCATGGGCACTATGAAGAACCAGGGGCTGAGGCGCATAGGCCGCGTCCCGAAAAGCAGCAGGCACGTCTGGTATATTGCGGCGAACAGTACCATTACTGCGAAAATGAACGACACCAGCGGTAAGAATGTCTGCTGGAACAGCAGCATGGCTGTGCCGAGAACGATGGCTGCTGCGCTTGCCACCCAGCCTACCGCACTCCCGAAGGCGCCGGTGCGGACGTGTCCGTGGCGATCGCGTGCGCCCAGGAAAAACAGCATGTTGGCAATGCCTGCCAGAATGAAAAGGATGCCACCGCCGACGACAATGTGCGCGCTCGCGAGAGTGTCGCTTGTGATTATCATCGCTACGCCGGCAACCAGCATTATCAGAGCTGTCATAAATAGATTTTTACCTTTCATTTGAGTTCGGAGTTGAAGCGTTTTTTTGTCGGATGCGCTTTTTTTAATGCGCCACCGCTGTCTATATAACGTATGAAAACTCTGTTTGGTGCGTTAGTTGCTGCGTTGAAAGTCGGTGGGCGACATCCCTGTGAGATGCTTGAAGTATTTGCCGAATGAGCTCTGGTTGGAGAAATTCATGGAGTAGGCCACCTGCTGGACATTCATGCCGGAAAATCTCAGTAGGTTCTTGGCCTCGTTGATTACAAAGTAGTCAATCCATGCTGCGGCGGTACGTCCGGTGCTTTCTTTGATGATAACGGAAAGGTATTTCGGCGATACGCACAGCCTGCTGGCGTAGTAGCGCACGGAGCGTTCCTGCGAGTGGTGCTGATGCACCAGACGCATGAAATCGCGCACGTAGTTGCTGCGTCGGTTGGGTGTCCGCTCGATTACGGTGCTCCCGATTCGTTTGAAATGGTATACGCTGTTCTGGTAGAACAACGACGAAACAAGCGACGAGAGTATGTGCCGGTTGAGGGTCGGGTTGAATTCGTCGGAGAGTACGCTGCGGATAATTTTGAGATATCGTAGCTCCTGTGCGATTTCATGATCCGACAGTTCTATGTACGGCCGGGATATTTCAAGCATTTCCTCGCTGATGAATACATTCACTGAAAGATGCAGGTCCTTCAGAAATTCCGGAGTCATGTAAATAACGTACATGTCGCAGTCGCGGAATTCCGTTAGCCATGGTCCGATTTTCGCTCCAGGCTCAAGAAATACCGACGCCGGGCCTTGCAGCTCGAAGTGGAGTGTGTTTTTTGTCAATGCGATACTGCCTCTACTTACAATCACCACGGCAGCGCCATCGAGAGGGTATATTTCGCTGTGTTGCCTGTCTGTGAAAATGTCGTCGGCGTTGAAATGGGAAAGTACAAGAAGTCCTTCCAGTTCGCCATAGTCGCTTGCCAAACGGCTTTGGCGGCGTAGCTCCTGGTAAAATCTGTCATTAGAGAATTGATAATCCATCTTGCGGTATATTCTGTTGTTCGCTGGCTGTTTTGGCCGGATTGTAATTGCAATAGAGCCGAAAAGAAGCACAAAGATAGTTTATAATTTGCCCTATATAGTACAATCGTTCCCGAAAAGTCCAATTTTGAGTCTTGAAGGGATATATAACGTATAGTGATGGATGGGATTGTGGAGCCGACTCTTATATATTAATGTATGATGGATTTATCGCGACTCGTGATGTGTCCTTGAATGACAATGCGATTTCGCAGTGCTGAAAATTGCCTCCGGGAAAAAATGAAAATTCAATTGGCAATTAGGGACAAGTGTGATTGATGGCGCAAGGTACAATTTGGACGAAAATCTTGGAGTTTCGCCGAAAAGTTGTAACTTTGTGGCAATCAAACGTGTTTAACAATTAAGTGACATGAAAGGTTCCCCTTGAAATGTTAATTAAATGTT
>DKUJ01000021.1:0-3748 GCA_002490635.1 Porphyromonadaceae bacterium UBA7207
CCCTAATATTTCAACTAAACTACTAAAAAAGAATATGGAAACAAAACTACATACAGAATGGACAGTCGCCGACATATGCGACGGTTTTGTCTATAACGAGCTTGAGGCCAAAGGTCTGTTCGGCATGGGTGGTCAACTGACCATACAGCCCGAATATCAGCGTAATTACATATATGCCGACGGCAAGAGGGATGTGGCAGTGATTGATTCCGTCCTGAAAGGCTATCCTCTTGGTGTAATTTATTTCAACAGGACGGCAGACGGACGGTTGGAGGTGCTTGACGGACAACAGCGCATTACATCTTTAGGACGGTTCTATAATGGGAAACTCGGTATCAAGGACGAGAACGGACTACCCCAAAGCATTGGTTCTATTGCCAAAGAAAAAAGGGAAAAGTTCCTCGCCACAGAACTTCTCATATACGAATGTGAAGGGACTGAGGCCGAGATTAAGGAATGGTTCCGCACGATAAATATCGCCGGAGTACCGCTTAACACGCAGGAACTGCTTAATGCCGTTTATTCAGGACCTTTCGTCACTGCGGCAAAAGGAATTTTCAGCAATACTCAGAACTCCAAGATGCAGAAGTGGCAAGCATATGTCTCAGGGGCTGCAAACCGACAGGACTTTCTTGCCACGGCTCTTGAATGGGTCAGCCGTGGCAAAGCAGAGGAATATATGCGCGACCACCGTTTCAGCTCCGACATTACGGAACTTGTTAATTATTTCAACTCTGTCATAGACTGGGTTCGAACGGTGTTTCCTCTCGTTGAAAATGAGATGCGCGGACTTCCGTGGGGCGAACTTTACGAGAAATATCATACACAGCCATATAATCCTGCTCACATGAAACAGCGAGTAACGGAACTGTATGCCGACCCGTATGTGAAGAATAGGCGCGGCGTGTTTGAATTTCTTTTAGGTGGAGAGACCGACACGAAGCTACTGGATATCCGCATATTTGACGAAGCGACAAAGCGGGCCATGTATGCCCGCCAGACCGAACAGGCGAAAGCCGCCGGCAAGTCCAACTGTCCTTTCTGTGCCATAGGCCATGACGCCAACGCAAACAAGATATGGAAGTTGAACGAAATGGATGCCGACCATGTAACGGCATGGAGCAAAGGGGGCGCGACTGACATCTCAAACTGTCAGATGCTCTGTAAGCACCACAACCGGGCTAAAGGCAACCGTTGAAATAAGACAGCGCATATCTTGTGAATCATAAAAATCACAAAGTATGCCCAACACATCGACTTTCCGCGTAATAGCGGAACTATGGAAAGAAAACAGGCGCAGTGTGGTCAAACACTCGACATACTGCGCCTATGCTCTTATCCTAAAGACTCACCTCATGCCAGTTTTCGCCGATTCTGTATTCATATCGGAAGCAGAAGTACAACAATTTGCTTTCGGCAAGCTTGATACTGGACTGAGCAAGAAAACGGTCCATGACATTATTGCCGTGCTTAAATCCGTGGGGCGTTTCGGAGCAAAGAGAGGTATGTTTGAGATGCCTTCCTGGAACATCGAATATCCCTCGGATACAGCCGCACGCAGTTTGCCCGTGCTGTCATTACCCGATCACAAAAAACTACTGAACACGATTGCATCTGACCCTACGCCTCAGAATATAGGGATAATGATTGCTCTGTGTTGCGGCTTGCGCATAGGGGAAGTGTGCGCCCTTCAATGGAAGGATGTGGATATTGTACGCCGTATTATTACAGTTGCAGGCACTACTGGACGAATATACAATTGCGACCTGATGGCAACTGAACAATACGTCTCCACGCCCAAGACACGGAACTCAAACCGTGAAATACCTATGTCACCACTTCTTTTCAAAGCATTGAATGTGGTGAAGAAACAACAAAAAGCAGAAAAATATGTAGTCGGCGATGGCACCAAAGCGAAAGAACCACGTACATACCGAGAGACTTTCAGCAGGATTCTCAAACGTCTTGAAATCCCGCCTATCGTGTTCCACGGGTTGCGCCATACATTCGCCACCAGATGTATTGAAAGCGGATGCGACTATAAAACCGTAAGTGTAATACTCGGACACTCGAATGTTGCGACGACCCTCAATTTGTATGTACATCCAAATCTCGATCAGAAAAAACGCTGTATCTCCCGTATGAACAAATTTCTTAGGCTCGAATCCGATTAGCGACGTGAGGATTTGGGGAAATTGAGGCAATTAAAAATCATCAACAGCCATTAAATATCAATAAAGTAGTTGTTTCTATTTTCCTCCAATTATCCATACAGTACTAATTTAGTACAATCAGCATGGAACCAATGGATGATTTACAGATGGTTAGAATGGATGATAGAGAACGTAGGAACTTTTCCGCCCAACTGGGATGCGGAAAGAATGAAGTCCGAGCATGAATCCAAACCACAAAATCCGTTATTGGCAAATGCCTTATATAAGCGAAAGGTGTTGGAAAGCTGGGGACGCGGGATAGGACTGATGATGTCCGAGTGTCGCAAAGCCGGATTGCCCGAACCGGAATACAGAATATGGAGTGACAGTGTAACGCTTATATTCAAATGCGAGGTGACAAACCGACCAAGCACCGACCAGGCACCGACCAAGAGCCGACCAGGCACCGACCAAGTATTCGCTTTAGTGAAAATATTGAATAAACGCGAGTTGTCTGTAAGAGAAATAATGGAGGCATTGAAACTGAACCATCGCCACACATTCAGAACAAACTACCTGCATCCTGCATTGGATGAAGGCTATATCATTCCATCATATCCGGAACAACCGAGCCATCCGAAACAGAAATACCGCCTTACCGAGAAAGGATTGGAATTACTAAAACAGCAATATACCTGATTTCGCTGTTTCACAAAAAACGTAGCCGCACGCCCAACACGCACACACAGCACCCCCACGCAAAAACGTAGCTGCATGCCTATGGCATGCCCAATGCCAGCGAACAAAAACACTTACAAACAAAACAGATAATCCGCTGCGAATTTTTCGCGATATTTTATTTTCAAGTAAAATATCTATCGTATCTTTGCGTTATAATAAAACGCAATAAACTCCAATATGAGCGAAGTTGAACTTTTCCTGATAAAAGACGGCGAGAACTGCACCATCTACACGTTGCAGTTCCTCCGGGATATGGAATCCGAATTTGAAAAATTCATTGCCAAATTCAGGGATGATGCCGAATACAGCGAGGATTACGCCCGCATTGCGGCTTTTGTGACACGGATAGCGCGGACCGGAGCATTAGAGCGTTATTTCCGCAACGAGGGCAAAATGAGCGACTCGGTTGTAGCCATCCCAGTCACATCATCAAAACTCCGCCTCTATTGCCTGCGTCTTTCCGACAAAATCCTTGTACTCGGCAACGGAGGAGTCAAGAAAACGCGCCGTTATGAGGACGACCCCATATTAAACGGCTATGTCATGACACTGCAAAAGTTTGAGGAACTTCTCAGGCGGGAAGTGGCAAACGGCAACGTAAATATAACCGAATCCACAATAGAAACCGACAATATTTTTGAGCTATGAAGAGGACTGCCAAATCTCTTGAAGAAATGTTGGGACCTATCCCGGAGCGGATAAAGCGGGAGGCCGACCTTTCATTTCAAATCTCCGACCGCATCTATGACTTGATGCAGGAACGCGGGCTGTCGAAGAAACAGTTTGCCGATGCTCTCGGCAAACGTCCGTGTGAAGTCACCAAGTGGCTCAGCGGACAGCACAACTTCACTATC
>DKUJ01000021.1:4029-4465 GCA_002490635.1 Porphyromonadaceae bacterium UBA7207
AGCGGACAGCACAACTTCACTATCTCGACACTTGCAATGCTTTCCGCATTCTTCGGCAAATCCATAATCTCTGTCTAATCATGGCCAATAATGGAGCAACTTCACTCTCTTTTCGCACAACGCTTTCAGACACTTGGCCTGAAAACGCCATCAGAAAACGCAGCGGAAGGTAAAGCCCATGCCGCCGGACATCGCCATCGGCGACAGCGACGATTCCACTGCCGGCCTGCGGCAGGTGGCACCCACACGACGCGCATCGTTGCCGCCGAACAGTCCCACGACTTCATTCACGGGATCCACCACAAAAGCCACAAATCCGCCTAAAAAGCGCGAGCCGAGCAAACGGTAGTCATGAGTCACCAGGTAGCGCTTGGCCTTGTAGAACAGCTCACCCACAAGCGAACCCACAAGAGGAGTGATGAAGATATCCTGAATC
>DKUJ01000021.1:4761-5517 GCA_002490635.1 Porphyromonadaceae bacterium UBA7207
AGTGATGAAGATATCCTGAATCGAGGGGCGCTCCATAGTGCCTTCGATGCCGAACTCCCAGCCTATTGTGCTCACGCAGGCGCAGAACAGCAACGACTGGTAGAAGTTGAAACCCGCCGACCGCGCCGCCATGAAGTACACGGCGCCGGCATAGGGATGAAGCACATAGTTGAACACAAAATCGTCGCCGTCCCATTCCGGACCCTTCTCTATTACATTGCGTTTCCACCGCTCGTACCAAGGCATATTCTCTATGGAGGCACGGTTCCAGTTTGTCGCACCCTCCGGCAGACATTCCAGCACCGCCAGGGTGCCCACATAGGCGCCTGCGAAAATTCCCGCGTTGAGCCATAGCCGGGGCCAGTCGGGCTGGCTGGCGGTAAGCGAATAGGGAAGCTCGTAGAGCGACAGCCGCGCAGGCTTGGCGCCTGTGCCGGCAATGGCGCCGAACGACGTCGTGTCAGGCACGGCATCACAGGCACTCACAAGCCCGACTGCCGGCAGGCTGGCCACGCGCCCCGCGCCTTCAAACGGCACCAAGGGTTCCTGCCCTTGCGCGGACAGCCAAGGCAATGCCAATAATATCAGTAGAATATTGCGGAAAAACGTGTGCATAAGTGGAGAATATCGGTGCAAAGATATCTTTATAACAAAACTGTTACAAATTAGCTCGACCTATCGCCCAATTTTTACGGACTCTACACCATAAATAGAAAAGATTTGTCTACCTTTGTGAAATGTTTTACCGAGGAGATA
>DKUJ01000021.1:5835-8802 GCA_002490635.1 Porphyromonadaceae bacterium UBA7207
ACGAGTACGATTCGCCACCGCCATTGTCCTGCTGCTCAGCATGCTGTTGCTGCTGCCTTGGCTGGGGGAAACTTGGTTCAATTCCAAGGGCGAACCGCGCGAGGCCATTGTGGCCGTAACCATGCTGCAGAGCGGCGACTGGGTGCTGCCTCTGAGTTTCGGCTCCGACATGCCCTACAAACCGCCGCTGCTGGCATGGATGATAGCCGCCGCGGCGTGGCTGTTCAACGGAGGTGTAGTCAACGAATACCTCTCGCGTCTTCCCTCCGCATTGGCGGCCATAGCCCTGATAATGGCAGGATTCGCATGGGCCAGGCGCGAACGCGGCGACCGCTTCGCCATTGTTATGAGCATCGTCACACTGACATGCTTCGAAGTGTTCCGCGCAGCGATGGCGTGCCGTGTCGATATGGTGCTCACTGCCTGCATGGTAATCCCCGTCTATATCCTATACCGCATCCGCGAGGACAGGCGCGGCAAAGGAAAATTCGCGCAATGGCTTGCCGCCTGGGCGCTCCTCACCGGCGCGGTCCTTGCCAAAGGCCCCGTAGGCTCTCTGCTGCCATGCATGGCCATGGGAATCTTCTTCCTCTTCCGTGGCGAGCGCTTCTTCCCCACCCTGCTGCGCATGCTCTCGCTGGCACTGGCGGCAATGCTGCTGCCCGCTGTATGGTACTACGCCGCATGGCTGCGGGGGGGCGATGCCTTCCTCGACCTCATGCTCGAGGAAAACATCGGCAGACTCACCGGACAGATGAGCTACGAAAGCCACGAGCAGCCCTTCTACTACAACTTCATCACACTTATAGCAGGATGCCTGCCATGGACACTCATGGTGCTCATGGCTGCCACAACCCTGCGCAAGGCAAGGCGCACACCTCTGAAACCCGCCGGCATGCTCGCCCTCACGGTGGCGGTGGCGGTGGTGGCTTTCTACTGCATACCATCGAGCAAACGGAGCGTATACCTGCTGCCGGCCTACCCATTCGTGTGCTATGCGATAGCCTCCATAGCCGATAGCGAGACCGCACGCCGCCCCTTGAAATGGTTCACATGGCTGTTCTCCGTCCTGGCCATCGCAGTACCGCTGGTATTCACTGCATTATACATATTCCCGCAGCCCGCGCTGCCGCTGGCCGCACCTCACTGGTACGGATGGATTGCCCTGGCCGTGCCTCCGGCTCTCGGAATAGCGTGGATGATAAACCGCCACAGCCCGGCAGGACACCTGCTCCTCACCGTATGGTCGCTATATCTGGCATATATCGCCTGCGTGATGCCCGCCGTGCTCAATCCGCGCAGCGACAGAAACCTGATACCGACAATCGATGCCGGTGCCGACACAGCCATTCTCATCCTCCAGCCCCCGGCCGACAACAAGTACCGCCTCTTCACCCTCGACTTCTACTACAACGACCGCCTGCGTCCTGTCGAAAACGTCCAGGAAGCCGGACGCTATCCGCGGGGGACCGTGCTCCTATACCCGCATTATGCCGATACCACCGGACTCACACCCGGCTTCACCCACGGCACGCTCACCCCACGAGGCTGCGACCACAGGCACGCCCTGGGATTTGCCCGAAAAAAGTAACCCGAAACCCAATTAACTAAGTACATCTATAAAGCAATGAAAAAAATCTACACTATGGTTTCACTGCTGGCACTCCTGTTGCTGGCAGCGACTCCGGCCTCCGCACAGTCAGTGCCCGACCGAGAGATGCGCTCGGCTTGGGTGGCAACAGTCTGGCGTCTCGACTGGCCCCAGACCGTGATCAGTTCGACAGGCAACACTTCCCAGATTGAAAAACAGAAGCAGCAGATGATTACACTGCTCGACTCTCTGGAAATCAACAACTTCAACGCCGTCAACTTCCAGGTGCGCTCGCGATGCGACGCCATGTACCGCTCCTCCTTCGAGCCTTGGAGCTCCGACCTGGTGGATACCCGAGGCAAGGATCCCGGATGGGACCCCCTCGAATTCGTCGTGCAGGAATGCCACAAAAGAGGCCTCGAATGCCATGCATGGCTCAACCCCTATCGATTCGAAAGCGTAAAAGGACAGTGGACAGGCCTCCCAGGCGACTACCGCGACACCAACCCCGACTGGGTTATGGACGTGACCAACAGCTCCGGCACCACTGCATCCATTCTCAACCCCGGCCTCCCCGAAGTGACACAGCGCATATGCGACATCATCGATGAAATCGTTACCAACTACGACATCGACGGCGTACTCTTCGACGACTACTTCTATCTCTCGGGCACAAACACCAGCCACGACGGAAACCTCTACGACGCATACAAGAACGCCGGCGGAAACCTCAGCATCGGCGACTGGCGCCGCGACAACGTGAACCGCATGATAGCCTCCGTGTATTCCACCATCAAGGAAGCGAAACCATGGGTACGCTTCGGCGTGTCGCCAGCAGGCATAGCATGCACCGACGCCAATGTAGCCCGCAAATACGGCATTCCCCGTTGCCCCACAGGCAGCGACTGGCAGTACAACGACATCTACTCCGACCCCATCGCATGGGTATCGCAGCAGTCGCTCGACTACATATCCCCACAGATATACTGGACTATCGGCAACAGCACACACTACGACCTCGCAACCGAATGGTGGAGCATGGTAGCCAACAAATGGAACCGACACCTCTACGTATCGCACTCCATCAGCTCGCTCACCGCCCAGAGCAAAAGCCCCGCTGAAAGCACTGTGGAAGCACAGACCATGGCTGCACGCCCCGACTACGCCTCCGGCCCAGGAGCCACCACTTTCCAGGAATACGTCGACCAGATCTACCTCAACCGAGAGTTCAACCTCGACAACGCTCCCGGCTCCATCTTCTATTCCTGCAAGTACATCTACCGCACCGCTCCCCTCTTCGGCCACTACCTGCTCAACAAGGCATTCACCACCCGCTGCCTGCTGCCGGCCATGCCCTGGATGGGCGCACCCACACC